>NZ_JABAFC010000056.1 GCF_012843435.1 Psychrobacillus sp. BL-248-WT-3 | reverse complement strand
CCCCTTAACGGATAAAGTAAGTATGTGTTTAGAATAAAGATAGTAATACATTTACACAAAATATTTTACATTCCCGAAAAACGCCCGTAAATCAATAAAAAGCGCCCATAAACCAACAAGCCACCCCCCACAAAGGTGGCTCCCCCTATTACTCCTCCTATATATTTTCCCAAAAATTTAATTTAGACTGTAACAATATAGAGATCCAAACGTTTTAGGTTAGAAGGGAGGCAGGGTATGAAGAAGCAAAGGCAAGATGATTTAGAAACAGTCTATTTGGCGTATGCGAAGCCTCTCTACTTTTATTTACTTAAACTAACCGGTTCAGATACTATTGCAGAAGAGCTTGTACAGGAGACCTTTTATAGAGCGACACTCTCCCTTGATTTATATGAAGGGGGGCAGGTGAAAAGTTGGCTATATAAGGTAGCTAGAAATACATATATGGATGAATGGCGAAAGCGAAAGAGGTGGAGGTGGGTTCCCCTCTATGACTATCTCTCCAATTCAGAGGAATATGTAAGTCCTTACGGGATACCGGAGGACGATTTATTAACTCAGGAAAGTTCCCATGAGATCAAGGATGTATCCCTGCTGCTCCCAGAAAATTACCGAACCATTTTGTATTTAAGAGAATTTGAGGAATTTTCCTATGAGGAGATTGCAGTTACGCTAGAGATTACGCTAGACCAAGTTAAAGTAACGATACATAGGGCACGACAACGATTTAAACAATTGGCAGAGCGACTTGGCAAGGATTTTGATAGGAGTGGAAAAGATGGAATGGAATGATGATAAAGCAAAAGCAATTGTACAAAAACATAAAAAACGATTTTCATGGAAATTATCTTTTAATGTCGTTCGTGTGCTTCTAGGGATTTTTCTTGTATATGCTGTTTATATGTTTACTGTATCTATGATCTATGAAGCTACTAACATAGGAAAGCGCACGGAATTTTATCAGAAACTAGCGGTTGATTGGACCTATCCGGGTTATACCTCCAGTATTTTTTTCGATGGCACGAATGAAATTAACCCATTTTTAACACAAAAAATTGAATTTCCTTTAATAAAAATAATAGGTAAAGAGGAGTTTGCTATTACAAAGATTAGCTTAAATAAACCTCTTATAGACGCTTATACTACTACTGTTAATGAGTATTTTCCCTATAGTAGTCATAAAGAATTTCCTTTTTCTTTACCCTATAATCCTGTAACAAATGTGAAACTAGACGAAACGGAGATGCCGGATGTTTGGAACCAGTTAGAGCACATTGATCAAGGAAATGTTGCGCAACTAGCCTTTTCAACGAACAGGTATTACTCTCCAGAGGAGTTACTAGAATTGGTTTCCAATTATCAAGTAGATGTACTTTGGATGCCTGTTTATATGGGGGAGTTAAAGAACTTCACTGAAGGTGGCTGGAGTGGCAGTGAAAACGATATAACATTAGCAAAACCTTGGGGGTTAGCTGGATTTAAACATGTAGATGAAGACTTTAACATCACATATTCGACCACTAATTTAAACACCGAAACAGTCAAAGAAAGCCAAGAAATCATGCTTAAAAATATGGGGAAAATGATCGAAGAAGATAGAAACCTTGCGGAAACATTACTAGGAACAGCTTACCTTCAAGAGAGATATGACTATCTTCAAAAAGAAGGGTTTCAAGTATACGGAGCAGTAGTGACAGGTCCAGTAAAACAATTGCTGAAGCTTAAAGAGGTGGAAGGTATCCATAATGCAAAACTTGGAGAGATTAAACCTTGGAATTGGATTGACCAATAAAAAAGGACTTAGCCCGTTCGTAATTACGGTGCTAAGTCCTTTTTTCATTTATACATGAAACAATATAAGCTTGCCGGAGCTATTAACAAGGCGGTGTGTTTTATTGCCATAGCCTTTTTCGTTAATTGCTTCCTCGCCTTGCTTTTTCGCCTCGTCGTCGTTTTCGTAATTCCATGTTTCCTCAATGATTAGTTCCCCGTTCGGCTCGAATGCCGTGAATTTATATGCTTTCATGTATCATACACCCCTTATGTATTCTTAAAATTCATTATACAACAAAAATTAAAAAATAAAAGTAAAGTCAGCTTGACATTGCTTCGTAAAGTAAAGTATACTTTACGTAAAGTTAGCTTTACAAAAGGGAGGGTACCGGTGAAAAATTATGTTCGAGATAAGCGAATGGAACTAGGATTGACGCAGGATGAATTATCAGAAAAACTGGAGGTGTCTCGGCAGACTATCATTTCTTTAGAAAAAGGAAAGTATAATCCATCTATTCAATTGGCTTTTAAGCTTTCCAGGTTATTCAAATGTTATATAGAAGACATTTTCATTTACGAAGGGGACGATTAAATGAATGGAGAATTTGATTGGTTCACGTTTTTAATTGGGTTACCAACGGCGATAGTTAGTTCATTGATTATTTTATTTATATATTTTATAGGATAGGAAAAAAGAGAAGATGGTTTGACGAAAGATACAATCAAGTTCATACGATAGCTAGATCTTATTCATGGATAGTCACAACTGCTGGCTTATTAGTAGCATGGATGATTATCATCATTATGGAGGGACCTGGACTTGCATTTTTTATAATGACAGGTTTATGGGTTGTTCATATGGGTTCCTATGGAATAGCTGCTGTAATAGCGGAAAAGAAAAACTAGTAAAGGAGGAATAAATCATGACTAAAGCTAAATGGGCACTCGTTGCATCCTTGTTTGCTTTAATCGGAATGCCATTAATTTTCTTAGGGCTTTCCATATATACAGGACAGTGGTATTACTTTCTCTTTAGCCTGCCGGCGGGGTTAACGGCAGGGATAACTGGTTTAGTGTCATCTCTTGTACAAATACAATTAGAAAAGAAATAAAAGTAGGGCTATCACACATTTATTTGTGTATAGCCTTTTCTATATGATAAAATAAGAACAAATATTCTATTTTTAGTGAGGAGTAGTAGAATGGCAGCAATTCGTTTTTTACATGTGGCAGATTTACATTTAGATAGCCCCTTTAAAGGTCTTTCATCTATCCCTAAAAATAGATGGCAGGAAATTAGAGAAAGCACGTTTCATGCCTTTGAAAATATGATTCAGTATGCTGTTACGACGAAGCCTGACTTTGTCCTAATAGCCGGTGATATATACGATGGAGAAAATCGGAGCTTGAGAGCCCAGCATTTATTTCAAAGGGGAATGGAAGCTCTTCGAGAAGTCGGGATACCAGTTTTTATTTGTCATGGGAATCATGATCATTTGAGTGGCAACTGGGTGCGTTTCCAGTTACCTGACAATGTACAGGTGTTTGGCCAGGACGTAGAGACTAAAACGATTGCTGTCCAAGGAAATCAGGTTCATATTTCCGGCTTTAGCTATAAGGAGCGCCATATTCGAGAGGCGATGCATTCCTATTATCCGAATGCCAGTGGCCAGGGCTACCATATCGGAATGCTACATGGAAGCGTAGAGGGAGACAGAGAGCATGATGTGTATGCTCCGTTTCGTCAAAGTGATTTGATCGGGAAGGGGTATGACTACTGGGCGCTTGGACATATACATAAGCGACAGGTATTACATATGGATCCTGCTATTGTTTATCCAGGTAATATTCAAAGCCGCCATCGAAATGAAAGAGGTAAGAAAGGTTTTTATGAGGTAACTCTCTCCAAAGATAAAACGAACCTACAATTTGTTCCATGTAGCATGTTTATATACGAACAGTTAGAGGTTTCCTGCAAGCATATAATCCATGCCAATGAATTGATAAGCCTTGTAGAGCAGGAGTTGAAAGATTACGTTGAAAAGAATGGAAATGCCATAATAGAACTTACGCTTTCCGATATCTCAGAGGAAACTTTTGAAATGCTTGATGCCTCATCGAAGGAGGAGTGGCTAGCTATTTTTCAGGAATCTCTAGACAAGCATAATCCATTTATTCTCCTCAAGGATTTAACTATTAACCTACCAGCTAGTCAGTTAAACGAAGCACTTATACTTTCGGAAATATGGGAAGGGTGGGATTCTGCCGAGTGGAAGCTTGCCGTAAAAGAATTGTATCAGCATCCAAAAGGTAGTCGATATCTACCAAGCATTGACGAGCATTTCATTGAAGAGGTCAAAGAAGAATCCAAACAATTACTGAACAAGGCTGTATCGAGGGGAGTGTAGAGGGTATGAAAATAGAAAAGCTCCACATATATGGCTTTGGAAAGCATGAAAATCTAGAAGTTAATGTACATGATGGGATTAACGTATTCTATGGAGAAAATGAAGCAGGGAAGTCCACGATTCAGCAATTTATACTTCACATCCTTTTTGGCTTCCCACAACGAAATTCACAGCTGTTAAGATATGAGCCTAGAAGTAATGCCACCTACGGAGGTAAAATACAAATTCTAATGGACGATGCCAGTAGAGTTTTCATCGAGAGAGTAAAAGGGAAGGCAAGTGGAGATGTTACCTTATATTTTGAGGATGGGACTCGTGGAGGAGAAAAGGAGCTTGCGACAATATTGAATGCTTATAGTCGAGCTGACTATGAGGCAATCTTTTCATTTTCTTTACTTCAGCTACAAGGGTTTGAAAAAATGACGGAGGAAGAGCTGACACGTACTTTACTTTCTTCTGGAACTACAGGAATGGACACGTTATCTAGCGTTGAAATGCAGTTTGCAAAAGAAATGGGAGAGCTATATAAGCCTACTGGACGAAAGCCCTTCATCAATCAAAAAATGGAGGAGATACGACAGCTTGAAACTGCTTGGAAGGCACAAATGGACCAAGTGGAAAAGTACGAGCCCTCCATCCAGCGTTTAAATGAGATTGAAAGTATCTTAAAAGAATCGGTAGGACGTGAGAAAGAGCTAGCGGACCAACTTCAAAGTTATTCACATTGGAAGCAATTAAAACCGTTAAAAATAGCGGAAAATGAGCTTTTAGAGAAATTGGATAAGCTACCAAGTCATTCATTTCCTCCGGAAGGTCTTCGACGATATGAGGCTGTTAAGGACAAGCAGACCAATACTCAAATAGCGGTAGAACAATTTAAGCAGGAGCTGCAGTCAATTGCCCATAGTAGTGAAGCAATAGATCCAGAAAATCTAGAGGAAATCCAAGGCTTTTTAAGCCAGGAATCCCAATGGCATCAATTGCGTGCAAAACGAGTCCAGTTAGAAGAGGAGCATAGTAAAACTCTCCAACAGCAAATGCAAGAGCTTAGCCTAGTTGGAATTGATTGGAAAAGCAGCTTAAATGATATAGTGACGGCTGATGTATCAATCCAGCAGGAGGACCGGCTGGTGACGATGCTTAACCAACAAGAGCAGCTTACTCAGCAATTTCAACAAGAAGAACGTTTGCTAAACCTGAAAATGCAGGATGTCGAGCAGCTAGAAAAACGGCTAAGTGAATCTAAACGTTCACGTAATTCATCTAAGGGTCAAAGTAACGCAAAAGGTATTCTGGTCTCACTAGTAGGATTTGTACTGATAGTTGGGTTAATCTTTAGTTTTCTTGCCTCCAATTGGCTAATTGCGCTCCTTACTGTCATTATAAGTGCTGGGATATATGGCGGGTTTACCTTGCTCATCAAAGGTCTTCAAAAAGATAATGAGGCTAAGCAATATACAGATTTATTAGAGGACGAATTAAAAAGTCTTAAGGATCAAATCATGCGTCTAGAAGGTGTTATCTCAGAAATTGAACACCAAAAGAAGGAATGTAAGCGTAAAATTTATGCCTTTTTAAGAACTTATCAAATTGATGAGGAATTATCCCCAAGCCTACTGCCTGAGTTATTTACCAGGTTAAGACTTATTCAAAATCAACAAATCCAACTTGACCAGATGGAAGGTAAGCTCGAGGAAGTCAGTAGAAATTTAAGGGACTTGGAACGCAGAGCACAGTCCTTAGTGAAATCCCAGTTAGTAGAAGATATTTTATTTCATCAGCTCCGGGAAATTTATTTGAAAGAAAAGAAACGGCTTGAAGAAGAGCAGAGTACTCTTAGTAAAATAACAAAGCTACAAGAAAAGTTAAATGAGCTAGAATTGTTATTAAACGCTCAGGAACAGCAGATTACTACGCTGTTTACGGAGGCGGGAGTTTCAACAGAAAGTGATTTTTACCAAGCGCATGTAGTATCTCAAACTAGAGCGTCACTAGAAAAAGAATTAGAGCATGTGAGAATGCAATTAGGCGATCGAAAAGTAAACATAAATGATTTTGAAGAAGGCTTTGAAGTAACAGCAAGAGAAACTCTAGAGGCGATGAAAGAAAAAAGTCAATTCCTTTTAGAAGAAAAAGCAACCTTACTTTATGAAACGAGCCGCTTACTCGAGAATGAAGAACAAAGTCAAAAATTACAGCAATTAGAAGAGAAAAAATCAGAGCTGTATGAGTTAGTAAAAAAATGGGCTGCTTATAAAACGGTAACAGAAGCAATCAAGCAGACAGTGTTGCAGTTAAAAGAAGAACGGCTGCCAGACGTACTTGATAAAGCCAAAAGCTATTTTAGGATATTAACGAACGAATCCTACGAGCTGTTAGAATTTACACCCGAGGGATTATTCGAAGCGGTTAAACCTAGTGGAGAACGATTTCGAATAGCAGAGCTAAGTCAGGCCACGAAGGAGCAGGCGTATATTGCATTAAGGATTGCATTAGCCGTTTCCTTAAAGAATAGGGTAGCTTTTCCTATTATTCTAGATGATCCATTTGTACATTTCGATCGAAACCGCTTAAAACAAGTGGTACAATTAATGAAAGAGCTACAAAATGAACATCAGCTACTATATTTTACGTGTCATGAGCATATGCGTCTTAGTTGGAAAGAGGCTCATATAATAGATGTAGCGACATTACAAGTTGGAAGTGGAGGGGTTTTGAGATGAAGGGAATTACACAGCTACGAGTAGGAGATCCTGTCGATCATTTCTTACTGATAAAACAATCAACTAAAGGTATCACTACCGTTGGAAAACCGTTTATGTCACTTATATTGCAGGATAAAAGTGGAGATATTGAAGCGAAGCTATGGGATACGAATGAGGAGCATGAAAAGCAATACGCAGCTAGTCAAATAGTGCGTGTCGGTGGAGAAATCCAAGACTATCGCGGGAAATTCCAGCTACGAGTAAAAAGTATCCGACCTGTGAAATCAGACGAGACGATATCTATTAATGACTTAGTCCCATCAGCAGAAAAGTCAAAAGAAGAATTGATGGAGGAGTTACTACAATTTTTCTTTGAGATGAAAAATCCTTTGATACAACGTGTAACACGCCATTTAATGAAAAAGCATCAAACTGCTTTTATGACATATCCGGCTGCTACTAAAAATCACCATGATTATGCCTCTGGTCTAATCGATCATGTTGTTTCTATGCTCAAGCTAGGGAAGTCGCTTTGTGAGCTGTATCCAACATTAAACAAGGATCTTTTGTATGCCGGAATCATCTTACATGATATTGGGAAGGTTTTAGAGCTTTCTGGTCCTGTCGCTACTACGTATACAATTGAAGGTAACCTTCTAGGGCATATTACGATAATGGTAAATGAAATATCAAAGGCAGCGGAAGAGCTTCAAATTGAAGGCGAAGAAATAATGCTCCTTCAGCATATGGTGCTTTCTCATCATGGTAAAGAAGAGTGGGGCAGTCCTAAGCGTCCAATGGTGCGTGAAGCGGAGATCTTGCACTATATTGATAATATCGATGCCAAGATGAATATGCTTAATCGTGCTTTAGCAAAAACAAACCCAGGTGAATTCACTGAGCGTCTATTCCCATTAGAAAATCGTTCCTTCTATAAACCTACTTTTGAATAGCTAGAAAAACCGTAAAGGTTAAGTAGACCTTTACGGTTTTTTATATGTCCAGCTAAAAGATAAAAGGAGACCGCAACTATAAAGTTGCGGTCTCTTTTATCAAAACGATATCTAATTATTTTTCAGTTTCTTCAGTTGTTGCATCTTCTTCAGCTGCTGGTTGCTCTGTAGAACCTGCAGCGTCTCCTGCAGCTAAAAATTCATCCAACGCTTTTTCTAAATCTTTATCTTTGATGTCAACTTTAGCATCTTTTAACAATTTAGAAATTTTAGGTAGTAATGCAGCTTGATCTGCTTTTTCAAGTTTCAAGTTTTTCTCTAACTCTGCTTTTTTGTCATCATATGACTCTTTAACTTCACGCTTGTCCGTAACTTCGATAACGTGGAATCCAAAGCTAGATTGAACTGGCTCACTGATTACGTTAGGCTCTAAGGCAAATGCAGCTTCTTCAAATTCTGCAGCCATTGCACCTTTACCAAACCAACCTAATTCTCCACCACTTTGTTGTGCAGCTGGTTCTGTAGAATAAGCTTTTGCCACTTCCGCAAAATCTTTTCCGGATTCTAATTCAGCTTTAACTTTCTTAGCCGTTTCTTCATCCTCTACAAGCACGTGGCGTGCATTAATTTCATTTTTCGTATTTTCATATTCAGCCTTAATTTCATCTTCTGAAACTTCTACATCTTCAATAAGAGCAGCTTCTTGTAGAAGGTTAAGACGTAAATACTTTTTGTAGGATTCTTCTGTGTATCCTTGTTGTGCAAGCAATGTTTCAAAGTTTTCCCCAAGTTGTTCTTTATCTGCTTTTAGCTGAGCATCTACTTGTTTGTCGGTAACATCGTACTTAGAGTCTAATACTTTTTCAATCATAAGAAGTTGAAAAGCTTGATCTCCAATAGAAGCCTTCATTTCTTCATATAAATCATTTTGTGTAATGTCGCCTACTTTAGAGGATGCAATTACTTTACTGCTATCTGCAGATTCATTGTCATTACAAGCCCCTAATGCAAGAACAGATGCTGCTAATGTTAATGATAAAACTGTTTTTTTCATAAAAATCTCTCCTAACTTCATCTTGCTGCAACTGTAACTATACCATAAACGAAATAAAAACAAAAATGGTTCCCGTGCATTTGCCCACCATATTTGGAAACCACCGCATAAGATAAATTAGAAAGAGGAGGTGTTCTAAATGGGTGGACAATACAACTACGGCGGTGGCTCTGGTGCTGGTGCTGGTTCAGGTTTTGCTTTATTGGTAGTTCTGTTTATTCTTTTGATTATCGTTGGCGCTGCTTTCATCTACTAACGTAATCAATGACTAAGGACACTTAGGTGTTCTTAGTCACTGTATGGCTAATAAAAGAAATGACCCAATCATATAAATGATTTGGGTCAATTTTTCTATTAAACTGCGTAAACTAACTCAACATAGAAAGATACAAGAAGAATCGTAATTAATATATTAATGGTTCTAAAAATCTTAGGATGTTTTTCTTCTGGGATTTCTTTTGACATCACAAGTGCATATGTCATTCGATTAATTTGTAGCAAGTAAAATGCTGAGAATAGAACTAAAGTAAATATGATCATGTCTAAACTCCCTTCATGTACACTAAGCATATCAAATTAGGGGTATTAGTTACAAGTGTAACATATTACTAATGATGGGAAGCGACGATTAAAATTTGATAACCAGCGTCTGTTTCTTCGACAAAAGCACTTCTAGGTGATTTACTTAAATTCTTTACATAGATCAAATCTATCAGGCACATACCGCAATGATAGGCTAATAGCATAATGAAATAATGAGCAAAATGTGGCGCCACAAGAGCACCTATTAGAATAGCAGCGTTTATAAAAATAAAAGGTGAAAGCAACGAAAATATAAACTGATATTTATTTATTGGTTCACAGACTTTTATGGAAACTATCGGAAGAAAACCATAACGTCTGTTAAGAGTTACTTTTATATGATCACGAATCGTAAATAACGGAAGAAAATGAAACAACTTGTGAAGTGGATATACCATTATCATACCAATCGCAAATAGCCAAAAGAAGTCATCAGATTTATGTGAGTCATTAATAGTTTCTTGTAAAGCATAGACAATTGAAAAAACGGACATAACTAGTATGGAAGATAGGAAAAATAGCCGTTCCATACCATATTGTTTTTTGACATTAATAGTTTTCCAACAATGCAAGATTGATGCATCTCCTATATAGTAAAATATATTTCAGATACATACAATACGATGTTTCTATATAAAATACAAGCTTATTAATTGTAAAGATTTATAGAACGCTTACATTGCTGATATGACGCTATTCTGCCTTTGTGAAAGACTCATCAATATTTTGAATAGAACGCTCGAATATTTCCATGAAGTCGTCACCATAAATATTGCGAATAACTGCCATAACATCCATGAAGTCTGGAAACCTGCCGTACAAATCTTTCATTGGACGAGACCCTTCAATAACAGAATGAGGAGTTTGGTGGTAATTCTCATACATTTCCTCTAAAAGTAGTTGACCTTTTTCCGTAACGTCTACATAAGTGTTGCGCTTGTCTGTGTCTCGTTTAGAGAAAGAAAGCAATCCACGCTCCTCGAGTTTCTTAGAGAAATTAAAGGCTGTAGAAACATGCATAACTCCAAATTTAGCTACATCTGAAATGGTCGCACCTTTTAAATGATAGGATATCCATAAAATATGGTGTTCATTAATATTAAGGTCATAGGGCTTAATCCATGTTTGCCAATCTTTTTCCACTGCCTTCCAAAGAGCCTTGGAAAGTTGAGCGATTCGCTGACTATATAGCATTGCTTCCTTCATCGTATAAAATTGATCAGTCATCTCGTATGCCTTCTTTCTGGTATATAATCTTAACACATTATAGCAATAAAGTAAGAAAATTGAAATAAAATATTTGAAAATATTATTAATTTTATAATAATTTATTTTATTTCAACATTAGTCCAGTTAGACAAAATTTCCTATATCGATAAGTATAGACACCTATAGTTAGTCTAGCAAGCTATTCATATAGATATATTTTAGAATAATTGAAACATTCAAAAATCTATAGGTTTAAAAAAAGTATGCCTTTAATCTAAAAGACTAAACGCATACTGGTGGTTAGTTAGTAACTATAACTTCTTTTTTCTTAGGAAGTGCTTGTTCAAGCTCATCAATAGCTGTTTGAATGGATGAAATCTCATTTTGTAATTGTTGTTGGAGAGGGGCTGTGTCGCTTTGCCACTTTTCAACGCTTTCTTTCACATCTTTGACTGTTCGTGGAATCATAACCTGTGATTCTGCCTTTAAGCTTTGTATCGATACCTTCACTTTTCGTAGCTGATCGTTAATATCGGAAAGCTTGTCTTTGTAGTCAGCAGATACCGCTTTAATATTTTCCCTAACTTCTGGACCACTTTTAGGGGTGGATAAAAGTACAGTAGTCGCACCTGTTAATGCTCCAAGAGCTACACCAATTAATAATTGTGATACTTTCATGCAAATCACTCCTTATATGTATATATTATTCCTTTCCTTTCCATTATTAAAACATAATATTCAATACAAAAAAAGCTTTCCTCATAAAAGGAAAGCTTTTTATAATTTAAATGGTAAGTGCAGTATTAAAATTAGAGCGTTTCACAAGTTTTACGACAATGGGATAAATGATAAAAAATGCTATGCCATTTATAAGTATTGCTGGTAAAACGACTATTAGGAAGAGTTCTGTAAATACTGCTCCCGCATTAAATATGAAAATAGCGGTGGATAGGAAAACAGTTCCTGATATTAGAGTGCCAACGCAAGTTAAAACGACTGCTACGGCCAATTTGTTAGCTAATTTGTTTAAAATAATAACTAGACCAAAGAAAACAAATGCAGTGATTGTCTTATCTATTATATTTGGAACAAAGCCACCAGGGAAGGTCGAAAATAATCCTGAAATTATTCCTGTGGAGAACCCTAGTAAAAATACACTTTTGACCTCGGGAAATAATAGTATTCCAATAAACATCATGGTCAACATAAAGTCTGGCTTCATACCCCCGTTAATGCCGGGAATAATAATGTAAAGCACTGCTCCTACACCAACTAGTAAAGACATTAGTACAAGATTTTTCGTATTCATTTCTCATCTCTCCTCAACTTTTCTCAGGCTATTTAGTTCTCCTAACGTATCCTCATGATCGTTAGCAAGAAACTTATTATTGATTGTAAATCTTTTTCCTTTTAAAAGCAATTAGTTGGCTGATAATTTATTTGACAGTTCTTTTGCCAAGTCCTGAATCATTTCGGATGAATAGGTTTTTTCCTTCGTATTCCAACTGAGCTTCAGTCCATCGGTTTGATCGTAACGAGGGATAAAATGCAAATGAAAATGGAAAACGCTTTGTCCGGCAGGGGCACCGTTATTATTTAATAGGTTCATCCCGACAGGTCCAAATGTATCCTTCAATGCAGACGCAATTTTTGGAACTACTTTAAATAAATTGCTAGCCTCTTCTTCGCTTAAGTCATATACATTTTCCTTGTGGGATTTAGGTATGATTAAAGTATGTCCCTTTGTCAGAGGCATAATATCCATAAAAGCATACACATGTTCATCCTCATAAATTTTAGCGCTAGGGATAGAGCCATCAATTATTTTACAAAAAATACAGTTACTCATGAAAAAAACCTCCTATTCATTATTAGGATGAGTTTAACATATAATAGGACAAGTTTGTTTTTCTTTTTAACAATTTGAGAGATAGAAATGAAATGACAGAAGATTTTTAAGGCAGGCTTTGGTAAAATTATAATTAAGAAGAAGTGAGGTGTAGAAATGACTGTATTAGAAGTAAAAAATGTAACAGGTGGATATACAAGAAAGCCTGTATTGCATGATTTGGACTTTTCTATTGGTAAAGGAGAGCTTGTGGGTTTAATCGGGCTGAATGGGGCTGGGAAAAGTACAACGATCAAGCATATTATTGGAACAATGAATGCCGCAAACGGGGAAATTCTACTAAACGGAAAGACGTTAAAGGACGACCCAGCACTATATCGCTCTTCTTTTTCTTATATACCAGAAACGCCGGTATTATATGACGAGTTAACGTTAAATGAACATTTAGAGCTTACTGCTATGGCCTACAATTTGGACAAGGATGTATTTGAGGCTAGAAAAACTTCCCTATTAAAAGAGTTTCGTATGGAAAAACGATTAAACTGGTTTCCAACACATTTTTCTAAGGGAATGCGTCAAAAAGTGATGATTATGTGTGCATTTTTAGTGAGTCCATCCCTATACATTATTGATGAACCGTTTGTAGGTCTAGACCCTTTAGGGATTCAATCACTACTAGATCAGATGAAAGCAAGAAAGGATGAGGGGGCTTCTGTCCTCATGTCGACACATATTCTATCAACAGCTGAACGATATTGTGATCGCATACTTCTTTTGCATAATGGGAAAATTCGTGCACAAGGAACGATGACGGACTTACGAGCAGCATTTAACATGCCATATGCTACATTAGATGATCTTTACATCGAAATGACAAAGGAACAACAAGATGAATAATTTGCGTGAAGTATGGAGTAAGCGATTTGTCTTCTATATAAATGAGCTCCAGAAATATATGAAATTTATTGTTTCTGGTCATTTGGCTATTGTTATCGTATTTGCGATTGGCGCGCTAGGCTATACGTATAGTGGATGGCTAAACACAGCTCCTCAGGATTTTCCCGCATATTTGGTAGTTGCGTTTATCTTAAGTATCTTAGTTACATTGAGCACACCTGTTACTCTGTTAAAAAATGCAGACAGTGTGTATTTTTTGCCGTTAGAAACAAAGCTAGGGGAATATTTACGACTTGCACTTCGTTGGACCTATTTCTCTTCAATCGTAGTCACCTTGGCTGCGTATGTTGTGGCAATTCCTTTACTTACAAGAGTAGCTGGTAGTACAAGAGAAGAAATTATTGCTCTATTGATATTTTTATTAGTATTAAAGTATTGGAGCATCCATACGGAGTTTAACTTCCGATGGGCTGCTAATGGAAGAGGCGTATGGGGAGACCGTTTTCTACGCTTTCTACTTGTATTAGTAGCACTGTATTTCCTATTGAGTGGAAGCTATTTATTTGTGATTTTAGTAGCTATTGTACAATTTATTTATACAATGGCATGGGTGAAAAAGAAAAAAGAAGTTCCATTTCCATTTGAACACTTTATTGTAGTTGAGCAATCTCGTATGATGAGATTTTATCGATTTGCTAATTACTTTACCGACGTTCCACATATTCGTGGAGCAACGAAAAGAAGAAAATGGTTGGATGTATTTTATAAGCTGGCGAGATATGGTCAAAAAAATACCCAGCTTTACTTAGTTATGAGGACCTTCATCCGAACGAATGACTTTTTCTATTTGTGGCTGCGTTTAACTGGACTTGCGATCATCGGTGCTGTATTCATTCCGTTCCCAATCGTATCCATAATATTTGCCGCTGCCCTTTCCTTTGCTACAGTTATTCAGATTAAGCATGCACTATTGTCAGGATATGAATTTAGAATGGATCTTTTGTTTCCTATTGAAAAGGACGCAAGAAAGCAATCAGTTGCGAGCTTGATTAGGATCCTTCAGTTCATTCAAGCAGCGGCTGTTTTGATAGGAGTTCTTATCCAAGGCGGAAATTCTCCTATCACATTCTTAGTACCAGTAGCAGTGTTAATAGTGTCAGAACTAACTTTGCGAATGAATAAAATCTAATTGTTGATATAAAAAACTGTAAATACACTCAAGTAAATTGAGTGGTTTGCAGTTTTTTTATTTGAGAAACAAAGTATGGAGTAAGTAGGTTGGAGTGCCACATAAAGAGTATGGAAAGCGCCCATAAACAGGATGGAAGTGACCCATAAATCAAAGAAAAGCGCCCGTAAACGTGGGAATCGCCCATAGGTTGATGGAAAGTGTTTCATAAAGAGTCAAGTCCATAGTATTGTGTAAAATTGTATACAATGTTTTCAAACCTACTTGAGAAGTGTAAAAACCCCACTTCA
>NZ_JABAFC010000055.1 GCF_012843435.1 Psychrobacillus sp. BL-248-WT-3 | reverse complement strand
CCTTTAGAATTCAGAGCTCAAGCCGCTTAGTTCAATTTTTATTATTTACACTGTCTACTTGACAGGGGGCAGTCCATACACATGATTTCACGTTTTTTTAGGTAATTGTTAGAAATAATACGAGTACAAATAGGACAGCGAAAACGATTGCCATTGTTTTCATCCATTTCGCCTCTCGAGCATGTCCCTTTTCCTTAAATACAATCGCTCTGTAACCATTACTTAAGACAAAGATAAGAGTCATAAACAAAACAGCTAAATTTATATCTCCTTTTATAATAAATACTAAAGAAGCAATACTAACAGCTACAATTAAAATACCAAATATCCAATTTCTTTTCATACGAACACCTCTATTTATTTAATGCGCAAGCAGTCTGTCTCTGACCCGACAGGCAAATGGGGAAAAGTGAGGAGGCAGTTCCCCAGCCACCGGAGCTTTTTTCCATTTGACCCCGAGGGGCAAGGCTGCTTGCGCTGGATACCTTTTTATGCGCAAGCAGTCTGTCTCTGACCCGACAGGCAAAGCACTGACCCAATCATTATAACTTTTTCATAAGAAAAGCGAAACCGCCTATGTCTGACCCGACAGGCAAATGGAGAAAGCGAGGAGGCAGCTCCCCAGCCACCGGAGCTTTTATCCATTTGACCCCGAGGGGCAAGGCGGTGGAGCTAGACAACAAGAAAAGCGAAACCGCCTATGTCTGACCCGACAGGCAAATGGAGAAAAGCGAGGAGGCAGCTCCCTAGCCACCGGAGCTTTTATCCATTTGACCCCGAGGGGCAAGGCGGTGGAGCTAGACACTAAAAAAAGAAGCTCTTTTTACAAAAAGCTCCTCTCTCTATTATACAGACTCTTCTGCTTTTTCTGGATGGTTCGAATAAAACTTACGACCTAAATATGTTTGGAATATTAACAAGATACCACCTACAGCCCAATATAGCGGTAATGCTGCCATAGAACTGAACGAGATGAACATAATCATGATCGGTGAAATATAAACCATCAACTTCATTTGTTGTTGCTGTTGCTCAGGCACTGTCCATAGAGAAACTTTTGCTTGTGCAAAATATACAGCCCCAGCAATAAGTGTCATAGCGATATCAGGTGACCCCAAGTTATACCATAAAAATTCGTGTGATTTTATATCAGCTGAATATAAGATTGCAAAATATAATCCCATAACAATTGGCATCTGAATCAACATTGGTAAGCAACCCATATTTAATGGATTCACATTATGCTTGCGGTATAAGCCCATCATTTCTTGTTGTAGTACCATTTGTTCTTCTTTTGATTTTGTTTCTTTTAACTTCTTTTGGATCTCATCCATCTCTGGTTTGAGCTTGTCCATTTTTTCTTTCATACCTTGTTGATTCTTATAATTTTTAAGCATCAAGGGCATTAAGGCTAAACGAATAAGAATAGTAATAGCAATGATTGCCATCCCGTAACTACCGTTAAAAATGTCTCCAAAAAATTCAATTAAAAACTCAAAAGGTCGAACAAATATATTGTAAAAAGTGCCTTCTTTGTTTTCTATTCCTGAACAGCCACTTAGTAGGACTGTTGCAAAAATAAGGATAGTGAATAAACTGATTTTCTTCTTCATCGCTTCACCTTCATTTTTCAAACTATATCGAGTATACCCTCTATGAAGCTATTTTTCAAATATTACTTAAACAAACCTTTAATAAGTTTTGGGCTCTTTTGGAAAATTATACTTAAAATTAGGATGTTCTTGATGATCTCTAAACTGCTTAGGAGTAAGACTCGTGTATTTTTTGAAAATACGCGTGAAATAACTCTGATTACAAAAGTGGAATGAATTAGAGATTTCTGATATTGATTTGTTTGTATGGCGTAAAAAGTATTGGCACTCTTCTACCTTTCTAATATTTAAGTATTCTACCAGCGTTACTCCAGTATGTTCCCTAAAAATTCTAGAAAGATGACTAGTACTAATATTAAATTGCTTGGCGATATCTTCTACTGTTAGATTTGTTTCAATTTCATCATTAATATAAAGAATTACCTTATTTACTGTCTGGTGCCCAAAGGAAGGTTTTTTCCTCTCTGTAATTACCATGACAAAGAATTCTACTAACTCATCTGCACACTGCAAAAACTGTGCATCACTCATCTTCGTATCTATAATTTCCACGCTAGCATTATTAAAGGCCATTACCTTATCAAGCGGAACCTGGCTCTCATACAACTTTCTAGCCATTACAGCGGATAATTGTATGTAATAGTACTTTACATTTTGAATCATTTGCTTGTTATTAGTAGCGATAATTAAGTCAATGATTTCTCTTAATACCTTTTTCGCTCTCTCAATTTCAAAAGAATACATATCTAAGAATAGTTTCTTTTCTAATTCAAAAAATTTATCAAGACCTTCTACTCTATTAGTAATACCCATTTCTTTGGCATAGGCTTTTGTGAAGTAATCTAAGAATATTTTTTCTGTATTATCCATAAGTACCTCATCTTTCCAGTCAAATTTATAGTCCATTTGTACCTATCTATTAAATAGGGATGTAGAATCATTTTATAACATTTTATAGTAAAAAACTAGACTTTTAATTGCTTTCTGTTTTTTTAGGTAAAAGCATTTCCAAATGCCTAGGAAGAATGTGTATATCAAGAGGAGTACAGTCTCCTTGATCACCATCTACGTTGCAAAATAATGGGCGATTCGATTCTATTCGGAGCTTCTCGGTAGTAAAAGTCTCTACTCCCTCATCCTTCCCTAGTGTTCCTAGCATTACTTTTGTTCCCATGCGCGCGATTGCCGCTAATCCTGCTTGTTTTATGATAAAGACATGCATTTTCCCATCATCAATTTTAGCAGATTTAACCAAGTTCTCAAATCCACCTACAGAATTGGTTAGGGCAACTAAAACTAATATAGATGTCCCTTTCCATGAACCGTGATCATGGGTAATTGTCATCTCTACCTCTTCATTGGAGATGATTGCCTTTGCCCCAGCCATTAAGTATGCCATAGAACCATACCTCGTTTTTTGTTCCACAGGAGTATCTGCCACACTACTAGCAATATCCCCTATTGCCACTACATTAACAAAGTACTTATCACCGATTCTTCCTACGTCAACTTGTTCCGTATTGGTCATCTTAAGTGCTTCTATTGCAATGTCTGGTTCAAGCGGAATGCCAAGAGCCCTTGCAAAATCATTCACTGTACCGAGGGGGACAAAAGAGAATAAAGGTCGGTCTTCTCGTTCAGCAAGACCATTCACTACCTCGCTTATCGTTCCGTCTCCACCCATGGCTAACAAAAAGTCCATTTTTTCAGTACAAGCCATTTCCGCAAAATGTGTAGCATCATCCTGTTTTTGTGTTTCTTTTACCGTCACATCAAAACCTAAATTCGTTAATACTTCAATTGCTCTATCTTTAAATTGTTTTGCTTCTTCTCGCCCAGCAGAAGGATTATAAATTAACATTGCCCTTTTCATTTTTTTGCTTCCTCCTTTAAAATATACTCGTTTCTCTTTCGTACCCTAAATATCCTATCTTGAAACTGCGACAGTGATAGATAAATGCTAATTCAACCAAAGGAACAATATAGAAATGAGAAATTCCTTTGAGGAGAAATCAGATAGAGCCTAAGTACCATTATTCACCATATTAATTTTAAAGGTATTTTTTAGAAATTATACAGTAATATCTATATATGTAAAATAAAAAAGGCACCTATTAGGCACCTTTTTTTAAAGTTTATTGTCTTCTGGTTTTATATCCTTGTCAGAAACTGAGTTTGGAGTAGCTTCAGCTTCTTCCTCATTGTAATACTGGACGCTTGTCATGGCTCCCTCATTCACCATATTATTATCTTCTTCATAGTAAGGATTAGGATTTCCTGTTTCTTCCTCACTCGCACCTTGCTTTTGAGCTTCCATGAAAGAATTTACTTTATCTTTCGTATTATTAAATGCTTCCATTGCCTTGTCACGATTTTCTTTTTTCCTGAAATAGGCATAAGCCCCAGCTGCAAGTCCCGCCAATAAGAGTGATCTATTTTTCGCCATATTTATTACCTCCTATATATTTATAAGATTTGTATACCCTAATAAGGACAATATAACACTTATTAATTTTTTGACCTAATCATATAGACATGAGGTATACCATCCTCATCAAATTCATCACTAATTGTTTCGAAGCCGACGGACTGATAAAAATGTTGTAAGTGACTTTGAGCGCATAGCTTTATACACGGAACGTTCCAAGAAGTTTCAATTATGTTTATAGCTTTTTGCATAAGCACCCGTGCGTAACCTTTTCCTCTTGCCTGTTCCCTAACAATTACCCTTCCAATTGAGCAATCGTCATACTTGAGACCTGCAGGTAGAATACGACAATAAGCAAGAATTTCGTTATTTTCTTTAAGATAAAGATGAAGAGCTTGTTGATCACAGTCGTCTAGTTCTGGATATGGACAGTTTTGCTCAACAACAAAAACCTCTACTCGAAGTTTTAGTATTTCGTAAAGATTATGCGTATCTAATTCACTAAATTTCTTTAACTCCCAGGACATGTTTGCCTCCTATGTAAAAATGTTTATTTTCAATTATTTTGTTATTACGTATAGAAGATTGATCGATATTTTGTTATGATTACAAAAAGCTAAAAGAGGTGTTTCAAATGATAAGGGCGACTACGTTAAATGATATTCCTACTATACAACAGATCGCACAGGTCAGTTGGAATGATACTTATAAAGATATAATACCAGAAAACATTCAGAAACTATTTTTAGAAAAAGCTTATTCTCCAATGATGATAGCCAAACGTATAGAAAAAACAATTTTTTTGATTGCTGAATATAAAGGTGAGGCTATAGGCTTTGCTAATTTTACTTATGTGGACGAAGATGGTGATGCTGAGCTTACAGCTATTTACGTACTTCCAGAGTTTCAAAAAATGGGGTACGGTAGGAAGCTATTAGAAGCTGGCGTTAACCATATGTCTATTGGAAAACAATTATTTGTTTATGTAGAAAGTAAGAATGAACGTGCTCGTATTTTTTACGAACACTATGGCTTTGAATGTCTCGAAGAGTTTGATGAATACTTTGAAGGCCACCCATTGTCTACCGCTAAATATTTATTTCCATTAAAAACACCGGCTTATTAAGCCGGTGTTTTTTTAGTATGTTTGTTCCGTAGTATATTCGTCTTCAAATTTAACTGGTGATTTTCTAACGAAACACATGATTGCAGCTACATATAAAATGATAGATGTTAAGGAAATAATTCCTGCAAAAATTCCACCTAGAATGAACATGATACCTGCTAGCTTTGGTTTTTTGTTTTTAGAAACAAATACAATTCCTAAAATGTTAAAGATTAAACTGATTACGAATGCAACAACAGCTGCCCAGCCAATAACCCCAAATAAGTCTACAAATACTTCAACAAAACCTAAAGCTTGTTCTGCTTCTTCTGCAGTTAGTTGCGGATCATTAAGCATTTCTTGTTCCATGATAGTTGAAAATTCCTCATCTTGTAGTGCTGTACTGCCGTTAATGACAAGTAAAGAAACTAGTATGATTGCAATTACATTAAAAACTGCTCCGATAATTCCTAATACTACTTCTCCTGTTCTTGATATCATTTTCCTACCCCCTATTATTAATTGACATAGCTATTGTACGAAAGTAAATTAAAAAAGTTTCATTAATCATCAATTTCCCTGAGTTATTTTTAATAAACCTGTTTCACTCTACTAAAAACGGGTATTTTATTATTAACACCAAATAGAAAGGAAGATTAACATGGAAAAGAAATTGATCTTTAATCAAACAGACTTCTTATATACATTGGCAGGTGCATCCGCATTAACTGGTATTCTAGTTCTATTCACTTCCATTTAATTGTGAAAACGTAAAAGGCAATCCACTTTAAACTAAGTTAAAGAGGATTGCCTTTTATTATGCCTTTAAGTCGTCGTATTCATCAGATTTAGCGAATGCATCTACTACGTATGAGCAAACAGGCTCCATTTTCAAATCGTTTTCTCGTGCATAGGAAGCGGCGTTGTCTAATAGTTTTTTTGCAATTCCTTGGCCTCTAAGCTTACTTGAAACGAAAGTATGGTCCATAACCATCACGTCTCCTAGCAGGGTCCACGTAATTTCACCAAGTCTTTCCCCATCTTCTATTACTTGATAGGCAAATACATCATTGCCAAGTTCTTTATATTGAAAATCCATTATCACACACTCCTTTTTATGAATCTTAACACAACTATTTATTAATTGACAACGGACGTAACTTTGCCTCAATTTCTGTACGTCGTTGCTCTAAAAAAGGAGGTAAAGCCAAAGTTTCACCTAGCGTTTCCAACTTTTCATCTGTATCAAATCCAGGTTCATCTGTAGAAAGCTCAAATAAGATTCCGTTAGGCTCTCTAAAATAGATCGCTTTAAAATAATGCCGATCTACAAGGCCCGAAGTTGTATAGCCTTTTGCTCGAAGGAGTTCTTCCCATTTAGGGTAATCATCCATATGAGGAATACGAAATGCCACATGATGAACACTCCCTCTTCCTGGTCTCTCTCTTGGTAAATCTTCTCTTGTTTCAATATGAACTTCTCCTGCTGGGCCACCTTTTCCTACAGAGTACACTTGAATATCAGGTGCATCGGTAATAGCAGAGCGGTAAGAACCAATTAAAGTGAATCCTAATACTTGCTCTAAAACTTTCTTTGTAGGCTCTGGATTTTTTAAAGTAAGTGTAACCGGACCTAAGCCTACTATAGCATTTTCTCCACTTATCTCGTCCTTTATCCATGGCTCCCCAAATGGAATTCCATTGCCGTCATCTACAACTAGTCTCATCCTTGATCCTTCAAAATCCTCAAAATATAGAGTTTTTCTACCGAACATTTCGGAAATTTCATCATGAGGAACTTCAAGATCATGTAATCTCTTTTTCCAAAATTGCAAAGCTGCCTCACTTTTTACACGTAGCCCCGTGTTACTAATGCTTGACACTCCAGGATATGTTCTTCCTGCCATTGGTATGTCAAAATACGTCATATCCGTTCCAGGAGTCCCTACTGCATCAGCATAAAACAAATGATACGATGACGGATTATCCTGGTTTACACTTTTTTTAACTAAACGCATCCCCAATATTCTTGTAAAAAAATCATGATTTTTACTTATATCGGCGCTTATAGCAGAAACATGGTGAATTCCAGCCAATTTCATATGACAACCTCCATTTATCTCGAATTCGAGATATTTATTATACCTATTTTATCAAATACAATTTTTTAATGCAAATTTCCAACTTATTTATAGTAAGAGAATCGGACTAACTAATAGATAAATTAAAAGACGTGAAATCAGCAACAGCTTGATTTCACGTCTTTCATTCTTTTAAAGGCAACTAATTTCTAATTAAAAATTTCTCTATTCTCATTGTTTAGAGAGGAGCCGGCGACTACTAGGGTTCCATTTAACTAAAAACAGAACGAATAGAATCGATTAGATTATTGAAAAAGTCTTTTACACTTTGCCAAAATCCTTCGTTATCTTTTATTTGATTAAACTTCTCTTCAATAGTTTTACTAAAGTCATTTAACTGATCTGACCATTTACTAAAATCGATGTCCAACTGACGTATACGGTCCATCAGGTCAATTAACAATTGGCGATCTTTATCTGATAGCTCAATCTTCAATTTGGAAAGCTGTTCCGAAACTATTTTCTCTACTTCTTCACGAGAGGCAGGGTTTTGTTCAGCAATTTGCTTTTTAATTTCTGTTAAAAGCTCTGTAACCTCTTCTTCGTTTACTCCAGCATCCTTAGAAAGAATCGTTGCCACTGATAACTCTTCATTTGCTACATCTGTCCGTTCTGGGTCAAGCTCTCCCCCAGTAACTTCATAGGCTTTATAAATACCAACTAGAGCTGAATGTCCTGTTACCGGCTTTGGAGCTGCAATATCTACGACCGCATCCTCAATTCCTGCTGTAAGCATTGCATTGGCATACATATCAGCAGTTACTTCTGTAATGTCATCAGGTGTCACTATGTTAATAACAAGACCCGAACCTGAATCTTTTCTAGTTATTTTTGCAGATGAAAACATTCTTGCTGAGGCATCACCATCTTTTAAATAGGTGGCTAAATCTTTTCCTGTCACAACAATTTCTTGTACATCTGATTTATCTGTAATTTTCAAGCTTTCTCTTACACTTTTCTTTTGGTCGTCAGTCAGGTTACCTCCGTATACAACAATCGGTGCACCAAATTTTTCATTGACTACTTCGGTTCCTGTTTCTCCATTTGTATCTGCCAACGCTACATTGGAATTGGCTAAAACTCCTACAACAAGAAAAATAGCTAACCATACTTGTACCATTTTTTTCATTCCCCTAAAACCCCTTTCTCTTGGTTGGTACTATCATTAGTACGTAAAAAGGAGTAAAAAGTTCCGATAATTATCGATGCTTTTTCCTCCTTATTATCTAATCCTATTGCTTCAATTCAGTCCAACCGTCCTGTTGAATAATTTTCTTTTCTTTCATTAGTTTACCTAGGGCACGTTTAAAGGCTGCCTTACTCATCGAAAACATTTCTTTAATTTCCTCAGGTGATGATTTATCCGTAAATGGCATCTTACCACCAACATCATTTAAATAACGGTAGATTGACTCCGCATCGTCACCCAAACGTTCATGCTTTCTAGGCAATAATGATCCATTTAGCGAGCCATCGTCCTTAGTATCTATGATACGAACAGTTAGGTCTTGTCCTAATCTTGGTTCTTCTACACGTTCAGATTCATGAACAAAAACGCGATAGTTTTCCGGGACACTTAGCAAAAATGTGCCTACAGGTAGGAGTCGATATGGTCTAGCTTGCAGGTTGCTATTTAAAAGAGTTGTTGGCGCATCGATGTACAACTCCTCTACTCGGTCCTCTGTTGCCAATCGACCAAAAAGCTCCCCTTCTCTATCCGTTCGTAGGGTCATATAGAGATGATCTCCTTGAGCAGGCCATAACTCTTTTATCTTAGGTAGATCCTCCGCCTTTACCTGCACCTCTTTTGAAGTACCAATATCGACGAATGCACCTTCTTTTTCTGAAACCTTAATCACTCTTGCCCAGCCATATGTTCCTTTTTGAATGGAAGGTAGCTGAGTAGTTGCAGATAGATTACCTCTTCTATCCACAAATAGAAAAACTTCAAGTGTGTCATCCTCTTTTAGTTCTTCTGGCGCCTCCGAAGCATTTAAAGCTATTTCCGTGTCTTTATGCTGAAGAATCCATTTGGATCCTTCCTTGGATTTTACTTGTAATTTTAAAATTTCACCTGATAATAATTCTGTCAAAGTTACCGCTCTCCTTCTGACCATACTTTTAGTTGGTCTTTACCTACTATTTATAAATCTATAGTTATGTTAATTCCGTAAAATTAGATTGTTCTCCTAGTTCAAGGAGATTTAGTGTAGCTTACTTATATTCTTTTCCAAATATATAATTTGAATTCGCTTAAGTTGTGAGTTTATGTACCTTTTCTTAATTCCCTTATAACCTATTCAATTGCAAGATAAACTTTTATAGTCATTACATTTAGTCGTTTAAGTCTCTTCTTAGCTCTAGTAGCTTTGTTTGAATAGAAGTATCATCTTCTAATATAAGAACTAAGTCTGAAATCCGGTCTATAGAGTTCCAGCTTAAATGATGTTCGATTCCTTCCACATCTGCATAAATATTTTCTTCTTCTACACCGATTAAACGTAAAAAATCCTCTAACAATTCATGACGCTTTACTAGCTTTTTCCCTAGCTTCATCCCTTTGTTTGTTAGAGTAAGTCCACGATATTTTTCATATATTAAA
This sequence comes from Psychrobacillus sp. BL-248-WT-3, assembly GCF_012843435.1. Taxonomy (GTDB): domain Bacteria; phylum Bacillota; class Bacilli; order Bacillales_A; family Planococcaceae; genus Psychrobacillus. Next base: position 5,058 of record NZ_JABAFC010000055.1, on the reverse strand, counting down.
AACCCATCTTTATCTAATTTCTGAACCATTTTGGTTACTGAAGATGGCAGTACTGATAATGCTTCTGCAATGTCAGACACACGAGCATAACCCTTCTGTTCAATAAGTATATAAATTTGTTCTATATGGTCTTCCATGCTTGGTGTTGGCATATTAATCTTCCTTTCATCCGTTCTTACTTATTTTACTACAATAGGCTGGCCTTCTCAATTTAAGTTAGGTTCTTACCTTTTTAAGTAGGCTATGTTAAAGGCTAGGATTGATTTATGATGTGCACTAAATCGGCAAGGCAAGTAGAATTGATTTCCGCGCCAACCGGACGCTTTTTCACGGGGTGAGTCGCCGTCTGGATTACAGTCGGATTTAAAAGAAATGTTTAGTTAAAATCAACCAATAACTTTAGAATAGCTTTTAAGTAAATAAAATTACTACCGTTAGTATAACTAGTTCACTTCTTTTATTATACTCTCACATAGAATAACTCAATCCTCGCACTAAAGTATAAAAGAACCTTATCGTAAGACAAGGCTCTTTTTATCTATGAGGATATTTTCCAACAACATGAATAGAATGGATAATTCGTTTATTAATCCACTCTAAGTTTTCTAATGTATTCATCCGTTCAAAAACAGCCTTTCTCCCTTTTTCGGTCGTTACATAATGGGTCGGAAGTGTATTTAAGCTTAATGCAATAATGTCTAATTCACATTGAGGACACTTACAAAACGTTTGATATTCTGACCCTCTCATCAATACTCTCACAAGGCTCTGAACGATTTCTTCCATAACGTTTGTTAACAATTCTATCCTTCTTTCATTATTCAAAAATTATTATTTATGTTTAACCTGTAATACCCCGGGGTATCTAATTAATAATAACACGTATTAATAATTTTAAGAAGAAAGGATGACTTATAATGGGTAGAATTTTATGGGGCATTGTCGTAGTACTTATTGTACTATGGTTGTTAGGCCTACTTTTAGACTTTGGCGGAGGATTAATCCATACGCTGTTAATTATTGCAGGTATTATTTTCGTAATTCAACTTGTCACTGGTAGACGAGCCGTCTGACAAAAGGGGTTGCCATTAGGCAACCCCTTATCTTTTTGTCTTTGCATAAATACAAGTATCTCTTAATCTCTTACCATCAGCAGATAAGGAATCATGGTGAAGAGTCCCTTCTAGTGTGTAATTTAATCTTTCCGCAACTGAACGACTTCTTACATTTTCACTATCACAACGGATTTCAACTCGATTAGCTTTTAACTCCTCAAAGGCAAACTTAGTAATACGTTCAACTGCTTCAGTCATCAAGCCCTTACCTTCAAATTTACTATCAATCCAATAGCCAATCTCAAACTTTCTAACATCCCAATCAATTCGGTGAAGTCCAGAACACCCGACGAATTCTCCTGTTTCCTTTAAAAACAAATGCAGTCGAAGATCCTTGCGAGTGATAAAATCTGCTACTGCCTGTCGAAGATTTTGAACTCTTTGCTCAAGCGACTCCTTTTCTTGCGCCCAAGGCATCCAGTCCTTTAATGCATGCTGGGAAGCTAGCACTGCTTTTTGAACTGCCTCTGCATCCGCGACTTTAGGTGCTCGGATGATTAATCTTTCCGTATAAAATTCTTCTGGGAAGACCAATTCTTCTTTTACCTTTTCGATAATATGAAAGTCATCGTCCCACTTTACTGGAGTCGAAGTTCCTTTTATAAAATCGTCTCTCGTCATTCCGTATGTAACTGCATCATAGTACGATCCTTCTTTAGGTGAAAACCATGCCTGACGCAGCTGTGCTTCTTTAACAAAGCCTGCGCGCTCAAACGTTTTTCTCATAGCAAAGTTGTCTTGGCGCGTATGACCCTCTAAGCGAATTTTCCCTTCTGGAAGATTAAATACATATTCAGTAATCTTTTTTAAAGCAAGTGGCCCATATCCTCTTCCTCTGGCTTCATCCGCTATTCTTAAGTCAAAGAGAGGAATTTCATCCTGTAAATCATAGATTTTTACAATTCCAACTTTTTCATCTTGATCGTTCTCCACCCAAAAAGTTTTTACTTCATCAGATTGATATCCACCCTCTTCAATTGTCTTTTCAATCAACTCTCGTACAGGATGAGAATTCCCATGATATGGCCATGTGTTTGTTGTCATAAAATGTATCAGTTGCTCTTGCTCTTCCATCGTCCATTCTGTAAGCTTCATTGATAACCCTCCAAACCTAGTAATAATATATCTCGTCCTCTTTTAAAAAATGAAATTTATATGTTTTAAAAAATAAAGTAGAATTGACTTTCGGCCTCGGTGGACGCTTTCCGCATGAGTGAGCGATAAGCGAGCACCAAAGAGCCTATTTGTACTGTCTTATTTACTTCTTTGCTTCTTCAAGCTCTTTTCCATTGCTAAACTTATTTAATAATCGTAAAGAGTTTAAGACTACTAGCAATGTAGCCCCCATATCTGCAAATATGGCAATCCATAGCGTTAACCAACCAGGAATAATAAGAAGAAGAGCTATAATCTTTAACCCTAATGCAAACATAATATTTTCTTTAATAATATGCAATGCTTTTCTACTCAAGCTAATAGTATAAGGTAATTTTTCTAAGTCATCGGCCATTAACGCAACGTCCGCCGTTTCCAACGCAGCGTCCGTTCCTGCTCCACCCATAGCTATGCCGACATTGGCAGCGGCTAGTGCAGGGGAATCATTTACTCCATCTCCAATCATAGCAACTGCTCCATACTTTTCTTTTAATCTCTCAATAGCCATTAGTTTTTGATCAGGCATTAACCCTGCATTCACATCGGTTATACCCAGTTGAGCAGCAATAGCATTTGCCGTATTTGGATCGTCACCAGTTAGCATAACAGTATGCTTTATCCCAATATCCTTTAAATCTTGTAACACCTTACTGCTGGTAGAACGTATTGGGTCTGCAATGGCAACGAAGCCTCTATAAGTCCCTTCCTCTGTTGCAAGGATTACCGTATTTCCTTCCATTTGAAGTTTCTCAACCTTTCGGAGAACATCCACTGAAATTAAACTTATCGTTTTTATCCAAGCAACGCTACCTACTGACCATTTTATACCATTTACGACTGCTTCGGCACCTTTCCCTGTTAGCGATTTAAATTCGTCCACTTCAATTGGATGGATAGTGTTATTAGCACCATACTCCACAATGGCCTTAGCTAGTGGGTGTTGAGAGTACGCTTCAATAGACATTATATTTTGGATAAAATCCTTTGAAGAGGCTGCTTCCACATATGTTACTTCTGGATAGCCTTTCGTAAGAGTACCTGTTTTATCGAATGCAATTGCCTCGATTCGTCCAATCTCCTCTAAGTGAACCCCACCCTTGATCAACACGCCATGCTTTGCCGCATTTCCAATCGCTGTAACTATTGCGACTGGCGTTGATACTACTAAGGCACAAGGACAGCCTACAACTAAAACAGCAAGACCTTGGTAAATCCACAGCTTCCAGTCGCCACCTAAAAGTGGAGGAATAATCGCCACCAAAAATGCGATACCAATTATCGCAGGGGTGTAGTACTTTGCAAACTTATCTACAAAACGTTGAGAAGGAGCTTTTTCTGCTTGCGCTTCTTCCACTAAATGAATAATTTTGGCTATGGTAGTATCTTCTACACGTTTCGTTACTTCGATTTCTAATGAGCCCTCTTCATTTAGCGTACCTGCAAAAACATCTTCCCCTTTTGTTTTGACTACAGGAACAGATTCCCCAGTAATGGATGCCTGGTTTACTGTTGAGCTTCCTTTTAATACAATCCCGTCCATTGCAATTTTTTGTCCGGGCTTCACGATTAGCACATCACCAATTTGTATAAACTCGGTATCTAATTCGATTAACTCATTGTTCCGACGTACAATTGCTGTCGGTGGAGCGATATCCATTAATTCACTAATCGATTGCCTAGCCTTATTCATGGAATATGCCTCTAAAGCTTCACTTAACGCAAACAAGAAGACAACAACCGCTCCCTCGCGCCATTCCCCAATGATGGCAGCACCAATTATTGCAATTGTCATTAGTGTCTTCATATCGAAGTAAAAGCGGGTTAAGTTGATAAACCCTCCCTTAAATAGGTCAAATCCACCGATTGCGATGGATAATACAAATAAGGAAAGAGCTACAGGATGAGATTCCTCATAAACAAAAGAAGCAATGACTCCTCCTATTAAAAAAATTAAAGATATCAATGTTACAACATTCTCTTTACGTTTTAAAAACGGGGTCTTTTCTATTTTCCGTTGCGAAACAGGTAAAACCTTGATGCCATCAAATGCACCAGCCTTTTCTATTTCCTCGACAGTTACGTCGCCTATGACAGAAACTTTAGCTGCTCCAAAGTTAACGGTTGCTTCCTGTACAGTTGGAAGACTTTTTATATTATTTTCAAACTTCCTCGCACAATTGGCGCAGGATAAGTTTTCTAAACGATATTCCTTTTTTTCTACGTTATTCATGTTCCCACCTCTTCTATAGAATGCTCATATGCAATCTTAACAAGCTCATTAACATGATCATCTGCTAAAGAGTAATAAACGAGTTTTCCCTTACGTCGAGACTTCGCTAAAGACAAGTCCTTAAGAAAACGAAGATGATGGGATGCAGTTGCCACTGATGAGCCAATTATTTCGCTTACGTCACAAACACATAACTCCTCTTCAACCGTTAAGGCATAGGCAATTTTAAGCCTTGTTTCGTCCGCTAATGCCTTAAAGAGCAAGACTAACTTTGTTAAATCTGGAATCTGTTGTTTTACCTCTTCTACTATTGTTTCATTAACTTTTGTTACTTCACATACATCATTAGACTGCATTTGAGCACCTCATTCAAATAGTTGTTTGATTGTTCCTCTATTATATGTTCGGATAATTCTTAAATCAACCATCATTCAAATATATATTTGAATGAATAAATGTTTTGTTACAAGAAAAGCGCAGGCGCCTATCCCTGCCCCGACAGGCAAATGGAAAAAAGCGAGGAGGCAGTTCCTCAGCCACCGGAGCTTTTATCCATTT
>NZ_JABAFC010000054.1 GCF_012843435.1 Psychrobacillus sp. BL-248-WT-3 | reverse complement strand
GGTTTCGCAGCCGCCGATGGTAGTTGGAGGGTCGCCCCTGCAAGAGTAGGACGTCGCTGGGCACCAAAGAAAGTCGTCACCGAGTAATCGGTGGCGGCTTTTTGTTTTGTTTAAAATGAAAAAAAAAAGCCGAAAGCTATCACTCTCCCTATCCACGTATGTGAGAATAGCTTTGAATCTCTTTGCAATTTTCTAGTTTTAAATAAATTTTCATAAGAATATTACATAGGTAAAAATTATTGATATATAGTAATCTACCAGTAAAATCTGTAGTAACAGGCAGTGACACAAGTAGGGATAGCGAGACAGATATACATCACACCTGCGCAGGCTAATGCTCACTCCACAGGAAGTGTCTGCCAGAGCGGACTTATTAAACGCATATAAATATTGATAATACTCTTAGAGAGCGTTTATACATTTATCTATTAAAATAGGAATTATGGACTCAAACCTAGTTTCAACTTAATAGTTTTTAATCTTTTAATAGACAAAGTAATAAAATAATTGAAAGAAAAGTCGGAATATATATATTATTTATCGATTCTTGACAGTCTATGTGCCCGCTGATAACCTTGTAATAATATTTAATTATAGAGGAGGAAGTCAGCGTAATGTGGGAATCGAAATTTCAAAAAGAAGGTTTAACATTCGACGATGTTTTATTAGTTCCAGCTCAATCAGAAGTTTTACCAAAGGATATTAATTTATCAGTACACTTAACATCAAAAATCAAATTAAATATTCCGGTGATCAGTGCTGGTATGGATACTGTTACAGAGGCGAAAATGGCTATTGCTATGGCACGCCAAGGTGGATTAGGAATTATTCATAAAAACATGAGCATTGAGGAACAAGCAGAACAAGTGGAAACAGTTAAACGTTCAGAGAATGGCGTTATCACAGATCCTTTTTATCTAACACCGACTCATCAAGTTTATGATGCAGAGCATTTAATGGGGAAATACCGCATCTCTGGCGTTCCTATAGTAAATAATGAAGAAGAACTAAAGCTAGTCGGAATAATTACGAATCGTGACCTACGATTCATTCAAGACTATTCTTTACCAATTAATGAAGTGATGACTAAAGAACAGTTAGTGACTGCTGCAGTTGGTACTACATTAGAACAAGCTGAAAAAATTCTTCAACAATACAAAATAGAAAAATTACCAATTGTAGATGATAACGGAATCTTAAAAGGTTTAATTACTATTAAAGATATTGAAAAAGTAATTGAGTTTCCTAACGCTGCTAAGGATCAACACGGCCGTTTGTTAGTTGGAGCTGCAGTAGGTGTTACAAGTGATACAATGATTCGCGTGCAAAAGTTAGTAGCTGCACAGGTAGATGTAATTGTTATCGATACAGCTCATGGGCATTCTAAGGGCGTAATAGATGTAGTGAAGGAAATAAGAGCAACCTATCCAGATTTAGATATTATTGCTGGAAATGTCGCAACTGGTGCTGCTACTAAGGCTTTATACGAAGCTGGAGCAGATGTAGTGAAAGTTGGTATCGGTCCAGGATCTATTTGTACTACTCGTGTAGTAGCAGGTGTTGGTGTACCACAAATTACTGCTATTTATGATTGTGCTTCTGAAGCTCGCAAGGCAGGTAAAACGATTATTGCTGATGGTGGTATTAAATTCTCTGGCGATATTGTAAAGGCTTTGGCTGCCGGAGGACATGTAGTTATGTTAGGTAGTCTACTGGCTGGAACTACCGAAAGCCCAGGAGAAACTGAAATCTTCCAAGGAAGACGTTTTAAAGTATACCGAGGAATGGGTTCTATTGCTGCTATGGAAAAAGGATCTAAGGATCGCTATTTCCAAGAGGATGCAAAGAAATTAGTTCCAGAAGGTATTGAAGGACGTCTACCATACAAAGGTCCACTTTCTGATACAATTCATCAGCTTCTTGGTGGAGTTCGAGCAGGTATGGGGTATTGTGGTACAGGCACTTTAGAAGACCTACGAGAAAATGCACAATTTATTCGCATGACTGGTGCCGGTCTACGAGAAAGTCACCCACATGATGTACAAATAACAAAAGAAGCACCAAACTACTCTATCTCTTAAAATAAGTAGAAACTTTCGCACCCATTACACGTCTATATATAGGCCGAATGGGTGCTTTTTTAAAGTGTTATGCACCTAGTTCAAAAAGTATGATAAAATGAGCATTGATAATAGAAAAAGTGGAGGTACAGTAGTGAAGAAATATTGGAAAACAACAATGGTAAAGTGGCTAGTACTTCCGATGTTGCTTGTGTCTTTAGTAGGTGGAATGCCAACTAACACAAAAGCAGAGGAAAGTTTAAATTTAAATGTTGATGCAGCGATCTTAGTAGATGCTGATTCTGGAAAAATTCTTTATGAGCAAAATGCAGATGCAGCTTTAGGAATTGCAAGTATGACAAAAATGATGACCGAATATCTTCTTTTTGAAGCAATAGAAGAAGGTAAAATTTCATGGGAACAACAATATTCAGTAAATGAATATACATATAAAATTTCTCAAGATCGTCGTCTAAGTAACGTGCCTCTACGCGAGGATGGTACTTATTCAATTCGTGAATTATACGAAGCAATGGCAATCTATTCAGCCAATGCAGCAACTATTGCAATAGCTGAAACAATTGCTGGAACTGAAGAAAACTTTGTGAAGTTAATGAATGAAAAAGCTGCAGAAATGGGCTTAGAAAACTATAAATTTGTAAATTCAACAGGCTTAAACAACGCAGATTTACAAGGGATGCATCCGGCAAGCACAGGAGAAACAGATGAAAATGTCATGCCTGCTAGCTCGGTGGCAAAATTAGCTTATCTTCTGATGAAAGACTATCCAGAAGTGTTAGAGACAACAAAGATTCCTCATAAAATTTTTCGCGAGGGCACATCGGATGCTATCAAAATGAGTAACTGGAACTGGATGCTACCAGGACTAGTTTACGAGTATGAAGGCGTAGATGGTTTGAAAACAGGAACAACAGATTTTGCAGGACATTCCTTTACCGGAACTGCTGAAAGAAACGGTATGAGAGTAATCGCTGTAGTCATGAAAGCAGTAGATGCTAACGGAAAAGGAAGTTATGAAGCTAGATTTGACGCAACTAGAGCGTTATTTGATTTTGGTTTTGCCCAGTTTACTAAAGTAGAGCTAATACCAGAAGGATATAAAATTCCTGGCCATAAAAATTTAAAAGTAAATAAAGGAAAAGAAGATACGGTTGCAATTGCAGTGAAAGAACCTATCTCTATGCTGATCAAATCCAGTGATAAAGATCTGTACAAGCCTGTTTTCACTCCATTAGAAGACAAGCTAGAAGCAGAAGTCAAGAAGGATACAGTAGTAGGAAAAGTCCATCTTGAAAAATCTGAAGGTACTGACTATGGGTACATTACTGGCGATCAAGGAAGTGTTGATGTAGTAACAACAGAAGCTGTAAAAAAAGCAGGTTGGTTCAGTTTAATGCTACAAGGCATCGGTAAATTCTTTAGCGGATTATGGGATAGTACAACTGATTTTGTTGGCGGCTTATTTTAACACTTAGGCATTGCAGATAAGGTTGTACATCTTCTATAAAAAGCACTGAAACTCTATATGAGTTTCAGTGCTTTTTGCTTGCAAGGGATATTATGATTTCTCTATTTTGATTGCCCGCATAAGTTCATGTATGGAGGACGAAAGATTCGTAAAATCTAATCCACCAAAACCTAAAACTAACCTTGGAACAGTTTCGTCAATGGGAGAGGTTATATACTTATGCAAACCATAGATTTGAATGTTAGCTTGTTGGGCAAGAGAAACAAGCTCCTCTTCCTTCCTATCTGTCTGGATGGTTAATAGAAGATGCATTCCTGCCTGTTCCCCTGAAAGATTAACAATAGGCTCGTACTCTGAAAGTGTCTTCGTGACTATTTCCAGCTTTCTTTTATAAATTTTACGCATTTTATTTAAGTGCTTTGCAAAGTGACCGTCCTCCATAAATTTCGCAAGTATATGCTGATCCATGCGTGGTACAGTAGCAGAATAATAATAGTATTTGTCCTTATATTGCTTTATAAGCGTGTTTGGAAGGATAGCGTAGGCAATCCTTAAGGAGGGCATGAGAGACTTCGAAAATGTGCTTAAATAAATTACACGGTCGTTTTGATCCATACCTTGTAAAGAAGGTATTGGTTTTCCTGTATATCTAAACTCACTGTCATAATCATCTTCAATAATATATCGTTTCTCTTCCTGATAAGCCCATGCTAGCAGTTGACTTCTGCGTGAGGCTGACATAACAGAACCAGTTGGAAATTGATGAGATGGTGTAACATACATAACCGTTGTATTAGTTTTCTCCAGCTCCTCCACCACTAACCCTTCCTCGTCTACTGGAACAGCAACAGACTTTTCCTCATTCTCTAAAAAAAGATGATGGGATAATGGATACCCAGGATTTTCGTAACCATAAACGGCTTTGTCACCAAGAAGACGAACGAGAAGTGGCATGAGTTGTTCTGTACCTGATCCTAAAATAATTTGCTCTGGTCTGCTTTTTACACCACGGGATTGATAAAGATAGGACGATATTTGTTGTCTTAGTATATAGTCTCCCTGAGGATGTCCTAGCTGCAATAGATCTTTATGGTCTTCATGGGCTAATTCTTTTGCGTATTTTCTCCAAAGAGTAAAAGGAAAAGAATCTTCATCTATCTTTCCCGGTGAGAAGTCTATATGGAAGGAAGTAGCTTTCTCTTCTTTTCCAATAGGAGTATCTTCCTTTTCAATCAGAGCTAGCTCTTCTATGTTTTGGACAAAATACCCTTTTCTTGGCTCCGAATTAATATATCCTTCTGCGACAAGCTGACTATACGAAAGCTCGATCGTTGTTTGACTTAGATCAAGGTATTCAGCTAGTTTTCTTTTAGATGGAAGCTTTTCTCCTTCCTTAATATGACCTTGCACAATGGCATTTTTTAAAAATTTATATAATTGTTCATATAATGGTAGATTTGTGTTTTTTTCTAAAGGGAGCATGAGAAAATCCATTGTATCATCCAATCTGACCACGTTCATTTTATTGTTTCTGGCACTTTTCATATGGTCAATTACCATTATACTAAATTTTATAACAATTAGGAGGTATATAGGATGAATTTACATATGACAGGAACAGAGTTAGTAAAAAGAGGTATGGCTGAGATGCAAAAGGGTGGAGTTATAATGGATGTTATTAATGCGGAGCAGGCTCGTATTGCAGAGGCAGCAGGAGCCGTGGCAGTTATGGCATTAGAACGTGTGCCTTCTGATATTCGTGCTGCGGGAGGAGTGGCTCGTATGGCCGATCCTCGCATAATGGAAGAGGTAATGAGTGCTGTAACGATTCCAGTCATGGCTAAAGCGCGTATCGGACACATCACGGAAGCCAGAATGCTAGAAGCAATGGGTGTGGATTATATTGATGAATCAGAAGTACTGACTCCAGCGGATGAGGAGTATCACCTTCGAAAAAGTGAGTTTACTGTTCCTTTTGTTTGTGGATGTAAGGACTTAGGAGAGGCTGCTCGACGCATAGGAGAAGGTGCATCCATGCTTCGCACAAAAGGAGAGCCTGGGACAGGGAATATTGTAGAAGCAGTTCGTCATTTGCGTAAGGTAAATGCCCAAGTGAGAAAGATTGTGCATATGGATGAGGATGAATTAATGACAGAGGCAAAAATTCTTGGAGCACCGTATGAAATTTTATTGCAAATTAAGCACAAAGGAAAATTGCCAGTAGTAAATTTCGCAGCAGGAGGAGTTGCAACTCCAGCAGATGCTGCACTAATGATGGAGTTAGGAGCAGACGGAGTATTTGTCGGTTCAGGTATATTTAAATCCGATAATCCAGAGAAATTTGCTCGCGCTATTGTAGAGGCAACTACTCATTATCAAGATTATAAATTATTAGTGGAGATTTCAAAGGATTTAGGAATCCCTATGAAGGGAATAGAAATTTCTCGTTTATCCACTGCTGAGCGTATGCAAGATCGAGGGTGGTAAAATGGTGAAAATAGGAGTGCTTGCTCTCCAAGGTGCCGTTACGGAACATATCCGTTCAGTGGAGGAATGCGGGGCAAAGGCAGTAAAGGTTAAAACAAAAGAGGACTTGAAAGAAATAGATGGTTTAATCCTACCTGGTGGAGAAAGTACCGCAATGCGCAAGCTTATAGACCGGTTTGATTTACTAGGTTGTTTAAAGCAGTTTGCAGAGTCAGGCAAGCCTATGTTTGGTACTTGTGCTGGTCTTATATTATTAGCAAAGCAAATTCAAGGTCAGGATACACATCATATTGGTGTGCTACAAGCAACTGTCGCAAGAAATTCCTTCGGTCGTCAGGTGGATAGCTTTGAAACTAATTTAGATATTCAAGGGATAGCAGCAGATTTTCCTGCTATTTTTATAAGGGCTCCACATATTGTGGAAGTAGATAAAAGTGTAGATATTCTTGCTACCCACGAAGAACGCATCGTAATGGCAAGACAGAATCATATATTGGGATGCTCCTTTCATCCCGAATTAACAAATGATCATCGTATAACTGCCTATTTTATACAAATGGTTCAGGAATCGCTTGCCAAACCGGTCAACCTATAGTAAAGTATGGTTAATTTCATGATTTAAAAAACGATGATAGGAAGTAGTAGCAAGTAAGTTTTTTTTAGAGAGTCAGCGGCTGGTGGGAGCTGATAAAAGCGCTTGTGAATCCGTCCTTTGAGTTGCGCAGCTGAAAAATAGGTAAGCTGTGGCCGGTTGAAAAGCCGTTATTAGACAAGTGGATCTGAGATGTCAGATCAATCAGGGTGGCAACGCGGGTAGCTCTCGTCCCTTTTATAAGGGATGGGGGCTTTTTTGTCGTTTTTTATGAATTTAAATCTGGTTAATAGGCCAAAAATATCAAGAGGAGGAAATCATATGTTAGATGTAAAATTTGTACGTGATAATTATGAAGAAGTGAAAGCTAAACTTGCGAAGCGTGGAGAAGATATCTCCGAGTTCGATCAATTTCTTCCTTTAGACCAAAAGCGTAGAGAATTAATAGCAAAAACAGAAGTACTAAAGGCAGAAAGAAACGAGGTTTCTCAAAAAATCTCACAAATGAAACGAAATAAAGAGAATGCTGATGATGTAATCGCTCGCATGCGTGAAGTAGGCGATGAGATTAAAGCATTAGATGAAGAACTACGCCAGGTAGAAGAAAAATTTGAATATATGATGATGCGCATTCCAAATATTCCACATGATGACGTTCCAATTGGCGATTCTGAGGATGATAATGTTGAAATTCGTAAATGGGGAGAGGTCCCTGCGTTTAACTTTGATACAAAGGCTCATTGGGATATCGCCACAGATTTAAAAATTGTGGACTTTGAACGAGCTGCAAAAGTAACTGGAAGCCGTTTTGCTTTTTACCGTGGTTTAGGGGCAAGATTAGAGCGCGCGCTATGGAATTTCATGATGGACCTTCATTCAGAAGAGCATGGCTATGAAGAAATGCTACCACCATATATGGCAAACCGTATGAGCCTAACAGGTACTGGACAGCTTCCAAAGTTTGAAGAGGATGCTTTCTTAGTTAACGAGGAGGATTATTTCTTAATCCCAACGGCTGAGGTGCCAGTAACTAACTTCTACCGGGATGAAATTTTAGATGGAGCTGATCTTCCACAAGCCTTTACTGCTTTTAGTGCTTGTTTCCGTTCAGAGGCTGGTTCTGCAGGTAGAGATACACGCGGACTAATCCGTCAGCATCAATTTAATAAAGTTGAGCTGGTACGTTTTGTTAAACCAGAGGATTCTTACGAGCAATTGGACCTTCTAACAGGACATGCAGAAAAGGTTCTTCAGCTTTTAGGACTTCCATATCGTGTGCTACGTATGTGCACAGCAGATCTTGGATTCACTGCAGCGAAGAAGTATGATATTGAAGTATGGTTACCAAGCTATGGCGAATATAAAGAAATTTCTTCATGCAGTAACTTCGAGGACTTCCAAGCTCGTCGTGCTGGAATCCGTTTTAGAAGAGAACCGGGTGCTAAGCCTGAGTTTGTACACACATTAAACGGTAGTGGACTAGCAATCGGACGCACAGTAGCTGCCATCCTAGAAAATTATCAGCAACCAGACGGTTCAGTTAAAATCCCAGAGGTCCTACAACCATATATGGGCGGAAAAACAATTATTAAATAAAGAAAAGCGAAAGCGCCTATGTCTGCCCCGACAGGCAAATGGGGAAAAGTGAGGAGGCAGTTCCTCAGCCACCGGAGCTTTTATCCATTTGACCCCGAGGGGCAAGGTGCAGAAGCTAGCCACCAAGAAAAGCGAAAGCGCCTATGTCTGCCCCGACAGGCAAATGGAGAAAAGCGAGGAGGCAGCTCCTCAGCCACCGGAACTTTTATTCATTTGACCCCGAGGGGCAAGGTGCAGAAGCTAGCCATAAAGAAAAGCGAAAGCGCCTATGTCTGCCCCGACAGGCAAATGATCCGTTATAAGATACTTTTAATGATATAAAAGTAAGAACCAAAAACGCCTAGAGTTCTAAGCGTTTTTGGTTCTTTTTCTTTAGTCGTAGCTCTCGAAAGAAAGTCGTTAGTAAATTACCACAGGTTTCCGCAAGAACCCCTTCTGTTACCTCACAGACATGGTTGAATCGAGTGTCATTTAAAAGCGAATACAGAGAATCTACACACCCTGCCTTCATGTCTCTTGCACCATATACCACTCGAGGGATACGTGACTGTAATATTGCTCCAGCACACATAGGGCAAGGCTCTAAAGTTACATAAAGGGTTGTTTCTTCGAGTCTCCAGCTACCAATTTTGGCACATGCCTCTTGAATAGCCAGAAGTTCTGCATGTGTCGTTGCATTTTGGGTTGTTTCTCGTAGATTGTAGGCACTCGCAATTACCTCATTTTTATGTACGATAATTGCTCCGATCGGAACCTCACCTATGGCAGCAGCCTTTTTTGCTTCCTCAATTGCTAAATTCATATAATATTGATCCATTTGGAGTCAACTCCTTACGCGTATTTTAGCATGTTTTGTAGATAACGTGCATATTCTGATTTGAAGGAGTGATGCGATGATTTATACAGTTAAGTTAGGTGATAGCTTATATTCTATTGCAAGACAGAATGGTACTAGTGCGGCTACTATTGCTTCGATCAATGGCTTGCCGAACCAGGATGTATTGGTCGTTGGACAATCATTAGTCTTACCCTCAACTCCAAGTCCAAATCGGCCAATGATTGAAACCAATTTATATGTGGAATGGTATACCGAGGCTCCATCTGAAACAGTTATTAGCCAAGTAGAAAATGTAGCCTCTCTATTAACCTACATGATGCCATTTGCTTTTGAAGTTAAAAGAGATGGGTCATTGACTAAAATGGATTGGGGAAGGTTGCCAGAAGTTGCTGCGGCAAATAACGTGGAAGAAGTTGTTATAATAGTCAATATTGAAGAAGGTGCTTTTAGCGACACATTAGCTCATACCATTTTTACGAATGAGGAAGTGAAGCAAAGAGTATTTGAAGAGACAGTTGCTGAGGCTAATAGAAGAGGAACGAATCATATTCATACTGATTTTGAATATATAGATCCAAATGATCGGGAAGCATACGTAACTTTCTTAAAAGAGTTTCGGGCTTTTGCTCCTAGCTTCATTTTTTCTGCTAGCCTAGCTCCAAAAACAAGTGCTAACCAGCCTGGTAAGTGGTATGAAGGACACGACTATAAGGCTCTAGGTGAGGTGCTAGACTTCGTCGTCATTATGACATATGAATGGGGCTATAGTGGAGGACCCCCGATGGCTGTGTCTCCAATAGGTCCGGTAAGAAAAGTTTTAGAGTATGCCATAAGTGAAATACCTTCACAAAAGGTTATGATGGGTCAAAACCTGTACGGCTATGATTGGACATTACCTTACAAAGTAGGCAATCCTTTTGCAAGAGCAATTAGTGCCCAAGCAGCAGTTCAACTGGCAATCGATCGAAATGCCGCGATAGAATATGATGAAGTTGCCCAGGCACCTTTTTTTAATTACTGGAGGGACGGAAAAGAGCATGAAGTGTGGTTCGAGGATGCTCGTTCTATTCAGGCTAAGTTCAATCTTTTAAAGGAACTGAACCTTTTAGGAATCTCCTACTGGCATAGTGGCTTCAATTTTCCACAGAATTGGTATCTTTTAAATGACATGTTTCGTATTAAGAAAAAATAGGGGGTATTTGTCTTTCTCTGGAAAGACAAATATCCTCTATTTTTCGTCATATCCCTATGCTAAAATAGAGGATACGACTTGAAACTTTAGAGTGAGGTTAGAGATATGTCTATTCCATTTATAACGGTAGAGGGTCCAATAGGTGTTGGTAAAACCTCATTGGCCAAAGCAATTGCTAATACATATCAATTTGAATTGTTAAAAGAGATCGTAGACGAAAACCCCTTTTTAAATAAATTCTATGAAGATATAGCAGAGTGGAGCTTTCAAACTGAAATGTTCTTTCTTTGTAATCGCTATAAGCAATTAAGTGATATTGAAAAAAAATACTTATCCAACGACACAGCAGTTGTTGCGGATTATCATATTTTTAAAAATCTTATTTTTGCAAAACGCTCTCTAAATGAGGTCGAGTATGAGAAATACGAGTCCATTTATCATATTTTAACGAAGGATATGCCAATCCCGAACATGGTAATTTATTTAGATGCAAGTATAGACGTGCTAGAAAATCGTATTGATTTACGTGGGAGAGAGTTCGAAAAGAAAATTAGTACAAGCTATCTAGAGCAACTTTCATCGGACTATAGAATGTTTATAAATGACTTTGAAGCAAAGCACCCAGACGTACCTGTTATTCGTTTCAACGGTGATGAAATGGACTTTGTACAGAACAGCCAGGATTTAAATATAATTTTAGAAAAAGTAAGTGCTACACTACTTAAAAGGAGTAAATAACATGAACTTAAGAGAAAAGTATGGCATCCCAGCCAATGCTGTCATTACTATTGCAGGAACTGTAGGTGTTGGGAAATCTACTATGACAAAAATGCTTGCTGACGCATTACATTTTAAGACTTCGTTTGAAAAAGTAGATACTAACCCATATCTTGACCGTTTTTACGAGGATTTCTCTAAATGGAGCTTTCATTTACAGATTTACTTCTTAGCAGAGAGATTTAAGGAACAAAAGAGAATGTTCGAATATGGTGGAGGGTTTATCCAGGACCGTTCTATCTATGAGGATACAGGTATTTTTGCGCAAATGCACAAGGAAAAGGGAACGATGGATCCGATCGATCATGAGACATATACAAGCCTATTCGAGGCAATGGTGATGACACCGTATTTCCCGCATCCGAACCTTTTAATTTATTTAGAAGGTTCATTGGACAGTGTAATCGATCGTATTCATGAAAGAGGCCGTCCGATGGAGCAGCAGACGCCAATCGCTTATTGGGAAGAAATGCATGGTCGTTATGAAAAGTGGATTGATGGATTTAATGGTTGCCCGGTGCTTCGCCTTAACATTAATGATTATGATATCGTAGAAAATCCTGAAGATGTCGAGCTAATTCTTGAAAGAATTGGGCATTTTATGGAACAAACACAAACAATCACCTTACGTAAATAATGAAAGCTTCCGCATGTATTGCGGAAGCTTTTTTGTTACAAAGGAGGATATTTAGTAAAAGGGGAGAATTCGAACTGGTGGTAGTGTGAGGAAAGGAAGATTAAACATGGAAAGCTTGGACCGTGTGAGTATGTGGAGGATATTATTATGAGTCAATTCATAAAATAAAAAAGAAGCTGACCCATAAAAAGTCAACTTCTTAATATTCTGAACATGTATGGCTAAGAAAAATTCGTTACAAAAGCAACGAATTCAATCTCAAATTTATGCGTGTGTGTTGTTAAAAAATGGAGGAGGAAGAGGGATTCGAACCCCCGCGCGGTATGACCCGCCTGTCGGTTTTCAAGACCGATCCCTTCAGCCAGACTTGGGTATTCCTCCGAAGTACAAGAACTAATTTATCATGGATGAAATTCAAAGTCAACATTTTTGAAAAAAATATAGTATTTTTTTAGAATAGAGTTATAGAAAAAGAGGAAAAGGATATTTCCATTGATTTCTCAACAAAAAAAGCTTATACTGAATATTGCCGTGCTAGGTGGGAAGGTAGCGGTGTCTTGTAACTCGCAATCCGCTCTAGCGAGACTGAACCCCTTCTCGAGGTTGTTTATATGTAGGGTCTGGTATTTGCACGTGATGTTGACGTCTGGGTCCTGCGCAATGGGAGCCCATGAACCATGTCAGGTCCGGAAGGAAGCAGCATTAAGTGGTGCATTCTCATGTGCCGCAGGGTTGCCTAGACTGAGTTAACGACAAAGGTGCCGCCTATGTGTATCAATCGAAGGAAGGTGCACGGCTTTAAATTATATAATTCAAACTCATTCATCTTCGGAGGAATGAGTTTTTTTATTTGTCCATATTAGAGTTTGGAGCAGAAGTACAGTTCTCTTTATGATATAATTAGTCCATACTTTACTTAAACAAAAGAGGGAGGGAAACTTGTTGTCGTATCAAGCTTTTTACCGCGCTTATCGACCTCAGTCGTTTGCGGAAATGTCCGGTCAAACTCATATCAAGCAAACCCTTCAAAATGCCCTCCTTTATAATAAAACTACTCATGCATATCTATTTTCAGGACCAAGAGGAACAGGGAAAACAAGTGCCGCAAAGATATTTGCAAAGGCATTGAACTGTGAAAATGGCCCTGCAAAGGAACCATGTAATGAATGTGAGACTTGTAAAAGCATTACAGAGGGTTCCAACACAGATGTAATTGAGTTCGATGCTGCTTCTAATTCTCGCGTAGAGGAAATAAGAGATATTATTGAAAAGGTGCGTTTTGCTCCTTCCAATGCTCGTTTCAAAGTTTATATTATAGATGAAGTGCATATGCTTTCTACCAGTGCCTTTAATGCTTTATTAAAAACATTAGAAGAACCACCGGCACATGCCGTCTTTATACTGGCAACCACAGAGCCACATAAAATACCATTAACCATCATTTCTAGATGTCAGCGTTTCGATTTTAAACGTATTACCTCGACTGATATCGTTTCTAGAATGATAGAAGTGCTGACAGATGCGCAAATTGAATACGATGTAAATGTTTTGAAAATCATTGCCCAGGCTGCAGCAGGAGGGATGCGAGACGCCCTCAGTATGTTAGATCAGGTGGTATCCTTTAGTGGCGAAACAATGACTATAGAAGATGCTTTACTTGTAACTGGTTCAATAGGTCAGGATGTATTTTATCAGCTTGCAGAAGCATTGAGTGAAAGAGATGTTGCCCATGCATTAGGGAGCATTGAAAAGCTCGTAGATGACGGAAAAGATCCTGTAAGATTAACAGAGGATTTTATTACGTTCTATAGAGATTTATTAGTACTACAGGTAGCTCCCGATCAAGCGGAATTGTTAGAAATTGCTACGGGAGATGAGCATTTTAGAGAACTTGCCTTTAAGTTTCCGGTAGAAACCCTTTATAAGAGTATCTCGATTCTTACAAACACCCAACAAGAAATGCGTTTTTCTAATCATGCGAAGGTCTATTTAGAAACTGCCATTATACGGTTGGCACAAGTACCTCAAGATGCAAACGTAGGTAACGTTAATACCACTGAATTAGAGAATAAAGTCCAGTTGCTTGAAGGACAATTACAACAACTTCAGCAGCAATTAAGCCAAGGCACTTATACTACAGGAAACAGTCAAGGGGCTCAGCAGGAACAACCCAAGAGAACAAGACAAAAAGCCTCAGGAGTCAAAGTGTCTAGTGGACGTATTCAAGAAATTTTAAAAATGGCGACAAAATCAGATATCCAAGCCATTAAATCTCATTGGGCAACTATCTTACAACAGCTACAAAAGTCACATGCAGCGTTATTAAATGATGCAGAGCCAGTTGCAGCATCTTCTACTGCATTTGTGTTAAAATTTAAGTATGATATACATTGTCAAATGGCAATGGAGAATAAAACATTCTCAACTTCTTTCCCTCAGCTTATCGCGAATCTTACTGGAACGATGTATGAGGTAGTGTATGTACCTGAAGAAAGTTGGTTAAAGATTAGAGAAGAATTTATTCAGCAAAATGGATTAAAGAAAGATTCAACAGAGTCAGAGGCGGCGTCTTCTTCAGAACCATTAGAAGCGATGGAGTTACTACAAGGAATGGAAGAGATTTCAGAGGATCCATTGATTGTGGAAGCTGAGAGGCTTTTCGGCAAAGATTTTGTAGAAGTACATGATGACTAAGGAGGAAAATAATTATGCGTGGAATGGGAAATATGCAAGGTATGATGAAACAAATGCAAAAGATGCAAAAGAAAATGGCTGAAGCTCAAGAGGAGTTAGCAACTCAACGTTTTGAAGCAGTTGCCGGCGGTGGAATGGTGAAAGTTACTGTTTCAGGACAAAAAGAAGTACTAGAGGTAGCTTTAGACCCTACTGTTGTAGATCCAGACGATGTGGAAATGCTACAAGACTTGATCGTAATTGCAACCAACGAAGCAATGAAAAAAGCGGAAGAAACAGCTAATGCCACTATGGGTCAATTCACGAAAGGATTGAACCTTCCTGGCATGTTCTAGGAGGACAAATCATGCATTATCCTGAACCGATATCAAAGCTAATTGAAAGCTTTATGAAATTGCCAGGAATCGGGCCCAAAACAGCGGCCCGTCTGGCATTTTTTGTGTTAACTATGAAAGAAGATACAGTACTAGACTTTGCTAAAGCTCTAGTAGACGCTAAAAGGAACTTGAGCTACTGTTCGGTTTGTGGACATATCACGGACATAGATCCTTGCCATATTTGTCAGGATAAACAGCGTGATGGATCTATGATCTGTGTAGTACAAGATACAAAAGACGTAATTGCAATGGAAAAAATGAGAGATTACAATGGTTTATACCATGTACTGCATGGGGCTATCTCACCGATGGATGGAATAGGTCCAGAGGATATTAATGTACCAACCCTTTTAAAAAGATTACAGAATGACCAAGTAGAAGAACTGATTTTAGCAACAAACCCTACTATAGAAGGAGAAGCAACCGCGATGTATATTTCTCGTCTAGTAAAGCCTTCAGGCATTAAGACTACGAGGATTGCCCATGGTTTGCCTGTAGGTGGAGATTTAGAGTATGCAGATGAGGTTACTCTTTCTAAAGCATTAGAAGGACGCAGGGAGCTATAAGGAGATGTAGAGCTGGATGTTTTTTAAAAAGGGGAAACTGAAAAAAGAATTTGATGAACGGTTTGTAGAGCTTATTAAAGCTACCAAAGAAGATTGGCAACAAGCTCAACGAATTGAAGATTACTTGAATGACTATGATTTAGATGCAGTTGCTAAAAGGAAAATGGCAGAGAGTATACACTTCTATCTATATAAAGAGGCAAAGATTCGAAATGTAATTATAAAATAGAATATTAATAGTACTAGCTTCATATAATAAGGATATTGATTTTATGGAGGGATAATTACATGAAGTTAACCATTATTGTGTGTTCGCTAGTATTATTACTGTTTTTAGTATTCAAGAGTTCGTCTTCTAATTTATTTGAGAGTATTTCTATCTTGTTATTTCGTTTAGGGTTTTCTATCTTACTGTTATTCGGAGTTCATTTATTACTTGGAACGGCAGGATACGCGGTCCCGATCAATCTCTTTACAGGCGCAGTAGTAGCAGTATTAGGAGTTCCAGGAGTAGCGTCAGTAGTAGCTATTTCTATACTAATATAAAAAAAAAAAAAAAGTTTTTAAAAAGTGTTGACGTAAGTTTAAAACGAGTGTAATATAGTAGAAGTCGCCAAGAGGTAAACAAGTTTGGCTGACACAATGAACATTGAAAACTGAACATGCAAAACGTTAAGACATACAGCATCAACAAGCTTCGGCTTGATTGACGC
>NZ_JABAFC010000053.1 GCF_012843435.1 Psychrobacillus sp. BL-248-WT-3 | reverse complement strand
TGAAGTGGGGTTTTTACACTTCTCAAGTAGGTTTGAAAACATTGTATACAATTTTACACAATACTATGGACTTGACTGATCATCGAATAGATAGTTTAGAAACATGTGACCTCGAGTGAATTACACTCAATTTATGGGACACTTATCATATTTTATGGGCGAGTTTTCACTGTTTATGGGACACTCTCCAACCATTTACGGGCGCTTTCCTTATTTATGGGACACTTCTTAATCCTTATGGGACATTATTTCATATTTTACGGGCGAGTTTTCACTGTTTATGGGACACTCTCCAACCATTTACGGGCGCTTTCCTCGTTTATGGGACACTTCTTAATCTTTATGGGGCACTATTTCATATTTTATGGGCGAGTTTTCACTCTTATGGGACACTCTCCATTCATTTATTGGCGCTCATACGGGGAGACTCCAAATGGTTAGGATTGTTCTATCCTTTAAAAAGGAATTCTGACATTTCGGTAGAATAAATATAAATACCACTTATTAGTCTAAATTGCTTTGCTCAAGGAGGACTTAATACATATATTAATAAATGGAGGTGATTTTCAATGAAGGAAGTAAAAGAGCAGCTTATACATAGCTGTAACTATTTAGAGGAAAGAGAATTAGTTCAACTAAAAAGTGCCATGGATTTTGCTGAAAAGGCGCATGTTGGCCAAACACGAGCAACTGGTGAACCTTACATTATCCACCCTTTCGAGGTGTGCCTGATTTTGTCCGAATACAAGGCGGACATAACGACTTTAGTCTGCTCCTTACTTCATGATGTAGTGGAAGATACAACAGTTAATCTCAAGGAAATCGAGCTTTTATTTGGAAAAGATGTCGCCTTTATCGTGGATGGGTTAACGAAGTTTGAAAAAGGTACGTTTGAAAAAGAGGAGTATAGTGCCATTAATATGGAGAAGCTCCTATCCTATGCTATTCAAGATATACGAATAGCAGCTATTAAACTAGCAGATCGTTTGCATAATATGAGAACCCTGGCTATCAAAAGAACGGAAAAGAAAATTCCCTATTCAAACGAAACACTTCTTTATTTTTCACCATTAGCAGAAAGAATAGGGTTGTTTACACTCCAAAGAGAGTTGGAAGAGCTAGCCTTCAGCTATTTGCATCCGGAACGGTATAAGCAATTTCGAGAGAAGATAAATAACTATACAAAAGTTTATGAAGAATCGTATGAGGAATTTATTACTAAACTAATGAAAGAGGATACTTCACACATAATTACCAAACATAGATGGATTAATATCCCCTTATTTCAAGGGTACAACTTGTTAAGTGAAGGATTTTACCTTTCTGATATGTTTACTGTTCACATTACCATTGATTCTACCTTCAACTGCTATACAGCTCTTGGTCTCGTGCATTCCACATTTGAAACAATGCCAGATCATTTTGTAGACCAAATTGCCATTGAAAAACACCCCTTTATCAAACAGCTCAAAACAAAGGTTAGGGTAGCTGGTATTCCAATGACAATTGTTTTACAGGATAGGCAAACACAATACTTCTACCAGAATGGGATATTCGCTTGCTTAAAGACCATGGATTCTACAACACTAAGTACCTCTCTTTTAGGGAATTCGATTCCTTTTGCTAAATCCATTACCAATAACCCAATTGCATTTTGTGAGCTAGTCTCTTTAGAACTTTTTTATAAAGAAATAGAAATATACACACCAAAAATGGATATTATTAAGTTACCAATTAACTCCAACATCATTGACTTTGCATATGCACTTAATCCGACTTTGGCAAATAAACTAGCCTTTGCTAAAGTAAATGGCACGATAAGCTCACTTCAAACAATTTTAAAGGATAAAGATATAGTAGAGCTCCATGTGAAAAATAAAATAACTGCTAATGCAAAGTGGCTTCATTTTGTGAAAACATCCAAGGCTGTTAAAGAAATAACCGATATCGTGAATGATGAGACAAACCCTGCCTAACATTCCATAAGAGTCTAGCAATCTTATGGCGTGTTAGGCTAGTTTGCGATTAATACTATACTGTTTAATGATTGAACATCCTTATTTGAAGCTTTCTGTAGTAAGGCATAATAACTCTGAATTAGCGTCTGTATTTTAACAGGTGAATGATTAAATTTCTCTCTCACTGATATCGCATAGTCTACTTCCCATTTGCCGTCCTGTAGGAACGATGCATCCACATTTTTTGAGTCAACTAGGTTCCAACCTGATTCTTTCAGCATATCTTTAAGTTGTTCCTTGTGAAAAATATTTTGGATATTACCCTCGTCTTCAAACTGTTCTGCATATATTGCCAATATGCTCGCTGAATAAAAGTGGGCAAGCTGCTCTGGCTTAGTCCATTCTAGATCCCACTCAGCGATACATATGTGCTTAGCTACCTGCTTTAATCGTTTAAGATAAGAAAGCAACGTAGCAGGTTCTTGAAAATACCAAAGACAGTGAGAGAGTATAGCTACATCATATGTCTCTTCTATTTTCATCGTTAGGAAGTCTGCTTCTAAATCAAAAGATACTCGGTTACCTATTGGGGAGGATTTTATAAAGTCAGTTGCTTCTCCTAATGTTATGGGTTTACCGTAATCTCTGCCAGCAATATCAATTGACATTACAAATCCTGTTTCACCTACTGCATCTGCCAAGGCAACTGTTGTATCACCTTGACCACACCCGATTTCTAGCACTCTCATGCCCTTTTCAATATTAAAGGCTTGTACAAGCCCTAGGCGATGTTGAAGCTGTATACGTTGAATAGAAGAACTTCCTACCGTCTTCATATAAGTTAATAATTTTTCCATTTTCACTACCCTTTCACTAAAGTTTAAATGAAAATAAACAATAGTATGAATTAATGTAATATACTTACTTTATCATAACTTAAAAATAAAAGGAGGAGCAAAATGATCAAGAAGTTACTGGATGAAACTGAAAATATCAGCTACTTTGTTTACTTAACCAACCGAGGATATGCCTTCCCTAAAATAGGTGATAGCCTAGAGGAAATCTATACAAACCTTCGAGAAGAAGTTTCTATGGGTTACACCGATCTGTGGGTACTAAAGAGAGTTGGATTGTTGAATAAGCATGATACATTCTACTTTTCAGAAAACGATCGAACTGCAGATGACGAATTAAAAAGAGCCCAATACCTTCCTGAAAAGATTTATATCACATTCACCTTTGTACAAATTAACGAAGCAACTTCTCCTATGTACACCAATTCAGGCGGCACTATGACCCACCTCACTTATGAAGAGGCAGAAGAGTATGCTGTTAAACATATTGATAAAATGAAACAGAAATATCCAGAAAGAGAGTTTTATGTTTTATATGCTCGTTTAGTGGAAAGAAATACTTGGCATTAATAGAGACTTGAAAAGGGACCATTCGCGAAAGAATGTCCCTTTTTTTAGTTTTTATTCAAGTGCTATTTCAATCTCATGACCACCAATCGTCACACTTATACCTGCTACTCTTTGTTGTTTAACGATAAGCTGATTCATTAATACACTTTGTTCTAGCAATGGATAAAAACTGTTTATGATTGCATACATCTCGGCAGTTGTGTGAAGGGTGATATTTACTCTTTTTTCTACAGGTAAAAGCAACTGCTTCCGATAGGATTGGATTGCCCTGATTAACTCACGCATCCACCCCTCACGTATCAAGGCTTCCGTTAATGTCACATTTATCACAACAGTCATGTCATTACTAGTTCCATAAGCAAAGCCATCCTTTACTTTATTCTCTATTAAAACGTCTTCTAGTAAAACAAGATTTTCTTCTAACTTTATACTTCTATTTTGAATAAGCTCGCTTACCTGACTAGATGTTAAGTTATTTAGCCTCATATTAATACTATTAGATTGATTGCCATACTTAGCAGCTGATTTTTTAAAATCTAATTTCACAGTTGAAGTAAAATATTCTTCTCCGCTATTAAGCGGATGAAACTCCTTGATATTTAGCTCTTCCATTATAATATTTTCATATGCACTCCAATTTATTGGCTTGCTGCTCATCACAAACAATTGTGCTAGTGGCTGCTTTACCTTTATAGCAAGACTGTTGCGAATGCTTCTTCCTAGTTCAACAACCTGTAATACCTCACCCATTTCTCGCTCGAGTAATTGATCGATTAGGGATTCATCAGACTGTGGATAATCTGCAAGATGGACACTTTTCCCAGTAAGTCCCACGTATATTTCTTCCGCGATAAAAGGTGTGAATGGCGCAAGTAATTGGCTTACTTTAGTCAATACCTCGTAAAGCGTTTCATATGCTGCTACCTTATCCTTATTAAGACCACTTGACCAAAAGCGTTCCCTCGACCTTCTTACGTACCAGTTGCTGATTTGTTCCACTAAATGTGCAATATCTCTGGCTGCACTCGTAAAGTTAAACTCATCTAATTTAATGTTAACGTTACGAATTGTACTATGAAGGCAGGACAGAATCCATTTATCTAATGTTGTTTGCTGAAGGGCTTTATCTCCCGTTACAACATATTTATCTAAAGTAGTATAGAGCGTATAAAAATGATAAACATTGTCTAGTGTATCAACCAGCTTAGATTTTGCCTCTTGAACAATTCGTTCAGAAAATCTTTTTGCATTCCAGGGGGCACTGTCAACGAGTAAAGCCCATCTCAGCGAATCTGCCCCATAGTGTTGGATCAGCTCAACGGGATCCAACGCATTTCCTTTGCTTTTAGACATCTTTTGGCCGTTCTCATCTAAAATATGCCCAGTGGAAAGAACACGCTTATATGGTGATTTGCCTGTAAACAGTGTAGAAACAGCCAAAAGACTATAAAACCATCCTCTTGTTTGATCAATCCCCTCTACGATCAAATCTGCTGGAAACTGTTTAGAGAATAGCTTCTCATTCTCAAATGGATAATGATATTGGGCAAATGGCATAGAACCGCTGTCAAACCATACATCAATCACCTCAGGAGTTCTCCTCATAGTTCCAGCACACGAAGGGCAACAGAGACGAACATCATCTACGTATGGCTTGTGGAGCTCAATACTTCCTAGAGGATGTAGCGAATACTTGCTTAATTCTTCTATACTCTTAGGGGCGAGCTCAAGCTTACAATTGCTGCATTCCCACACATTAAGTGGGGTGCCCCAATAACGATTACGACTGATATTCCAATCGACCATTTGCTCTAAAAAGTTGCCGAACCTACCATGTTTGAGGTGCTCTGGATGCCAAGATACGGATTCATTATTAGCTAAAAATTGTTCTTTTAAGGCTGTAGTTTGTATAAACCAGCTTTCCATTGCGTAATAGAGCAATGGGGAATCACAGCGCCAGCAATAGGGATAGCTATGCTCGTATTTTTCCTTGTAAAACAGTAGCCCTTTATGGGAGAGTAATCGTATAATCTCTAAATCACACTCTTTAACAAAACGTCCTTCCAACCCCTCGACGGCTATTGTAAACCTCCCTCTTTCATCTACTACATGAATAAAAGATAAGCTATTTTCCTTCATCACTTTGTAATCCTCTTCCCCATACGCTGGTGCGATATGGACAATACCAGTTCCGCTATCACTTGAAACATAATTTGCGGTAACTACTTTATATCCCTTTTTTACATGTACAAGATCAAAAAGTGGGGTATAGGAAAGACCCTCTAATTCTGCCCCCTTTAAGGTGGAAAGAATCTCATATCCATCTTTCAAGACTTTTTTAACTAAATCTCTTGCGAGGATATATACCTCCTCCCCTTTCTTCGCTCGAACATATTCAAGCGAAGGATTAACCGCTAGGGCTACATTTGCCGGCAGTGTCCAAGGAGTAGTAGTCCATCCAAGAAAATACTCATTCTCTTTATGTGTAAGTTTAAACTTAACTATTGCTGATAAGTCTTTAACCGTTTTATACCCTTGAGATACCTCATGTGAACTTAAGGTCGTTTGACAACTAGGACAATATGGGGAAACCCGATGACCTTTTTGCAGCAGACCTTGATCATGTATAGTACCAAGGATATTCCATACACTTTCAATGTAGCTATTACTCATCGTCATATAGGGGCTATCCATATCGACCCAGTATCCCAGCTTTTCTGTGAAGTCACGCCATTCCTTTTCATAAACAAATACACTTTCCTTACATTTCTTGATAAATGCTTCGACCCCATAGTCTTCTATATCCTTCTTACCAGAAATACCAAGCTGTTTTTCTACGCCAAGTTCAACTGGTAGCCCATGGGTATCCCAGCCCGCTTTTCGAATGACCTGATAACCCTTCATTGTTTTATATCTAGCGACCAGATCCTTTATCGTTCTGCCGAGGGCATGCCCTACATGTGGCAAACCGTTCGCTGTAGGAGGACCTTCGTAAAACACAAATGTAGGATTTCCATCTCGTTGCTCAATAGATGCTTGAAATACATTATGCTCCTCCCACATTTTTCTTATCTGCCGCTCGCGTTGTAAAACCGTCTTCTTTACGTCCTTGTTAACCATCTGATATCACTCCACGTTCAAATTAATAAAACATACAAAAAACCCGCCCCAGTAAAGGGACGGGTTTAACCGTGATACCACCCTAATTCCATTGAAATCTTCACCTCAATAGCACTTAGCCACGTACAAGCATACGCGTTCCTTTTAACGGTAGACACCCGATCACACTTACTTAGTTCAGTGCGACTTCTCAGAGAGGATTTTCAAAAATAACCTAAACACCGACTTTCAGCATAGCATCGGCTCTCTTTGGAATAGATTTATCTTTTACTTTTTCTCATCAACGAATTTGTATGGTTTTATTGTGGATAAATTTATCATGTATGTAAAACGAATGTCAATAGGATTATTTGTTACTTAGCGAAAAATATAAATATTCGATCTTTTAGTTCGTTTCAAATGTTACTGATCCAAGGAACAAGCTTATTCTCTAAGCGCATAATAAATTAGAAAGTCTACCCATTCTTCCTCTTCCATAGAAAACTTCTCTCGTGTGCACTCGTATTTAAAGCCGGCTCTTTTAGCAAGAGTTTCGAACGGTCTATTATCAACATTAATATGAAGTTCAATTCGTTGGAACTTTAACGAGTCAAAAAAATATTTTTTAGCTTCTCTCACACTTTCGACTCCATACCCCTTTTTCCAATATTGGTTATGAATAGAATATCCCATCATAGCCCATTGATAATCCATCCTAAGAATTGTGATTAGTTCTACCTTTCCGATATTAACTCCATCCTCTTTTCTAAAAATACCCATTATATACATTTCATCGTTCTCTAGAGCCTTATTAAAACCTTTGATCCAATCAGAGAACCATTCATTAGACGCCTTCTCCATTATTTTGTATCCTTCGTCATATTTATATTGAGAAGGTAATCGATTATTAAATCCATTTGACCAGCTCTCATAATCTTCCTCATTAAATGTTCTGAGGATCAAGCGATCAGTCTCCAAATATAATTCTTTCATCGCTATCCCCCTCCGCAAATAATTTTGATCTCAAAATAATCAAAACTAAAACGTGATGGTTGTATTTAATCTATTCTCTAAAATTCAAATAATCTTTTCTCCGTTAAGCCCAAAAACGATTCAAGTATAAATAATTAAAACCCGAATAGGCCCACTTGTTACATGTCCACTATTCGGGTTACTCTTCCAATGTATTGTTTAATTGTGGTTAAAGTTATGTTGCATATACAAAATCTCCATCATCTTCATCTTGGATCTCACCAACAATTTCTGATAATATATCCTCCATTGTTACTAGGCCCACGATAACTCCTTTGCCATCTGTTACAATGGCCATGTGCTTACGTGTTTGTTGCATTTTTAAGAATACCTCTTTAATAACTGTTGAATTTTTAAATCTTGGGATGTCATGGATGAAGAATGTCACGTCATTAGAACGTCCAGCAGCGATATCCGTTAACATTTCCTTTGTGTTAATAAATCCAATTACGTCATTCTTCTTTTTTAAAACGTCAATGACTGGATAGCGTGTATATTCGAACTCTTCAATGACCGCCACCATTTGCTCAAGCGTTTGCTGTTTTTCTAGCATAATCACCTCTGACCGGGGAATCATAATATCCTTTAACTGACGAGTATCAAATGCAAATATATTTTCCAGGTAAGCAAGTTCGGTTTGGTTGATTTCTCCACCTGCAAAGCTTTGTGTAACAATCATTTTCAATTCTTCTTCAGAATACACTTCGTCATGTCCCGCAGGCTTTACACCAAATATTTTTAATAACGAACGAGCGGAACCATTTAAAGTTGAGATAAACGGCTTAGAAACTTTCCCGAACCAATAAAGAGGTGGTGCTAAAAGAAGTGTCATTTTATCAGCATATTGAATTGCTAATGTTTTTGGCATTAATTCACCAAGAACTACGTGTAAAAATGTAACAACCGATAACGCTATGGCATAGGAAAGTGCGGTTGAAAGAGCTTCACCTAAATTTAAATATTCAAATACTGGTGCTAACATTTTTTCAACGGTTGGTTCTCCAAGTGCTCCCAAAATTAGAGCTGTCACTGTTATTCCTAGCTGACAGGCTGATAAATAGTAATCTAAATCTTGTGTAACTTTCTTGGCGACGACTGCTTTTTTATTTCCCTCCGAGATAAGCTGATCAATTCGTGACATACGCACTTTTAAAATCGCGAATTCTGCCCCTACGAAAAACGCTGTCAATAAAATAAATAATGTGATTAACGCTAAGTTTAAAATAATTATACCGTCCAATTAACTCCCTTATGGAAAGGGATTCACCTCCATTAATAATTAATCGTAATTATTGTTTAAAATAATTTTGTTTGAAGATTACTTCTTTAATATGATAGTTTTCTACTTCACCAATAATCCATAGATGATCACCGTGCTGTATTTCCATTCCTTCGTTAACTTCGGATGTGTTTTTAAAACCTTCATTTAGTGCCCAACCACCAATTGTATCGATATCTTCACTATCCTCAAAATCTATACCAAAGCGATCCTCTAATTCTTCTAATAATGTTCGGTTGTTAATTGTATACTCGTTTTCGCCCGTCTTACGAATTTCATCCACTTCATCCGCATCAAATTCATCACGAATTTCTCCAACGAGCTCTTCTAGTATATCTTCCAACGTTAAAATACCAGCGGTACCACCATATTCATCGACAGCTACCGCAATATGTACACGCGCCTCCTGCATTTTTAATAATGCATTTTGAATCGGTGTTTGCTCAAACACAAATGGAATCGTGCGAACAAAATCACTCAAATCAGCAGGACGATTTGTTACTATGCGACTAAGTAACTTATTTGCATTTACAAAGCCAATAATTTTATCTTTATCGTTTTCCTCAACGACTGGATAACGAGTGTAATTATGCTCATCTAAAATCGATACTATTTCTGTAGTATTCATATCCCTATCAATAGCAACGAACTCTGGGCGAGGAACCATAATGTCTTTGACAACTCGCTCATCAAAGGCGAATACATTCTCCATATATTCCAATTCCTGCTTATCAATTTCCCCACCTTGGAAACTTTGAGACATGATTATTTTAAGCTCTTCTTCTGAATAGGCTTGATCTTCGCTAGCTGCTTTTACCCCTACAGCACGTAATAGAAATCGTGAAGTACCATTTAATGCTCTAATAAACGGATACATTACTTTACCGAAATAATATAGACTTGGTGCCAACATTAATGTGACTTTCTCCGAAAATTGAATCGCTAATGTTTTTGGTGCCATTTCCCCAATAACGACATGTAAGTAACTTACAATCGCAAGTGAAATACCATAAGATAAAATATTCATTACAGTTTCAGGGGTATTGAGCCATTCAAAAATAGGATACATTAAATGCTTAACGTAAGGCTTTGTAAAAGCCCCTAACCCAATAGCTGTGATTGTAATACCTAACTGACACGCTGATAAGTAATAATCAAGGTCACTTACAACTTTCTTTGCAATCTCAGCTTTCTTATTACCTTCTTCGATTAACTGATCAATTCTGGATTTGCGGATTTTGACTACTGCAAATTCAGCTGCTACGAAAAATGCTGTCAAACCTAAAAAGATGATTAATAAAATGATATTTAATATACTCGAGTCCAATATGTTCCCTCATTTCGAGGGATTCACCTCCGTTATTTTTAATACTCTCTTGTTATATGACTCTTAAAAAATCTTATCTAGTATATTATAACGAAAACCATCACGTTATGGTTTCAAAAAAACAAATTTTTTTCATCTTTCTCAATTTTCTAGCCGAATTACTTCATTTTAATCAGTATTTAGGCTTTTCCGTACAAATAACATAGACACCCACCTGTAATTGCACAGGTGGGTGATATAAGTTAAATATTTATCCAAAGTCCATGACTAGACTTTTACTAGTTTGTATTTCCAGACGATGTTGGTCGAGGTGCTTCTTCTTCAGCAAATGTAGAAGTTCCAAAACTAAATAAGACCGTTAAAGTTACTAAGCTTAGAATGAGTAATTTTTTCATTTTATAAATCCTCCCACTTTGTAATAGATTTTTTTCTAAACAATATTTCATTCGCCTTTTGATAATAAAGGTTCGCTGCTTTAAATCTGCTATTCCTATAGTAGTAGTCCGCTAAAAGAATAGAGTACTTTTGAACATGTCGATCGTCATGGACTTTTTCAAAATAATTAATACCTTTTTTAACAATAGCTTCAAATTCCTCCGAATTATTATGAAGAGCCTGGTATATGTGAAGATGGTGTATGTAAGATTTAATATTGCTTCTTTGCTGAATGCTAGCCTCGTCCATTTTATTGAAACCCGCTTCACACCAGCTAAGGACCCTTTGATGGTCGTTTTGCTTGGAATATTCTTTGACAATGGAAAGTGTGGTTATCATATAACCTTCCACCTGCTGAGGACCTTCCTTATACGATAGACTAAGTGTATAGTACTCAATTGCCTTTTCATGATTTTCTTGGATAGCCTGGAGAGATCCTAAATTTTGATAAAGCATGCCTTTGTATTGAGTTAGCTTATAATCCATAGCCAGCTTTTTTGCTAAGTTATAGTTTTTTTCTGCTTCTTGATAATTTTTCATATTTTTATAGGCCATGCCAGTAACTATATAGCTATCAATTGCCCGTTCAAAGAGTAGATTATCCTTGTAATATTTAAGTGATTTACTAGAATGGTTAATGGCATTAAAGTACTCGTTACATTTAAAGTAGCTTAAGCTTATAACATTATGAAAATCGGCGAGTTCCCATTCTTCAAAAGAGCTATAGTTTACCAGCTTCAGAGCATCCTCGAGCTTTTCTAGTGCAGTACAATATTCTGCGATTAAATAGTTATATATTCCAAGATTTAAATTTAGAAGAAACCTTTGTTTGTCATCAAAATCGGCTTCCATTTTTATTAGGACTTGGTAAATCGGATAGATTTGAAGGACTTCCTCATTAATAATCAACATCAATCGAAACATGTATAAATTGTAACTGTAAAAATTTTTTAAATTGGTAAAATTAATCTTCCGCGATGTATATTGCTGCAGGCGTTCCCTGACCATTTCTTGATCTCTACTTAAAATAGCACTTTTATATAGTGCATATAAGTCTTCAATAACTTTGTTTTCTTCTTCCAGTGGTATTTCTTCTAGCATCAAGTTCAATCGTTTTAACAATGGCTGTGCTACATCTTCGCTAGGTATCGTTGAATTACTTTCTATCTTGCTTAAATAGGAAGTTGAACAAATCCCTTTGGCCAAAACCGTTTGTTTAATATTCCGATTTAACCTTTCCTGCTTAATTATGAGACCAATACTACCACCCATCGGAAGTCACCTCCTTGCAATGTAGTATAGGTTATAATTCTCTTTCCATTGCTGAATTCCTTTTTTTATTTTTTCGACTTTTTTCTACATCCCTATAAATAAAGAAGAAAAACATAGCGAAAATCAATATTTTGTACAATAATTCACTTAAAAAAAGAAATTCTTATTATAGCGCCTTAAATAATAATACTTTTTTCTTTTTATTTCACAACAAATATTAGTATATTTCTTATCCAAATTTTAGTAATATTTAGGATATACAATTATAAATTTTACTTTTATTTCAAAAACATTTCAAGGGAGTTGTAAAAAATAATAAAAAAATCCCTTTATATGAGAACAACAAGTCACTCGTTGCTAAAGTCCCTTTTTCCTTAGCGCCAGCCAAGTATTACATTCTATTTTCAAGGGGGGAATGTTAAAAATGGTTACTGGTAATAAAAAGATTATAGAAGAGTTTCTCAGCTACCCTGACAATCAAAAGATGCTTGAAGAATATCAATACACCAATAGCCAAGAGATTAAAAACAAATTAGATAGAGAGTTTAAAAGATTTTACCAAAATATCCGTATCTTAACCTATGTGATTAAGGTATTACATTTTGAAAGTAAACGATTTGATCAAAAGGAGCGTCTTCACAGAAGGAGGAATATTTTATCACTAGATGGTGATGAAAAAATATCAGTTATTTATCATGAAAGATTTTTTACAGACTTTATTGGATTCTCAGATGACATATCAGACCACATCTCGTCTGATAAATTATTTTTTAGTATAAGAAAGCTTTCAGAACGACAGAAGAAAATATTATCACTCGTCTTTGTAAAACAAATGACCGACCGGGAAATTGCACATTATTTTGGCATTTCACAACAAGCGGTTTCAAAATCAAGACGAAATATAATCGAAAACATTCGAAAGGAGCTTACGTATGATTGAAGCTAGCAATATTGTTCAGTTGCTTGGCAACTTCGGCTTTCCAATTGTAGTCTCCATTTATTTACTTCACCGTTTTGAAAATAAGCTGGAGGCACTAGAAAATTCACTGCACAATCTATCCAATACTGTCGTTCATAACCTAGAAAAGAAAAAAGGGGGAAAATAAAATGGACGAAGCTGAAATTTTGAAGCTTCTTAAACAGCTAGAGCCTAAAATGGAAAGTGTTTTATATCAAACAAGCTTTGAATACAGAGAAGACCTGGAGCAGGACTTAATAGAAAAGATACTAAAAATTATCAATAACAAGGTTACGCAAGAGGTGCCGGGATTCTTTGAGATGAATAGGAGATGAGATTATATTTTTAACTTTCCACAACTTTTACTCATTGACCTTTAACACCCTTCCTTGCAAGTATGGGTGTTAAAGGATTTTAAGCTTCTTCATAAAACCGCATATGTTGCTTGTCCTCTTTATAATACTTCAAACGATCCTCTAATGTACCGGTATGATACTCGAATTTATGCCCATCTGGATCTGTAAAATAAATGGACTGCTTATCTCTTTCCTCTCTCTTTCGCGAAGGAAGGATTGTCACGTTTAATATTTCTAGTCTTTTACAAATATCCTGGAAGTCCTTTTCGTCTACAGTAAATGCAATATGCGTATAGGAATATTTTATATCATTTCTAGGTATATGTGGCTCTTCATTTAAAGCTAACCATATTCCATTTACGTCAAAATAAGCGGTGCTATTTCCAACTACTAATAGTTTTGCATTCAACACCTCTTTATAAAACTGTATGGACCTTTGAAGATTAGAAACAGAAAATAATAAATGGTTAATGCCCTTAATATCCATGTAGTACCTCTTCTTCTGATATTCTTTTAACATCCCTCAATTTTCTACCTTCAAATGACAACTGATAAATATCAGGCATCTGGAGCTGATCCCAGAAAGCTAAATTATATTTGACATCAAAATAATTCATGATTAAAACCATTATATTACCATGAGTTCCAATCACCACGTTTTTATCCTGCCATTCATCTAATACCTGCAATAAGGACGTTACACCTCTATCCTGTGCAACTAGATTTGATTCCCCTCCCTCCCATGAAAAAGCTGGTTCTTCCCATACCTTTGCTATTGCTTCATCAAAATTCGGAACCGGATGTTCTGATAATGTTCTTTCTCTAAAGCCTTCTACTAGCTCGATCGTCAAATTAAATTGCTGTGCCACTTTTTCTACAGTTTGTATAGCCCTTTTATAAGGACTAGATATAACATGGTCAATATCATGGTGCATTAACAAATTCGCAACAAGATTGGCATCATTTAAACCTCTAAGAGATAATGGTCTCCCTACCTCGTCTGTTGAATAGGTTGAATGTGCGTGTCTTACAAAATAGATGTTAGTCATTAGAGACCCCTTCCTCCTCAAGTTATAAATAATGATTTTCGCTCTCGGTCGGTCCTTTTACGCGGTATTGGCGAGAACCATCAACCCAGACTACGAACGTGTTGGATAATTCATCTGTCTCACCCAGCACCTTTAGTTGCTGCAATCAATATAAACATTAAATAAATCATGTTACATATAAGCTGCTCTTCATTGGCTGAAATAACTTAAAGAAACGTTATTTAGCTTTCTCACTCCTAATCTTTCCGACAAGCCTCATAAAATAGAGGAGGAAAAACAATGCTAGTAATAAATTCGGTAAAAAGAGAAGTGCTGGTGGAAGAAATTTCATTGAAAGAAAAGTAATCACAATAGGGATAATCACTAGCCATATCCAGACTCTTGAACGCTTATTTGAATAGCTTATATTAGATTTCATTCATTTCCTCCTCCTTGTGAATTTTAATTTTATAGACTTGTTACCTACAATTGGAGACTTTCTATTTATCTAAAAAACTTCTATGTATGAATCTAACCTATTAATTATCTATATTTCTTTTCTGTTTTCCCATTAATTCATATTTCGACATAATAGTTTACTTTTCCTCTGCATAGGAAATATATTTAAAAGTATAATAACATTGGAAGTTCTTTCATTAGGTCGCTATTTTATTTATTGATATGATGAATGAGTAATTATCCATAGAAAAGGAGTTGGTTTTTTATGTCTAATAAAGTGGAGATTGGTAGTACTGGGTTATTTGTAAATCCAATAGGTCTGGGCACTAATGCTGTTGGAGGACACAATATTTTCCCTAATTTAAAGGACGAAACAGGTAAAGAAATTGTTCGCGCAGCCCTACAAAATGACATTAACTTTATCGACACCGCGTATATGTACGGGCCTGAAAAATCAGAAATTCTAATTGGTGAGGTACTTAAAGAGACAGGACAAAGAGCTAATGTTGTTCTTGCTACAAAAGGTGGACAAAAGTACATGAATGACAAAATGGAAGTAGACAATTCACCAAAATTTCTAAGAGAAACGGTTGAAAACAGCTTAAGACGCCTACAAACAGATTATATTGATTTATTTTATATACACTTTCCAGATGAACAAACACCGAAATATGAGGCGGTTGGAGAACTCCATAGATTAAAAGAGGAAGGAAAAATCCGGTCTATCGGGGTATCCAACTTTTCAATGAATCAGTTAAGAGAAGGAAACAAAGATGGTTATATCGAAGTCATCCAATCTGGCTATAATCTTTTTAAACGAGATGCAGAAGAAGACTTAATCCCTTACTCTCTAGAAAATAATATCTCCTTTATACCTTATTTCCCTTTAGCTTCTGGCTTATTGACAGGAAAATTTTCTCCTAATAGTACATTTGAAGATGGACGAGCAAAGAACCCATTGTTCCAAGGAGAAGCGTTCATTCAGAATTTAAATAAAGTGGATGAATTGAAGGCAATTGCCAACAATAAGCATGTGGCGGTTTCTAATCTCGTGTTAGCCTGGTATTTAAAACAAGAGTCAATTGATGTTGTAATTCCTGGTGCTAAAAAGCCAGAGCAAGTACTAGAGAATATTAAGACTCTAGAAATTAAACTTTCTAAAGATGAAATAAACGAAATCTCTAAAATCTTTCACTGATCTATTTTTTATCATTTTAAGCGCATAGACTTGCATAGCAATATATAGAGAGAGGATGTCAGGCTATGGACCAATTTATTAAAACAAAAGAACAATTCGAGCTAATTTCTAAGATAAACGATTTAAAACCAGTTTTTAGACATAGAGAGCCGGAGCTCGATCAACTCGGCTCCTTCCCTTTTGCCGATTTCCAAGATTTAAAGAATATAGATTATCCTACTTTAACTTTACCAAAGGAGTACGGAGGGCAAGGCTTAGGATTGTATGAATACATACTAGCACAGGAAGCTATTTCTGAGGGTAGTGGTGCTACAGGACTATCCATTGGATGGCATAACGGGATTGTTTTGGAATATGCAGAAAACAACCATTGGGAGCAGGATGCTGCTGACTGGCTTCTAAAGGAAATAGCAAATGGTGCAATCATTAATAGTGCAGCCACTGAAAATAATGCCGGCAGCCCTACACGAGGTGCTCTTCCCCGTACAACAGTTATACGGGATGGCAAGGATTTAGTTATTAATGGTGAGAAAACTTTTACATCTGCTTCCCCTGTACTCGATTATATTATAGTTACATGCACAAACGAAATCGGCATTGTTGAAATGATAGTAGTACCTAAGGATAGTCCTGGTGTTTCTATTCTTGAAACATGGGATATGCTTTCCATGAGAGGAACTGCAAGTCATACCCTCATTTTAGAAAATGTTAGAGTTTCCGGAAATCATATCCTGAAAGCCTTACCTGCTACCAAGACAGAAGCAAAGGGATGGATGCTTCATATTCCAGCCTGCTACTTAGGGATCGCTGCTGCAGCAAGGAAATACGCAGTTGACTTTGCAGCTTCTTATATCCCCACCTCTTTAGGAAAGCCAATCGCGGAGACTCCAAATATTAAGCATATCATAGGCGAAATGGAACTAGAGTTATCCATTGCAAGACATATGCTCTATGGTACGGTGGAACGATATGAGCAAGCAGAAGATAAGACGACCCTTCAAGAGTCACTGGATATTACTAAAATAGCCGTTACGAATGGAGCTATTAAAATAGTCGATTTGGCTATGAAAATAGTTGGCTCTAGAGCCCTTTCTCAATCTAATCCGATGCATCGCTACTACCTAAATGTAAGAGCAGGATTATACAACCCTCCAATGGAAGATATGATAAAGTCAAAATTAGCAAGTGCTGCTATTGATGCAGCTAAAAAAGACGAAAATTAAAACGAAGCGAATGGAAAGCAGTCCATTCGCTTCGTTTTATTTTTGTTTAAGAATTTATAAACTTCGAAACCTGTGGATAAATTGATGGCTAGCTCCATCGCCTTGCCCCTCGGGGTCAAATGGTTAAAAGCTCCGGTGGCTGAAGAGCTGCCTCCTCGCTTTTCTCCATTTGCCTGTCGGGGCAGACATAGGCGATTGCGCTTTTCTTGATTGGCTAGCTCCATCGCCTTACCCCTCGGGGTCAAATGGTTAAAAGCTCCGGTGGCAAAAGAGCTGCCTCCTCGCTTTTCTCCATTTGCCTGTCGGGGCAGACATAGGCGATTGCGCTTTTCTTGATTGGCTAGC
>NZ_JABAFC010000052.1 GCF_012843435.1 Psychrobacillus sp. BL-248-WT-3 | reverse complement strand
ATCCCCTTAACGGATAAAGTAAGTATGTGTTTAGAATAAAGATAGTAATACATTTACACAAAATATTTTACATTCCCATTTAAGGTGACAGATAGCTCCTGTTTAGGTGCGATGATTCCTAATTTAGGTGTCACTTTGAAAGTTTTATGTGCGCAACCCTAGTTTAGGTGACACATTCACAATTTTAGGTGACAGATAGCTCCTATTTAGGTGCGGTTACCTCTTATTTAGGTATCACTTGCTAGAGTTTTATGTGCACATCTTCAGTTTAGGTGACACATTCACAATTTTAGGTGACATCTAGCTCCTGTTTAGGTGCATTTTCAATTGGTTTAGGTGTCACTTTGAAAGTTTTATGTGTAAATCTCTAGTTTAGGTGACACATTCACAATTTAAGGTGACATCTAGCTCCTGTTTAGGTGCGGAATCTCCTCGTTTAGGTGACACTTTTACAGTTTTATGTGCACATCCCTAGTTAGGTGACATGTCACTCCTATTTAGGTGTGCTTTCCCCAGGTTTACGTGCGCTTCCCTTCGTTTGCTTTTAACCGTTCCCATATCTCTCTATTCACACCAGATCTTTTTACCGATTTTTCATTAAATTCACAATATATTTAATTCATTTTTAGAAAGTTTACAATACCTTAACATTTAGTTAATAGAGGGTTAAGAAATTAACTTTATGATGGAGAGTAGATAGAAGTCTATAACTTTTGGAGGTTGTCCATGTTATTTAAAAAAGCGATTGTTTCTCTCGTGATTCCGTTTGCGTTGTTAGCTGGCTGTGGAGGTAATGATTCGGGGCAGAGTAGTGGCGATAAGCAGACGATTTCTATTTCTGGGTCTACTTCGGTTGGTCCTTTGGCAGAGAAGTTGGCGATGAAGTATGAGGAAACGGAATCGGTCAAAATAGAGGTAAACCAGATTGGTTCGTCAGCTGGGATTACCAATGCAACAAATGGTGTTTCGGAAATTGGGATGAGCTCTCGTGATTTAAAGGATGAGGAAGCGGCTCAGTTAGAAGAAATTATCATTGCCTATGATGGGATTGTTATTGTGACGCATCCATCGAATAAGGTGGAGAACTTAACGATGGAACAGGTGAAGCAGATTTTCACTGGTGAGGTGAAGAACTGGAAGGAGCTTGGTGGAGAAGATTTGGAGATTGTGGTTGTTTCGCGTGAGGACGGCTCTGGTTCTCGTGATGCGTTCCAGGAAATTGTCGGCTATTCCTCTGGGGAATTGATTCGAAATGCGATTGTTGCTAGTGGGAACGGTAATATTAAGACAACAGTGGCAACAAATAAGCACGCAGTTGGCTTTATTTCCTTCGAATATATCGATGAAACGATCTACCCGATGAAGATTAATGGCGTAGAGCCGACCGCACAAAACGTGCTGGACGAAAAGTACGGTCTTTCAAGACCATTCTTATTCGTTTATAAGGAAGGCGAGTTAACAGCTGCTGGGCAGCAATTTATCGATTATATTTTAAATCCTGAAGGACAGCAAATAGTTTCGGAGGCAGGAGCTATCCCTATTCTTCAATAAAATCTGTGAAATTACATAATGGGAGGAACTTGCGTGACTACACCACCATTCGAGAAGCAAACCGTTGAAATAGAAAAAGCAAACAAACGCAAGTATTTTCTAGAAGGTTTATCTGCAAAGGTTTTCCTTGCTTGCGCCTTATTATCGGTCATCAGTTTAGCGTTAATAGTAGGTTTTGTATTTTATAAAGGATCCTATCCGTTTATAGCAGAGGGCTATAGCTTTATAGATTTTATTTTCGGCTCGGACTGGGTTCCAAGTGAGGATAAATTCGGTATTTTCCCAATGATCGTGGCTTCTCTATTCGCGACAATTGGTGCATTAATTATTGGAGTTCCAATTGGCTTGTTCACGGCGATTTTCTTAGCAGAGATCGCACCTAAGTGGTTAGCTAAATTAATTTCTCCAGCTATTCAACTTTTAGCTGGTATCCCTTCTGTATTGTACGGGGTATTTGGTCTTGCGATTATCGTTCCTTTTTTACAGGACAACTTTGGACTTGCAAGAGGACAAAGCTTATTGGCAGTCATTCTCGTGTTAGCCATTATGATGCTGCCTACGATTGTTACGGTAGCAGAGACATCGATTCGTGCTGTACCTAAGGCATATACAGAGGGCTCTTTAGCGCTTGGTGTATCTCATATCGGGACCATTTTCAAAGTAATTGTTCCTGCTGCAAAGTCTGGAATCATGGCAGCGATTGTCCTTGGATTAGGACGAGCGATTGGGGAGACGATGGCCGTTATCTTGGTTGCGGGGAACAGCTTGATCATTCCTACAAGTCTTACAGACAGTGTTCGACCGTTGACTACGAATATTGCTTTAGAGATGGGATATGCGTTTGGAACTCATCAGGAAATGTTATTTGCAACGGGAATCGTTTTATTCTCCTTCATTTTAATTTTGAATTTTGTTCTAGCTAGAATTACAGCAAGAGGAGGCAACTAATATGAATAGGGTAAAGGATAATATATTACGTGGTCTCTTATGGTTTTCTGCTTTCATATCGGTTGCCATTCTCGTTGTCATTGTTGGCTATATTTTTTATAAAGGCTTTCGATTAATCAGCTTTGATTTTATATTCGGCGATTACTCTCCAACTGAGGGAGGCGGCATCTGGCCGATGATCGTCACGACGATTTATTCGATTCTAATCTCGCTGGCTATTGCAACACCAATCGGTATTTTGGCAGCCGTGTATTTACACGAGTATGCGAAGCAAGGTCGACTAGTGAAAATCATTCGCTACGCAACTGAGAGCTTAACAGGGATTCCTTCTATTATTTATGGATTGTTTGGTGCAGTATTCTTTGTTGCTACGTTAAAGCTTGGTATGTCTATTATCGCTGCGTCGCTAACATTGACGATTATCG
The DNA here is from genome assembly GCF_012843435.1 of Psychrobacillus sp. BL-248-WT-3. GTDB lineage: Bacteria > Bacillota > Bacilli > Bacillales_A > Planococcaceae > Psychrobacillus. The sequence continues at coordinate 14,538 of NZ_JABAFC010000052.1, read as the reverse complement.
TGCTACCAGTCATTATCCGAACGACGGAAGAGGCATTAAAGACGGTACCTAACACGTATAGAGAAGGCTCTCTAGCACTAGGGACGACGAAGCTACAAACGCTTTATAAAATTATTTTGCCAAGTGCAATGCCAGGGATTTTGTCCGGAATTATTCTTTCCATCGGACGGATCGTGGGAGAATCGGCGGCTATCTTCTTAACAGCGGGAACAGTTGCGGCGATGCCAGATAGTATTTTCTCTTCAGCACGAACGTTAACAGTACATTCTTACTTAGTTACTCAGGAAACGGGAAATATTGAATTGGCAGCAGCCATTGGTATTGTCCTGATCGTGATCATCTTAGTCCTTAACTTGTCTGCAACTTATATATCGAAGAAATTCAATAAGGCAAATCATTAAACGAAGGAGACCAACATGAAGAAATTACTTTCTAAATCTACCGCTGAAAGCTCTGGTGCAATTACAACTACGGAGCAATCAAAAATTAATGTGTATGACCTGAATTTATTCTACGGGGAGAAGCAGGCGTTATATGGTGTTTCCTTAGGTATCCAGGAGAAAGAAGTAACCGCATTGATTGGACCTTCCGGCTGTGGTAAATCCACGTTTCTACGTACATTAAATCGTATGAATGATTTAATTGATAGCGTGAAAATCACGGGAAGAATTGTGATTGATGAAGAAGATATATATGCAAGTCAGGACGTGATCAAGCTACGTACAAAGGTAGGAATGGTTTTCCAAAAACCGAACCTGTTCCCGATGAGCATTTTTGATAATGTAGCTTATGGACCACGTATGCAAGGCATTAAAAGCAAGAAGGCTTTAAATGAGATCGTGGAAGAAAGTCTTCGTGGGGCTGCGATTTGGGATGAAGTGAAGGACAGATTAAAAACATCTGCCTTAGGACTTTCCGGTGGACAGCAGCAGCGTGTGTGTATCGCTCGTGCGATTGCCATGAAGCCAGATGTGATTTTAATGGACGAGCCAACTTCCGCACTAGATCCAATTTCAACACTTAAAGTAGAAGAGCTTATCACACAAATGAAAAAAGATTACACGATTGTGATCGTGACACATAATATGCAGCAGGCAGCTAGAATCTCTGATAAAACAGCATTTTTCTTAAATGGGGAAGTCATCGAGTACGATCAAACAGACATTATCTTTTCAACACCAAGTGACTCTCGAACAGAAGATTATATTACTGGTCGTTTCGGATAATAAGATGGGAGACGGAAAATGATACGCGAAAACTTTGAAAATAACATGCAGGAGCTAGAAAATAAGCTAGCTGAAATGGTAAGAATCACAGAGGAGCAGCTAGAATGCTCCTACCAAGCATTAGAAACGCAGGACATCGAGCTTGCTTTAAAGACAATTGAAAAAGACAATACGATCGATGACATGGAAAAGGAAATTAACCAAATGGCTATTTGGTTTATCTCCAAGGAACAGCCACTTGCTCGTGACTTACGCCGAATCATTGGCGTGCTGAAAATATCAAGCGACATCGAGCGCATCGCTGATTTTGCGGTTAACATCTCCAAGGCAACTATTAAAATTGGAGAGCGACCATCCCTGTTAGACATGACAAAGCTTGAACCGATGAAGACGGTATCCATTACGATGCTACAAAAATCGTTGAAGTCGTTTGTTGATGAAGATATTGCCCTTGCGAAGGAAGTAGCCGACCTGGATGACCTAGTCGATGCAAACAGCAGAACCAATTACCAAAATCTTATTCAATACTTAAGCGAGCATCCCGAGGACACAGCCCAGCTAGTCCAGCTCCTATTCATCAACCGTTTCTTAGAACGCACAGCCGACCACATCACTAACATAGCAGAAAGCACCGCTTATCTGATTAAAGGTAGGATGTATGATTTTAACTAACATTGTATCGCCTCCGAAAATTGCTTCGGAGGCTTTCTTGTAAAAGTGATTCGACCGTTGATAAGGGTTTATCACCGTTCAGCAAAGGTTTATAACCGTTCGCAAAGATTTATAACCGTTCAGCGAAGGTTTATCACCGTTCGCAGAGATTTATCACCGTTCAAAGAGAGTTTATCACCGTTCGCGAGACATTTATCACCGGTAGGGAGAAATATGACCGTTCGCAAAGATTTATGACCGGTAGAGAGATTAACTGTAAAAAGGTATTGATTTGTCGTGAAAAGTGGCATCATAAATTTAAAATTAGTAACCTTTATTGTCTTATAGGAAAGATTTTCAAATCTGCTCTATATTTATTTCCAAAATGAAGTAACTAAAGAGTTTAACTTTTAGTTGATAAAACTATAGATTGGAATATGATATAATAGTGTAGGCTTTATGTGAGGATATTCACTAAGAGTATAACTTTAAGTGTTTGGATAACATAAGAGCATATAGATTTTGGATATTCCAAAGGAGGAACACGTAAGTGAGTTTAAAATATGCAATTATCGGGTGTGGACGAATCTCTCCTAATCATGTTGCTGCAGCTATAGAAAATAATTTAAATATTGTGGCGTTATGTGATGTGGACGAGAGCAAAATGGATGCAACAATTTCCATGTTTGAGCTACCAGAAACAGTGAAGAAATATACGGATTACAAGGAAATGCTTCAGCAGGAATCTCCTGAGCTAATCGGGATTTGTACAGAAAGCGGAAAGCATGCACAAATCGCTTTAGATTGTATCGAGCATGGCAGCAATCTAATTATCGAGAAGCCAATCGCATTATCTTTAGAAGAAGCAGATCAAATCATCGCTTTAGCTAAAGAGAAAAATGTTAAAGTAAGTGCTTGTCACCAAAACCGCTTTAACAAGTCTGTTCAAAAAATGAGAGAAGCTGTTGAAGAAGGTCGCTTCGGTCGATTACTTCACGGAACTGCTCATATCCGTTGGAACCGTGGGGAAGATTACTATACGCAAGCTCCATGGCGCGGAACTTGGGAGCAAGATGGCGGCGCGTTGATGAACCAATGTATACATAATATTGACTTGTTACGTTGGATGATGGGCGACGAAATCGTAGAGGTTGTTGGTATGACGGACAATCTAATGCACGGCTTCATCGAGGCAGAAGACCTTGGTATGGCTTTAGTTCGCTTTAAAAATGGAAGCTACGGAATTATCGAAGGTACAACGAATATCTTCCCTAAAAACCTAGAAGAAACACTTTATGTGTTTGGTGAGGAAGGTACTGTTAAAATCGGTGGTAAATCTGTTAACATCATTGAAGAGTGGATGTTCGCTGATGACAAGGATAACTCAGAAGAAGTAAAAGCAAAATACTACGAAAATCCACCATCTGTATACGGTTTTGGGCATAACCCACTATATACAGACGTGATCGATGCTATTAAAAACGACAGAGATCCTTATGTAACAGCAGTGGACGGTAGAAATGCACTTGAGCTAGTGTTAGCTATTTATAAATCAGCTGCCGAAGGTAAAAGTGTTAAACTTCCATTGGAAAAATGTAGCACAATGGACTTTGCAGGAAGATTTTCAAAATAAATATATTTTAGCAGCCGGAGTTTCACTTCGGTTGCTTTTTTTAATTAAAAATAGAATAAAATACCTTTTTCTTACTGAAACATTTATAATAGAGTTACTATTGTTTAGAAAGAAAGAAGGAGATCACTTGTCTTCAATTAATGAACAACTTTACAATTATTTGATTGAAAATTCTCCACATATTTCCCAGCAGTGGCTAGAGGAAAAAAGAAATTTTACTGATCCTTTTTATTCAAATAATCCTAACCCTTCAATAGATGAACTGCTGAAGGAACAGAATGCATTGACGATTAGGACAGTTGCCACTTCCTTATTGGATGAGAAAACATTTTCCGAGCTATTAGAGACATGGGCTGAAACAGTCGCAAAAAATAGAGTAGAAAATAATATAGCAATTCATAATGTGATCGAGGCACTTAACAAGACGAGAGAGATTATTTGGAGCTATGTAGAACGTTTTGTTCAAGGTCAAGCAGGAGCTATTACAACTAAAGATGTTTTAAAGTGGAGCTCCATTTATAATCAATCTTTTGACCGATTAATCTTTGAATTCTCTAAACGCTATTATTATCTTTTTACGACTCGGCTTAATGCTCAACAAATGCTAATACGTGAATTGAGCAGTCCTATCATACCTATACTAGAAAAGGTTGGTGTCTTGCCAATCGTTGGAGACGTGGATACATATCGCGCAAAATCTCTAAGTGAAGAGATTCCACAAAAGTGTATAGAGCTTGGGTTAGATAAGCTGTTTATTGATATTTCCGGAGTTTCTATAATAGATACAATGGTTGCCAATGAGCTGTATAAGTTTATGGAGGTTTTAAGCTTACTAGGAATTCGTCCATATATTTCGGGTATTCGCCCAGAGGTGGCACATACCTCTGTCCAGCTAGGACTAGACTTCGGTAAGATTTCTACATTCAGTTCGTTAAAGCAAGCCTTGCTTCGGACAGGCGTTTATAAAAATATGTAATGTTTAATAGCAGCTGGAGCTATAGCTTTAGTTGCTTTTTTGATAAGAAAAGCTTTAAAGGTGAGGTTATATGTCGAAAATTTGGTCGTATTTAGCAGTGGTTTTATGGATGGGGTTAATCTTCTTTTTCTCCAGTCAGCCAGCTGATGATTCAAAGGAATTAAGTACAGGGGTAACAGAGGTAATTTTATCAGTGGTGGAAGCTGTTGCTCCGGAGTCGGATTTATTTGTTGATCATTTACATCATTTCGTACGAAAGAATGCACATTTTCTTATTTATTTTGTATTGGGAATATTGGTTGTCCGAGCGTTCCGGTTAAGTGAGATTCAAGGTAAGAAAAGTATTGTATTTGCTTTAGCTATTTGCATTGTTTATGCGATTAGTGACGAGCTTCATCAGCTGGTTGTCCCTGGTCGGGGAGCGCAGGTGAAGGATGTATTGATCGATAGTACTGGCGCATTTGTTGGAATAATACTATATAGTTGGCTAAAGGGTTTACGGAGGAGTTCAAAAGCATAGATTTGGGGGTGGCTTTTATTTCACAGGAAAAAATTGATATTCAGAGATACATAGATTCTCCAGAAGAAATCCAGCGACTATATAAAAGAACATTGTGGATAGTCGTTTTGTCACAGGTTTTTGGAGGAGCAGGATTGGCAGCTGGAATAACAGTCGGGGCTTTGATTGCTCAGGATATGCTAGGGACAGATAGCTATGCAGGTATACCTACTGCCCTGTTCACGTTAGGGTCAGCAGGAGCGGCGTTGATGGTTGGGAGAATGTCACAGCGTTATGGTAGGAGGTATGGCTTGTCCGGCGGATTTATCGTCGGTGGTATTGGTGCCATTGGGGTAGTTGCTGCTGCTATGACTGACAGTATCATCTTACTGTTTGCCTCCTTGTTAATATATGGTGCAGGATCAGCGACAAACTTGCAGGCTAGATATGCAGGAACGGATTTAGCCACTGCCAAGCAGCGAGGTACTGCCATTAGTATTGCGATGGTATCGACCACATTAGGGGCGTTTGCGGGTCCAAATTTAGTAGGGGTTATGGGAAAGTTTGCTGAGTCTATAGGGGTTCCATCTCTTGCCGGGCCATTTATATTGGCGGCAGCCGCCTATTTATTGGCTGGAACAATTCTTTGGGTTTTATTGCGGCCAGATCCGTTAGTGATTTCGACTGCTATTAATAAGCAGGTGGAACAGGATACTTCAAGTGTGGAAGAGGAAGTAGAGGATAGGAGAGGTATTTTCATCGGGGCTGCCGTTATGGTCATCACTCAGGTCGTGATGGTTTCCATTATGACAATGACTCCCGTGCACATGAGGCATCATGGACATGACTTGAACGCAGTCGGTCTTGTCATTGGCTTTCATGTGGCTGCGATGTATTTACCCTCACTTGTTACTGGGATACTAGTTGACCGTTTTGGTCGTGTGGCGATTGCGGTAGCTTCTGGTTTTACACTGCTGGCTGCAGGGTTAGTGGCGGCATTTGCACCAGGTGACTCTTTAGGAATGCTTATTGTGGCGCTTGCTTTACTTGGGCTAGGCTGGAATTTCGGTTTGATCAGCAGTACTGCTTTGATCGTAGATTCCACAGTACCTGCAACACGGGCGAAAAGACAAGGCTCGATTGACGTATGGGTGGCGCTCGCTGGTGTTTCGGGTGGCGGCTTGTCGGGTGTGATTGCGGCTCAAACTAGCTATATGACACTTTCACTAGTGGCCGGGATTTTATCGTTCATACTCATAGTTGGCTTGTGTAAGGTTCCAGGTAGAGCTTGGAAATTTTCGTGGAAGAGTTAAAATATGAAGGGCTGTTTTGTTAGGTGTTTTTGTGCCTGACAGACAGCTTTTTTTGTTTGTGTTGTGTGTGTCCCTGTGTCAGAAGTAATTCACCAACCAGAGCTTCTTTTATATTAATCACTATACTCACGACACTTGCATATGAAAATGACATTTTAGTTGTATATTCTATGTAAAGTTTCCCTTTATAACTAAATGTTTTTATTGAAGATTTATAACCGAGGAACGCTACGAATCGCAATTTACTTCAGCCATCTAACTAGTCGATATATGTAAATTAGAGTATTACAAATATTTAATATTTTCCTAATTGTATTTAATGATTCGCCATGTTATGGTAATAATTGACATGAATATTAGTTCTAAATTTGCTAATTAATGTCAGGATATTAAGGCGTTATATATTAAAAATATGGAGGGAAATCATGAACAACAAGATGAAGAAATCTGTCATGGCAGCAGTACTCACAACTTCTCTGCTAGTTTCAAGCAATACAGGTTATGCTAATAGTTCACTTCAATCGATGGTGGATCAGGCAAGAAAAGACATGAAGGAGGCTGCATATGCTTATGTAGTTCCTGCTCAGAACGGTCAGGTTGCTACTAGCGCAGAATTATATCCGGCATTAAATTTGGCGAAGAAGAACTATCAAAAGGTAAGAAGTGCTATACAAAAATCGAACGCTTCAAACAAGAATGCTATGTTGAGAGATTTAGATGCTTTATACGAGGAGCGTGTTACTAAGGGGATCATACCTTATATTGATGCTTATAATTACGCGGACAAGTATTTAAATCCTATAATGGCTGATATGAAAAAGGCAGAGAGTGCAAAGGATTGGGAAAAGGTTGAATCACTTTATCACAAGCTTTCTGTTCAGCTAAAAAATAGAACCGTTATCCTATACCGTTTTTCTGGTAAAGCAGCTAGAGATCTATTACTAGATCAGTATAAGGAGCCTGCAAATCAAAAACGAGATCAGTTAATGATACCTGTCACTATTTATATGAAAGTGAAGGAAGCGGATAAGCTACTTGCAGCGGGTAAAAAGGAAGAAGCCATTAAGATATTAGAATCTATTAAACCATTAGTTATTCGTTTACCTTCTCCTAGCGCTTTACCTATGGTGAAGGAGCTTATCGACAAGGTGACGGAGGTATCTAAAAAAGCAGGAATGGATATTATTATTCCGACACCAATGCCTACACCTGTTCCAACACCACCTTCTATACCAAACCCACCACCATCACCAGGTAACGGCGGCGGAGGAGGCGGGGGCGGAGGTACTCCCGATACAAATTTCAAATTATCTATCATGCATACAAACGATACACATGCTCAATTAGATAATGTGGCAAAGCGCGTGACAGCTGTAAAAGATTTTCGTAAGGAAAAGCCATCAGCCCTTCTAATTGACGCTGGAGATGTATTCTCTGGAACTTTATATTTTAATGAATTTCAAGGACAAGCTGATTTGGAATTTATGAACCTGATGAAGTATGATGTCATGACCCTTGGGAATCATGAGTTTGACTTAGGCTCGAGCTCGGAAGGGCATAAAGCTTTAGCGGAATTTATCAAGAAATCTAAATTCCCTATTGTAAGCTCCAATGTCGACTTTTCGGAGGACGTAAATCTTCAAGGATTATTTAATGTTAAAGTAACAAGCAGCGCAAAAGACGGTCAAATATACAGCGGAATTATCAAAGTAGTAAATGGCCAAAAAATTGGATTGTTTGGTTTAACGACACAGGAAACAAAAGATATATCTAGTCCTGAAAAAGTAGCTTTTACAGATTATATTAAAGCTGCAGAAACAATGGTAGCAGAGTTTAAAAAGCAAGGCGTCAACAAGGTTATTGCTGTCACTCACCTAGGGTATGACGATAATCCTGCGTATGACAACGACTTAGAGCTAGCAGCTAGAGTTTCTGGAATTGATATTATAGTTGGGGGACATAGTCATACCAAACTAGAGGCTCCAGTAGTGGTTAATAAAGACAAAAACGGTAAAGCAAAGGATCCTACGGTCATTGTACAAGCCTATCAGTATAGTGAGTTTTTAGGTACTTTGGATGTCGAGTTTGATAAGAATGGTAAAGTTGTAAAGAATGCTGGAAAGCTAATCAGTGTAAATGAAAAAACAGAAGATGCAGAAGCAAAAAAAATGTTAGAAAAATACTCAAATAAAATTAAAGAAATAAAAGAGATGGAAACGGGAGCAACTGCTGTTAAAGCATTAGAAAATCCACGGGCTACTGCAGATAACCCTGCTAGTGTTCGAAGCAATGAAACTCCACTTGGTAATTTAATAACAGATGGCATGTTAAATAAGGCAAGAGTGTATAACAAAGATGTAATTATGGCATTCCAAAATGGAGGAGGTATCCGAGCTGCTATTAATCAGGGACCGATCACAGTCGGAGAGGTTATTTCCGTGCTTCCATTTGGTAACACCTTAGCAACTATGAAGCTTTCAGGTGCAGAGATAAAAGCTGCATTTGAGATTAGCTTTAAAGAGTCTCCAAAGGAAAATGGTGGTTTCCTTCATGTATCAGGAGCAAAGGTTGTCTATGATTCTACCAAACCAGTTGGGCAACGAGTAGTTTCTATTCAATATAAGGATGCTGCAGGTAAGTATGTTCCACTAGAAAACGAACAAGAGTATATGATTGCGACAAACGCGTTCACCGCTAAGGGTGGAGACGGCTACGATGTGCTTAAAAAAGCGTATGAACAAGGCAGAGTAACTGATTTAGGTCTCTCTGATTGGGAAAACCTACGAGAGCATATCGCAGCGCTTAAAACTGTAGATCCTCAAGTAGAAGGACGAATTGTGAATGTTGCTGGCCAAGGTGACACTGAAATTCCTGGCGGAAATATCCCTGCTGATGACTTCTCAGGAACTAAAGAGGAGCCTAAAGTATATAAAGGCGATGTAACCGTATCATTATCAGATATAAGTAAGCTTGAACATGCAGTAATAAAAGGAAATCTAACATTAGTTGGTAGCCCATCAGGAAGTGTATCCTTCTTCAATATTACAGTTGAGGGCGATGCAGACTTTTCAGAGTTAGATAGTGATAGCTACACCTTAGACGGAATAACGGTCTTAGGAAATATCATTCTATAGCTTTTATTAATACTAAAATCCCTAACTAAAAGGAGAAATATAGAGATGATAAAAAGGAACTGGAAAAAGCATTTAAATGTGCTTTTGTCTGCAACACTTATGGCCGGACTAGTTTTACCAGCGCTACCTTCCAAGGCAGTTGCGGCTACTAATGCCACAGATTTAATCATTTCAGAGTACGTAGAGGGAAATAGCAATAACAAAGCAATTGAGCTTTATAATGGGACTGGCTCTGACTTAGATCTTTCTAATTATTCGTTAGAGCTTTATACGAATGGTAGTAAAACTAAACAAGCCTCCTTAAATTTAACGGGCACGTTAGCTCACGGTAAAACTTATGTAATTTATAATAATCAAGCGAATGCAGCCCTTAAAGCCAAAGGGGATTTGCAAAATGGTACTGTGACTGCCTTTAACGGAGACGATGTTCTTCTGTTAAAGAAATCTACTGAGGTTGTCGATTCTTTTGGTCAACTTGGAGTAAGAATAGGATGGGGAGAAAATGTCACGCTAGTGAAAAAGGCATCTGTTCTTTCTGGAGATTCAAATCCTGAGGATGTCTATGATGTCGCTGTGCAATGGGATACCCATAATGTAGATACATTCGATTTTTTAGGCTCCCATACAATGGGTGGAACAACTCCAGTGGAACCAGACCCAGAGGAGCCAGAGGAACCAACATATATTACAGTTGCTGAAGCTCGATCAGGAAAAATAGGAGACACGGTAACTATTAAGGCAATTGTAGCTGCTAACCTGAAAAACAGCATTTCTGTACAGGATGGGGCGACTGGGATTGCAGTTCGACCTTCTAGTCTTTCAGCAACGGTTGGCGATGAAGTCATTGTAACAGGTAAGCTAGCGGAATACCGAGGGCTTTTACAATTGGACAATGCTACTCTTGTTAAAAAGCAAGAACGGGTAGGTGCTCCAGCTCCTAAGGTTGTAACAGGGGCAGAAGTGAATGAAGCGAATGAATCACTTCTAGTTCAAGCTAAAAACATTACAATCACTGCAGACAACACTAATAACAACTTTACGGCTACTGATGGAACAACGAGCTTTATTGTGCGAGATGAAAGCGGGACATTAAACTTAAAAGTTGGTAATGTCTATGAATCTATTACAGGAATCGTTCAACAATTTGATAATGACTATCAAATTATTCCACGATTTGCGTCAGATATCGTAGAGGATAGCACGATTTTACAGCCGGTAGTCGCTACACCTGGAAGCGGGACATACGTAGGGGGCACTGCGGTAACTCTTTCTACTACGACATCCGGTGCTGAAATTTATTACACAATAGATGGTACAGACCCTACTGTTGAAAGTCCAAAATATACGTCGCCATTCGATATTCAAACGAATACAACAGTAAAGGCTATAGCGGTAACAGCTGATGGAGTCTCTGAAATAAAAACCTTTGAATACATCATTACAGACAGTCTGCAAATCCATGATATTCAAGGTGAAGGCCATACAACGTCTTTTGCAAATCAAACGGTGGAAGGAATCCAAGGGATTGTCACTTATTCATTTGTTTTAAACGGGGCAACTTACTATACGATTCAAACTCCAGATGAGTTTGTTGATGACAATTCCAATACTTCAGAAGCAATTATGCTATACAGTGGAACTAGCACTTGGCCAATTAAGATTGGGGATTTAGTAGAGGTTACTGGGAAAGTTAGTGAGTATGCATATGATGGATACGCCGATGCTAACCAAACAGACTTGAAAACAACTCAAATAAATGTACGAAATGACCAAGGCGGAAAAGTTAAAGTAGTGAAGAACAATGTATCTTTACCAGAGCCAATTATCATTGATGAGTCAAAAATGAATTTACAGGCAATTGATAGCGATTATTTACAAGTTTTTAATCCAACTATCGATGCAATTGATTTCTGGGAAAGTATAGAAGGAATGCGCGTACAAGTTGGTAATGTTAAATCAGTATCACCTCAGGAGCACGGAGATTTGATTACCGTATTAGAAAATGCACCAACCAATTCTCTTCACGGAGGAGTGCTTTTTGAGGAAGGTAACCAAAACCCGAATCGTATTCAATTCCGATTGGAGCCAAATGGAGCAGCACGAAACTTCGAGGTTGCGACAGGGGACAAGTTTACAGGTCCAATTGTTGGAGTTGTAGGGTACTCGTATCAAAACTTTAAAATTTATGTTTCTCTAAATGAAATGCAAGCAGCACACACAAAAGGTACTGCTTCTCCAGAGAAAACTACAATTGTAAAAGCAGAAGACAAACTGACAATTGCTTCCTACAATTTAGAGAATTTCTCTAATAACAAATCGTCAACTTCAGACGACAAAGCTAGAAAATTAGCTAGAGCTATCGCTAATGATATGCAAAGTCCAGATATCGTTGGCGTAACAGAGGTTCAAGATAACAATGGAGAATCTACAGGAGATTCTAAAGCAAATCAAAGCTATGAGCGTCTAATAACGGCAATTAAGGCTGCCGGCGGAGTGGAATATGAATATGTAAATATTGATCCTGTCAACAATGCGGATGGTGGAGCACCTAATGCTAATATTCGTGTTGGTTTTCTTTATAACCCGGAGCGTGTGTCGTTAACGCAAGGGATGCCAGTAGGTGGAGCTACCACTAAAGTTGGCTACGAAAATGGTAAGCTAACGCATAATCCAGGTCGTATTGACCCAACCAATAGTGCATTTAATAGCAGTCGTAAGCCTTTGGCAGCTCAATTTGACTTCCAAGGTGAGAATGTAATCGTAATTGCGAATCACTGGAATTCTAAATCTGGAGATACTCCTTTGTTTGGAGCTATTCAGCCCCCAATTTATACAAGTGAAGCACAGCGTCACCAGATTGCAAACATAGTTTATGGATTTATAAAAGATGTTCACACGAAAAATCCAGTAGCTAATATCGTTTCATTAGGAGACTTTAACGACTATCAATTCTCTCAATCGTTAAAAATTCATGAAGGTCAATTAATGAAGAATATGATCAACAAAGTGGAAGCTTCGGATAGATACACGTATTTATATCAAGGAAATTCACAAGTGTTAGATCATATTTTAGTAACGAATAACCTAGCCAACAAAACTAAAATTGATGTACTTCATATCAATGCTGACTTCACAGATATGGCAGGACGTGCTTCTGACCATGATCCTGTGATGGTTCAAATTGATCTGCTTGCAGAGGATGAAGTTACACCAATAGTCGCAGAAAAGCACTATAACCTGAAAAATATTCAATCAAACAGAGTAACTATTACTAAACCAAGCGTTTCCATCGAATTGGATGCTCAATCTGAAATAACAGAAGGTATATTCTTTACCGGTGCTTACGCAGAATTTAAAGGAGAAGGCTTTGCAGAGCATGCTGTTACCCTTGTCCCGGCAAAGGATGGAGCAATCACAGACTTCAAAGGTACACACGTGCTTAAGGTCGTTGTGGATGGCACAAATGTTAAGGAAATAAAAGGCGCAGAAAATATTCAAGAATTTGATTTTATTAACGGCGCAACAAGAGATTCTATCAAGATTACCAATTCAAAAGGGGAACCCATTGTGGTTCCTTCCTTACCTGGAGAAAACCGAGCTCCAATCGTTTCAACTATACCTGCTATGACTTTAAAGGTAGGACAATTAAAAACCATTAATTTAATGGACTACTTCTCTGATCCGGATGCGGATGAGCTGACGTTTACGTCCACATTAGGAACAATCAAAGGGTCTGTATTAACCCTTGACTTAGCAGAGGGAAATCACATAGTAGGGGTTACTGGATCAGACGGCGATAAAGAAGTAACGACTCGATTCAGTGTAGTTGTCTCATCAGCTAGTTCACCGACAGATAATTATTATAAGGATGCTCTTGGTAAAGAAGGTGCTGCGCTAAAAGCTGCCCTTCATGAAATTATCGATGACCATACCGAATTATCTTATAGTCAAGTATGGGATGCATTGAAAGAAACGGATGAGGACCCGAAAAATAAAAATAATGTGATCTTGTTTTATTCCGGGAAATCCCGCTCTAAAACTGCCAACGGAGGAAAGGTAGGACAGTGGAACCGCGAGCATACGTGGGCTAAGTCTCATGGAGATTTTGGTACAAGTAAAGGTCCTGGAACAGACATCCATCACCTCCGTCCCACGGACGTTCAAGTGAATAGTGCTAGAGGGAACCTAGACTTTGATAATGGTGGGTCGCCAGTTAGCGGCTGTGATGGCTGCTATAAGACGAAAAATTCCTTTGAGCCACCAGATAGAGTAAAGGGTGACGTTGCTCGTATTCTTTTTTATATGGCTACACGGTATGAAGCAGGAGATCGAGTAGATTTAGAGCTAAATGAAAAACTAAACAATGGCTCAGCTCCTTTTCATGGCAAGCTTTCTGTTTTACTAGAGTGGCATGAACAAGATCCTGTAGACGAATTTGAACTTAACCGAAACAATGTTATCCAGGAATGGCAAGGAAATCGCAATCCATTTATCGATCATCCTGAATGGGTGGAGTTAATATGGGGAGAAGCAGGTTCTTTAGCTCTTCCGAAAGCTTCATAAGCCATATTAAAAGACTGGATCCCTTCAAACAGGGGGTCCAGTCTTTTAGTTACTGGAAATTTTCGAACATCAATGAATTTGCATGGGTAGTTCGAGTTGGCCAAGTTTAACATCTGATTTTAGGTGGTTTACGACAATCACTGCTTAGATTACGATAATTCCGCTCCTGAATGCGACAATGAGGGCCCGGATTACTACAATCAAGCTCAAGTTTACGATAATCCTCCCGAAGATTACGACAATCCCTAAAACGGCTCACCGGTAAAAGTTATGTTTGCGACAATGAGCACCCGGATTACTACAATCAAGCTCAGGTTTACGACAATCGCCCCGAAGATTACGACAATCTCAAAACTGCTCATCGCTCTAAGTTATATTTGCGACAATGAGCACCCGGATTACTACAATCAAGCTCAAGTTTACGATAATCCTCCCGAAGATTACGACAATCCCTAAAACGGCTCAACGGTAAAAGTTATGTTTGCGACAATGAGCACCCGGATTACTACAATCAAGCTCAGGTTTACGACAATCGCCCCGAAG
>NZ_JABAFC010000051.1 GCF_012843435.1 Psychrobacillus sp. BL-248-WT-3 | reverse complement strand
TACTCTAGCATCATATAAGAGGGTTCTTTTTTTTTCAAGAGCCTGTAAAGTAATCATACAGGAATGCTCCAGCGGGAGGAGGGAGACAGATAAGACATCACAACCGCGCGCGTAAGCGACGGGTGATGGCTTATCGCTCCCCCCGCGAAAAGCGTCCGAGATATGAGCGAAAATCAATTCTACTTTATATGTTAATTGCTTAATATGTCCTTATTCAGTCCTGATATTTCTTTAAAAATAGCATAATAAAATTGATTCATATAAGCAGCAATCTAAGATTTAAAAATATCTTAAATTGCTGTCTTTTTATTGTTTAAAAAATGTTTAATTTACCCATACTTGATGTGTATAGACCTTTTGTCGAAAATCTTCTAAATTGCGATGATTTCTTCTACTTTTGTCAGTTGCAAAGGATTATAGAATTCTATGTGGAATTGCGTTTTATGAGGAGGCGATTTTATGAAACACGATGTTGAAAAAGTAGGAGACGAAATTGTTATTATTCGATTGAAAGGTGAGCTAGACCATCATAGCACGACAGAAATAAGAAATGAGATAGTACCAATGATTAAGAATGGCTCTATTAAGGTTCTTGTTTGGAATTTAAAAGATTTAAATTTCATGGATAGCTCAGGTATTGGACTCATTCTAGGTAGAATGCGAGAGTTAGCTCCAATTGATGGTCAAACCATCATCGTTAATCCATCACCAACTATGCGCAAAATTTTTCAGTTTGCAGGTTTAAGCCCATACATTTACAGCGAATCAGAAATTGAAATAATTTCAAAGTTAGGGGGAATAGTTTATGGACAATGAAATCACATTATCTTTTATTGCCAAAAGTGAGAATGAAGCATTAGCAAGAATGGTGATGTCCAGTTTTATATCTGCGATCGACCCAACAATTGAGGAGCTGTCAGAGTTTAAGACAGTTATCTCGGAAGCAGTAACTAATGCTATTGTGCACGGTTATGAAGAGGATGGCGTAGGAAAAATCGAAATACATGCACAACGTAGTGGAAGAGAGATCGTCGTTTCTATTGTAGATTATGGTCGTGGCATAAAAGATGTCACCCAGGCAAGAGAACCTTTATATACAACCAAGCCTGAGCAGGAACGTTCTGGTATGGGCTTTACTATAATGGAAAGCTTCAGTGATGATGTGGATATATACTCCATTCCTGATAGGGGGACAACCGTAACCATCACAAAGAAATTTGTACCAATTCAAGAATCAGTTAGGACCGTCTAATGATGAACAATAAGCCAACAATTTTACTGACCCAGGAGAAGATGAGAGAGCTAATAGCCCTGTCACAAGAGGGTGATAAGTTCGCCAGACAACAAATGATAGAAGGAAATACAAGATTGGTTTGGTCTATTGTTCAGCGTTTTGCTTCTAGGGGGGCGGACCTAGAGGACTTATTTCAAATTGGATGTATTGGTCTTATGAAATCGGTTGATAAATTTGACTTGTCCTATGAAGTGAAGTTTTCAACGTATGCTGTTCCTATGATTATTGGAGAAATTCAGAGATTTCTTCGAGATGATGGAATGGTCAAAATTAGTCGTTCCATTAGGGAGTTGAACTTTAAAATTCGTCACGCAACGGATGACTTTCTTAAAACGCATGAGCGGCAGCCAACCATTTTGGAGCTAGCAAGTATTTTAGAAGTTTCTAGAGAGGATATTGTCATGGCGACCGACGCTCTTAGAGATCCAGCTTCCTTGCAGGAGCAACTCTATGAAAATGACAGTGGAGATGCTTTGACTTTGATGGACCAAATGAAAGATGAACGTTCAGAAAAGTCATTCGATCATATCCCACTAAGAGAACTAGTAGAAAAATTAGAAAAACGAGAACAGATGATTATTTATCTGCGTTATTACCTAGACTGTACTCAAAGTGATATTGCCGAAAGGTTAGGGATATCCCAAGTTCAAGTGTCGAGACTAGAAAAGAAAATTTTGACACAGTTAAAGAGCTGGTTGGTACCTGTAGGCAGTACTGCTAATACAAAAGCTAGAGATAGGTGATTATTACGAAGACACTATTTAAGGATATGACCGAGGCAGAAGCGTATTTAAAAGAAAAGTTTGGGGAGAACGAGTCCTATGATTTTGGACTCCTTCATACCCACTTGTTTAAATTCCCGGTATTACTTGTTTACATTAATGGTCTCATTGATGGACCGACATTAACAGATTTAATGACGGGGACTATGAAGAATCCTCCAGAAGAGGATGTTTCTCAAAATGAAATCATGAATCACTATTTTCCTTACTACTCGATCACGCAATATGACTCAAAAGAAAAGTGGATTTCGGCACTACTAAGTGGCCAAGTGACGTTCATTTTGGAAAATGGATCAGTTTATACGGTAGATGTACGAAGTTACCCCGGTAGAACACCCGAGGAGCCAGACAATGAAAAAGTGGTACGTGGATCTCGGGATGGTTTTACGGAGAACATTGTTTTAAACACCGCACTTATTCGTAGACGAATAAGAGATACCAACCTCCGTTTCGAACTACATCAAATTTCCTCGATGAGTAAAATGGATATCGCGATTTCCTATATTAAAGGAGTGGCGAACGAAGAAAATCTAGAACTCATTCGGAAGCGTTTAAAAAAAATCAAGCATGATGGATTTACAATGAGTGATAAAGCACTAGAGGAATGGTTATTCGTGCAGGGCTTTCATCCAGTGCCTTTTGTTCGGTTTACCGAAAGGCCGGATATAGCAGCAGCTCATTTACTTGAAGGTCATATTTTGCTTGTTGTAGATACCTCTCCATCTGTTATTATTGTCCCTACAACCCTATTCCATCACTTACAACATGCTGAGGAGTATAGACAAGCTCCAGCAATCGGAACCTTAGTAAGATCTATTCGTTTTTTTGGAGTTTTCTTCAGTTTATTCTTATTGCCATTTTGGTATTTAATGGCTAAAAATACCGATTATCTACCGAAAGCCTTAGATTTCTTAGGACCTAATGAAACAAGTGAGATACCACTTTTACTTCAATTGATATTTGCCGATATCGGAATAGAGTTTTTAAGGCTAGCCGCCATTCACACCCCTACTCCTTTATCTACAGCAATGGGAATTATAGCGGCTTTAGTCATCGGACAGATGGCTGTTGATGTAGGGCTATTCGTAGCAGAAGTTATTTTATATACAGCTATAACAGCTATATTTACGTTTGCTATTCCGTCCTATGAACTAAGTATTGCTACTAAAATATTTAGGATGTTCCTATTGCTTAGCGCAGCTGCTTTTGGGGCTAATGGACTGTTTATCGCAACAGTGTGTTTAGTATGGTATATATGTAGCTTAAAGCCATTAAATGTACCTTATTTGTGGCCATTAATACCTTTTTATCCGAGAGCGTTTGCTCGTATTATTATTCGTTTTCCGATGCCAACTAATGCGAAGAGACCTTTCATTACACGATCACCTGTTCGAGATCGTTCCAAATAGCATTGCATTCCTCATATTCAATATGGTAAAGTTCATATAGAAAATGAGGAAAAGAGGCGAGGATACATGGTAATGGTATCAGAGCATAATGTGAATGAAAAAGGCCACCTGTTGATAGGCGGTATTGACTCATTAGAACTTACTAAAACATATGGAACTCCGCTATTTGTATATGATTTGTCTCTTATCAGATCAAGAGCAAGAGCCTTTTTAGCTACTTTCCAGGAAGAAAATATAGGTGCTCAGGTAGCTTATGCAAGTAAAGCCTTCTCTTGCATTGCAATGTACCAAGTTATTGAGCAAGAAGGCTTGTCCTTAGATGTTGTATCAGCAGGAGAACTATATACAGCAATACAAGCGGGATATCCTCCAGAACGAATACATTTTCATGGTAATAACAAAAGTGTTGATGAATTAATGTTGGCAATGGAGCATAAGATTGGCTGTATAGTCGTGGACAACTTTTACGAGATTGAATTGCTAAAAAGTTTAACTACAAAGCTAAACCAAAAAGTAAAAATATTACTAAGAGTTACTCCAGGAGTAGAGGCTCATACCCATGATTATATTACAACTGGTCAACAGGACTCTAAATTTGGTTTTGACTTAATGAATGGACAAGCTGATCAAGCATTTCAACAAGTTTATAAAGAAGAATTTATAGAATTGTTAGGATTGCATTGTCATATTGGTTCTCAAATTTTTGAAACAGTTGGTTTTAAGCTGGCAGCAGAAAAGCTTATCACTAAAATGATTGAATGGGATAACGCGTTTGGCTATGCCTGCAAAGTATTAAATCTTGGTGGTGGCTTCGGCATTAAGTATACCGAGCAAGACACTCCACTGGAACCTTCTACTTATGTGAAGGAAATGATTAGTGCTGTCAAACAATTAGTAGCAAATGCTAACTTAGAGATGCCAGAAATTTGGATTGAGCCAGGTCGTTCACTAGTTGGTGATTCGGGAACCTCCCTTTATACCATTGGCTCTGAAAAAGAAGTACCGGAAATTCGGAACTATTTAGCAGTCGATGGGGGCATGTCGGATAATATTCGCCCAGCATTATATGGAGCAGAGTATGATGCGGCGATTGCCAACAAAATGGGAACACCTAAAAAGGTTGACTATACAATTGCTGGTAAATGCTGTGAGTCTGGGGATAAGCTTATTGAGCATATTTCATTACCGAAAGCTGAACCAGGTGATATTTTAGCAGTGTTCTGTACAGGAGCATATGGTTATTCAATGGCAAGTAATTACAATCGTATGGCAAAACCGGCAGTAGTATTCGTTGAGAATGGTCAGCACCAATTGGCTGTAAAACGAGAAACATTGGAAGACCTTATACGCCTCGACCTTCCTTATCATATAGAGAAAGGAAGAGACTAATTTGAAAAAGATAAATGTTATATTGTTTCTAATTTTATTTTTAACCGGAATAATTTGGGGAGTAGCATATTGGCTATTTATTGCCCCAAATGGTAATGTATAATTGGACAAATAATATAAAAAGTAGTAAAGTTCTTTAAAGAAATTAAAAGAGGGTCTTAAACATGTTATTTCGTTATAAAAAAGCTTATGAAAAAATTTCTATGGGTCTCTTATCTTTTATGCCCAATGAAAAAGATGTCAAAAAACTATTAGAAACGATTCATGAATACGAATCTAATCCTGATTGGCACTTATTCGTTTGGAAAAAGATGGAGGATGTCGTCGGCATTATTGGAGTTCGAATGGTGGAAACAGATGCAATCATCCAACATATTTCTGTTAATCCTTCTCACCGAGGAGAGGGGATTGGCAAGAATATGATTCTAGCCCTATCTAATGTTTTACAAACGACTAATATTAGGTCAACGGAAGAGATCAAAGCTTTCTTTGTAAAATGTCATAAAGAAAAAGAAGAGAACTGACCCTATAGGTCATCTCTTCTTTTTTTCTTTTTTTCTCGTTCTTCAAGTATTTCAGAGCGGTCTCTAAGCATATGTTTATGAATAAGAAAATGTTGATCTATATCTTTTGATAAGGTTACCTCCTTGGTGAGGGTAAGCAGTGAATCATTTTGGATGCCAATTTGAAATGCTGTAAAAGGCTTATGAAGCTGAATAGATTGATAGGCTTGGGTGGCATCTTTTAGTAACTGTTCTGTATTTAAAGTTTCGAAGAAGGGAGATTGTATTGTTTCTTTCATACGTTTAATACTGCTTTTCATGGTCTTAGAAGCGCCTTGAAAGTTACCACGTCGCCAGTGGTACATAGAAGTGGAAAGTAGAATGAGTGCGGCTAAAGGATGTACCTTTTGTCGTGGGGAAACTTCCTTCCAATAGTCTTCTAATAGTTCGTGGCATTCAAAATAATCTTTAGTCTCGTTAAATTCTGTTATAAAATGAACAAATTTAGAATCGAATGTAGGGTGCATTCCAATCACCTTTCCTCTATAATTATGTTTAAAATCAATATTAGGTGGAGTTTTATGTCTTACGAAGTAAAAACAGAAGCATTCGAAGGTCCACTCGATTTATTATTACATTTAATAAATCGTTTGGAAATAGATATATACGATATCAAAATGGCTGAGATCACTACACAGTACATGGAACATATCCATGCAATGCGAGTTCTCGAGTTAAATGAAGCAAGTGAATACTTAGTGATGGCTGCTACGTTGCTGTCTATTAAAAGTAAAATGCTTCTTCCAATTCATCAGGACGATGATATGGAGGATGATTTTGATATTAATTTAGACGACCCGAGAGATGAGCTAGTATTAAAATTAATAGAGTATAAGAAATATAAGGAAGCCGCGAGTAATCTGCAGGAGTTAGAAGAAACTCGTAATCTATTTTATACGAGACCGCCGGCAGACTTAAGTGGTTACCAAAGTAATCAGCAGTTAGCTTTGTTTGAGCTCGATGTAAATGTTTACGATATGCTTGGAGCCTTTCAAAAAATGTTGAGAAGAAAGCAGCTTAATGCTCCTCTACATACTAAAGTGAGCAAGCAAGAGATCTCCATTAGGGAGTCTATGACTAACGTGATTACTACTTTAAAAAAGCATAATGGAAGACTATCATTTTATGAGCTCTTTCCAACAAGAGACAAAAACACTATTGTTACGACCTTTTTAGCGTTATTGGAGCTAATGAAGCGTCAGGCGGTTTTGGTTGAGCAAAAGAGTAATTTTGAAGATTTGTTTGTTCAATTAGGAAAGGAAATTGAAATATATGAAGAAATTAAAGAGTAAAATAGAAAGTCTACTATTTGTAAGTGGGGAGGACGGTTTAACTAAAAAGCAACTGTCATTCTTAACAGATACTGAAGAAAACCAAATAGCCGAGGCTTTAGATTTGTTGATGATGGAGTATGAGGATACAGAGGACAGAGGCATCCAGCTAAAGCAGCTCGCTGGAACATACCAACTCGTTACAAAGGAAGAAAATATAGATTGTATTCAAAAGCTAGTGGAAAATCCAACTGCCCAGTCTCTTTCTCAGGCATCGCTTGAGGTTTTGGCTATTATTGCATATAAGCAGCCAATTACTCGAGTAGAAATAGAGGATATCCGTGGTGTGAAATCAGAACGGCCAATACATACATTAGCTGCAAAAGGACTAGTTCAAGAAGTTGGACGTGCAGAAGGGACAGGTAGGGCTATCTTGTATGGAACTACACAGGAATTCCTTCAATACTTTGGATTAAAGGATATCAGTGCACTACCTCCATTACCTGAAGAAGTAGAGGTAGAAGACATGGAAGACACAGATTTATTTATGACCAAGTTCCAAGAAGCATTTGAAGGATAGAAATAAATGAAAAAGGAGTATTTTCCATTTATAAAAAAGCGCTTATACTAATTTTGTTTTTCCTGTTTGTTAATATTGGAAGTGCACAAGCCGTATCTTCATCTTATGCTGTGATTGATGCTAAGACAGGGAGATTGTTGCTAGGAAATAATGCAGAGGTAGAGCTTCCTATTGCTAGTCTTACAAAGGTATGGACAGCATTGACGGTGTTGGACAATGCAACTCTTGATGAAGAAATTACGATTTCTTCGGTAGCTGCGGCTCAAGAAGGATCCTCTCTCTATTTGCAGCCAGGAGAGGTTTGGACTGTTAATTCCTTGCTGCATGGACTAATGCTTCAATCAGGCAATGATGCAGCTTATGCATTAGCAGAGCATACTGGAGGTTCCTTAGAAGGTTTTGTGAAACTGATGAACGAAAAGTTTCAATTAGCTGGTTTAGAAAACTCTCATTTTACGAATCCTTCGGGTCTTCATAATGATGAACACTATGCTTCGGCTCAAGACATGGCTAATATGTTCCGACTTGCTTTGCAAAATGAAGATTTTATGAAAATCGCATCTGCTAAGAACTTTGTTCCAAAGGAACGTTCTATCAAATGGAGAAATAAGCATAAACTTATGCATTTCAACGAATATACCGTTGCCGGTAAAACAGGTTATACGAAAAGAGCTGGAAGAACGCTTGTAACATACTTGAAAGACAAGGATAAAGAAGTAATTGTTGTAACATTGAATCATTCAAATGATTGGAACACTCATGTTTCTCTTGCAGAGCAAATATTCCAAAACTATTCGATGGTTCAAGTAGTTGAAAAAGGGAAATACGAGCTTTTTCAAAAAGATGTTATAGAGGTTAAAAAGGACTACTATTTACTTTTGAACAAGGAAGAAGAAGAGAAGCTAAATAATGTACTCATTATCCCGAGAAACAACAAGGAAAAGAAGCCTTTTCTCTGGAAGGTAATGATTGATAAAGATGTTGCGCTAGAATTTAACGTCAAGAAAGTCAAATAATTTGGAGAAGACAGTTTTTCTAAAAGACTGTCTTCTTTTATTTTCTGCAAAAGTGTGACATAATTCACTCATGTATGAAGAATGGACGAGGTGGATTACTTGGAAAGATTACAAAAAGTTTTAGCACACGCAGGTGTTGCTTCACGTAGAAAAGCAGAAGAGTTAATTTTAGAAGGAAAAGTAAAGGTCAATGGGAAAGTAATTAAGGAATTAGGTACTAAGGTCTCTGATTCAGATACAGTTGAAGTAGAAGGTGTCAAATTAGAGAAAGAACAAAAGAAATATTTCTTACTTTACAAGCCAAGAGGTGTTATCTCAGCCGTTAGCGATGACAAAGGTAGAAAGACTGTTACCGATTTACTCCCTCATGTAACGGAAAGATTATACCCAGTAGGTAGATTAGATTATGAAACTTCAGGTTTATTGCTCTTAACAAATGATGGAGATTTTTCTTATGCACTTACACATCCAAAGTTCAAGGTGGACAAGACTTATGTCGCGCGACTTAAAGGTATACCTTTACGCGAGCAACTAAGACCGCTTGAGAGAGGTGTCGTTTTAGAGGATGGTAAGACAGCTCCTGCAAAAGTTAAGCTTCTATCTTCTGAAAAGAAAGCAAATAAATCAATTGTTGAAATTACGATCCATGAGGGCAAAAACCGTCAAGTACGTCGTATGTTTGATGCAATTGGCTTCCCTGTGCAAAAATTAAAAAGAGAACGATTTGGTTTCTTAACTCTACACGGGTTGAACGCAGGAGAGTGGAGAGAATTAACAACTCATGAGATTAAACAGCTTAGAGTACTGGCAGAAACAGGTAAAATAGGTAAATAGCAATGAAAAGTTCACAAAGCCTTCATATGTCCTTCTCAAATTGGACATTATATTTGGTATAATATTGTCGGCAATGCATGGAATGGAGGAAATAAAAGGTGGCTCAATCCAAACAAAAACGTTTTTACATAAGAGCAGTTATTTTGGTAGTACTTACACTAGCAATTGTTTTTACAATTTTCTCTAACGTGACGAAAGAAAAAAATGCAGTTCTCAAAGTCGGCGATAAAGCACCGAATTTCCAAGTAGTGGATATGAATGGAGAACAGCATAAACTGTCTGACTATGAAGGGCAGGGAATCTTCTTAAATTTCTGGGGAACTTGGTGTAAACCATGTGCTAAAGAAATGCCAGCTATGGACAACCAATTTAACATTTACAAAGAACAAGGTGTTCAAACCTTAGCCATTAATGTGGGAGAATCAGATTTGAAGGTAAACCGTTTTGCTAACCAATATGGTTTAACATTCCCAATTGCGATCGATCGTAATAAAAGCTTGTTGGATTCCTATAATATTGATCCACTACCAACGACCTTTTTGATTAGCCCGGAAGGTAAGATCGAAAAGATTATTAAAGGTGAGATGACCGAGCAAGATATTGCTGATTACATGGAACAAATCAAACCTTCCTAAAGGAGTCTTTTAGATGGACAAGATAGTTTGTAAATGTGGGCACGTCAACCCTGCAGGTACAGAGCTTTGTGAAAGCTGTGGACGACCGTTAAGTCAACATTCGAAAGATCAAAAGCTTGTTGATATGAGGTATGAAGGGTCTGCAAGACGTTCTCAAACCTATAACAAAACAATCATTGATAAAATTTGGAACTTCTTTTCTAGTGTGAAAGTAGGGATGTGGATAATAGTTGCTATCTTAGTCGCAGCTGCTATAGGAACAATTTTGCCACAGGTTTTCTACGTTCCTGCCACAAGAGAAGAAGATATTGCTGCGTACTATGAACGAGTTTATGGGTGGTTCGGCACACTCTACTATGAATTAGGTCTTTCTGATCTTTATAGCTCATGGTGGTTCCAAACATTAGTTGGAATGCTAGGGATATCTCTAGTCATTGCAAGTTTAGACCGAGTAATTCCACTTTATAAATCTCTCAAAAGGCAAAAAACAAAAAGACACATTAGCTTCTTAAAACGTCAACGTGTTTATGGTGAGGGAGAAGTTGAATCTCCTGTAGAATCGCTTGAGAAAGCGGAAGAAAAGCTAAAAGCATTAAAGTATAATGTGAAAAGAGAAGGAAATGCAATTCTGGCAGAAAAAGGCCGATTTTCTAGGTGGGGCCCGTATGTTAACCATTTAGGTCTAATTCTTTTCTTAATGGGTGTTATGATGCGTGCTATTCCAGGCTTCTATGTCGACGAAACAATGTGGATTAGAGAAGGAGAGACGCTCTATATCCCACAAACAGATGGATATTTCTTAGAAAGTAAGCAATTCATATATGAGACTTATACAAAAGAAGAATCTGAGGAAGTTTTTGGAGCTGCTTTAGATAGGGTTGGTTCAATCGCGAAAAACTATCAAACAGATATTGCTTTGTATAAAGGCTCTGACGATGCAATTGCTGGACATCCGGAAGATTTAAAGCTAGTAAAGGAAGAATCCATTCAAGTTAATGAACCTTTGAAGTTTGATAATTTTTCTGTGTTCCAAATGGATTTCCGTCTTAATGAATTAAAGTCTATGACCTTCCATTTAGAGGATAAGGAAACTGGTACTAACCATGGTCAGTTTACGGTTGAATTATCAAATCCTCAAAGTATGTACGAGTTAAATGACGGGTACAAAGTAGAAATTGTGGATTATTACGCTAATTTCTCTGGATTTGTAGACGGAGAACCACAATCAGAGACGCCTGAACCAAAAAATCCAGCATTTTTAATGAAAATGTATAGCCCGGAATTTCCTAAGGGAGAATCTAGCTTTGTCATGATTCAAAATACATTAGAGCCTTTAGGTGAGACAGCTCATAAAGTTAAATTTGAAAGTGTAGAAACTAGAGATATGTCAGGTCTTACAATCCGAAAAGATTTAACACTTCCTATTCTTATGCTTGGTGGATTGATTTTCATGATTGGTGTTGCACAAGGGTCATACTGGAATCATCGCCGAATTTGGCTTCAGTATCTAGAGGATGGAAAAATGGTTGTTGCGGCTCATACAAACAAAAACTGGATGAGTGTGAAAAAGGATATCGATGAAGTATCAAAGGTAACCAACATTCCACCATATGAGGACCAACAAGATCTAGATACAAAACTAGAAAAAGAGGAAATACAGGAAGGGGAAAAATAAGATGACAATGGTTTCTGTAAGTGAGACTTTATTGTTTGTTGCGTTTGTTGCTTATTTGGTTGCTACGTTCCTATTTGGTGGAGCAGTCAAATCTTCTGCCGCTTCAGCTAGAAAATCATATAAACGATGGGGTACTTTAGCAATCAGCGTGACAGTTATTGGTTTTGTAGCAAACTTAGGGTATTTTATTACTCGTTGGATTGCAGCAGGACATGCACCAGTAAGTAACTTATTTGAGTTTACAACTGCGTTTGGAATGCTCGTAGTAGGAGCATTTATATTAATTTACTTTATATACAAAACCCCTGCTCTTGGGTTGTTTGCACTTCCAATAGCAGTACTAATTATTGCTTATGCAAGTATGTTCCCAAAAGATATCACTCCTTTAATACCAGCGTTAAAAAGTCACTGGTTAACGATCCATGTTATTACGGCTGCTCTTGGAGAAGCTATTTTAGCAATTAGTGCAGTAGCAGGTTTGATCTTTTTATTGAAGAATATTGACCTAACAAAGCCATCTAAACAACGTTTTTGGATGGAAGCTACTATGTACGTTTTAGTACTAGTTTTAGGATTTGTTGTATCAACAGTTACCTTCTCTGTTGCAGATTATTCAGCAGAATATTCCTATATCGATAAGGAAGGTAATCCGCACGATATCGAGTATAACAAGCCTGCTTTATTTGGGATGAATGAATCCGAAGCAATTACTGATGGAGCGATGGAGCCATTGGTGGAAGTTCCTCCATTAGTTAACGGTAAAAAGTTGACTACAGTTGTATGGTCTCTTCTATTTGGTACAGTGCTATACGGACTGTTACGTTTAATATTACGCAAACGTATTTCTTTAGTTCTTCAGCCATTAACTAAAAAAGCGAATTCGCAGCTTATGGACGAAATTGGTTACCGTGCAGTATTAATCGGTTTCCCGGTATTTACATTAGGAGCACTAATCTTTGCGATGATCTGGGCACATGAAGCTTGGTCTCGTTTCTGGGGTTGGGATCCAAAAGAGGTTTGGGCACTTATTACTTGGTTATTCTATGCTGTTTTCTTACATTTAAGATTAACAAAAGGTTGGCAAGGCGAAAAATCTGCTTGGTTAGCTTTAATAGGATTTATCATCATTATGTTCAACCTAATTGCGGTAAACTTAATTATTGCTGGGCTTCACTCTTACGCGTAAGTCAAAAGTAGTGCTAAAAAGCTCTTCATTCAACAGAATGGAGAGCTTTTCTTTTCTTTTATGATAAGTAATTGTACAATATAAGATAGATGTTGATAGAAGGGTATGATATGTAATGTCAGAAATGATAAAACTTTTAGTAGTAGATGACGAAGAACGTATCCGTCGATTATTAAAAATGTATTTAGAAAGAGAAGGTTATGTAGTAGAAGAAGCAGAAAATGGACAAATTGCTCTTCAGCTCGCTTTAGAAAATGAATATAATTGTATACTATTAGATATTATGATGCCTGAAAAAGACGGAATCGAAGTGATTACAGAGCTTCGTGAACATAAAGATACGCCAGTTATTCTTCTTACTGCTAAAGGGGAAGAGGCCAACCGAGTAGAGGGATTTGAACTTGGAGCAGATGATTATATCGTAAAACCATTTAGTCCTAGAGAAGTGGTACTTCGTGTAAAAGCACTTTTAAAAAGATCTACTGCTTTTTCTCCTTCCCAATCTGTGTCGATATCCAAGGATGTAGTTGTTTTTCCACATCTAACAATTGACCACGATGCACATCGAGTGACTGCTGACGGGGAAGAAGTTAGTCTTACACCTAAAGAATATGAATTGCTATATTTCCTTGCCAAGGCTCCAGATAAGGTATTTGACCGAGAACAGCTTTTGAAGGAAGTTTGGCATTATGACTTCTTTGGAGATTTACGTACAGTTGATACGCATGTGAAGAGATTACGTGAAAAGCTAAATAGAGTATCCGAAAAAGCTGCAAAAATGATTGTTACTGTATGGGGAGTTGGCTACAAGTTCGAGGTAGGAAATGAATAGGATTTGGAATAGTGTTGTCGGGAAGCTATGGGGAACCATATTGCTTCTCGTCTTATTTGTGTTGTTTATAATTACTGTCCTTATGTTAGAGTTTTTAGAAGATTTCCATACAGAGCAAGCAGAAGAAACCTTGAGGCAGGAAGCTGCAACCATCGGAAAAATCGTAGAACAGCATGATAATGTAGAAGAATCCATTTCTATCATTAGTGATATATTAGGAACAGAAACAAATGCATTAATTGTAGACGATGCGCAATCTGTGTTCCTTTCCATTCATGATGGCTTAAACAAAGAGGTAATTAAAGATAAGATTTTAGACGATGACCAGCTTTCCCAAATTTATACTACTGATAAGACGATTATAAGAAAGATGCTAATGCCTTCCATGAGTGAAGATAACTTAATGGAAAATTATCTTATTCTAGCCTTTCCATTAGAGTCTGAAATACAAACACACGGCGCTGTTTTTATTTATCAAAGCTTAGAGGTAGTAAGTAAAACTTCAAACAACACGACAAGAATTGTGTTCTTATCTGGTTTTATTGCTTTACTGCTTACTACTCTTTTTACGTTTTTCCTTTCTTCAAGAATTACTTCTCCTTTACGTTCTATGCGTGAGGCTGCATTAGAGCTAGCTAAAGGGAACTTTGAAACGAAGGTACCCTATACACAGCGAGATGAGATAGGAGAGCTAGGATCTGCATTTAATCGGATGGGGAAACAGCTAAAGCACCATGTAGAGGTAATCAATCAAGAAAAAGAACAACTGGCTAGCATTTTAACGTCTATGACAGATGCTGTTATTACTATCAATAAGGATTTCCATGTACAAGTCAGCAATCCACAAGCAGAGCAACTTCTTACAAAATGGCAAGCTGAAAACAACCAATTGGATGATTCTGAGCTACCAAATGAGCTACGCCATCTTTTAGAACATGTATTAGATATAGAAGAAGAATTGGATGAGGAACTAGAAATTCGAGGAGAGTATTTCTCTGTCTCCATTAGTCTTCTATACAGCAACGAGTATGTTCGTGGAGCTGTGGTGGTGCTGCGTAATATGACTGAGCAACATCGTTTAGACAAAATGCGTTCTGACTTTATAGCAAATGTGTCCCATGAGCTGAGAACACCGATTTCAATGCTTCAAGGCTACAGTGAAGCCATTATTGATGAAATTGTAACTACTGAAGAAGATAAAAATGAAATGATACGAGTCATTTATGATGAATCGAAACGAATGGGAAGATTAGTAACAGAATTACTGGATTTAGCAAGATTAGAATCAGGGTATTTGAGTATATATAAGGAAAACGTAGAGATAGTTCCAACTATTGAAAGAATAACACAGAAATTTGATCAAGCTGCTAAAGAGAGTAACGTTCGTTTGAACTTTGAACAGCACATTCCATCAGGTCAACCGTTAGAGATAGAAATAGACGAGGATCGAATGGAGCAAGTGTTAACGAATCTTATCGACAATGCTTTAAGACACACACCAGAAGCAGGTTCTGTGACTGTTCATTTAAGTACTTTAGAAAACCAAATTATTATTAAGGTATCAGACACCGGAGTAGGAATTCCAGAAGAGGATCTTCCTTATATTTTTGAACGTTTTTATAAAGCCGATAAAGCTAGAACCAGAGGGAAGGCTGGAACAGGTTTGGGTCTTGCTATTGCCAAAAATATTGTAGAGAGACATGATGGTTACCTCTCTGCAGAGAGTACGGTTGGGGTAGGTACAACATTTATTGTTCGATTACCCTTTTAGTTAATGTAACAAAACGGGAGATGAAACGACTAATTGAAAGAACGGGGGGAGCCATATGAATGACTCCGTTTTCCACCGCTTGTATGATAGCTATCATCAAGACGTTTTTCAGTTTCTGATCTATTTAGTGAAAAATAGACAGACTGCGGAAGACTTGGTCCAAGAAGTGTACGTTCGTGTTCTAAGAGCCTATAGTAAATTTGAAGGTAAAAGCTCTGAAAAAACATGGTTATTTTCGATTGCTAAAAATGTGGCTATCGATCATTTTCGAAAGCACACAGTTAGAAAGAAAAAGATGTTTGATGCATTTGACTGGGAATCTACGCAGCTTGCGTCAAAGGATATGTTACCAGAGGATTTCGCTGTTTTAAATGATGAGATGAAGGCCCTCCTCTTGGCATTAGACACTTGCACAGGTGACCAGAAAATGGTGGTTATTATGCGATACTTCCAAGAGCTTTCTATCTCAGAAACTGCACAAATACTATCTTGGACCGAGGGAAAAGTGAAAACAACCCAGCATCGAGCGATTAAAGCGCTTCGAGAAAAATTATCTAGTCAAAAGAAGGAGGGTAATGTTCAACATGAGTAATAATGAAAAACAGAATGATGATTTAGAAAAGCTCTTAAGCAACATGCCCATCTTTACAGATAATCGCTCGAAGGATGAAGTGTATAATCGCGTTCAATCAGAAATGAAGTCTGCCAACATAGATATTATCAAGCGTAACAACAAACCGTTTTCAAGATGGATGCCACTTGTAGTTTCTATTGCTGCTGTTTTATTGTTGACGCTCCTGGTCTCTTCTTACTTGGAGACGAGTAATGAAGAATCTGCTTCACAGCATAAAGCTGATGAACAAGCTGATACAATGAGAACGATGGATGTTAATCCAGCCTCTGAGTCGAAAATGGAGAAAGACATGAAAACGACGGAAGAAGCGGAAATAGAGAATAAGGATGAATCATTCAATTCTCTAGCTGTTGAAAGTGAATCATTACCTATTCAACCATTTAATAGTGCAAGGACGGTATATGAGGATGATCTAAACGATGGCGTTGCATTTCATTTTTCATTAACAAAAGAGGCTTATGCATACCCAATTACAATCATTATTTCTAAAGGGAAAATCAATGAAGATTTTCCTGACGGATGGCCAAATAGTCTTCAGTTATATGAGCAGTATGCAAGTGCTATCGATGAAGTTGCTTTAGGCTTTAACGATTATCTGCCTTTTCAAGGTCATTTTGTTTCTGTAGGAGATACACTACAACATTATTTACCTAAAGGTCATGGATATGACGAAGCTTCTGCTACTACAGCTGTTTATGATGATACAATCAGTTATATATTCAACGATTATACCTATTTGGAGCGATTAAATGAAGATGGAACACCTATTAATTGGGATCAGGTAGGCGTTATGGGTAAAGAGAACTTGGTAAACGGAAATAAAAAACAAGTATATTACAAGCAAACCATGAGCAACGGACTGACATTCCTTGTTCCTAAGGGTGTATCCACTGAAGCCCCTTTTACAGAAATGCAAAAATCAGTAAATGATTATTTTACAACTGTAGTGCCTAAAGGTGTTAATTACGAAGTAACAGAAGAAGGCAACACTGTGGTCATAACCTTTGAAGAAACTTTAGATTTGGCAACACTGGAATTCGATGATTCTATTCTAATGATTGAAGCATTTACGTTAACTGCTGCAAGCTTCGATAAAACCATTCGCTTGGAAAATGTCGAGCAGAAGCAATGGGACCGTTTTGATTTGACAAACACTTTACCAATTCCTATGGGGCCTAATGGTTACATGAGGAGCGATATTAAATAATATAGTCTGAGTCGACCTACTGGTAGGTCGATTTTTTTGTTGTGTAAGAGTAAGGGTATTTTGCGTACTTGGGTGTCAGGGGGAAGGGTTACCTTTATTTAGCGTTTTACAAGCGGTTAGGGGGGTTATGGAGGGTATTAGGTGATACTTTTTAATCTTAGGTGCGTAGATGCTATTTAGGTGCCACTTCGTTTATTTTATGTAGCACAATTGGATGGTTTAGGTGCGCTTGGGAATGGATTAGGTGACACTTTTTGATAATAATGTGCGTAGATGCTATTTAGGAGACAATCGGTTGATTTTATGTAGCACATCTGCATGGTTTAGGTGCGCTGGGGAGTGTTTAAGGTGACACTTTTTGAATCTTAGGTGCGTAGACCCTATTTAGGTGACACTTGGTGGGAATGTAAAATATTTTGTGTAAATGTATTACTATCTTTATTCTAAACACATACTTACTTTATCCGTTAAGGGGA
>NZ_JABAFC010000050.1 GCF_012843435.1 Psychrobacillus sp. BL-248-WT-3 | reverse complement strand
ACTCTAGCATCATATAAGAGGGTTCTTTTTTTTTCAAGAGCCTGTAAAGTAATCATACAGGAATGCTCCAGCGGGAATAGCGCGAGCTGAAGACCCTGGACCGAGCACAGCGAGGGAGTTTCAAGGAGAGAAAACTAAGGACGTCACATCGTGTGACAACGTTTTCCTGACCAACATCCTGTTGGCCTAAGCCGTGCCCGCGGAAAGCGTTCGCCGCAACGGAAAACAACTTCTTTGCCAGATTGTAGAACTTACGAAAATTTCTAACTACACAAATAACAAAAACAAAAAATGAAGATCACTCATTTGAGTAATCTTCATTTTTATATATGCTAAATATCATTATTTCGTAGGCATTTCTATGTCCACATATTTGTTGTGCTATTTAGTGTACTTAACAATCCTTGATTATATTCTACCCATTTCTTCATTTCTCGCTCTACCGCTTTGTTTTGCCATTCGAACCAAAAGGTCGGGCACTCGCTGCAATGGCTTTCGACACCTTTATTATTGCGCAAATCCCTACATGTAAATAACGTTTTTTTACGGCAATTATAGCAATAAATTTCTTTTTCATCTAATAGCATTATACGTCCCCTCCAATTACAATAAATTATTGACCATAAAGTGGATATTAATACCTTTAAATGGTTGTATTGGAGATTTAAAATCATTTAATCTACTTCATTTATACTATGCCTAAATGAAAAAAGTCTCGAAACCAATGGCTCCGAGACTAGTAAGTTATATTCTTGCATTTATAAACTGTATACTTCTATCTGCGATTAGCTCCTTATCGGCGTCTAACGTAGCAACGTGGTAGCTATTTTCTAGCTCTACGATTTCCTTCCCAACAGAGGAAATTGCTTCATATATTTGAAAGGAATTCTCTGGTGGAACTACATGATCCTCTGTAGATTTAAATATTAGAGCAGGTGCAGTAATTTTAGACAGATTATCACGTACTAGCCTAGATAGCAGAAGAATATCCGACATAGACTTTACAGGGGTTTTTGAATAAGCTAACTCCTTAATCCCTGCCTGCTTAATATCTGAACCAATCCCCTCGACAAATTGCATCTCACTTTGAGAGAGAGTTTCATAGTTTTCAATCAAGTCCGGCATATAGACAGCAGCGTTAATTGGCATAATGCCTTTAATTTCCGGGTAATTTTCGGCCAAATATAAAGTAAGAGTACCACCCATTGATAATCCACAAACAAAAATCTCGGAGCATGTTTCCTGAAGCTTATTCAATCCTTTTTCCACGTCCTTTATCCAATCCTCATAGCTTGCACGCTCCATATCCTCTGGTGCTGTACCATGGCCGGTGAGTCTCGGTCCAAAAACCGTAAAGCCTGCTTCGGCAAACCTTTCCCCTAAATAATGCATACTTTGAGTGGATCCTGTAAATCCATGTATCACTAACACCCCTACATGATTTCCCTCGTAGAAAAATTCCTCTGCACCCTCTAGCACTTCATAATTCACGTTCCCATCCCCCTTCTACGTTTTTATTTACTTAACGACATTTCATACCATTATTCCTTACCACATTTCTATCTCATTTAAACTCTATTTCACTCCAACCAACCGTTTTCATTTGCTTTGTTTACTGCTTGTTGTCTGCTTTCCACGTGAAGCTTTTGGATAGACGAGGATAAATAATTTCGGACAGTACCCTTCGTTAAAAATAATCGCTTTGTGATTTCTGAAGTAGTTAACCCTTCTTTAACGAGACGGAGGACGTCCCTTTCTCGGTCATTCAGAGGATTCTCTACTTTCATGAAAAGAGTGGCTGCTAAATCTCTGCTCACAACCCTTTCGCCAGCAGCCACCTTTCGAATAGACTCTATTAACAAATCAATTGGCTCGTCCTTCAGTAAATATCCAGTTACGTTACTGTCAATCGCTTTTTGTAAATATCCCACTCGGGAAAAAGTAGTGACAATCATAACTTTGCTTGGAATCTGTTCCTCTTCTATTTTTCGAGCGAGCTCCAGTCCCGTCATATATGGCATTTCAATATCTAAAATACATACATCAGGTGTTTCCTTCACAATTAGTTCCCAGGCTGTCTGACCATCCTGTGCCTCTCCAACGACTTCTATATCTGCTTCAAAGGATAATAAAGAAGAAAATGCACCTAGAAGCATTTTCTGATCCTCAGCAATTACTACTCTTATCACGATGTATCCTCCTTACGAATGAATTGGTAATGTAATCGTTATGATAGTGCCTCCAGAGGAACCCTCTTTTACAAGTACGTCGCCTTGTAAAGAATGCATCCGCTCCTTTATCGAGACTAGACCATTTCCAAATCGCTTAATCTCTAAACCAATTCCATCGTCCTTGATATGTACGTAGAATACCTTATCTTTAAACTCTGTATAGATTTCACAACATTTCGCCTGACTATGTCGAAGTATGTTTGTTGTCGCCTCTCTCACACAAAGAGAGATCATGGTTTCCTCTACATTAGATAATGGTTGGCGACAATCATGATTAGATTGAACATTAATTCCCGCAGATTTTAGTACTTGCTCCGAACGTTCTAGCTCACTTTCGAGAGATATAAATTTCATATCCGTCACCAGTTCACTTACCTGCTTCATAGCAGTTCTTGTAGTTGCTAAAATATCGTCTAACTCCCTCTTAACCTTAGCTTGTTCCGTGCCTACTAATTTGGAAGCAAGCTCTGTCTTCAGCTTAATAATCGTTAAAGTATGGCCAATTGTATCATGTAAATCTCTCGCAATTCTCTGTCTTTCTTCTTGCTGAACAAGCTGTTTATTTACTTCATTTAATTTTGTTTGCAGATTAGATGTTTTTAAAAGAAAATACCTTAGTATGGGCAATGCAAGCTGAATAATCATGAAGGCTACTAAGACAGAAAAATCTAAACCATGGAGCTGCTCCTTCCAAAGAAAAAGGATAAAAAGGCAGGCAACTCCTGCTATTCCAAGCCCTATATGAAACTTAGACTTAGCTCTCCCTAACAAATCTGCAAACAAAAAACCAAAAGTAATAATTACAGAGCCCTCGAAAAAGCTTAATATTATAAGAAGCGAGTAACCAACAAGTACAGCACATAGAAGGAGCCAATCCTTATTCCACAATGCAATATAATAGGAAATAACAATGAGTAATAGAAGGATGAGCTGTATTCCGGGATGCAAGGCTGAATCAGATAGCATTACTAAGGTAAAAAGAAAAATGATGGAGGCTACATCAATGATCAAGTATTTGGTCGCCTGATCCTCGGGATAAAATTTTATATTTGTCACCTCTATTCACTAATTATTTGGAGACAGCTGCTACAGCTCTTCTCCTAAGCCACTCCAATGGTCCGGTCTGCAATGTCCGTATACAAACATAGGCAAATAAGAATTGAAATAAAGTAATGCAGAGCCATATAGCGACTATAGTAAAGCTACCTATTTTCCCACCTAATCCTAGACCCCAGCCATAAAATATAATAGAAGCTAAAAGGTTTTGTGAGACGTAGCAGCTTAGTGACATTTTCCCGACTTCTTCTAATCGAGACCAAAGCCACTCTACCTTTCTATATTCTACTAATATACCAAATAATCCTATATAGCCAAGAGACATAATAGGTGCAAATAAATAACGAATAGGCAAATCAAATGCACCACCTGGTACAAATATAAGTAGATTTAATGGAACACCTATATACATACCTAATTTAAATAGTTTTTTACGCTTCTTTTTACCAATCTCTGTTTTAGAAAAAGTACCAGATCGCATAAGAAATACACCTAGTAAAAACAAGCATATATTCATTGGTACGATTAAAATCACTTCTAATCTATAATAAATAAAATTGACCAAACGGTTTTTAACCTGCTCGAGCCATGTACCACTTTCATAGAGTGCCGCTCCCTCATAAGTACCCAATGACATGTTTAATGCCCCCACTAGAGCTGCTACTAAGATTAATAGAATAATGACTGCATGAAAACTTCCGACTCCAATCATTATTTTTTTCATAAAGGAATCTCCTCGTCTTAAAATAAAAGCTACAATTAAACCGGTGACGGCATAGCTCATCAAGATGTCATATTCCATTACGAGCATAAAATGAATAAACCCTTCCAGAAGTAAAAATAATAATGTCCATACATACACGCCAGGCCATGCATTCCCTTTACGTTTCGCCTGCTGGTATTTTATCTCTAGACCCACTCCAAACATGATGGTTAGTAACCCTAGAAACTTTCCGTTTGCAAAAAAGAGAACTGCCATTCTAAGAAAGTCCTCCAATGTCCACCACCCGGTATAGTTTGAAGTCGTTGTATAAGCCAAGTCTCCCAAATAAGCAAAAATCCATATATTAGTCCCTAGTGTTCCTAGCACAGCAAAACCACGAAGAATATCTATTAAGCGCAATCTTTCATTTGTCATCAAATAACCCCCTCTTTCTTCTGTAAAAACTCATTCCCTTATATAAAATAATAAAGAGAAATCACGGATGCTAACATTCACAGCAGTCAGAAGTATAAGATGACACTTGTCATAACTAATCAAAAAAAGACAAGTAATGAACCATCTCGAACATCTCCGAAATGGTTCATTGCTTGTCTTTTCATCTAAGCTTTCTATCGTGAATGCGTTTTAACCAATCATCTAAATAGGCATCAAACAAAATCGGCCTTTCAATCTGTAGGTTATGTCCAGCACCATCTAGAATGGCGTAGGTTGCCTGAGGGAAATTGTCTTTTAAATGGAACGCATCCTCAAATCCTACTACATCATCCTGCCTCCCAAGTAAGAAAACGGACGGTTGTTCAAAGTTTGGTTCTTCAAACCAGCTACTAAAAGAATAGTTACCTGCAATTTTCTCTAGAAATGGTTGATTTGCTCGATTCATTCCACTGACAATTTCTTTCATCCAACGATTGTAGGTGTATTCATTTAATACGACGCAGTTCTCCTCGAATGCCACTTTTATATCGCTTCCCAAGGTTTGTAAGAATAGCTCATCCTTTGCTGCTGTTTGTTTAACAGGAAGTGTTCTTTTATCACGAGTGGCATAAATAACGGGGCAAATAAAGAACGCGCCTAAAATAGAAAAACTTTCCTTAGCGATTACTCCGCGTGCCAAATAACCTCCATATGACTCTGCTACTATTAAAAATGGCTCATTTTGGATTTCCTTTTCTATAAAACCAATCACTATATCTAACATATCATCGGTATTGTTTAGATGAGCGAATTGCTTGGATTTACCCATTCCAGGTAAGTCTATGTATATTCTTTTATAGGAAGCTCCTGACTTTTGAAAGAAAGGCTCCATACATCCCTTCATCAGCTCCATATCAGGCGAAAACCCATGAAGCATTAAAATAGGGGTTCCTTCTCCGTATATTTCATAATAGATTTCTACGTCCTTTATTGATGTGTACATACTATTGTTCTCCTCCATTACTGACAAGCGCCAAGTGGATTACCATCCGGATCAAAAAATGTAAAGTACTTCTTATCCCCATCTCCGTCTAGTGAATTTACCGCAATTCCTTTAGATTTTAACTCATCATAAAGCGTCTCTATATCCTCGGGTATAAAGTTAATATATTTCCCTACGCCAAAATGGTTCGAAGGAAATTTCATAGGAGTATGATATTCTACCTTGACTAAACAAACGACAGTCGGTGAATCACTTGATATCTTCATGACTGCAGCTTCTTCCTCTATATAGTTTAGCTGGAAACCTAGTACCTCCTCGTACCAGCGCGCTGAAACCTTAGAGTCCCTCACAGGGATAAAAATCCCCTCTACGCCCTTAAGCAATGACTTGTTCAAGTTGTATCCTCCTCTCACTTCTTCTGTATAACTATTCGGTGGCTCACTGGATTTTCCTTCTTTATTTGACTTTCGTGAAAGAAAAAAAACTTGAAGCTGTTAAATATCAGCTTCAAGTTTTTTAGTTCTTTTCCATATTCTCGATTAAGTCTAATAATCTTTGTCTTTTGTCATCGGCTTCTTCATGAATGATTTTAAATTCATAGCCAGTCTTTTCTTCATTAATTGAAATCTCTAGAAGATCTCCTTCTTTAGCGTCAATTGTAAACTTTTCTTTTAAAATAACTAGCTTGTCCGATTTATCATTCTTACCAAAAAGAATAACAAAAAAATCGTCGAAATGATCAAGTATATATTTTTTCGCTTCCATGTATTCTAACCCCCTTTTTTAAAAAGCTTATGTATTTAAAAATAATAAGAATTTATTTTATTTAATTTCAGAGTAAAGTTCCTAAATCTTATTCTATACTATATACTTACTTATTTTCACCTATTTTGTCTACTATTTATATAAACTTTTTAAAACGTTCATAATTCCACCTTTTTAATGAAACAGAAGAAATTTTTTCTATTTTCTTTAAGTATTTGTTATCTTTTATAAAAAGTTGACTAAGACATTATAAATTAGACGTTTTTTGACAAAAAAAGTTACTTCTCAATAGTATGAGAAGTAACTTAAAAATTATACGAATTTAATCATTTTATAATTTTTCTTTCCTCTTCTAATAATCATAAATTCATCTTCCAGTCTATCCTCTTGCCCTACAACATAACCAATTTCTGTAATTCGCTCTCCATTGATCGAGATAGCCCCATTTGTTACATCTTCACGTGCCTGTCTTTTAGATGGAGACACTGTGGCCTCCACTATAAAGTCAACTATGTTTTTATCCTCTTTTTCCATTTCCACGGTTGGAACATCCTTAAAAGCATCTTTCATTTCACTTGCTGTTAGTGCTTTTAAGTTTCCACTAAATAGCGCCTGAGAGATTCTCACTGCTTGGTCTAATGATTCTTGACCATGTACTAGGCGAGTCATTTCTTCTGCAAGTGTTATTTGGGCTTTACGTAAGTGCGGCTCATTTTGCACGGTTACTTCTAATGCTTCAATTTCAGCTCTCTCTAGGAAAGTGAAAATCTTCAAGTATTTAATCACATCTGAATCAGCAGTATTAATCCAGAATTGGTAAAACTCATACGGTGAAGTTTTTTGTGCGTCTAACCATACGGAACCCGAAGCAGATTTACCGAACTTCGTACCATCCGCTTTCGTCACTAATGGAATTGTAATACCATATGCCTTAGTTTCCTCTTCATGTGTTTTGCGAATCATTTCTAAACCAGTCGTAATATTCCCCCATTGATCGGATCCACCTACTTGAACACGGCAGCCATAATGATTGAATAAGTGGTTGAAGTCAATACCTTGGATTAATGTGTACGTAAACTCTGTGAATGACAGTCCTGAATCTAAACGTGAAGCAATAGAATCCTTCCCAAGCATGTAATTGATATTAATAAGTTTGCCGTAGTCTCTTAAAAATTCAATAACAGACATTGGTCCAATCCAGTCCCGATTGTTTACCATCTGTGCTCCATTTTCAGATTGAAAATCAAAGATTCGTTCCATCTGCTTTTTAATCCCTTGGACATTTAAATCAATTTGATCCGTAGTCTGCAGCTGTCTTTCCTCCGAACGACCAGAAGGATCTCCAATCATTCCGGTAGCTCCTCCTACTAAAAGAATAGGACGATGTCCGTGCATTTGAAATCTACGAAGTGTTAGGAGTGGAACGATGTGCCCAATGTGCATACTGTCTGCGGTTGGGTCAACTCCACAATATAGAGAGATTTTTTCAGTAGATAGTAGTTTTTCCATTCCTTCTGCATCCGTTTGTTGATACAAAAGGCCTCTCCATTGTAGGTCTTCAATTAATGAGTTTGTCATTTTGTTTCCTCCTTTTATTGGATTGAGCAATACCAAACAAATTGCCTATAAACAAAAAAGTCCCTACATGATAAAAATCATGCAGGGACGCTTAGTCATTAGCGCGGTACCACCCAGCTTGAAGGATCAATCCTTCCGCTTTTTCACATGTAACGTTGTGAAAACGTATAACTCCAAGCCTGTAATTCGCTTTTATACACTGACTAACTTTCACCGACCGTTAGCTCTCTAAACAGTATGTATAATCACTACTTCGGACTTTTCTTCGTTAAATGATATACCTATTTTACCTAATTTGTTTCGGATGTCAATAAGTATCGTCTAACATATTGGACTATGATATAATATTCATGATTTGGAGGTCGAGAAATAAATGAATAAATGGATGGAGAAATTCCACTTATATAAAGAGAAAGTAGATGCCTGGCAATCAACCAAGTGGGCAAGAAGGTTACGTATATCTTCAAGTGTCGTATGGAATTTATGCTTAATATTTTTAGTAGTCGGCCTCATACTTGGAGCATTTGCCACAGCTGTGGGAGCAGGCTATTTCACTTCTTTAATAAAGGATGAACCTTTAAGAAAGAAAGAAGAAATGCGAGCAGCCGTGTTTAATTATGAAGAGACTTCTGAAATTT
This sequence comes from Psychrobacillus sp. BL-248-WT-3, assembly GCF_012843435.1. Taxonomy (GTDB): domain Bacteria; phylum Bacillota; class Bacilli; order Bacillales_A; family Planococcaceae; genus Psychrobacillus. The sequence continues at coordinate 9,601 of NZ_JABAFC010000050.1, read as the reverse complement.
ACTTTGCAGGGGATGTCTACCTTGGGAAGCTAAGAACTGATTTAGAAAGAACTGAAACAGATCTTGCAAATGTCTCCCCTTATGTCATTGATGCAGTGTTAGCTACCGAGGACGAATACTTTAAAGTCCATAACGGGATTGTTCCTAAAGCCATCTTCAGAGGTCTATTACAGGATATGACGAACTCAGATACTCAAACGGGCGGTTCTACATTAACCCAACAGCTGATTAAAAATCAAATCCTTACAAATGAAGTTTCTTATGAACGAAAAGCTAAGGAAATTCTTTTAGCAATGCGACTAGAAGAGTTTATGAGCAAGGACGAAATATTAGAGGCTTATCTTAATATTATACCGTATGGTAGAAATGCAAACGGTCGTAATATCGCTGGAATCGAAACTGCAGCACAGGGAATTTTTAATGTGAAGGCTAAAGACCTGACTCTCCCACAGGCTGCTTACATTGCAGGTATTCCACAAGCCCCTTTTAAATACACCCCTTTTAGTAATGGTGGAGTATTAAAGGAAGGCGAATCGTTAAAGCATGGTATAGACCGCATGAAAGTCGTACTATATCGGATGAAAGAAACCGGATATATAACAGAAGCGGAATACCAAGCTGCAGTTAACTATGATATTACAAAAGACTTTAGACAAAAGGAAACGTTGCCAGAGGAAAAGTATCCATGGCTTACCTTTGAAATTGAAAAGAGAGTTAGAGATATTTTAAGTGTTCAGCTAGCTGAAAAAGACGGAGTGGATTTAGAAGCTCTAGAAAAAGATGATCCTCTAATTGAAAAGTATAATATTATGGCACAGCGTGCTGCTAGTACAGGCGGTTATCGTATTCATACTACTATTAACAAGGATATGTATGAAAAAATGCTTCAAGTAAGAGATGCGTTTGAGTCTTATGGACATACGTATACGAATATTAGTGTTAAAGATCCTATTACTGGAGAAACAGTCACAAAGGATTTCCCTGTACAAGTTGGAAGTATGCTAATAGAAAATGGAACTGGCCGTATTCTCTCGTTCTTAGGTGGTCGAGATTATAATGTAGAGCAATATAATCATGCTACTCAGGCAGTACGCTCCATGGGTTCTACGATTAAGCCATTGGTAGTTTATGCACCAGCTATTGAATACGGTGTAATTGGAGCAGGAAGTCCTCTTGCAGACGTTAAATTTAATATAAATGACAATGGAAATAAGTGGTCTCCTTCTAACTATACGACTGAACAGGAGCTTGGGATTATTTCTGCTCGACAAGCAGTAACAACTTCCCAAAACTTATCGACCATTAGACTTTATGATCAAATAAAAGATAAAAAGCCAACTGATTTCATGATGAAAATGGGCTTTGAAAGCATTGAAGAAGATGAATATGCTAACCTTGCCCTTTCTATTGGAGGCATGAGAAAAGGTGCTTCTTTAGAAGAAAATACAAATGCATACGGAACTTTTGCGAATAATGGTCAATTTGTTGATGCATATATGATTGAGAAAATTGTAGACGTGGAAGGCAATGTCGTTTACCAGCATAAAGTGGAGCCTGTGGATGTATTTAGCCCGCAAACGGCATATATTATGACTGATATTTTAAGAGATGTGATGACACAGGGTACTGCTAAGCTGGCAAACTCTCGTCTAAAATTCCAATCTGATTTTGGCGCGAAAACTGGTACAACACAAGGTCATAGTGATTCATGGTTAGTAGGGTACAATCCAAATGTTTCATTGGGTGTTTGGCTTGGTTATGACGAGCAAAAGCTTACATTATTCCATATGAACAATCGTTATGGGCACCCAAGTGTGCGTATCAATACACTTTGGTCGAACATGATGAATGCGATGTATGACATTAACCCTGAGCTAATGGATGCACCAAATGCTTTCCAAGCACCTGAAGGAGTCGTTTCCAGATCTTTCTGTGGTATTTCCGGTCTAGCACCTTCTACTGCTTGTGAGCAGGCAGGTCTTGTAAAATCGGATTTATTTAATTCGAAGGTTATGCTTCCTACGCAGGCAGACGATAGTCTAGTATCCTCATCTTATGTAGTCATCAACGGTAGTAAATACCGATCATTGGATTCTACTCCAAGCGAATTTGTTACTGCAGGTGGTCACGGAGTAAGTGAGGACTTTATAAAACGAATGCTTGGACGATTTGGTGGAGACGCTAGTAAGCTATTCCCGAATGATTCATCATTTGCTAGCAATGTAGTTTCAGAAAAGGTATTTGAGGCAGACGGTACTCCCCCTGCTCCAGTAACAACCTCTCTGACAGGAAATACAATGACATGGACAAAATCGGCTTCTAGTGATGTAGTCGGATATCGTGTATACCAAGTCGTTAATGGTAACAGAGTTCTGATGGCAACTAAGAAAGAGGCAGAAAATTATAGCTATCAAATCACCTCTCCAGGTCAATATGTAGTAGTAACAGTTGATATAACCGGATTACAATCTGGTGCATCTAACATAGCTACTATTAATGCTCCAGAGCCTGTGATACCAGTTCTTCCCCCGGAGGAACCGGTAGAAGAAGTGCCTGAACAGCCTGTCCCAGGTGATGGTAATGGCGGTGGGGGTGAGGTAATCATTACACCTCCAGTCGAGCCTACCCCACCACCGGAAGAAGAATCTACACCATAACAAGAAAAGCGCAGGCGCCTGTCTCTGCCCCGACAGGCAAATGGAGAAAAGCGAGGAGGCAGTTCCTCAGCCACCGGAGCTTTTATCCATTTGACCCGAGGGGCAAGGCGCTGGAGCTAGACATTAATTTATCCACAGGTTCAGAATTTTATAATTTCCTAAATAAAGAGAAAAAGCGGTGACTAATAGTCATCGCTTTTTTGTTTCGATAAAAAAGAACTTCAGACACCACAACTAGTAATTGAAAAAAATAATACATGCAGAATAAAAATAGTGTGATTTCCATTTTTCCCCTTCCAATATATTTTTTGCGTGACCACCAATAAAACTAAATAAAAAAGGAGCACTAATTCATATGCGAATTGGTGCCCCTAATTTGAATAACAATTAAAATTTCCTAACAATATTCCAATGTGCTTTTGTGAAAAAACTAATCTTCCATCGTAGATAAATCACCAGTTGGAAGCTGTAATTCCCATGCCTTTAATACTCGGCGCATAATCTTACCGCTTCTAGTTTTAGGTAGCTTATCCTTAAACTCAATTTCTCTAGGAGCTGCATGAGCGGCAAGACCCTTCTTCACAAATTGCTGAATATCGGCAATGAGCTCATCAGAAGGCTCATACCCTTCATTTAAAGCAACAAATGCTTTAATAATCTCTCCACGGACTGGATCTGGCTTCCCTATTACTCCTGCCTCAAGAATTGCAGGATGCTCTAACAATTTACTTTCCACTTCGAATGGACCTACACGCTCACCTGAGGTCATAATTACGTCGTCTACTCTTCCTTGAAACCAGAAATAACCATCATCATCCATATATGCGGAATCTCCTGAGAAGTACCATTCATCATTAATAAAATAGGATTCAAACTTTTCTTGGTTTTTCCAAACCTGACGCATCATAGATGGCCATCCTTTTTTGATGGCAAGGTTACCCATTGTGAATGGCGGGACCTCTACTCCATTGTTATCAATAATTGCAGCCTTAATGCCTGGCAATGGTTTCCCCATGGAACCGGGCTTAATCGGAAGGCAGCCATAGTTACAAATCATTTGAGCGCCTGTTTCAGTCATCCACCAAGTATCATGAATTCGTTTATTGAATACCTGCATTCCCCACTTAATAACCTCAGGGTTAAGTGGCTCACCAACTGATAATACATGACGCAGGGAGGTTAGATCATATTTCTTCACGATGCCATCCCCAGCACCCATTAGCATACGAAAAGCAGTTGGAGCACTGTACCAAACCGTAACCTTATATTCTTCTATTGCTTTATACCAAGCATCTGGTGAGAAACGTCCACCTAAGATTAAGGAAGTTGTTCCAGCAAGCCAAGGTCCAAATATTCCATAGGAAGTTCCAGTAACCCAACCTGGGTCTGCCGTACACCAATAGATATCATCTTCTCTTATATCCATAACCCATTTCATGGACTGATAGTGTTGTACCATCGCGTAATGAACATGTAATATTCCTTTAGGCTTACCAGTAGAGCCAGAAGTATAATGCAGTATAAGTCCATCTTCTTTATCTACCCATTCTATTTCAAATTCATCAGAGGCATTGTTTAACGCCTTATTAAAGTCTACAAATTTATCATCCTCTTGAATATTGTCTCCCACTAGAAAAACAGTTTCCAAATCTGGTAGACGATCTAAAGGTATTCTTCCTAGCAATTCAGGTGTAGTGACAATTGCCTTCGCTTCGCTATCTAGTAAACGATCATACACTGCCCCTTCCATAAAGGCTTCAAACAATGGACCAACAATTGCGCCCATTTTTACTGCCCCTAATAAAGCAAAATATAATTCCGGAGATCTTGGCATAAAAATAAATAGGCGGTCCCCTTTTGCTAAATTAGAGTGCTCTTTGTAAACGTTTGCAGCTTTGTCTGTCCAGGTTTTCATGTTAGCAAATGTATATGACTCCTTGCGATCAACATCTTGATAATATAAGGCTACCTTGTCCTTAATATCTGATGCTGCATGACGGTCAATCGCTTCGTATGCCATATTCACCTTGCCTGTCTCATACCAGGAAAAAGACTTTTCAGCTTCCTCCCATTGAAAATCCTGAGCAGTTTTCTCATAGTCCTTTAATTGATACTCCTCTTGTACTACTGGTAACGCTTCGATTTTCATCCCAATTCACCCTTTCTAAATATACTCTCTTATATTCTACAATACTCTCACAAAGTAATGCTAATGTTTTAACTTTTTTGAATGTTTTGTTACATAACGGAAGTAATCGCTTTCTTCTTAAAAAATCATGTATAATAGTGGCAACTGTAACTAAATTATAGGTGGTGAATATGTGGAACATAAAAAAGTATTTTATTCGATAGAGAAAGAGACAAAGCATGGTCCAATTACTATTGAAGGACCCGTAGCATCTGAAGAATTAGCCAAGTTGACTTTCCATGAGGATTTAATAGCATTTCGAAATCCTCAGCAACAACATAAAGCAATTATCGAAATTGCAAAGTTACCAGAGGGTCGGATTATCATTGTTAGAGAAAAGGACATGATTGTTGGGTACTGTACATTTCTTCACCCAGACCCACTAGAACGTTGGTCCCAAGGGAACATGGAAAACTTAATAGAATTAGGGGCTATTGAAGTTATTCCAAAATACCGTGGAACTGGAGTCGGAAAAGAATTACTCAGAGTCTCTATGATGGACGATGCGATGGAAGATTATATAACGATTACAACTGAATACTATTGGCATTGGGATTTAAAAGGAACCGGTTTAAATGTATGGGAGTACCGAAAGATGATGGAAAAAATGATGATGGCTGGTGGCCTAGAATATTTTGCAACAGATGATCCAGAGATCAGCTCCCATCCAGCCAATTGCTTGATGGCCAAAATAGGTAGCCGTGTGGACAATGAATCCATCCAGCAATTTGATCAATTACGCTTTATGAATCGTTTCATGTATTAAGGAAGATGTTTTAAATTTCTCACAAAGGGGTTTGGTTTTATGCTTGTAGAAGAAATCATGAATACATCAGTACCTACTTTAACACCATCACATACTATAAATGATGCTTTAAAAGTATTAAAGGAGAAACGTATTAGGCACATACCGATCGTTAATGAGGAACGTGAAGTTTTAGGGGTGGTAACAGACCGTGACTTAAAGGAAGCAACTCCCTCCTCTCTACAGGATAGAAAGGATGCGGAGATTTTAGATATGCCATTAGAAAAAATTATGACTAAAAACCCTATTACTGGGCACCCTCTTGATTTTGTCGAGGAAACTGCTAGTATTTTCTACGATAATCGTATAGGTTGCCTACCTATAGTGAGTCAAGGGAAGCTAGTCGGCATGATTACAGAATCGGATCTTCTCTATAAATTTATCGAGCTGACAGGTGTGCATCAGCCGGGATCTCAGATGGAAATACGGGTACCCAACCGACCAGGCGTCTTATTTGAAATATCTAAAGTAATTTATGAGCAAAAAGTGAATTTACTTAGCGTCTTAGTATATCCCGATAAAAATGATAGTGAATACAAGATTCTCGTTCTACGTGTCAAAACGATGAATCCTCTCAAATTGGTTCAAGCAGTAAGAGATGCCGGCTTTGAGGTTTTATGGCCAAGCCAGCCGGGATTGAATGTATGAAAAAGAATGCTGTTTTTATCTTCTCAGAAAATCAGCTTGGTTATAAATTTTCAGAAACTCATCCCTTTAACCAAAAACGCCTGACACTTACTGTTGACCTTTTAATGGAAATGAATTCACTATCACCTTCGGATATTGTGGCACCCCGTATAGCAACGGATGAAGAACTATGTTTAGTGCATGACCCTGGTTACATTGATATTGTTAAAAAAGCTAGTCAAGAGACAGAGAGTACCTCCAAATATGAGAGTTATGGGATTGGAACTGAAGATACCCCAATTTTTCCCCAAATGCATGAAGCAAGTGCCAGCTTAGTTGGAGGCACACTGACTGCTGTAGACTATGTAATGGAGGGAAAATCCAACCACGCGGTAAACTTAGGTGGTGGACTGCATCATGGATTTAAAGGCAGAGCCTCTGGATTTTGTGTCTATAATGACAGTTCCGTTGCGATTAAATATATGCAGGAAAAGTATAATGCTCGTGTACTTTACATAGACACGGATGCTCATCACGGTGATGGCGTGCAATGGAGCTTCTATGACGACCCTAATGTTTGTACTGTTTCTATTCACGAAACCGGAAGATACCTTTTCCCTGGAACCGGAAATATTACCGAAAGAGGAACTGGTGAAGGCTATGGAACTTCATTTAATTTCCCCATCGATGCCTTTACAGAGGATGATTCTTTTCTGGATATTTATCGGACAAGCTTAACGGAAATTGTTGAATGGTTTAAGCCTGATGTTATTTTAAGTCAAAACGGTGCCGATGCTCATTATTTTGACCCCCTCACGCACTTGTATGGGACGATGAATATCTATAGAGAAATACCTAAACTTGCCCACGAGCTAGCACATAAGTATTGTGAAGGTCGTTGGATAGCGGTTGGTGGTGGTGGATATGATATTTGGAGAGTTGTCCCAAGGGCTTGGTCTTTACTTTGGATGGAGATGAATGATATTCCATCGCCAACTGGGAATCTACCACAGGCCTGGCTCGATAGATGGAGTGCAGAGTCACCTATTCCCTTTATCCCAACATGGATGGATCCAAATCCACTCTATGAGCCTATACCTAGAAAGCTAGAGATAACAGAAAAGAACAAGCAAATGCTAGATAAAGCTTTGTATCAGCTGCGAAGCCAAAAGTCATACAAAAAGCTAGACTAATAATTTAATCATAAAAAAACAGGGTGGTTATTAACTCCACTCTGTTTTTATTTCTCTTTTTTTTAAAAGGCCATATTAAAGGGTAGGGTTGATTTTAGATCAAATAAATTTTTAAGCAGAAAGTAGAATTGATTTCCGCCCCAGCCGGACGCTTTCCTCGGGGTGAGCGATAAGCCATCACCCATCGCTTACGCGCATGGTTGTGATGTCTTATCTGTCTCACTCATCCCGTAGGAGTCGCCGTCTGGTGCTCCAATCAATAAATGGAAATGGCTTTCATTCGTCGATAGATTCCAACCATATTTCATGATTTACATATGCATTAATAGCAATTTGAAATGTCCTTTTTTAAATATTTTCAGTCCCTATAAGAAAGAAACTTTTAGTCAAAATCAACCAATCACTTAAACAAAGCTTTTTAAAAATTAGCATCTTACATATTTTCTTTTAAAACCAAGTCTATCCCTATCTATTTCTTTTTGTATATTGCTATATGCATCCAGAAGGCTACTTTTTTTCTTATGCTGATTTATTTCTATTGTTCCTATTGATTTAGCAGTTTCTATAGCCTTTTCATGAAGCGGCAAATAGGAAACCCCTACGGTGTAAATAAAATTATTCATAGAGGATTTAACTCGCTCGGGCGAATCATGTATGCTTTTACTCACCATATCCAACATATTAGATATCTTACTCTTAGAAAATTCCTCATCTTTTCTATTTCCTAATAGCCAACAATAACAGCTCCAACCAGCTGAGCTTGTTAACTCTTCATCACTTGCAATCCATTGATCGGCAACTTCTTGTGCAAGATCAGACTCGGACAATGTAACGGCTACAACGTAATCAGACAGCATATAAAAATATGCCCCCTTTATCCAACGCTCAAAATCAGACACCTTCATCGCTTTAGGATCTGCAACAATTCCTGCGAAGTACATCGCATCGTAATTGCCTGTCGCATAAAGCTCCTCCGCTAACTGCTGATTAATTTTAATCTTCTTTGCAATTGGCTTCATTGCCCCTGTAGCTACCCCAAAAAGCGGTTCCCGGGCACCATTAGAAAGGTATATTTTTTTAGTCCGTTCCTTTCCTAACGCTTCAAGCTCCTGCATTACCGTTTCCATATTCATGATTTGCTTCCCCCCACTTTATATTTTTGACATACGCTTATTTCTAACATTCATTTCACTTTAAACATAATAGATTTCTAATTTATAGAGATTAAATTATAATAAGCTGTAAGAAAAAGTAATTTTTAACTACTGGGTTAAATATAATTTCGTAAGATTCATAGCTAATACTATTAAAGATTGCCGAGAAAAGAGGTATACATTTGGGTTTTACCATTTTAATGTTTATTGGTTTGTTATTCTTTGTTTTCTGTTTTATCGTAGGTGCTTTCTATTGGTTTAGTGATAGAGGAAATAAATTTTAAAAACAAAGACTTTTACTATCACTTTTTGCACCCAAGCTAATAAGAGCATCTTACCTGATCATCTTCGCATACATTGCCCATACTTAGATGTTTCTAGACCTCTGCGTAAATATACCAATTACTATGATGATCGTACCATTAAGCGCAAACAAAAAACTGAAAAACACCATAAGCATCCCAGTTGCAAACCCACCAGGGTCAAAGGGACTCACACTTGCATATGTAATAAAAAAAACTAAAGGCGTTAAAAGTAAGACAATTATTCCAGCCCAGATTCTTTTCCTTTTATTTTTTCCAGCAATTTTGAATGCCATCAAGTTTGTAATACCCAAGACAATGAAGAATATTAAAAGAATTATAATCCCTATCTGAACCAACTCCTTTTTACCTAAATAATACCATATTATATTTATTAATGATTTTTTATTTAAGGAGTCTAATAATATGAAGACTTGGAAGTATAAAACCACTAACCAATTTTTTGACTACTTGGATTTTCACGACTGCGTTATATCGTACAACTTTTATTATGTGAAAACGTCTGTGTAAGAAGTAACAAAAAAATGGAGTGATATTATGGTATTTATGTTCAATAAAATAACACTTTTTAGCATAAGTGTAAACGCTAAAATAAAATGGACAGTTGCTGCTAAATAACATTGAACACTTTCGCTAATCTAATAGATTTTCAGT
>NZ_JABAFC010000005.1 GCF_012843435.1 Psychrobacillus sp. BL-248-WT-3 | reverse complement strand
CCATTTGACCCCGAGGGGCAAGGCGATGGAGCTAGACATCAAGAAAAGCACAATCGCCTGTCTCTGCCCCGACAGGCAAATGGAGAAAAGCGAGGAGGCAGCTCTTCAGCCACCGGAGCTTTTATCCATTTGACCCCGAGGGGCAAGGCGATGGAGCTAGACATCAAGAAAAGCACAATCGCCTGTCTCTGCCCCGACAGGCAAATGGAGAAAAGCGAGGAGGCAGCTCTTCAGCCACCGGAGCTTTTATCCATTTGACCCCGAGGGGCAAGGCGATGGAGCTAGACAATAAGAAAAGCACAATCGCCTGTCTCTGCCTCGACAGGCAAATGGAGAAAAGCACAGAAAAACTTTTTTTAGTTAGCTTTGTTAAAGTTATTGGTTGATTTAGACTAACAATTCTTTTTTATAGTGACTGTAAACATTGAAAAAGGAACTTTCAAATGGCTATTAAGAACATAAATAGATGATGAAATGGGGGTTGGTGAGAGCTTTCAGCTTTGTTTATATGAGTAAACTTATTAGCACTTTATCGATGCTCAAGCTGTTCCTATTTATTGATTGGAGCGACAGACGGCGACTCCAGTGGGATGAGTGAGACAGATAAGACATCACAACCGCGCGCGTTAGCGACGGGTGATGGCTTATCGCTCACCCCACGGAAAGCGTCCGGCTGGGGCGGAAATCAATTCTACTCTCTGATTTAAGATTTCTTTGCATCGTAAATCAACCATAACCTTTAACATAGCCTTTTAGTTTAGTTAAATTGCTTGCCTTTGTTTAACCCGAGGGGACAAGAATAAATAATATATTTTAAAAAAACCTCACAAATGTGAGGTTAAATGTAATGACCTAGAGATATAATCCCTCTCATAGCTATATTAAGAACAAATATAGCAACAATCGGTGAAATATCAATCATACCTATTGGTGGGATAATCTTACGAAAGGGCTCTAAGTAGGGCTCACATATTCTCCCTAAAAATTGTCCTACCGTAGATTCTTTCACATTAGGTACCCATGACATAAAGATATAAATAATCAACGCAAATGAGTAAATTTGTACTAATTGTGCCAATAAAAATAAAATCAAATCCATTATAATAACTCCTCTATTAATCTAGATCGTTGTAGTAGTAATCCGATATTGAGCCCGCTACTTCTACCGAATCAGGGGCACATAAGAATATATCTGTTCCTATTCTTTGAATATCTCCACCTAAAGCATATACTGTTCCACTTAAAAAGTCGATTATTCTAATTCCTTGTTCCTTGTCAATACGTTGTAAATTAACTATAACTGCTTTTTTGTTCTTTAAATGCTCTGAAATGTCTTGTGCCTCAGCATAGACTCTCGGTTCAATTAAAATTACCTTTGAGGACTTTTGCATATTTTGAATACTGACAAGATTCGTAGCAGCAGTTTCCTTAGGAGCAGCATTAAATTTGCGTTCTTTAGGATATGATGATTTTACTGGCTGTTGTCGTACTTGTTCTGGTTCTACTGCACGATTTTGTGTTCTAGGTTGCTGAGGTGTTGTAGTATCTTCATCCTCTTCTAAATAGAAGAAGTTTTTTACCCAATTCTTCATACTCATTCATCCTCCTTGTCTTTGCCGACTAATGCTGTTCCTATTCGTATAAATGTAGCTCCCTCTTCAATAGCTATTTCGTAATCTCCGGACATACCCATGGATAGCTCCTTACATGGGGCGTGTGGAAGTTGTTTTGCAGCAATTCTTAGTTGAAGCTCTTTTAAGCTACGGAAAACGTTTCGTATTAAAGCCTTATCTTCCGTATTCGGTGCCATTGTCATTAGACCGACTACACGTATATGTGAATAATCCTTAAGAGTGTCAATAAACAATTCAGCTTCTTCCATAGATAGACCATGCTTGGATTGTTCCTCAGAAACATTCACTTGAACAAAGCAATTTTTAACATTGTCTGCTCTTTTTTCAATTTCCTCGGCCAAGCTTTTACGATCTAAGGAGTGCAAATAATCTATCTCATTGATTACCGATTTTACTTTCCTAGTTTGCAATGAGCCTATGTAGTGCCATTTTACGTTAGCTGAAATAGCTTCTAATTTTCTTTTAAGTCCTTCAGGTCTGTTTTCTCCAAGATGCAATATTTCATTTTGAATAACTTCCTCCGTACGTTCTACTGAAACTTCCTTTGTAACAGCAATAAGTGTTACATCGTCAAAATTTCGATTAGAGCGTACACAGGCTTCTTCAATATGCTTTTGAATGTTAATTAAATTATTATGAACATTTGACATTTTAAACCAACTCTTCATCTAGTGTTTTGTTCATTGTATCAATGAAATGGCGTTTTATCAATAAAGAACAGTACCTATTCTCTGTTTTTAGCAACAATTATTACATCTTTTCCAATAACAGCTATATTTTGTACGCTAATTTTTTTCGTTTCCCTTTTTTTATTGAAAAATGTGGGGTATGCCCCATTAGTTTCTACAATAAAGGAAATGATATGACCTGTTTCTTTATCTATTTCTGCATCCACTATAAAGCCCAGTAATTGCCCTGAATTAGCCTCAATGACTTCTTTTTGTTGCGCATCTGAAAACTTCAACAGTTCCCCTCCTTTTTAATAGTATATTCATGAAAATAGAAAAAAACGCTTTTTCTGACGAGAAAAAGCGTTAAGGATTGTTATTTAGGATTTAACTGATTTTGAATAGTAGATAAAGCACTTTTCTCTAGTCTTGAGATTTGAGCCTGCGAGAGACCCAGGTCGGTAGCTATTTCGGTTTGTGTCGCACCAAAGTATATTCTTTTCGTTAATATTTTCTTTTGTCGCGAGTCTAAGTTTTGAAAACTCTCTTTTACCGTAAAATAAGTAACCCATTGATCTTCTGATACATCATTATCACATAATTGATCCATCATATAAATAGCATCTCCTCCATCACTGAAAATTGGTTCTTGAAGAGAGACAGGATCTTGAATTGCATCTAGCGATAATAATATATCTTCTACTGGTATCTCAAGTATTTTAGACAAATCCTCTAATGTCGGTTCTTCCAAATGTTCGTTAATATATTGTTCCTTGGCTTTCATAGCCTTATAAGCAATATCTCTTAATGATCTAGAAACTCTTACAGAATGGTGGTCACGCAAATGTCTTTTTATCTCACCAATGATCATAGGCACTGCATATGTGGAAAAACGCACATTATGTTTTAAATCAAAATTTTCAATGGACTTTATAAGCCCTATGCAACCTACCTGGAATAAGTCATCTGCTTGCTCGCCTCTATAAGCGAAGCGCTGTACTAGACTTAAAACTAATCTTAAATTACCCATTACCAATTCATCTTTAACCGAATCTTCGCCAGCTTGTAAGCGAATAAATAATGCTTTCATTTCTTCGTGGGTTAGTAAAGGAAGCTTTGATGTGTCAATGCCGCATAATTCAACTTTTGTTCTCGTCATAGATCTTCCTCCGGACTTTTTAATAGTTCTTAGTCAGTTTATCCGCCGGTTAAAAGATTATTCGGAGCATAGCTATCCAATTTCACCCATTAGGCAATCGGTTCATTCAGTACTTCTTTTAAATCTAAAATTATTTTTTTCTCTAATCTTGAGATATAAGATTGGGAAATTCCAAGATGATCAGCTACCTCTTTTTGAGTCATTTCCTCTTGTCCGTTAAGCCCAAAACGACATTGCATAATATATTTTTCTCTATTTCCCAATAAATTTATAGCTTCAAAAACATGCTGACGTTCTAGCTTTTTTTCGACATCCTCTATTATTAGATCTTCACTTGTACCCAGAATATCGGAAAGCAGTAATTCATTACCATCTGAATCAGAATTTAAAGGCTCATCAAATGAAACTTCTGATTTCATGCGGTTCGTTTTTCTCAAATGCATAAGAATTTCGTTTTCAATACATCTTGAAGCATAGGTTGCTAATTTAATGCCTTTATCTAAATTGAACGTTTCTACCGCTTTTATAAGTCCGATGGATCCAATACTAATTAAATCTTCTATGTTTGTATTCGTTTGATCGAATCTTCTAGCAATGTATACTACAAGTCTTAAATTTCTTTCGATTAACACATCTCTTGCGTACTCATCTCCATCCATAAAAGCTAGTAGCATTTCTCGTTCCTCATCTCTCGTCAATGGTTTTGGTAATGATTCACTTCCACCAATATAATGGACTCCTTTTCTTCTAAATGAGAGAATCCAATAATAAAATCGACGTAGCATATTTAATATCATTATTTAGCACTCCTTTTTTTCAAATGATAGTACGAGGAACTATGTAAGATACCGTCTGCCTCGTGTGGAAATTTGTCCTTACCTCTCGTTAGTACGATGTAACCTTTTGGTAAAGGTTGATCATTTACGACCCATTCATCGAATTTAATGCCTATTACCCATGACTTTTCCTTTTGAACGGTTGCAATTGGTATTAGACGAACCTTACTCGCATACTCTTTTGGAAGCATATCCAAACCTTTATAATGTGTGCTATCCCAGCTATTTATCACATCATAAAGAAGTTCTGGAAGAATGGGACGAAGAGCTTCTGCTGCTATAAAGTGTACAGGATCATTAGAAAGTGGTTCTGTACAGACGTTCCCAGAATCAATAAATAGTGTAAGTTCCTTTGTTTGATTGAATAATTTAATGCTAGAAGGATAAATAAGTTCTCTTTCCGATTGTGAAATATGCAGACTAAGTACGTGTTTCGTGAGGAGGTATAAACCACCAGTAGCAATTAATGCATAATTGATAATCATGAATGAATTACTCGCATTATGGTACATTGGGGCAATTGCTGTAAGTAGTCCACCAGCAAAGATGCTTGCTAGTAATGTTAATGAAATGGCTTTGACGATTTGTGTCCTTTTTTTCCAAAACGCTATTCCAATCATGAGAAAGAAAGTCAAAAATAGCGTAATGAAATGATTAGAAAAAACGACGGTTATCAATCCCGCAACAAATGCAGACAGAAGCAGGTATCTTTTTTTGTTTTCAATCCAACCAATTCTGTTTGCAAACGCTAAAACGGTATAGTTGAAAAAGGTGTTTGTTGCAATCATAACTTCTGCGTACATAGCTCTCCTCCTTTTGATAAAAGCTTAACATCCGATTTATAAGAAATTTGTCAAAGGAGCGTTCAAAAGTAAATTTTTTAAACGACAAAATTATAGAAAGAATTATGGTATGAGTTTTTTTCGTTACTAGTTGAATCGATTTCATAAACCTTTGATGAGACGAAGACTAAGAACAAAAAGATGAAAAATAATGAGACAATTATTGATTGGAGCTCCAGCGGGATGAGTGACAGGCAAATGGGGAAATGCGAGGAGGCAGTTCCTCAGCCACCGCAGTATTTTCCCATTTGACCCCGAGGGGCAAGGCGGTGGAGCTAGACATCTATTTATCCACAGGTTCAGAATTTTATAATTTCCTGAACAATAAAAAAGACTATAGACATTTCAAATCTCTTTGAAAGTCTATAGCCTGAGCAATCGCTATTAACCAGATTACTTTTTATCTATTAACCTATTAGTTTCTGCGATTACGATTTCTTAAAAATGTTGGTATATCTAAAGCATCATCTTGGTGATTATGAGTTGGAGCAGGACGTTCCTGCTGATAAGAAGGCTGCGGTTGAGACTGTGGCTCTTCTTTTCTAGTTTCACGCTGTGTAGTAGCTGCTTGCTGAGCACGTGCAGTTCCAAAGCCTGTCCCTCTAGGTTGTTTTTGCATAATTACTTCTTCATTAAAACCGGTTGCAATTACTGTTACTACAATCTCATCTTTCAAGTTATCATTGATAACCGAACCAAAGATCATGTTAACTTCTTCATCTGAAGCAGATGCTACGATGTCTGCAGCTTCTTGTACTTCAAATAAGGAAAGATTTGAGCCACCAGTGATATTCATTAATACACCTGTCGCTCCATCAATCGAAGTTTCAAGTAACGGACTAGAAATAGCCTTTTTAGCTGCTTCTGCTGCTCGATTTTCTCCTGCAGAAATACCAATCCCCATTAGTGCTGCTCCTTTGTTAGACATAATTGTCTTAACATCAGCAAAGTCTAAGTTAATAAGACCAGGAACTGCGATTAAATCAGAGATACCTTGGACACCTTGACGAAGAACGTTATCAGCTTCTCTAAATGCTTCTAGCATTGGAGTATTTTTGTCTACAATCTCCAATAGGCGATCATTAGGAATAACAATTAGTGTATCAACGGCTTCCTTCATCATGCCAATCCCGCCTACAGCCTGTGTAGAGCGCTTGCGACCTTCAAAAGTAAATGGACGTGTTACTACTCCGACAGTCAAAGCACCTAAGTCACGAGCGATTTGAGCTATTACAGGAGCTGCTCCTGTACCAGTTCCGCCACCCATTCCCGCGGTTACGAAAACCATGTCTGCACCTCTTAGTGCTTCTTCTATTAATTCTTTACTTTCTTCAGCTGCTTTTTTACCTACCTCTGGGTTAGCTCCTGCTCCTAAACCACGAGTTAGTTTACCACCAATTTGAAGTTTTACTTCAGCTTTTGACATGTTAAGGGCTTGTGCATCTGTATTTACAGCGATAAAGTCTACCCCTTGGACGCCATGTTCAATCATACGATTTACTGCGTTATTTCCGCCGCCACCGACTCCAATAACTTTAATAATTGCTAATTGATCTTCGTTTGTTTCAAATTCTAACATGCTATTGCCTCCTATATTCTTTCAACTATGATAAAGTTTTCTCATTCAAAGAACTTGTCAAAAAGTTTCTTCGCCTTACTCATTGCACTCTCTTTGTTTTCATTGTTTGAATTTTTTTGTGGTTGTTTTTGTTTTTTAGTGCTTGCTACTACTTCATTGTGTGCCATTTGAGATAATGCATGGCTATTGCCAATTTTACCATAGAAAAGATCTTCTTTATAGGCATATCTTATAAGGCCAACAGCTGTTGTATATTGTGGTTCTCTAACGCCGATATAATCTGGTGTGTACAGTCGAACACGCGATTGTAATATGTGTCTCGCCAATTGTCCGATACCCTCAAGTTTAGCAACTCCACCTGTGATTACTACTCCACCTGGGAGATCTTGTAATCCCATACGGTAAAATTCCTCAAGAATTAACTCAAATAGTTCTTCTAGACGTACGCCAATAATCTCTGCTATATATCGTTGAGAATATTGCTCTTTCATATCAGCACCAATTACTGGTACTTCGAATAACTCATCATCCGACGCGTCATCGTAAAAGGCATGTCCATATTTTAATTTTATCATTTCTGCTTGTTCTGTAGGGGTTTTTAAAACGATAGATAAATCTTTAGTGATATGGTCCCCACCTACAGGAATAACAGCAGTATTGACTAAATGACCTTCTCTGAATATTGCTATGGTTGTAGAGCCTCCACCAATATCAATATAGGCAGTACCATGATTTTTTTCATCCTCAGTTAAGGCAAAATGTCCTGCTGCCAATGGTTGAAGATAAATCTCTCTAATTTGAAGGCCTGCTCTTTCCACACATCGTAACACGTTATGTAAAATCGTTTTGGATGTCGTCATCATTAAACCGTCTAATTCTAGACGAGTTCCAATCATTCCGCGAGGATCTTTTATCTCTTCTAAATGATCCACGATAAATTGTTTGGGAGCAATGTTAATTAGCTCTCTTTCAGGAGGAATAGACATTACTTGAGCAGACTCTAATACGCGGTCCAAGTCTGCGTCTGTTATTTCTCTGTCCTCTCGATTGACAGCGACAACACCTTTAACGTTTTGTATATTCGCTAAATTAGCGGGTATACCTAACACTATTTCATGTATAGACATTCCTATCATTCTTTCAGCCTCACCAACGGCTTTTTTAATCGATTGAACAGTTGCATCTATATCAACAATGGTGCCTTTTCTAATACCGTTTGATTTAACATTTCCTACTCCTATTACATGCAGCGAGTCATCACTCATTTCACCTATTAATACTTTAATGGAAGACGACCCAATATCTAATGATACGTACATTTCTGATTGATTCACCCGTGGCACCTCCTAATAACTCTTTATTTATTATTCTATTGTAAAAAACCTATAAAGTCTAAAATTTTCTAAAGAAATAGTAAATTATAGCACAAAACATTATCTTTTTGTTCTCTCAGGCCATTTTGTTAATATTATTCGACGAATCACAGCTATATTTTGAAAGAGTCGAACACCGAAAGCAAAGATGGCCGCTAGATATAAATCTACCCCTAAATGGACCCCCAGAAAGGCAAGACCAGCAGCTAAAGCAATATTAAAGAAGAAACCGGAAACAAATACTTTATCATCGTAAACTTGTTGAAGTTGTGCCCTAATTCCTCCAAACAAAGTATCTAGTGCAGCTAAAACAGCAATGGATAAATAGCTTTCATAAACCTCTGGAATTTGAATATCAGTCATTAAGCCAAGTGATATTCCAAGTATTAATCCTAAAAACGGCAACCACATAACTATTCTCCCCCTGGCACTTCTTGTAAAAATTCCATATTTACTGATTGATCAAAGGCTTGTATTGTAACCTCATCTTCCGGTTCACCTATAGTTAGTCTTAGATTATCAATGTAAAAATTATCTCCGATAGGAGATGCTTGTAGCTGGTTATACATTTTCTTAGCGTCTTCTAATATTAAGGTGCCAATTTTAATAGTGAAGGGGGCCTTTTTTATTGTCAGGTTATTAACCGTCGTCCTGCCGTTTACATCCCTTATAGCAGAGGAATATACAATCCTTTTGCCATCCACTTCTACTGCCTCCGCTTTAAAGCGATTAATCTCATTAATTAATCGAATTAATAAATCAGGAGATATTTCTTCTATTTGCTCCCCCACCATCATACTCTCTAAAGAGGGTTCAATTGTTATGGTTAGTCCTGGACCTTTAAAATCAGCTATACCAATATCCTGTTTTAATTGTTTAACGGTTTCATTTAAAGCTATTTCAGGGCTTTCATTGACCATATTGTCATACTTGCCAACTGTCTCCTCTAACAGGCGCACTTCCGACAACAATTCGGAATGCAGCTGTGTTTCCGTGGCAAGCTCTTGGCGAATCTCCCATACATCACGCGTATCGCGAGTTTCTGGTTGTTTTACTGTATTGTATTGAATGGCAATCATGAAACCAACGATCAACAAAATTATAGTAAACCGAATATAGACGGTTTTTTTCATGTATTCGGCCCTCCTTTGCCTTTGTTAATTTTGGTCCCCACGCAAGGCAGGCATCATGATGTTACTCTTTTCTTCAACGGTGACTACGATATTATCGTTTGTTAGCTGATCTACAATACCGCCACCTAAGTTAACAGATGCTAGTAATACCTTGGGATCACCTACGGCTTCAACTGTGAAAGGCGCGGGAAAAGCTCGTCCATCGACGGTTATCACTGGGCCAGTACACGATATGTAAGATTGAGCATGAAGCCTTTGTCCATTAATAGTAATTGCTTCTGCTCCTGATATTTTTAGCTCATTTATCACTTTAAATACATGACTTTCGTGAACAATGTAATCATTTGGGTTTTCCTGAGAAGGATTATACTCACCATCCTGCAAAGCTATTGAAATGCCTTTCCCCTCAGATGGAATGTCTCCCATTAGTAACCGAAGCATTTCAGCCTCCTTTACTAACTCTTCCACGCTTTCTTCGCTATCCACAAATGACTTTTCAAAAACTCTAATAGCCTGTTGTTTTTTATTTATCTCTTCTGTTAATTCCTTATTCATTTCCTTCTGTTCTATTAGCTGCTCTCTGTACTTTTGTATTTCCAACGAATAGCTATCATTACCCTCTATTTCTTTATCTGCAGATGCCATGCTATAGGAATAAGCTAAAATGAACCCTAACACTAAACTAACCAGCGAGATAAGAATACGTCCACGAAAAGGAACATTAAGACGACTCCTCTTCTTCATCCTCAATGGCCTCCTCACCCTCAGTTTCATTTAAAACCTTTTGATAGGGTTCAAAATATGACCCTACCTCCATATCGATTACTCCTTTTTGATCTGGGTTTATTTGTGAAATAATCGACGGATAATAATTCATTTTACTTGAAAATGACGGGATTAGAGCTTGTACCTCATTACCATCATTCATAAAAACTTGAATAGAGTATATATCATTCTCTGTAGGGACGTAGTTTATTTGAGAGATAGTTAATAACACTTCACTATTCAACTTTTTAAGTTCTTTTATAAGACGTAATCGAATTTTTTCATCTTCAAAATCTGCGATGATTGGCCCTTCGACAGGAACAATCTCATCTTCTGGAATTATAGTCTTACCATTTTCCAAAATTATTTGAAGTGCATTTTCCTTTTCTACATATCCAACTTGTTTAAATTCTTTAACTTCGATATGAACACTGGATAGCCATTTTCTTTTAACTTGAACTGATTCTACCCAATCGCTTTTCTCCAATGAATTTTCTATGTCTTTTTCCTTAAAGCTCCACATGGAATCTCCAATTTTTAGACCACTTTGTTCAATGTAATGATTCACGGAGAAAAGCTTAGCCCCATCTAGCTCTATTTTTTGTACCTGACTATAAGACGATTGAAAATAAAGCAAGACCAATAGAGTAAAGACAAAGAGAAAAAGTAGAATGGAAAATTTTTTGTTTGTTCTACGTCTTCTTTTTTCTTTTAAGGTAGGTATTCGATCTTCGATATCGATGACTTTTTCCATTCTACCGCCTCCCTTCTGTACTAGATGTATTAGCCAAGTTTAAAATGATTCCGATAATCCCCCAGGTCATTACTAAGGATGACCCGCCATAGCTAATAAATGGTAAGGTTACCCCTGTAACAGGTAACAAGCCAGTTACTACTCCCATATTTAAAAACGTTTGTACAACAAGTAAGGAGGTTAAGGCTACTATCATTAATTGGGCCTCTCTTGTCTTCGCACGGGAAGCCATCATATAGCTAGTAGTGAAAAAAACAACAAAGGCAGAGATTACAACTATCCCACCGATAAATCCCGTTTCCTCCAATAAAATGGAGAAGATAAAATCATTCTGTGGCTCTGGCAAATATAAAAACTTTTGGCGACTATTTCCGTAGCCGAAACCGAATAGACCAGCTGGACCAATGGCTAATAGTGATTGAATTGCTTGGAATCCAGAACCTAAAGGGTCTTTCCAAGGGTCCAAGAAAGCTTGGATCCTAACTAACCTATACGGAGCAGAAATGATTAGTGCTGCTAAACCTATTACCCCAGATAATCCAATGGCGAAAAAAAACTTTAAAGGAAGTCCTGCAACAAATAACAGCATAAATACTGCTACAACTAATACAAAAGCAGATCCAAAATCTGGTTGAACCATTATTAACCCTATTGGAAGCAAGAGTAGAAGTGCGCTACGCATATATAGTTTACCTTTGTTTTTTTGTTCCTTTGCTAAAGCTAAAGCCAACACGCCTAATACAGCAATTTTAGACAGCTCTGCAGGCTGAAAGTTTGTAAAACCAAGAGATATCCAACTCTGTGAACCATTCCGTACGACACCGATACCAGGAATCAATACCCCTATAAGCAATACCACCGATATGATATATAAAACGTGCCAAAATGTGGGAAGGCGGAGAAATGATTTATTTTGTATAAAAAATGCTCCTGCCACCCCAACTATTAAATACAAGCTCTGTTTCAAAGCGAAAGGCGTTTGCCCTTGATAATGAACCTCGCTCCAATACGATCCGGCTGAATGCACAAACAAAATTCCAATAATTGATAAAAATAATACAGACGATAAGAATAGTAACTTACGTTTATCTTTCGATTATTTCATCCTTTCAATTATTCGTTAAAGATTCAACAACCTTGATGAATTCATCCCCTCGAATTTCAAAGCTCTCATATTGATCCCAGCTTGCACAAGCGGGAGAAAGAAGAATAATGTCTCCTTTTTCTGATACCTCCACAGCTAAACGAGTGGCTTCCTCTAAATTAGAGACTCTTTTCACGAAGGGTATATGGTTCTCTTCTCCAAATTTCTGTAGTCTTTCCGCTGTTTCACCATAGTGTACAAGTGCTCTTACATTAGGTAAATAAGGAATAAGCTGATCAAACGAATGTCCTCGATCAACTCCACCCGCTATCCACACGACAGGCTCAGTAAACCCTTCTAACGCACTTTTGGTAGCCAGCGTATTAGTAGCTTTAGAATCATTGTAGAACTTACGTCCATCTGACTCTAACACAAACTGAGTGCGATGCCTTACACCTTGGAAGGTTTGTAATACAAATTTAATACTCTCTAACGAGCAGTCTGACAAAATAGCCACAGCAGTTGCAGCTAATACATTCTCCAAGTTATGCTTACCTCGTAGTGCAATAAGGGAGCGTTCAAAAAGTTGTTCACCATTCCAATATACAAATTGATCGTCGGCACTTATACCATTAGCTGTCTTTTTGCTAACATAAAAAGGAACCTTTTGTGCTTGGCTTTTATCAGCATAATCTTGAACTAACTGTTGCTCTGCATTATAGACAAACCAATCATTTTCATCCTGCATTTTGGTAATATTAAATTTTGCGTCTGTATATTCTTGATAATCCTTATGATAGTCCAAGTGTGCCTCATATAAATTCATTAAAACTGAGATTTTAGGTTTTAATTGTTCAGTTCCCATCAACTGGAAGGAGGATAACTCCATAACAATTGTATTGTCTGCAGTTGCCTTTTCTGCAACCCCAGAGGCAACAGTACCTATATTACCCGCAATTAACGGTTGCTTAGAAGCATGATTCAACATTTCGTATATAAGAGTCGTTGTAGTAGTTTTACCATTTGACCCAGTAATTCCGATCATGGGAGCATCACTAATACGATACGCAAGCTCTACTTCTGTCCATACAGGAATACCTCTTTTTATAGCTTCTGCAACTACACTATTCGTATAAGGAATTCCAGGATTTTTTACGATTAGATTAAACCCTTCATCCAGCAAGTCTTCTGGATGACTACCGCAAATGACTGTCAATCCTTTGGTCAAAAGATATTGAGCATTTTCATTTTGCTCAAATGGCTTGGAATCATTAACTGTGACAAATGCTCCTAAGTCATGCAAGAGCTCAGCAGCAACTGTACCGCTTTTGGCTAAGCCTAAAACAAGTATTTTTTTATGATATACAAAAGGTAGCTGTTTCAATTTACATAACCTCCATAATCACTACAAACATTGCTGCCGCAAAGTTAATAGCCCAAAATACGGTGACAACTTTACGTTCACTCCAGCCAGAAAGTTCAAAATGATGGTGAATCGGACTCATTTTAAATATTCTCTTACCAGTAGTTTTGAAGCTAATGACCTGTAATATAACCGATAATGTTTCTATTACAAAGATAATCCCAACGATCAATAGAAGCACTTCTTGTTGAACAAGAATTGAAACCATAGCTAGTGCTCCACCTAAAGCTAGTGATCCAGTGTCTCCCATAAAAACTTGAGCAGGATTTTTATTGAACAATAGAAAACCTAACAAGGCTCCAGCAACACTAAAGGCAAAAATTGCAATATCCGTTTGTTCGTATATTAAAGCAAGCACTCCAAAAGTAGCGAAGGATACTGATGCTGTACCAGATACAAGACCATCTAACCCATCTGATAGGTTTACTGCATTGGAGAAGCCAACTAGCCAAAACACTAAAAAGGCAACATAGAACTGACCTAAAGAAAGCGTAATATCAGTCCATGGAATGGAAATTGAAGTATCAAATGGACCTAGCTTTAACAAGAAAAAGGCAATAATCGCAATAATTATTTGTCCGATTAGTTTTTGTAGAGAAGTTAAACCTAAATTTCTCTTTAAAACTACTTTTATAAAATCATCCAAGAACCCAATTAACCCAAAGCCCACTAATACTAACAACAATACGATTGACTGTGTCGTAAGCTTGTCAAATATAAACGAAATAGCAAGTGTTGTCACAATGATTGAGGTTAAAAATATTAAACCACCCATGGTAGGTGTTCCAGCTTTTTTCTGATGGGATTCTGGCCCCTCTTCTCTTATACTTTGCCCAAATTTCATCCTTCTTAAATAGGGGATAATAATCGGGGCAAGTATAACAGATACTAAAAAACTAGCAATAAGTGTAATTAACGTTGTAGACAATGTCATAAAAAAATCTCCTTAAATACGCACAACTAATCATGAATGTACTATAGTTATTTTTATTTTGTGTAAACATGTATAGTCCCATCTAACGGAATAAGACTGTTTTCTTTCGGTAATTGAGTTAAGATTTCATCTCCATCGCCGTGCCAAACAATTTGAAACGGATACATGTACGATGTAATTTCTTTTCTTTTAGTTCCTACAAGATTTGGGACGCGGACGGTTTGAACGTCTCCCCATCTATAATCTTTCTCTAATTGTTTACCTCCACCGGTAACCTCAAGTGAATCTTCAATAATTTGACCTACTATTGGTGCGGCAATTACTCCACCAAACTGAGTACTATGCTTTGGATTATCAATTGCTACATATACTATAAGTTCTGGTTTATCCGCAGGAGCAAAGCCGATGAAAGAAACAATGTACTCTCCATCCATATATCGGCCGTTCTGAACCTTTTGTGCAGTCCCAGTTTTTCCACCTATCCGTAATTGGTCTCTATAGGCGTTTCTACCGGAACCATGAGCAACCACGTGTTCAAGTGCCTCACGTACTTTTTGAGAAGTTGCTTCTGATACTACTTGCGTTTTCATTTCTGGTTCTGCTGTAGATAGAATTTTATTTGTTTCTCCATCCACAATGTTCTTAACAATATAAGGCTTATACAAATAGCCGCCGTTAATAGCCGCTGCTACTGCTTGAACTTGTTGAATCGGTGTGACAGAAATACCTTGGCCAAATGAAGTGGTTGCATGTTCAACTGGCCCATAAGCATCTTTACTAAATAGAATGCCCGAAGATTCTCCAGCCATTCCAGAACCTGTGGATTGACCAAATCCAAACTTCTTTATGTACTCTGAAAGCTTGTCAGGTCCAACTCTCCTGCCTAATTCTATAAATCCCGGGTTACAGGAATTTTCTACAACTTCCAGAAACGTTTGGCTACCATGCCCTTGTCGTTTCCAGCATCGCAGTCTTGCTCCTTCTACAATTGTGTAACCAGCATCATGAAAATGGTCATTATCTAAGTTAACAACATTTTCTTCGAGTGCTGCGCTAAGCGTAATAATTTTAAACGTGGATCCAGGTTCGAATGTCATCCAAACTGGTAAGTTACGATTGTAAATAGTAGAATCAACTTCTTGATAAGAAGAAGGGTCAAAATTTGGAGCCGAAGCTAGTGCTAGTATCTCTCCATTATTAGGATTCATTACGATTGCAATGCCTTGCGTTGCCTCATATTTATCCATTGCTTGTGACAATTCTCTCTCTACTACGGTTTGAATTTTCATATCGATTGTTAATTGGACATGGTTACCATTTTGTCCATTTTTCCAACTGTCATCCACATGTGGAAGTGGAATGCCTTTAGCATCAGTAAACATTCGAATGGCTGATTCTTTGCCCTTCAAGACAGAATCGTATTGATATTCGATTCCAGCAAGCCCCTGGGCATCATATCCGGTAAAGCCTAACAATCTCGAAAGCATTTTACCATGCGGGTAATCTCTGACATAGTCAATACCAGCATACAGACCCTTTACATTTTTATCTTGAATCTGCATAGCTAAGTCAGACGTAATGTTCTTCCCTGCTGGAGCAATTTTAACAAGATAAGCTCTCTTGTTAATCTGTTCGTATAGCTTACTCTCTTCCACTTCTAACAATGGTGCAATTTCTTTTGCAACCTTCTCTGGTTCTTTATTTTGGGAAGGCATATAGAAAAGGGTAGGAGATAGTCTGTTACCAACTATTACCTCCCCATTTCGATCAAGAATATTGCCCCTTTCAGAAGCATAAGGCAGCTCTCGGTCCCAGCTTTCCTTAGCTTTAGTAGTCAATTCACTGAACTGAAAAAACTGAAGCTGAATAAGCTTTCCCGCTACCGCCAGAAACAACAGCAGCGTAATAACCCATATCATCCGTAGCCGAATAACTTGTTTAAGTTTAGATATTACGTTTTCTCCTTTATGTCCGTTTTAGATAGCTTATGAGAAAACGTCCTTAACTATTCTAGTACTCTTCTAGTCTTGCGGTAGTTCTTCCAATTCTTCTTCCACTACGCTGTTTTCAGCAATTTCCTTTGGACTCGACAATTGAACTACAATTGGTGAGTCACTAGTAACAACTGAGCCAGCTGTTAAACTTTGCTTCGACACAAAGCCATCTCCTATTATTTCAATAGGCAACCCAGAAAGTGACTTATAAATCATAAGATTTCTTTTTGACCACCCTGCAAAGTTCGGAAGTACTATTTCCCCACTCCCTTTTATAAACGCAGTTCCTTGAGAAATAACAGAGGTGCCAGCCTTAGGATATTGCTCTAACACTTGATCCAACTGTCCAATTATAACAGTTTTTAATCCTTGAGTTTCTAACGCCATTTGGCTGTCTAACACATTTTTACCAATTAAATCAGGCATTTTTATCGGTTTAGATAATTCAAGGTTTTCAGGTTCTATATTTAAATATTTCAAGCTATTTTCAGTAACAGAGTTAAATATTTCCGATACAGGCTGTGATCCTACCTCTGTCGCTTTAATTTTCGGTTTCTGTACGGCAACATACACGATGAGCTGTGGATCTTCTACAGGAGCCATCCCTAAAAAGGAATATAGGAATAGCTGTCTTCCCCAAAAGTAGCTTCCATCCCCTTTTGGAATTTGCGCTGTACCCGTCTTTCCAGCTGAAGTATACCCATTTAGCTTAAATCGTTGTGCTGTACCATGATCAGATGTAACAGTACTAGCAAGAATTTCCTTTACCTGATTTGCAGTACTTGCCGAAATAGGAGATTTCTTTTCCACTGGTTCGTTGTCATCTACAACTTCTCCAGTATTAGGATTAACGATTTTATCAATTACAAAAGGCTGTAACATGGTACCCTCGTTTGCAATAGCTGTCATTCCTTGTATTAATTGAATAGGAGTGACAGTAACACCTTGCCCATAAGTAGTTGTGTATATATTAATCGGATACCTATCATTTACAATACCACTTGCTTCATTCGGAAGGTCTATACCAGTGGGCTCCCCAAAACCAAATCGACGAATATATTCAATAAAGGTTTCGTCTCCAATTTTATTTAGTAAAAAAGCCATGGAAACGTTAGAAGATCTTTGGAAACCTTCTAGATAAGATATAGTGCCCCAACCTACCCCATCGTTATGGTCTCTAATCTTTCTATCATAGACTTTATAAGTACCCGATTTAAATTGATCATTTGGATTCCAAACACCCTCTTCAATAGCAGATGCTAAAGTAAAGATTTTCATCGTAGAACCCGGTTCTATCGTTTGCTCAATGGCTTCATTCAACCAATTGGTCGAAAGTCCTTCTCTCGTATTCGGTTCGAATGTCGGTCGTTGAGCCATTGCTAATATCTCACCTGTTTTAGCATTTGCAACAATGGCTGTCATTTTTTCAGGATTATACTTTTCTTCTGCTTTATTCATAGCATCTTCTAAAAAGTTTTCTATTGTTTTGTCGAGCGTCAAGTGAATGTTATAGCCATCTTGTGCTTCTGTGACCATCTTGCTTGCATTAGGAAGTAAGAAGCCTTTTGTATCGCTATGATATTCCACTTTACCTGGCACACCAGTAAGCTTTTTATCATAAATGTACTCCAGTCCCATTTTCCCCACTGCAATGGCTTCCCCATCCTTGTTCTCTTCCTTGAGAGCAAATCCTATTAAATGAGATGCAAATGTCCCATTAGGATATAACCTTTTTAAATCTTGGCTAAACTGAATTCCAGGAAGTTCTAAACTCTTAATCTCTAACATTTTCTTATGACTAATATCTCTTCCAGCTTTGCCAAACTCGACTTGATACTTGTCCTTTTCAATACCTTTATTTAATATCTCTAGAATCTCTTGCTCTGACATATCAATATATTCTGCAAGTATTCTAGCAGTATCCTCTGGATCCACAACATGTCGAGGGACTTTACTATTACCTGAAACCTCTGCTCTCGTAATTGCAATCATCTTATAGCTTAAGGTATCTTCTGCAATTACCTCGCCATTACGATCTACAATATTGCCTCGATTTGCTGGTATTTCTTGAACACGTCCATACTTATCGTCTGCTTTTGAAGCTAAAACTTCCCCTTCTGCTGTACCTGTAACCTGAATAAATACAAAGCGGCTTAGCAATACAAAAAAGAGCCCTCCATAAAGTAAAAACATTAGAAAGGCTCCCCATTGAAAACGAAATTTTTTATTCATTGTCCTGGTACTACCTTTACGTTTTGCTCATTTAGTTTCAAGCCGAGTTCCTCTGCCTTTTTCCAAATTCGATCATAGGTAGATAATTCACGTACTTGTATGGACAAGTCAGTATTTTCTTTTGAAGTAGTATCTATTTGTTGTTCAAGTAAAGAAATCTCTTTCGTAGTTGCTCTAACGTCTGTTTGAGTTTGAACAATCATTAACGAAAGCACAGTTACAACGATCAATAATCCTACAAATAAAAACTTTTCACCCTTAGATAGTATTTTACTCTTTATTTTTGCCGGCTTCTTTGGCTGTGGTGGTTGCTCTGGAAAAGAAGGCCTAGCTATGTATGTCTCTGACTGATAGTTACGTAAAGCCATTTAAACACTTCCCTTTTCGATTAGTTTTTCCACAATGCGCAGCTTGGCAGATCTTGAACGGTTATTTACTTCTAGCTCTTCTTTCGAAGGTAAAATTGGCTTTCTAGTTATTAACTTCAGCATAGGTTCCATTCCAGCCGGGATAACTGGTAAGTTTGGCGGTAACTCTGGAAGTGAGGACGCCTCCTTAAAGATAGTCTTTGTTAGCCTATCTTCTAAAGAATGGAAAGTAATAACGCTAACTCGTCCCCCCACCTTTATAAGCTGTATTGCATCCTCGAGTGAATCCTCAGCTGCTCCAAGCTCATCGTTCACTGCTATTCGGACAGCTTGAAAAATACGCTTGGCTGGATGCCCACCTGTCCTTCTAGCTGCAGCCGGAATTCCCGCTTTGATTAACTCAACTAACTGGAAGGTAGTTTCGATAGGCGCAGTTTCCCTTGCCTGCTCTATTTTCCTTGCAATCTGCTTGGAAAATTTCTCTTCTCCATAACGGAAAAAGATTTTCACTAACTTTTCATAAGGCCATTCATTGATGACATGGAAAGCTGTCAATTCACTTGTTTGATCCATCCGCATATCAAGAGGAGCATCGTAGTTATAGCTAAAACCACGTTCAGGGGTATCTAGCTGAGGCGAGGAAACGCCTAAGTCATATAAAATCCCATCAACCTTTTCAATCCCTAAATCATTTAAGGATTTTTTTAAATATCGAAAATTGGAGTGAACAAAAGTGACTTGGTCCAAGTAAGGAGCTAACTTTACTTTTGCATTTTCGATAGCTGTTATATCCTGATCGAAGCAGATTAACCTACCATTTTCATTGAGCTGTTTGATTAAGTATTCGCTGTGACCGGCACCACCTAGTGTGCAGTCAACGTAAATTCCATCGGGACGAATAGCTAGCCCATCTACCGTCTCGTGGAGTAGTACTGTTGTATGATGAAACAAGCTCTTCCCTCCATTTCTTATATATCAAAGCCGATCATATTCTCCGCAATGTCGTTAAATGAATCCTCAGAGTCTTCAAAGTATGTTTCCCAAGCTTCCTTCGCCCATATTTCCAGACGGTTGGACACCCCAAGAACAATACACTCCTTGTCCATTTTTGCATATGCCCTCAGATTACTTGGTATATTGATTCGGCCTTGTTTATCGATTTCTACCTCTGTAGCACCAGAAAAGAAAAAACGAGTAAATGCTCGTGCATCTTTTTTAGTTACAGGTAGTTCTTTTAATTTTTCTTCGAGCTTTCGCCATTCATTCATAGGATAACCAAATAAGCAATTATCAAGACCACGAGTTAAAACAAAACAATCCTCCAAATGCTCTCTAAATTTAGAAGGTATGATTATTCTCCCTTTAGGATCGACGTTATGCTGGTATTCGCCCATGAACATGCTACTCACCCCACTTTATGTCAATAACATACCACATCCCCCCACTTTCCTCCACAATTTTTTCGTAAATTAGTGGAGAAAATTTGAAAATGCGTAATTAGTACTTGTTAAAACACATTTAGAGCAAATATGACAAGGGTTTGGAAGAAAAAAGAGCTACCCATTACTCTGAAGCTTAAACCTATATTTCATTAAATTTGTATTAAATTTAACTAACAATCGATGTAATAGATAAACAACATTTAATATTTCTAAAGAAGAGAAAATTAACAAAAAAACAAATACATCTTAAAATCTCTTGTTTTTCGATTTTTAATATGATTTTACAAGTCATAATTTACATCCAATAGATTATAAAAAACGAGTTAATTATTTCCCTTTCATCAAATTCAATACAAATAATGCTTCTCTTATTAGAAATGAAAAACTCCTCTCCCATTAAGGGAGAGGAGCAAGATACATTATATAGACACTACATGATGCTTACCATTAAATTCATATGGAACCTGAAGTAATTCTACAAGGAGGTCCTGTCCTTTTTCATTTAGTAATTGAATAGGAGAATAAGTTCTTTCCTGTAGACCACCATTAGGCATAAGCTGAATCATTAATTGGTCATAACGATAAATAGAAGAATCTAGCTTGGTTAAAATAGTATCCTCTACTGCATTCTCCATGAAGGTAAGCTGCTTTTCATGAAAATCCAAGTTTTTTTCTACTAAAGATGTAAGCTTAATATCATTTCGTTTTAGTAATTGATTAAGTTCTTCATACTTACTTGCTAAATCATCTTTAATTGACTGGATGAACAAGGAGACATCCTTATTTTGATTTTCCTCAATCATCCTAGCTTTTGAAAGCTCGACCTCTCCACTCCAAACATCAGGAATCGAGAATTCCAGCTTATCTAGTAGCGATTGCACCTTAGGAGTGACTAAAGATATGCTAAGTCGCGGCGTGATAACCGGCATTTTCATATTAAATAATTGGAAGGCATCTTTTAATGTAGCCCAATAAGCTATCTCGCCTGGGCCACCAATAAAACTTAATACCGGAAAAACCATTTCTTGCATTAATGGTCGTGTAACAACGTTATTACTAAGTTTCTCAGGTTGATCTTTAGCAATCGCAATAAGCTCTTCTTTGGTGAAAGATATTCCCTTAGCTTCATGTACAAAAGAATTGCTCTCTCTTTCTAGAAGAAAACGTTCGCCATCCTCTACATAAAACAAATTAGCAGCTGTTTCTTTCGCTTGAATTGGAGACCCATACCCTAGTTGGTCAAGCTGTTGTTCCTTTTGGAATACTAAACCTGCCAAATCCGAGGACTGTTCAATCATTTGAACAAAATAGTCAGATTCCAACTGGCGAAGAGGCTGATAGGCTGCATCAATCATAAGCAGTCCTTCTTCGTAAAATAATTCGTTCATAATTGCCGAAAAAAACGTAGTGAAGTTGGAATGTTCCTCTACAAAATGAGTGAACTTTGAGTATAGTTTTTTCGTATGGGATGTTTCAGGCAAGCTTTTGAAAATCTCTTCTAAATAGGCTAGCATCGTTTCTTTCGTAAATGTTGTCTCTGAAGCAATTTTCTTTAACTTCGATCTTTCGGGGAAAACGAGTTTTTGGAGCTTTCTGCTTTTCTCTATGTAAACATGGTTGATTTCATCGATATCATGATCCTCACCTGCTATCCAAAATACAGGAATTACCGGTATACCTTGTATTTCTCTTTGACGTTTCGCAAGAACGATCACTGAAATGGCTTTATGGATGGAATACATAGGACCGGTCAATATGCCTGCCTGCTGTCCACCAATTACAACCACGCCGTTATCTTTCAATTCCTCTATATGTTTTCTACTTTTCTCAGAAATACCAAACTGGTCCATATAGCTAGTAATAACGCCAGCCAGCTCAACTCTTTTATGTTTTGAGTAATCGGTCTCTTGAAGTCTTTTATTTAAATCCTCTTGGTTCCATTCATAATGAAAAAAAGAGGAAAGACTTGCAGAGTCCTCTAAATATGCTTTATAGAATGGGGAAACAAATGGTTGTGTGTATTGCTCTAATCGCACGATTTTCCACCTCTTTAATATAATCCTTTTAGAGTATATCATTTCATCAGAAAGAGATGAAAATTATTAGCTTATATACTTTAAAACATATCGGATTACTCCGATTATCCATAAAAGAGCGTACATGAAGCAGAGTAGGATGAAAAACAATCTCCACACTTTCCGAAGCAGAGGCTTTATTTCTATCTCTTTTTTCATTCTCCATTCTAGAATGGTCATAATAGTTGCAATAAAAATAGCAAAAATAATAATAATAATAAATCCTATTTCTTTTCCAAAAATAACATTAAACACATGAGAAACTGAAAAGAATAACAAAAACGTAGTAATATCTGCAGCTATACCAATAGATTTTTTTCTTTTGCGAAACGCATATTTGGCAATCACAAAAGAAATGATAAATAGAATTGCTGGAACTAATACAATGATAGAAACAAGGCTGATCATATCAATCACCTACTTTATTCATTTCTTTTAATAATAAATAAAAAGCATTTAGAATGGGCAATGACTTTTTACGACTCTCTGCTTCCGCTAGGATAGCCCCTACTATAGTATCGACTTCCATTACGCGATTGCTCTGAAAATCCTTAAGCATGGATGAGTAGTTATACTCTGTATTTTGGCAAAGCGACACAACTTCTTCCCATGCCAATAAATCGTTCCAATCTTCAAAGGCTTCTATAATTTCCTCATACAGGCTTCGCAATATTTTTTTATATGATTCATTTTTAATTAGTTCACCATTCTGTACACGAGCAATGGTAGTTAAGGGATTTATCAAGCAATTAAGTAATGCTTTTTTAAACAAGATTTGTCTAATATTTTCAGTAAGTTGAAATGGGAATTGCTCTGACTTAGATCTCAGTAGCTGTTCAAGACGCTGCCACTTTCCTTTATAAAATCCAATTGAAGTCGTTCCAATTCCTAAGTGTTGTACCGTTTCCCGATTTATTTTGGTCGCTCCGTGCAAAACAGAACCTAATAATATATTCGATTGTTTTAAAGTATCGATAAACTGTAAATGTAGTAGACCATTTTGTATAAACAGTAGAGGAGTTTCTTTTGGTAAGGAATCTAAATTATTTTTTAATGAAGAGAGATCGTGATACTTAACTGCCACAATAATTATATCCATTGGATGTAGTGCTTCTATAGAATTGACTATCTGACATTCAATTCGTTCCGTAATGTCATTTGTTTTTATGTATAGTTCTTTTAAGCTCTTATTCCTTACTAAAAAGGATATGTTATGACCTGCTTTAGATAAATAGGCGCCAAATAGCATACCGACTGCTCCAGCTCCTATAATTCCTATTCGCATACTTCTTCACCTCCTACAAAATATTATATAGGGGAATAATCTACCATCCAGGGAGGTCGTCCACCAAACGTTATATTAGGTCGTATTTTCAGGCTATGTTAAAGGTTAGGGCTGATTTATGATGCAAAGAAATCTAGATCAGAGAGTAGAATTGATTTTTCGCCCCAGCCGGACGCTTTCCTCGGGGTGAGCGATAAGCCATCACCCATCGCTAGCGCGCGTGGTTGTGATGTCTTATCTGTCTCACTCATCCCGTAGCATAGCTATCAAGTTAAGAAAAATTTACGTCATTCACTCTCATATGAACTGGTATTTTTGAAAATTAGACCATATGAAATTAACACTTTTTAGTTTAACCAAAAAATGTAAGTTTAATTTCTTTCTATACAGGGCATAGAATACTAACTGTAGTTTACACCGAGTATAATCAATGGATCCTTTTCAGGTGGCCCTTTTGTTTTCAATGCATGTTTACAAAGAGCATCATGAAACCTTTTCAGGACCCCATTGGTAAGCTTGGTGTATTTTTTTATGCTTTCAAACATCAAGCGAATAAAGCGTAGGGCAACTGAAATACCCTTTTGAATGCTTATCTCTATTCTAGATTGCTCTAGCAAGAATAAGCGTGCCTGATACGTTGTTGTAGCTGTGATTAGAAACAATAATAAATGGGCGAAAAAATGACATAGCACACGTTCTTCCTTTATCTGTTTATAAAAGGTGGTCGGGAAATTGGATTTCCATCCCTTAAACAATAACTCGATCTGCCAGCGCAATCGGTAAAGGTCCATCACTTTCTCAGCTGGGATGATATCCGGAAGGTTTGTCATAATAATCGTAGCCCCATCTAGCGCCCTTACGTGTTCTTTTGTTTGGTAACGTGAATGTTTACGTTTATACTGACCACTTTTATCTTGTTCCTCCGTATGCCGATACAAAATCAAACGGGTAGGGAATTTATAGTCATACCCGACAAAGACTTCCTCCCATTCCCTTATGGAGCCACGCTCCATTTGTTCCAGATGCTCTGCCAAAGATTCCTTCTGATAAAAAGAGGATTTGACGACCCTGCCATCGGCATGGTATCGAGGGTTTGGATTCCCTGTATAGATAGAACAATCTGGTCGAACTCTAGAGACGAAATAGCCCCCTGTCTCATCGATTTTTTTGAATGTAGGTAGATGAAAATAACCCAAGTCCTGTATAAACAAATCGCCAGGTGAGACCGTCTCTAATCGATACTTTCCGTATAGGGAATCGTTTTCTTTTCCGTTCCTCCAGTCAGCCAACAAGAACTGTCCTGTCAGGAATTCATACTCCAGCTGGCATTTTAATTCGGCTCGATAGACGCCAGGAAAAGTCTCCTTCAAATCCGAAGGAAGGGAATGGATGGTCGCATCTATTATACGGATCCTCTCACAAAATTTTTGTAGCTCGTCACTGATCGGCAACTGATAATTTAACTTCATTTGTATAAAATGTTCCAAACACTTTTTTAGGAATACAATTAATTCTTTATTTAAACGTTGGTTTATTGCCTCTGGAGTCATAGAAATATGGCAGGTTTCTTCTAATGATAGGCTTAGCTCGCGTAGTGAACTGCCAGCCAGGTTTCCACAATGATAAAGAAGAATGTGGAGAAATGAATACGCATCAAGCTTTCGTTTTCGTTTGATCCATCCTGATTCTTTGGCCCAACTATCCAACATATCCGGGGAAAACAGTTTATACAATTGTTCCATTAAGAGTTTCCATTCGTCTAAATCAGTTCTTTTCATATGAAGCACCTCCTGTTGGTTAGTTTTCTATACCAACCTCGAGGGTTTTTATAAACTTCTTAACTTGATAGCTATGTCATCCCGTAGGAGTCGCCGTCTGGCGCTCCAATCAATAAACGGCGACAGCTTATCGATTGCTAAAATATTTACTCGCATAAACAAAGCTGAAAAACTGTCACCAACCCCAATTTCATCATCTATATTTGTTCTTAATAGCCATTTGAAAGTTCCTTTGTTTATGTTTACAGTCACTATAAAAAGAATTGTTAGTCTAAATCAACCAATAACTTTAACAAAGCTTATTTTTAAAAAGGCCTACCTTTAAGGTAGACCTAAGTTTAAAAATATTATACAGGAAGGACTGGGTGTTTTCGAGGTGCAATTGCAATTTCTTTGTCTTCATAGTATCTCAAACGATTAGCAAGCTCGTTACGCAGATCGCTCGGCTTCACAATTTCATCGATAATCATTTCAGATGCCAGCTTATAAATATCTATTTCTTCCTTATATTCTGCATGCTTTTCTTGAACGAATTTCAATCGTTCTTTTGGATCCTCGATTGCTTCAATCTTATTGGAATATACAGCGTTTACCGCTGCCTCAGGTCCCATAACAGCAATTTGAGCGGTAGGAAGTGCGATACACACATCAGGTTCAAAAGCTGGTCCAGCCATAGCATAAAGACCTGCGCCATAAGCTTTTCGTACAATAACAGAAAGCTTTGGTACAGTTGCTGAGCTCATAGCAGCGATAAGCTTAGCTCCATGGCGGATAATTCCTGCCCTTTCCACTTTTGTCCCTATCATGAAGCCCGGAACATCTGCTAAGAATAATAATGGAATGGAGAAAGCATCACAAAGAGAAATGAACTTAGCAGCCTTGTCTGCAGAATCTACGAACAGGACTCCACCTTTTGCCTTCGGTTGGTTCGCTATGATTCCTACCGGCTTCCCTTCGATTCGAGCAAATCCTGTTATTAGCTCCGGAGCAAACAGTTTTTTTATATCAAAGAAAGTACCTTCATCGATTAATGCATCAATTGCTTCATACATATCGAAAGGTGCGTTTTGGTTTTCAGGAATAATTTCCTCTAACGTTCTACCTTCTTTGGTTTGCTTCGGTTCAACCGTTTTTGGCTTTTCAGTGTAATTGGCAGGGAAGTAGCTTAAATACTTCTTCGCTTCTTCTATAGCTTCTTCTTCCGAGGAAACAAGCACGTCGCCGACTCCACTAACTGTACAGTGCATGCGCGCCCCACCCATTTCCTCTAAGGTCACCTTTTCTCCAATTACTTTTTCAGCCATACGTGGAGATCCAAGGTACATCGAGGCATTTCCTTCCACCATAAATACAACATCACAAAAAGCCGGTATGTACGCCCCTCCTGCAGCTGATGGTCCAAATAACAAACATATTTGAGGAATAAAACCGGATAATCTCACTTGATTGTGAAAAATTCTACCAGCTCCTCGACGATTAGGGAACATTGCTAATTGGTCTGTAATACGTGCCCCAGCAGAGTCTACTAAATACAATAGTGGCACACGATTTTTTTCAGCAATTTCTTGGATTCGAATTATTTTTTCAACTGTTCTAAATCCCCATGATCCAGCTTTTACTGTAGAGTCATTTGCCATTACGCAAACTGTTTGTCCATTTACTTTTCCAGTTGCAGTAACAACACCATCAGCAGGTAAGTCACCTGCTTCTACATTTGCAAATCGACCGTCTTCTACGTATTCCCCATTATCAAATAACAGGTTTAAACGATCACGAACAAACAGCTTCCCCTGCTCCTTCATTTTCTCATGATACTTTGAATGTCCACCTGCATAAATAGATGATAATTTTTCTTCTAACTTATCGTTATACCCCTTTGTTTCTCCCACTTTGTAAAACCCCCGTTTCAAGTAGCAGCAGCCGAGCCCTGTATGTAGGGCACACTCCGACTGATACAAATGCTTGATAGAATAAAATAAACAATTATTTTAATTGATAAATACATTTATTGAACGATTCGTAAAACCTACTTAAATTTTCTAATAGAATTTTAAATACGCGACTTACATTTTTTGTGTTGGAGGTGTTTTTATTCGAACGTTACTAATACGTCTCCCTCATTTACGAAGTCTCCAACTTGCGCCTTTATTTCAAGTACTTTACCTGCGACATTAGATTCTACAGGAATTTCCATTTTCATCGATTCAAGTACCATAACCACTTGGCCTTCTTGCACTTCGTCCCCCACTGCAACGTTAACCGTAAATACTGTACCTGCCATAGTTGATTCTAAATTTTTCATTTTGAAATTTCCTCCCTTTGTTTGTCCATCCATTCCCCTAAAACGGATGTTGAATATACTCCACTTTCAAAAGTACTGTCATGTAAAAACTGGTCAAATAGTGAAATATTAGTTCTTACACCTTCTATTTTAGCAGAAGAAAATAATTTTTGTGCTTTCTCAATTGCTAATCTTCTGTTTTCTGCATGTATAATTACTTTGGAAATCATTGGATCATAAAAAGGAGTCACCTTATTTCCTTCCTCATACCCTGCATCTATTCTTACATCCGAATCATTTCCCCATGTAAGAGTAGATATTGTTCCTGGAGAAGGGAAAAACGTTTTTGGATCCTCTGCGTAAATTCTAAATTCAAACGCGTGCCCATTAGTTGTAATTTTGTCTTGCTCCTTAACTGGCAACTCCTCACCTTGCGCAACCTTTAGCTGCCATTCTACTAAATCAAAGCCTGTTACCGCTTCTGTTACTGGATGCTCTACCTGTAAACGGGTATTCATCTCTAAAAAGTAAAATTGGTGATTTTGGTCTACGATAAATTCCACCGTGCCAGCATTTACATAATCGACCGCCTTTGCCGCGTTAACTGCCGCCTCAAACAGCTTCTTCTTGGCTTCTTCTGGGAAGTTAGGAGATGGAGATTCTTCAAGAACCTTTTGATTTCTTCTTTGTACAGAACAATTACGTTCGAACAAATGCACGATGTTTCCTTTTGTATCCCCAAAGATTTGTACTTCAATGTGGCGAGAGTCTTCAATAAATTTTTCTAAAAATACTATATCACTACCAAAATAAGATTTGGCTCTAGTTTTAATCGATTCAAAGTGCTTGGTAAGGGTTGCTTCATCGTCACATTTAATCATGCCGATGCCGCCTCCACCCGCGCTTGCCTTAAGCATAATTGGGTAGCCAATCTGTTTGGCTGCTTGAAGTGCCTCGTCCAACGAATTAAGCCCATCCTCAGTTCCCGGTACCACAGGCACGTTTGCATGAATCATTGTTATACGGGATTCAATTTTATCTCCCATCTTTTCAATCGTTTCTGCTTTAGGGCCAATAAACGTAATTCCAGCTGCCTCTGCTTTTCTAGCAAACTCTGCATTTTCTGACAAAAAACCATAGCCTGGATGAATTGCATCTACACCTTCTCGTATAGCAAGCTCAATTATGTCATCAGCCTTTAAATAAGACTGTTGGACCTGACTCGGCCCAATAAGAAAAGCATAATCCGCTTCTTTTACATAAGGAAGCTGTTCGTCCGCTTCACTATAAATTGCTACCGTTTCAATATTTAAGCGTTTACATGTCTTGATAATGCGTCGTGCTATTTCTCCCCGATTTGCTATTAACAGCTTTTTCATATGTATCTCCCCTTTGTCAAAATATTCTCCCCTCTATTAGTCTATACGAAAGTTGAAAGTGAATTCAACTTTCACATAATAATTGATTAAATTCATCTACATAACCTAGGGCCAAATAACCAACAAAAAATTACAAAATCGTTACAGGTGCCAGGCACCTGTAACGATTCTGATATAAAATTATTTTCCATTAAAAAAAGTCTCTATTTTTTAGAGACTTCCTTGCTAATTTCTTTCTATGTGTTGAACACCTTGTTTGGCCCAGTTCACTAGTACCTCGTAATCTCTTTTTAGTAAATTATATGCATTTGCTATTTCATCATAGGAATTTTTCATTTCATCATAACTTTGCATGGCAAGTTGCAAATGGTTTTGAAGGGAAGTGGAATCGTTTACAGTCTCCTTGAAACTTTCTACCTTCGGGGAATCCTCTTTTGGGAAAAGTTGTGGGCGAAGATTTTTATTCCATCTAAATGCACAAGCTTGTTTGGACCGCCCTAACAACACGCTGGCTTCCTGAAACCCTGAGATTTGGGTGTGGCCTTGTTCGATTTTCTTTAGTACTATCTCTTTTAGTAGATTGTCTTCGTCGAGGGTCCAGCTATCTTTTCTCAATTTAACATTCACATTTATCACCCTTTGCTTTTTTATTAATATATGCAAAGTGGGTATAAATAGACTCTATTTTATTTCTTTTTTGATAAAAAAGAATTCACTGCCTCATGGTGTACATCAGCTTCCCAAAGTATAGAGCATTCTTTCACTTCTTCCATTATTCTCTCAAATAATTTAGATTGCTCCCATTTTCGTATGATCTGTTTTTTGTAGGCCTTCAAAACTGTCGAATGGGGAAGAATCATTTTGGAGATGAAGTCTTGTAGAGCAATCACTTTATCACCCTCAAACACTTCGGTAGCCCAACCCATTTCTAATAGCTCCGATGAATGATAAGGTGTGGCTTCTGTTAACATCTTTAGCGCTTTATCATACCTCATACCCTTTTCAAAAAGGTATGTTCCTCCACCCCAACCACTGGTAATAGCAAGTTTACCTTGGATAAAACCACATTTCGCTTCCTTTTTGACAAGTCGGAAATCGCATAATGTGGCTATTTCACATCCCCCACCAACTGCGGTCCCATTAATTAAAGCGATTGTTGGTACCTCTAGAGTAGCTACCTTGTAAAGTTCTTTAGCTACTTCGCTTAGCATTGCGTAAGATTCCTCCGCCGTTTTTAGCTCATGAAAAACTGATAAATCTCCTCCTGAACAGAAAGACTTATCTCCTGCTCCTGTGATTACTACAAGCTTAATTTCTTTATTTGAATTAACCTCAGTCACAAGCTGCCTAAATCCAGCCAAAACATCAAAGTTAATAGCATTATGTATGTCAGGTCGATCAATCTCAAATATTAGGATGTTATCCTGTTCTTTTATTGTGTAAGCCAAAGTATGTACCTCCTAAAATGAATATAGAGAAAAAGGCTACCGAAGAGCCATGGTCTCTTTGGTAGCCTTTTAAGGAACAAATACTGTATTATTTGCTCACTACTTCTTTCCCTTTGTATTGACCGCATGATTTACAAACTCGGTGAGCCAATTTCATTTCACCACAATTTGAACAAGCAACCATACCAGGTACGGATAATTTAAAATGTGTACGACGTTTTCTTTTTACAGTTTTAGAAGTTCTTCTAGCTGGTACTGCCATTGGTGGCACCTCCTTACAGATCTATTATTCGTCTGTTTGATCAAAATACTTAGCTAAATCAGCAAGTCTTGGATCCAATTTTGGTTGGTCATCTTCTTGCAATTCTTTAAGATCTTCATCAGTAGTAAAGCTCCAACCTGTCCCACCCTCGTGTTTAAATTGGTCTGCACCTTCTTTATACACTTGCAATGGTATTTCTAAAAGAATTAATTCTTCCAGAACAGGATCGACATCAATGACATCCCCTTCTACGATATGATAATTATCATACGCTTTAGCAGAAGCGAGTGCAGTGTCGGACCAGGTGAATACTTCATCCGAATCAATCTCAAATGGAAATTCTACATCTTCCCAAGTGCGTGCACATGGTAAGGTTAAAACTCCAGAAAGCTGAAAATGACAAGTCATTTGCGCTGCACCAAATGTGCAGTGCCCTTTTACATGAACGGGTGAAATCTTTCGAACGTCTTGATTTCGCTTCTTCACATTTTCGAGTTCCACGAATTCATCTATATCTAGACCATTCTCACGATATTTAGAAAGCTGACTAATTGCCCATTTCATACGATTATCACCTCAAGACAACAAAGTTGATTATATAATGCTTAGTTTTAGATGTCAAGATAATTTCTTGTCACTACTTTATTTTAACATTATACTTTCAGTAAGGAAAGTATTTAAGATTGGTCCAGATTTAACAGACAAAACAACGATAGCAAAGACTACCAGCTAGAAGATCAGAAAATTTAAGGGGGATTAATTATAATGAAAGCCACAGGAATTGTTGTAGAATACAATCCATTTCATAATGGTCATCTACACCATTTACAACAGTCCATTAAACAGACGAATAGCGAACTTTCAATCGCTGTCATGTCCGGCAACTTCTTGCAGCGTGGAGAGCCAGCGCTTGTAGATAAATGGACTAGAGCTAAAATGGCAGTAGATGCTGGTGTCGATTTAGTTATAGAGTTACCATATGCATTTGCAACTGCACAGGCAAGTGATTTTGCTAAGGGAGCTATTTTTTTATTGGATGCATTAAAATGCGACAGCTTTTGTTTTGGAAGTGAGGAAGGGTCAATAGAGTCTTTTAATCATACAGTTAAGTTGTTAACCTTCAAAAAGAACGAATACAACGAGGCTATCTCTCAGTTTATAAAAAGAGGGATTAGTTATCCAAAAGCACTGAACGAGGCATATCTTTTATTGGCAAAAGAAGCAACTGAACCTCTAGTGGATTTGTCTAAACCAAATAACATCTTAGGCTACCACTACATGGAGGCTGCACGTCAAATAAATTCATCCATCAAGCCAACTACAATTCAACGCATTGTGGCTAACTACCACGATGATGCTAAAAAAACAGAATCGATAGCGAGTGCCACTGGAATTAGAAAGGTGCTCTTCGAAGAAAAAGAGCTTTCTAAAATTCATCCATATTTACCCGACACAAGTCTTCTGGGTCTAACCAAATGGATTGACCAGGCAGAAAGTTTCGGTAGCTGGGAGCGTTTTTATCCTATTTTGCGCCTAATTATTTTGCGCCAGGATAAACATAGCATTGCAAAGTATGCAGAGGTGACGGAAGGCATTGAAAATGCTATTTGGAACGCTGCTGCAAAGCATGACAGTTTCTTCCCATTTATGGAGCAAATAAAATCCAAACGATTTACCTGGACAAGAATACAAAGAATGTTGACCCATATTTATAATGCATTTACATGGGAAGATTTAAGAGCTATTGAGTACCCTACCTATATCCGACCACTTGCAATGAGTCAAAAAGGACAGACCTACCTCCAATCCATAAAAAAAGACTTGCAGCTCCCTCTAGTTAGTAGGGTGGCTGCAAGCAAGGATAATATACTACTGCAGCTTGATATTAAAGCCGCAAATCTATATTATTTAGGACTTCAAACTAAATTTGGTTCATCCATGGTTGGGAGCGAATATAGAAAGATACCAATTAGAATTTAATCATTTAGGTTCTAGGTTATCTAAATATTCCATTGCATCGTCAATGGTTTTCACTGGCACAATTTTCATCTTTGTGCCAATTTTTTTTGCCGTTTTTAAAGCTTCTTCATAGTTAGAGGTAAGATCTGGGTTTTTAGCAACAATTTCTTCAGGTATATCATCGTCGGGTGCAAACATGAAATCCACCCCTTTTTTATCTGCAGCAATTACTTTTAAGTCGATTCCGCCTATCCTTCCAACAGTACCATCTTGTAGCATTTCACCAGTCCCTGCAATATCGTAGCCCTTTGTTATGTCCTCTGGAAGCAGTTGGTTCAATAACTCAAGGGTAAACATTAGACCTGCCGATGGACCTCCAATATCGTCGGATTTAATCTCTACAGACGGGGTGGTTTCTACTACCTTGTTTTCAGTATAGGAAATACCAATACCAGCCTTTTCAAGGACCCCTGGGACCGATTTAAGGGTTACCTCTTTAGTAAGCACCTTTTCTTCCCGCTCGACCTTTAAACGAACGGTATCTCCCTCTTTTTTATCTGCTAAGTACTTAGCAATCACGTCTCCAGTCAGATCAGACAAATCATCCATTTCTAAAATTTTGTCTCCTGGTTTTAGAATATTGTGAGCGCCCCCTCCATCCACTACATTAAAAATAAATATTCCGTGATTAATAACGGTGTATGGTTTTTTCGCTCGATCGAAAGCCACCGTAATAGCATTAAACTGAGAATCAGACATAAGCTTTAATTGACGTACATTATATTCCTCTTCATCTTCGTCCTCTTGGCGAATTTGATCGGCAGGATAAATCTTTTGACTATCTGTTACTTTCGCGTACGCATACGTGAGAGGAGTCGCCTTTGATAGAGCAATAGTTAGAAGACTTAATGTACCCTCGTCATCCTCATCTCCATTTTCAACATGTACCAATGGTGAAAGCTCATAAGCTCCGCCTGGTCTTGAAATGTAGGATTCCATTGGATAGAAGCCTAATGCCAAAATAATTACAACAATAAAAAGAAGGACTATTGGTTTTATCTTCTTCATAAGTTATCCCTCTCTTTCATAAATAATTAAATATAAATATAAGTTTATCACTTCCAATTTTGACTGACAAAACATATTAAGAAAATATTGCTAACTCTGGAAGATTTAAAAGAATGAGTAACTCTGTTCAAGAAAGAAATCTTACAAAAACTACGCTTTGAGGAAAAAATGTTTTCCTTTAAGAGATAAGGAATGACGCAAAATGCATATTATTGTTACAGTTGGCAGTTGGGCACTTATTATTCTCTTATTTTTACAGCCTGGAGTTTCACATAAAGGTGCATTAGAAGGGATGCGCATCTTCACTACCTCTCTCATGCCTTACCTATTACCTTATTTGGTGATCACTCAAATGTTTATTCGCACTCAGAAAAAATTTTTATCTACCAGTAACAAATTTAAACTTTATTTTAATATTTACCTCCTGACAGCTCTTGGGGGCTTCCCTAGTGGAGCAGCCATTATATCCTCCTTAAAGGAAATAGGCACCTTAAACGCCCGGAATGCAAGCTGGCTATTAGCTATTTGCCACGCACCTAGCCCAATGTTTGTGATCGGATTTGTGGGAATTGAAATATTTAACGCAGAAATAGCGGGGCTTAAATTATTAATCATCATTCATGTAGTCAACCTTATTTTCCTACTAGTATTCATTATTTTCTCCAAGCCTATTCAAATGAATACATACAAAAAAGAAGCTAACACCTCTCCCTTCCAAGAGAGCATAAAAGAAACCTATCAAATCCTTTTACTTATTGGGACGACCGTTATCTTCTTTACTACAATTAGCTATATCGTATTTGAATCTTTAAAAGAAATCATCCCAACTATTTCACCAACTGTCCTAGTTTTTGTATCCTCA
Source organism: Psychrobacillus sp. BL-248-WT-3 (assembly GCF_012843435.1). GTDB lineage: Bacteria > Bacillota > Bacilli > Bacillales_A > Planococcaceae > Psychrobacillus. The sequence goes on along the minus strand of NZ_JABAFC010000005.1, from coordinate 116,497 downwards.
CTTTTTGAAATGACGGGTGGGATTAGCCTTGCCGGACAAATACTATCAGGATCCTACTATCTTCCTTTTATCATTGCTCTTATTATTGCTTTTAGCGGTTTAAGTATTCATATGCAAATAATTGTTCTTGCTCAAAAAGCAGGCATACCCATTCGGAAATACCTCATGTTCCGTTTGCTCAACATGCTCATCATTCCACTATTTTTCATACTTGGCTAAATGACAGAAGTGTTACTGGTGCCAGGCACCAGTAACACTTCTGTCATATATTGATCGGAGGCAAAAAAATACCTTGCCCGAGGGCAAGGTTATGGTTGATGCTTATACTTTTCTTTAAGTGCTATTTCCACTTGTGGTGGTACTAGCTCTCCAATGTTGCCTCCGTACTTAGCAACTTCTTTTACTATACTAGAGCTTAAAAATGAATATTGATTTTTGGTCATGATAAAAAATGTTTCTATTTCATCATTCAAAACTCGATTCATAGAGGTGATTTGCATCTCATATTCAAAGTCAGAGACTGCTCTAAGACCTCTAATGATTGCACTTGCTCCTACGTTCTGAGCATAGTCCATAAGTAAACCTGAGAAGGTTTCTACCTTTACATTGGGCAAGTGGGCAGTTACTTCCTGAATAAGCTTTACTCGTTCTTCTACAGAAAATAGAGGATTTTTAGAGGAGTTATTTAAAACAACTACATAAACCTCTGAAAAAATAGAAGCTCCTCGAGTAATAATATCAAGATGTCCATAAGTGATTGGATCGAAACTTCCTGGAACAACTGCCATTTTACTCATGTGATTTCCCCTCTTCTTCTTGGTAACGATAAATGGAAATAACCGTCCCACCATAATTTTCTCTGCGTGAAAGCTGGAACTCTCCATAAGCATCCGGTAGATCCACCATCTTTTCATGCTCACAGACGATTGTTCCTGTTTCAGACATTAGACCCTTTTCCACTATCTCCCCAACCAGATTATAAAAAGGAGTTTTACTATAGGGAGGATCAACGAATAATAGCTCTATACTCAGCGCTCTTTTTTCAAATGCCTTTACTGCACGAGATGCATCTATTTTGTATATCTCGCTTGCATCTTCTAAGCGACATTTTTTTAGATTTTCGTTAATGGTTTGAATCGCTTTATAATCTTTTTCAATAAAAATACATGTTTCAATACCTCTACTTAAAGACTCAATCCCTAGTCCACCACTGCCTGCAAATAAGTCCACAGCCGTTCCGCCATTAAAGTACGGCCCAATCATATTAAAAATAGACTCTTTCACCTTATCTGTAGTAGGTCTTGTATTAGTTCCTGGTACTGCCTTCAATGGTAATCCTTTTCTAGTTCCTGAAATAACTCTCATACTATTTCTCCCAGCATTAATTAGACGTTTCTTCTTGTAAATGAATTCGTCCGTCCTCTTTATCTATGTTCAACAAAAACAAACGAATCATCCACGTCTCTTCTATATAAAATTTTGAACCGATTTTTTCAAAGGGCTCGGACATGGCATCATATCTTTTTTGATTATAAACATAAAATGGTTCTTGAATAGGAAATCTAAATGCCCTAGTTTCATTTTGGACGTATAAACCTTTATCTGTGTCGTCATACGTATAGCCCAACACATCTAATAATGGTTCTGCTGCATACAAAACCTTTCCATCCTTAAATAGGACGTCGATGTCCTTTTGTATGCCATCGTTAATATATACAGGTCGTGAATCTTCAAACAACAATGGGAACTTGTCGTTTTGCAGATCATTCCATTCGAAAAATGAAGTTTTGGAATCCAGAAGAGATGACAATAGCTTATCCAACTTCTCCGCACTTAACTCCTTCTGATTTTCCAACAAGGACTTCCATTCGGACAATTGACTATTAGTCAAATAATTAGTTAAGGTCTCATACATCCATATTGACTTTTCAGCCCCCACAGGAGACTCCATTAGAAAGCTGCTTACTACTTCTGCTAGCAAAAGATTTTCGGTCGGTAAATTATAGCCATCCTGAATATTTTTAACAGCTATATCTCTCTGTATAGAAGGCAAGTCCTCATTTTCCAAAAATAAAATATTGGATGCGTTCACTTTGTACTTATTATCCTCAACTAAAATAGAAGAATGTCTAGTGTTAGGTAATTGTAATTCATCTAAAAGCTTTTGTAGACCAGCCGCTACCGGCTCCTTGGAATAGACCGAATAATGATCATTTTGGTATTGAATCGGTAAAGCTTCTTGTTGCCAATATAACTCTTGTACAGTACCTTCTCCAATAGAAAGTGAGTAGTCAATTAAGTCTAAAGAAGAGTTACCAATCTTAGGTAGTCCACTTACCCACATTCCGCCTCTTTTTAAAGAGTCTGTTATATGTAATGTTGTATAGGTTACATCACCATTTTCTAGCTTTAAGAGAAAATCAGAAAGAACGACTCCTTCTTTTAAGCCATTTGGCAAAGGAAAAGTATAGGATACACTTTGACTGGAGACTTCATCTTCAAGAAAGCTACTCAAGTCTTCTGCAAAACGTTTACAGCTGTTTCCAGCACCGTTTAAACAGCTCCTATTTTCACTAGCAATTGGCCATAAAATAGAGACTTTCTCCTTTGGTAAGTTAAAAAAGTGATGATTTACTTGTATACTATTTTCAAATAATTGGATATCTACTTCTTGCTCATATGAAAAGTCCTGTACTTCTTCATCTATATTGGAGGAGTACACCTCATATTGAAATAATAATAAAACGCAATTTGTTACTACTAAAAGCATAGATATAAAGCCTACAATAATTTTCATGGAATTGTCCTCCAACATAGTGGTAAGATGAATTGGAAAGGAAGTGTTTTCATTGATCCAACGTTTTATAGAACTTGGCGAAGGTTACGGAGATACATTTGAGCTATGTGAATTAGCACGTGTAAACAAGGAACGTATTTACAGAGCATTTATCTTCTCTTCACCCAAAAATGGGAAGGACTATATTTCTATAGCAATTGCTCTAAAACCCATAAATGATACCAAATTTTTCCCAATTTACATTTGCCGTGAGGGCATTCCCCAGTCACAGCCAGAATCCAAAAGACTAAGTACATTTAAAGAAACTTTAAACGAGTTACAGGTTGAACCAATACAAATATCTATTAAGCATTCCTCGACGTTTGCAGATACGCATTTATTTTATCAGTATATCATTGGAATCCTAAGATTAAACCATTATATACCACCATTCCAATAAAATGCTATAGACCGATTTTATAATCATACTCTTTAGCTTTATCTGGTTTACTATTTTCAAATTCTGTTTTTACAAACGGACGATAGGACTCTAATATTTCTTTTACAAAAGGAAGTTTATTCATCTTTTGTTTAGCCGCTTCTATCTGATCCTGATCACAATATAAAACGACATATTTCATTTTTTTAGAAATATAATGGACATGCCCGTATTTTCTTAAAGATTTAGCCTGCTTTAAATGATGCACATAGACAATTAGTCCTTGTCTTTCTGTCATACGCTTCCCCTCATTTCTTCCTTCAAGAATAACATATGGAGGATTTTGATAGCAACAACAACTAGCTGACAGCTAAATATCAATTGGCTATAATTAAAGAAATCGTCGCAAACATAAGTGAGTTAAGTTCTTATTATCTTGCTACAATTTGAATAAGTCCAAAAAGGGGGATTAAAATATGGGGAAAAAATCTAATGTAGCTCTTGCAATTGCTGCTGCTGCAGGTGCCGCTTGGGCTAGTACAAAAGCTTTATCAAAGCCTGATAGCCGCCCTTCAAAGGAAGCATTAAAGTATGAACATCCCATTATTCTTGCACATCGAGGAGGACTAGCCCTTGCTCCTGAAGGCTCCATGGCTGCTTTTGATAATGCTGCAAAATTAGGAGTCCATGGCTTTGAAATTGATTTGAGATTAACTAAAGACGAAGAAATCATTGTATTTCATGACGAAACATTAGAAAGAACAACAGATCTTACAGGCAAGGTTGCAGACTACACGTTGTCTGAGCTTAGAGATGCAGATATAGGGTATCATTTTAAAGATATAAAAGATGGCTTTTCTTATAGAGGCAAAGGTGAACGAGTGGTAACACTTGGTGAGTTAATCGATGCTTATCCACAAATGCTCATTAATATGGACATAAAGGACAACCCCGCAACTTATGAAGGTAGTCTGATGCCATCTAAGCTATGGAGATTGATAGAAGAAAAACAAGCCTTTGATCGGGTAGTTGTAACAAGCTTCTTTGATGAACAAATTGATCGGTTCAACCTCTACGCTCAAAACAGAGTTGCTTTAGGTGCCGGAGAAAAAGAAGTCAAAAAAGCATACACAGCTTACACTTCACAATTTAGACATTTATATCATCCCAAGGCGGACATTTTTCAGTTACCGCTAAGAGCCAAAATGGTTTCTCTGGACAGTCCTGGATTTATAAAATTTTTATCTACTTTAAATATCCCAGTACATTATTGGACCATCAATGATCCAGAGGTAATGAAAAAGCTTATTCAAAATGGAGCAAAAGGGATTATTACAGATAGACCTGACCTAGCAATTGATGTATTAAAGTTGAACTAGAATTTTATGAGTAAAAAAAGGATGTGCACAATTAATGTACACATCCTTCCTAATTTATTTGGTGCAGCTATCCATTTGTTTGATTAGCTGACTTTTAATTTTGTGATTTTCTTAAGCTGAGCAAGAGCACGACCCGCCGGTTCCACAGCCACTACCGCAGCTTGAACCGCTAGAAGCGAAAAATGGATTACTTACAGGTACTTTGACTCCTTCTGAGACTGTTTTACCAATAATCAAGCTTACCTCATCGAGGAGGTCCTGTAACTCGTTTTCAGCCACCTTAAGAGCTGCTATTTCATCTACCATATCAAGATTACGTTTAGTTACACGAATGTCTTTCATGACTCTTGAGTAATCTGGATGGTATTTTCCAAAGCGTTGAACCTCTTCATATTGGTCCTTCAGTCGGGTAAAGCTGTTGATTTCCCGCACTAGTTCAGGTTTTGTATATACAGCACGATGTGCATTTAAGTAAAGGTAAAATGGTTCAGAGGATAAAATCATTGTACATAATAGGTCTGAGTGATCCATTATATCCACCCATTCATCAGTCATAATCATAAATAAAACCTCCAATCCTGTTTATCATAACAGAAAACTGGAGACAATTGTTAAACTAATAACTTAAGTGTTAGGAGAATTTCTATGGAAAATTTACAAACTCTATTTGAACAAGTTACAAAAGAAGCTTCAGAAACGGAAAAAGGCTTACTGACAGACTTCCTTACCGGATTAAAAAAGAAACAAGAAGGACTTGCCCCTACATACCTAAATGCGACGTTTCAAATGGACACTCGTTTTGAGGACAACCAATGTATTGTAACACTTCCTGTTACCCCACTAATTCATAACAGCTTTGATATGCCTCATGGTGGTGTCATTGCAACTTTGGTCGATAATGCTATGGGATTTTTAGTGAACAAAGACCTTCATCCAGAAGGAAAAGGTGCCGTTACAACTAATATGACGATTAACTACATAAAAGCTTCATCCGAAAAGCAACTGATTGCTACATCTACGTACTTACATAAAGGAAGACAAACGCTAGTAATGGAATGCACGGTTACCCAACCGGATGGGAAAAAGATTGCTCATGCAACCGGATCATTTTTTGTTATTACACCTTCATCAAAATAAGACTGAACTACTTCAAGATCAGAAAAGGGTAAAACAACTTCTTTAATAATTTGTTCTTTTTCATGCCCTTTTCCCGCTATTAGAACGACGTCTCCTTCTTGAGCGGTAGCTAATGCCAAGCGAATTGCATTTCTTCGATTAGCTTCCACCATTACCTTGCTAGGGTCTATCCCTTGAATAATCTCTGCGATAATTGCTTCTGGTTCCTCATTTCGTGGGTTATCAGAAGTGATAATTGCCTTAGTAGCATATTTGGAAGCTACCTCTCCCATCCATTTTCTCTTTTGCTTATCACGATTTCCTCCACACCCAAAGACAACGAATATATTTTTCTTCGCATAAACTGTAATAGAAGACAAACAAGCTTCTAATGCATCAGGTGTATGTGCGTAGTCTATCAATACTTCAATCCCCTTATTATTCTGTACCCTTTGTAGCCTTCCAGCCGGTAAATTTACTGGATAGATCATCTCACATGGGAGGCCAAGCCCTAACATTGCACCAAGTGCAGCAGCTAAATTCATCCCATTATGATATCCACTATTCCTCATGATGACAGACGTCTCTTTTCCATTTACTTCATATTCATACTTAACTTCTTCATTTAAATATTTTTCATTACTAAAAATTACATCGTTACCTTTCTGATTTCCGAATCGAATTGTTGGTATATATGCTTTTTGTGCAATTGAACGACACCATTCATCATTATTATTAACTACTAGCTTTCTCGCTAATGGAATGAGTAGCTCCTTAGATTTTTTATATGGCACCATCCCGCCATGAAACTCTAGATGGTCTTTTCCAATATTTAAAAATACAGCTACGTCCATTGGATAACTTCCTAATCGGTTATCCAACAAGCCTTGAGAAGAGGCTTCTAATACGATGTATTCCACATCATGGTCATAACAATACCTCACTACCTGGATGAAATCATAAAAAGGTAGAGTGGTATTGTTTCTAAATTGTCTTTCCAATTTTTCACCATTCACATAGACCCCTAGAGTACCAATTACACATACTGACTTCTGTTGTTGCTTCAATAGCTGCCCAATAAAAGAAGCAACGGTAGTTTTGCCATTGGTACCTGTAATGCCTACTGTCTTTATTTTTTGTCCATATTTTTTATAGGTTAAATACGCAATCTTGTCTTTTAGCAAAAACATATCTGATGGAAGAACGATTTGTGGAACACTACAGTCTGGAATATAATGCTGAGTAATGACTAGATTAGCCCCTCTTTGGATTGCTTCTTCTACAAAGGTACGATTGTTGGATTCCCAGACAAATACATCTCCAAGCTGTATTTGTTTGGAATGATCTATAAAACGATGAACCGTTATACCATTTAAATCTCCAAATATCTTATATTCCAGACCCTCTAATAGCTCTTTTATTGGATAAATAGTAGCTCACTCCCTACACCATTCTTGTTAAATCGCATACAGTAAAATGAATTCCTTGTATTTTATGAACGGAGTGTTTGAAATGTCACGAAAAGAGTGGTTGAAAATATGATTGTGCAAAAATATGGAGGAATTGCGATGCAGGATACTTCGAATAGACAATTAGTCATCGAAAGAATCCAAAAAGCAATCACTGCCCATAAGAAAGTGTTAGTTGTTGTATCCGCCATGGGAAGAAGAGGTCAGCATTACTCTACCGATACATTGCTTGACCTTATACCAAGCTCGCCACACAGTGTAGAGACAGATTTACTTTCTGCATGTGGAGAGCTCATTAGTGCATCTGTACTAGTAGCAGAATTGAAACAAAACGGTGTTCAATCAACTATTTTGTATGGTAAAAATGCTGGGATTATTACTAACGAAGAATTTGGCAATGCAAATATAGATAATGTAGACACCACACAAATTTTAAAAACATTTGAGGACTACCCATGTATCGTAGTTCCTGGGTTTCAAGGAGTTACAGAAGGTAGTAACAATTTTACTACCCTTGGAAGAGGAGGAAGTGATTTAACGGCTGTCGTATATGGCTATTATTTAAAAGCAGATGTTGTAGAATTTTACAAGAATGTGCCAGGAGTGATGTCAGCAGATCCTTCTACTAATAGCGAAGTGGAGTTAATATCCCATATGACGTATGATGAGCTCCAACTTAAAATAAATGAACCTGTAGAAGTCATACAAAAAAGAGCAGCAAATTTTGCTGCCCTTCATAGTGTCCCACTTCATATTCGCTCTTTGTACGAAGAAACAAATGGTACTTTTGTTCATCTATAATCATTCTAGATTATCTTTTTTCTCAATAAAGTTTTGCGTATAGTAATTACTGTAAACTCCTACACCGGTATGAGTATATGACCTACCTAATAAAGTTTGTCGATGGTCTGGGGAATTCAACCAACCATTCACAGCTTCTCCAGCATCAAAATAAAAAGCTGCAGTATTACCACCAGCGCGATTAAAATCCAGTGATGCTTCTTTAAGCTTATCTTTAAACCTTGGTATCTCAAAGTTATCATTTGTAACAATATTATTCTTTGCCATCTCTTCACTGTGCATATCAGCCAAGTTCTGGAGGTTAACGTCTGATTCTAAAACACGTAACCCATGTCGAAGCCTTAAAATATTTGTTATCTCCACAACTTGGATAGCAGTAGCTCTATCCGCCTTTACTTGAAGATTGGAAGATGGTGTTTTAGATTCAATGACTTCCCCACTATATAAAATATCATACGGTTTATGCATGAGAAGAGTTTGTGAGTCACTAAATCTGACAGCCTCTAGCTGTTGATCCTTTTGATCAATATAGAGCATCGCGAACAAATCATCAAATTGAACCAGCAGTCTAGTTTTAATATCATTTTCGTTTAAGGAAAATATATATGTGTTGTCGCCAATATTCATCGTTACTTCGGATTGCACTAGTGTGAACCGGTAGATGTCTTCAAGAGACTGACCAATCTTGTAAGGGGAAGTATCAACATGATTTCCTATTGCAAATGCTTGTGTTACTTTGTCTTCTTTAACTCCTATTAACATATAGTCGGAGAAAGTCTTATTATATACCCACCATTCATATCCATAAATGGAAGGGTCTATTCTAGCAGGATTTCCATAAAGGGCCCTCACTTCCTTTACTGACTTACCTATTAAAGTGGAGATTCCCTCCTTCGGCCTGGTGAATATACTAACGGTTTCGACTACTTCTTCTCTTTCAACTGGAATTAGCTGGCCGTTATTATTTGAACCTGTTATTAAATCATTTTCTCGAACTGGTGAATCAAAATATATGAATATTAATAATATAATAGCCATGCCAACTAAAATATGAAATAAAGTTTTCAACTTTTTTGGCTCCTTCGAAGTTCCTTCATTTTCATTAGTATATCAAGGATATGTACAAATACACAATGTTGTCATTGCAACATTTTTGAATTTGAATTAATATTAATAAGAACAGATTCTTAGTATAACTTCAATGTGAAGGAGGACAATTCGATGTATTTTGAAAATACAGGTATAGAAGACAAAGTCTTAGACTTAAATGTATTAGACGACATAATGAAAAAACATGGTTTAATCCGCGCCGGACAATGGGATTATGAACGTGTGACTTACGATAAGAAATTCGAAATTAAAGAGGGTATATTCTACCTTCGTATATTCGGTTTTACAAAAGAAGGAGATGTTGGTGCACACGAAGCTAACATTACACTTTTAAAACCGGTTTTAGGAAAACACTATTATCCGCATGGTGTGGAATACGGTGAAGGTGAAGTATTCCCGAACCATTTAGTTAAATCTTGTGTAACTACTCTAACAGCTTTAAAAGCTGAATTAGATGAATTTGCTATCCAAGGTTAACTAATGAAACGTTAGAGAAAAATTTCTCTAACGTTTTTTTATCTGTTAAAACTGGTATTCCTTGTATATACTTAAAGGAACGATCTATAAAGGAGCAAAATAGAATGGTTTTCAAAGCGTTTAAAAAAGAAAACATTAAGTATATAATCCTATTTATTTTTATTCTGTTCATTTCTATTTTCATCCTACCAGTGTCAGTTCCGATTATTTTAGCGTTACTTACTGCGATAGTTATTGAACCAGTTGTAAAGTTTACTCAAAGGGTATTTAAATGGAAACGAAAACCTGCAGTTATTACCAACTTCATTTTTTTTCTAACCATCATTTCGGCTCTCTTATATTTCATTGTAACTAAGCTTATAAGCCAACTCCTTTATACTTCAAAAGTAATCCCTTATCATCTTAATAGTTTGACTGGGATATGGATAAATATTCAGAATAACGTCTTTCAGTATACCGAAGGACTACCTCTTGAAGTAGTACAGTCCATACAGGATAAGTTTAATGCTACCTTAACAAGTATGAAGGATGCGCTTCTAGATCTTTTAAGCTACTCAAATATTTCGGCCCTGCTAACTAATATTCCTGAGTTTCTTATAAACTTCATAGTTTTTATAATTGCTCTTTTTCTATTTATGTTAGACCTAGAAAACCTAAGCCAAAAATTCTTTTTCTTTCTGAAGGATGGGACTGCTGAAAAGGTACGCGTCATGACTTCTAGCGTAAAGAAAGTAACCATTGGCTTTATGAAGGCTCAAATATTAGCTAGCTTCATCATTTTAGGCGTTTCTTTAATAGGATTGTTATTTATTGTTCCATTTAAAATAGCCATCATAATGTCTCTAGTTATTTGGATCATAGATGTTATTCCTATTTTAGGTTCCATTGCAGTATTGGCTCCATGGGCAGGATATTTATTCCTTGTAGGTGATACTGTATTCGCCACAAAGCTTACGGTTCTTGCTATAATTTTACTTATAATTAGAAGAGCTGTAGAGCCTAAGTTAATGGGTAGTCAAATGGGTATATCCCCTTTAGCGATTCTTATCGCCATGTTTATAGGTGCTAAATTGTTTGGCTTCCTTGGGTTCCTAATCGGGCCACTTGTCGTCATATTATTTATAACCGCAAGAGAAGCGGGCATGATTCGATTAAATTTTAAATTATAATTTGATTACAAATATACAACACAAAAAAGGTGAAATTGCATGTCGCAATTTCACCTTTTTATGTTGCTGAGACTAATTTTACCCCAAGCCTTGTCATTCTATTTCTTATTGAAATTCCCTTGCTTAGAAATGAGTCTACTAACTACAAGAAATATAAGTTATTATCCACCGAGAATTGCTTTGAACACGGAGGTTGTGTCCCCACCTTTATAGAATATATAAAGCAATGAATACACTGCCACTCCTGTGATTGCGACAAAGAACCATATAACACTAGTAATAGGTCCAAGCTTACGGTGTTTCTTTATATTGTTCTTATATCCTAAATAAATTGTAACTAATCCAAATACTGCCCCAGTAGTGGCTAAAATAATATGGAATATTAAAAATACCGTATAGTAAATTTTAATATCATCCGGCCCACCAAAGGCTGTATTTCCTATAAATAATGTTCGAGACACATAAATTATGAAAAACGTAAGCGCTGAGATTGCGGCTGCAAACATTGTTTTTTTATGAGCTTCTATTTTTCTCTGCTTAACTAAAATCCAACCAACCGCAACAAGCACAGCACTTAAAACAATAAAAAATGTGCTGATTGTAGGTAATACTGGAACACTCATTCTCATTCTCCTCATATATAAAAATTATAGTTTAGCTTGTACCTTTAAGTCGTCTAATGCTTTTTGAGTTATTTGATCTGCATTATCCTGCTCATTTTTATACCATGCAAAGAAGATGGAGAATAAGAATGCAGCATATATAATTTCTTGAATAATTTTCATTACTATTCCGCCCAGCTGTTGATCCTCTAGTGGATCTAAGTTAGAGAACAACTCAGGACCAGATAGGTTTAGACCGGCTAATGTATCTGTAGGTACACATAACTCCATGTTCTTTAACCAAACATCAGAGTCTGTATATGTGTCATACATTGGACTATTTGAGAAAATGATTAGTGCACACGCTGGGGTGATTAATACTGCACTCGCAACGATAAAACCAATTTTCTTTAGGCCATGTAATTTTTTTTCCGACTCCAGCACGTCCACAATGGACCACCACATAAAGACAGCCGTTAAAAATAGCATTAAAGTATAAGCCCCGTGAAGAACCTCGTTCATCTTAATAGCATCAAAAACCAAAGGAATATGATACAACGAGAAAGTCATAGTAAATAATACTAATGATAACAGCGGCTTTGTAAAGAAAGGAATGAGCTTTCTTAATACCGGTAACTCAAGAACCACTTTCCATACCCACCATGGAATCCCTTTCATAAGTAAGGGTGGTACTAGTAATAACAGAAGTGCCATCTGAACCATATGGAATGTAAACATGATATGTGCCATTAAATCCATAGGAGAGCCTTTTACAATATATAAAAGAACTAAACCAGAAATAAAATAAATTGCTTCTTTTCTTTTTAGTGGCTCGGAAACTTTAAAGTCATTTCTCCATTTGACAGTAATCAAGAAATATAAAATAGCTATACAAACTAATAATCCTAAAAGAATAGGACTCCATAAAGCTTGGAAGCCGAATATGCTAATAGACATACTTATACGCTCCTTTTTAAGTTGCTACCCCTATTATATAGGGCAGTTCAATTAACATCAAATGAACGAACTATGACAATTATTACTATTATAAAATTTGTGACAGACTGTCACACATTGATTTAGATATAAAGGCGATGATAATGAAATCAAATTTCATGAATCACTCTCTGCCGGTTAATTGCACGATCAGTTCTATTAATGATTCAGAGACAGGCGTCACCTCCATTGGTGCAGATAATATATCATAACGTGCACCTGGAAAGCATCCCAGAAGTTGAATTTAGTCCGTATTTTTATATTAAAACAGGAATTATGAAGTTATTTTATCTAAAAAAAAAGAGCTAAGAAAAATCTTAGCTCTTTTAGTATTACCACCAAACAATTGTTATGAAAGTTAGTAGGAATGTAAAACCAACCATTGCTGCAAAATAGATGAAATAAGCAGGAATGTTATGATTTTTTTCACTCATATGCATGAAGTAGTAAAGTTGTAACACTACTTGAACTGCAGCTAACAATAAAATGATTGGGATAATGTAGTATTTTGAGAAATCTGCTACTACTGCTGTAAATGAAATTAACGTCAAGAAAATCATGATAGAGAATGTCGTTACTTGTGTACGCATATTCTCTCTTCTTTTTCGCTTCAAATATTCAAATTCAGTTTGAGATCTAACGTAAACATGATTGTCATGTGAAGACATTAGTTCACCACTCCCATCAAGTATACTACTGTAAAGATGAATACCCACACAACGTCAATAAAGTGCCAGTATAAAGATGCAGTATAATATTTTGGTGCATTGTATAAGTTGAATCCACGTTTAGCATTACGTAGAAGTAATAAGATGATCCATCCTAAACCAATAACTACGTGAAGACCGTGAGTACCAACTAAAGTAAAGAAAGCTGTTGAGAAAGCACTTTGTCCATAGTGGAATCCTAAATGTACATAGTGATTGAACTCATAAATTTCTAATCCTAGGAAAACTAGACCTAACACTACAGTAATAGCCATCCAAGTTTGTGTACCGCGGAAATTATGGTTTTTCATATGGTACATAGCATAAACACTTGTTAACGATGAAGTTAACAGAATCATTGTCATGATAAAAACTAGAGGTAATTCAAATAACGTATTTGTACTGAATTCCATACCCTCTGGCCCTTTATTTTTAAGGGCTAAATAAGTAGCAAACAAACTAGAAAATAGTACAGTTTCACCGGCTAAGAACAACCAGAAACCTAAGAATTTATTCTTACCTTCCATTGTTGCTTGTTCTGGATGATCTGGCCAAGTTTGTGGGGTGTACTTTTTATTCACGTCCATCTTATTTACCCCCTTTGTCATTCATTAAATCTTCTTTATGAATGTGATATCCGTGGTCGTCTTTCAATGAACGAACAGCCATAGAAGCAACTGTAATTGCAAGTCCTAGTACTAATACTGGAACAGCCCAATCTTTTTCGCCATTGTAAAGTGCACCGAACGCTGCGATAAATAAACCTAATGTCATTACGAAAGGAATGAAAGAATTGTTAGGCATATGGATATCCGAAATTGGCTCTGCATATGTCATGCCTTCTTTGTTTCCTTCTTGTTTTTCAATCCAGAAAGTATCTAAACCACGAACTAGTGGAGTTTGTTTAAAGTTGTAGAATGGAATTGGTTGTGGAATAGCCCACTCCAATGTACGTCCATCTTCCCAAGGGTCATTTCCAACTTTTTCATTTTTAGCAATTGTCATAATGATATTAATTACAAGGATAATTACACCGATTGCCATAAATACGGCACCACCGGAACTGATTGCGTTGAATAAGTCCCAACCTTGATCTGCTCCAAAAGTGAATACACGACGTGGCATACCCATTAATCCTAAGAAATGTTGAACAAAGAATGTTAGATGGAAACCGATAAAGAAGAACCAGAAAGTCCACTTACCTAATTTTTCACTTAACATTTGGTTGAACATTAAAGGCCAATATAAATGTAATGCAGCTAAGATAGCTAGTACTACCCCACCAACGATTACATAATGGAAATGGGCAACGATAAAGTAAGAATCATGTACTTGGTAGTCAAGTGGAGCCGCGGCTTGCATGACACCAGTTACACCACCTGCTACGAATGAAGGGATAAATCCTAATGCGTAAAGCATCGGAACTGTAACTTTAATACTTCCTCCCCAAATTGTAAGCAGCCAGTTAAATATTTTCATACCAGTTGGTACAGCAATTGCCATTGTTGCAACTGCAAAAATTGCGTTAGCTGTTGGCCCTAATCCAACTGTAAACATGTGATGGGCCCAAACCATGAATCCTAAGAATCCAATCAATACTGTCGCAAATACCATGGATGAATATCCAAATAGACGTTTACGAGCAAATAATGAGAAGATTTCTGAGAAAATACCGAAAGCAGGTAAAATCAGAATATATACCTCAGGATGTCCAAATATCCAGAATAAATGCTCCCAGATAATTGTATTTCCTCCCATTTCATGGTTGAAGAATTGTCCTCCAAACATACGGTCGATGATAAGGAAGAAAAGACCGATTGTAAGTGGTGGGAATGCAAATAAAATTAATGCACTTGCCACAAATGTAGTCCAAGTGAACAATGGCATACGCATATAAGTCATACCAGGCGCACGCATATTAATAATTGTTACAAGGAAGTTAATCCCGGCAATATACGTACCAGCACCGGATATTTGTAGTCCGAGTGCATAGAAGTCAATACCGTGACCAGGGGATGCTAAGGACAGTGATGCATAAGAAGTCCAACCAGCATCAGGAGCTCCACCCATAAACCAAGAAAGGTTTAGGAAGATACCACCAAATAAGAATAACCAAAATCCAAGTGCGTTTAAGAACGGGAATGCTACGTCACGTGCACCGATTTGTAGTGGCACGACGGCATTCATATAACCAAATAATATCGGCATGGCTGCAAGGAAAATCATCGTTGTACCATGCATTGTTATAATTTCATTGAAAAGACCTGCACTTACAAAGTCGTTATCCGGTTTAGCCAATTGGATACGAATAAGCATTGCCTCGATACCACCGATTACGAAGAACAAACCACCGGCAGCGAGATACAGGACAGCAATCTTTTTATGGTCTACTGTTGTCAAATAGTCCCATAAAGTTGCGCCAAAGCCTTTTTTCTTAGCTATAGAACTCACAACTTTTTACCTCCCTCATTTTTATCTATGGAATTATTTTTCAATAGATAGTCCCATTAAGTATTCTGCAAGAGCATCTAATTGCTCGTCTGTAAATGGTTTACCGCCATTTAATTGTTCATCAGCAGGCATGATGTTACCTGGTTTATACTCTTGAGGATCACTGATCCATTTTTTTATATTTTCTTTATTGTGTTCCATGAAGCCTGCTACGCGGTTACGATCTCCAAATGTAGCTAAGCTTGGTCCCATTTGACCAGCCATACCTTCGCCACCAGTTGCGTGACATCCAATACAAGTAGCTGTTTGGAATAATTCTTCCCCTTGTTGAGCAAGATCCCCTTCTGCAGTATGTACAGTGGTTTTCATTGCTTCTGCCCACTCATTGAAATCTTCACGATTCATTGATTTTACTTTAAAGTCCATTAATGCATGGGATGGTCCACATAATTCAGCACATTTTCCGTAGAAAACTCCATCTTCTAATCCTGCAGATTCTTTATCGAATACAAGGTAGAATTTGTTTACGTTTTCAACGTTTGTATCTAATTTACCACCGATTGATGGAATCCAGAATGAGTGTTTTACATCAGCAGCCTTCAAATTGAAGAATACTTGCTCATCTGTAGGAACAACTAGTTCTTGTGCAGTTACTATTCCTAAGTCCGGATACTCAAATTCCCACCAGTATAACTTTGCAGTTACGTTTACTGTTAGGTTTGTTTTGTTTCCTTCTTCATCCACTTGATCCATAGCTGCAACATCTGCATGCTTATACGTGTAATAAACAGTTGGAATTGCAAGAATAACTAAAAGTATAATTGGAATAACTGTCCAAATAATTTCAAGTGTGTGACTTCCCTCAACCTGTTTAGGAATCACATCTTCTCCAACCTTTTTGCGACTATATCTCGTTAGAGCAATTACATAAATTATCACTACTACTATAATAACTAATGCCATAATAGCTGATGCTAGTAGTAATAGATTAAATTGATCTCTTCCGACTTCTCCCGCAGGTGATAGCGTTGATAAATATTCTTCGCCACAACCCGACAGAAAAATCGTAAGAGCTGCTAACAGTGAAAAAAGTCGCCATTTTTTAAGCCCTTTCATCATAGCTAAATCAAACCCCTCTTTCATTATTGTTTTCAAGTACATTTGGACTGTGGTTCTTTTATATGAATTCTTGTTGACTAAGAAAGAATCCCAAAAATTAAACAAACATAGAGAAGATAATCATTGATACAAATAGAATTGTCATGTAGTTCAATGAATAAACGAACATTTTAGTCGCCCATTTAATATCGTCTTCTACTTTAAATCCTTTAACAGCTAAAACTAGCCATCCAATGTTTAACGCTGTTGCAAGTACAACAAAAGCTGTTCCTAGTTCCATCAAAAATAGTGGAAGTGGGAATAGTAAAATCACCCACAGTAGCATAGAAACCTTTGTACGCTTGAAACCTTTGACTACAGGTAGCATTGGAATATTAGCTGCACGGTATTCTTCCACACGTTTCATAGCCAAAGCGTAGAAATGAGGTGGTTGCCAAGCAAACATAATGAAGAACAAGCCTAATGCTCCTAAACTTAAACCTGGCTCTACAGCCGCCCAGCCGATTACCGGTGGGATTGCACCAGAGATACTACCCACAATAGTATTACTGACATGCTTTCTTTTCGACCACATAGAGTAC
The DNA here is from genome assembly GCF_012843435.1 of Psychrobacillus sp. BL-248-WT-3. Taxonomy (GTDB): domain Bacteria; phylum Bacillota; class Bacilli; order Bacillales_A; family Planococcaceae; genus Psychrobacillus. The sequence goes on along the minus strand of NZ_JABAFC010000005.1, from coordinate 99,305 downwards.
AAAACGACATAACTGATTATACCAGCTAATCCCCATATACCTGCGGAAGTAGATGCCATAAATAAGAAAGCCTCACCTACAACTAAAAACGTGAAAGAAGTAATGAGCACGGCTGTCGGGTTAAATCTACCTGTGACAGTTGGTCTACCCTTCTTACTCTTCATCACTGGGTCGATATCACGATCGATAAAATTGTTCATCGCAGCGGAACCTGCAATTATTAACGCGGAACCAAAAAGCGTGAAAAACAATAAATCTAGCTCGTGAAGAAAGTTTGTATTCGTAAACTGGAAAGCTAACCATAAACCTGTAAAAGTAGTAACTAAATTAGAATTGACAATTCCAATTTTAATCAATGAAAGGAAGTCTTTCAAAAAAGAAGAAGTTACCGGATCTCTGTCGGTTTTGGTCGTAGCGGTTATAGTATGACCATTTGACATGCTGCACCCTCCTTTCAAAGTTGTAAGCATATTCCGCTACCTTATACTATAGCGAAAACTATAACATATTTCTACACTGAAAAGAATTTTCGCATAATAGTACCTAGTAATTTATGTTTCTAAACTGAACATATCAATAGTAAATCATTTGCCCCCCTCATGTGTGAATACTAATTAACGATTTTATGAACAATTTGTGAATAGAGTTTGTCTTATTTAAGTGTTTCGTTGTTTTACATTGTATTTTTGCTCAGGTTTCGATATTATCTAGTAGCAGATACCGCTTTTATTAAGCGAGCAATATATACATAAAGTAGGTGACGTATTGCATATAAACAAATATTTAAAATGGCTAGCTGTAGCTTCAACAATTGGTATGCTCCTAATTCTTTTAGGTGGAGCACTTGTTACAAAGACTGACAGCGGCATGGGTTGTGGTAGACATTGGCCTGGCTGTAATGGACAGCTTATACCAGATGTAATTACCGCTGAAGTTTTAATTGAGTTTTCACATCGCCTAGTTACAGGGGCAGTTGGAATATTAATTGTAGCATTATCCGTATGGGCTTGGCGCGCATTGGGTCATGTTCGTGAGACTAAGTTCTTATCCTTTATGGCTTTCTTTTTCCTTGTGTTGCAAGCATTAATCGGAGCCGCTCAAGTTAAATGGGGACAGGGCGACTTTATCCTCGCACTTCATTTTGGAATTTCCCTAATTTCCTTTGCAGCAGTATTACTTTTGACACTTCTAATTTTCGAGGTAGACAGAAAATTTGATACTGATAAGATTAAAATCGGTAAGACACTGAGATTTCATACCATTGGCGTGGCCTTATATTCCTACATTGTTATATACACGGGGGCATTAGTTCGTCATACCGAGTCAAGTTTAATCTGTAATGACTGGCCACTATGTAACAATGATAGCTTTGCCTTACCAACCAATATGTATGAATGGGTTCAAATGGGGCACAGAGCAGCTGCCGGCCTAATCTTTATCTGGATTTTAATCATTGCTATTCATGTCATCAAGAACTATAAGGATCAACGTGCAATCTACTGGGGCTGGATTATTTCCCTCATACTTGTGTCCTGCCAGGTAGTTACAGGTATGGTTGTAGTATTAACTAAATTAAACCTTTATATCGCCTTACTTCATTCTTTATTTATTTCTCTTTTATTTGGTTTGTTATGTTATCTCATATTATTGTTATCGAGAAGTAAAACAAGCAACTAAATACAGAAGTAAAATAGACTTAGCAGTAAGATTCTTCTTTTCTTTTAAAAAAACGTAAGCAGACTAGTATCCTTCTAGCATGCTTACGTTTTTTTTCATTGGTCAACTCAATAAAGACATATATGGACTAAAGAATCCAATAGCTTACCAGCTTGCTTAATATCCTATAGAAGATTCGCTCGCATCTGGTAATCAACTTTATCTCCTTTTTAAAAGAAAAGACTGTAGGCAAAATCCATAAATCACGGTGTTTGCCTACAGTCTTAGATATCATATATTTTAACTCTGATACCTTTAAGCTATTTTACTTATTATTTTTCCATTTCAATTAATAAATCACCGGTTGCAATTGCTTCGCCTGCTCCTACATGGATAGCTTTTACAATGCCATCAAATGGAGCTTGGACGGTCGTCTCCATTTTCATTGCTTCTGTAATAATTAGATGCTGACCACGTCTTACTTCATCACCCGTGGCAACCTCTACTTTCAATACAGTTCCTGGCATAGTAGCACCAATGTGGCTTTCATTAGACGGTTCAGCTTTAAGCTTAGAAAAACTACTAACTTCCATGTTCATATCCTGGATAGTTATTTCCCGTGGCTGGCCGTTTAGCTCGAAATAGATAATTCTATTTCCTTCTTTGTCTGGTTTACTAATTGAAACTAGTTTAATGATCAAGGTTTTACCAACCTCTATTTCTACCTCAATCTCCTCACCCAGTCTCATTCCATACAAGAAAGTAGGCGTATCAAGAACCGAGACGTCACCGAAGTTTTTCTCAGTTGCACAGTACTCATCAAACACTTTTGGATATAAAGTATAAGCTAATATTTCCTGACTATTTACCGGACGCTCTAATTTGTTGAATAGAAGCTCTTTAACCGCATTAAAGTCTACTGGCTCTAATAGTTCACCTGGTCTCACTGTAATAGGTTCACGATCCTTTAAAACCACTTTTTGAAGCTCTTCAGGGAAACCACCATGAGGTTGTCCGATATATCCTTCAAAAAATTCGATAACAGAGTCTGGAAAGTCAATTTTCTTCCCTCTCGTAACAACGGATAGCTCATCTAGGTTATTTTGAACCATAAATAAAGCCATGTCTCCAACAATTTTAGACGAAGGGGTAACCTTTACGATGTCTCCAAATAAAAGATTCACTCGTGAATACATCGATTTTACTTCTTCCCATCTATCCCCTAGTCCTACAGCCTTCGCTTGCTGCTGAAGATTGCTATACTGACCTCCAGGCATCTCATGGACATATATTTCAGAATGCGGGCTAATCATGCCACTTTCAAAGTCTTGATAATATTTACGAACATCTTCCCAGTAGCTAGAAAGTTTTTCAAATGCTTCGACATTACCAATAACATTGCGACCAGATCCCTGCATGGCATAGCTTAAGCTACTAGCACTAGGTTGTGATGTTAATCCAGCCATAGTTCCCAATGCTGTATCAACAATATCTACTCCAGCATCAATTGCTTTAGCATAAGTATAAATACCATTTCCACTTGTATCATGTGTATGTAGATGGATTGGAATATCTACGCTTTCTTTTAATTCTGACACTAAACGATAGGCTGCTTCCGGTTTTAACAATCCTGCCATATCCTTAATCGCTAAAATATGAGCCCCTAAAGCCTCTAACTCTTTTGCCATGTCTTTATAGTATTGAACGGTATATTTGTCTCTAGAGTCATTTAAAATGTCTCCAGTGTAACAAATAGCTGCCTCTGCAATCTTACCGGATTGACGCGTAGCATCAATCGCTACTTCCATTCCTTTTATCCAGTTAAGGCTATCAAATATTCGGAATACGTCTACTCCTGCTTCAGCAGATTTTGCTATAAATTCACGAATCACATTATCAGGATAGTTTTTATAGCCTACTGCATTTGCTCCTCGGAATAGCATTTGAAATAAAGTGTTTGGGATCATTTCACGCATTTTGATCAAGCGGTCCCAAGGATTTTCCTTCAAGAAGCGATAAGCTACATCAAACGTTGCTCCTCCCCACATTTCATATGAGAAAAGATTATGCATACCATGTGCAGATTCTTTGGCAATATTAAACATATCGAAAGAGCGCACTCGAGTTGCAAGTAAAGACTGGTGGGCATCTCGGAATGTCGTATCTGTCAATAGAACATCCTTCTGCTCCTTTACCCACTGAATCAGACCATCAACGCCTCGCTGATCTAAAATATCTTTTGTCCCTGCTGGTGGGTTAGAGGATAAATCGAAAGTTGGCTTTCTAACCGAGCCGAACTCTGGTTTTATCTTTTTCTCTATACCTGGAAACCCATTAACCGTTACATTACCAATGTAATTTAATAGTTTAGTCCCTCTATCCTTTCTTTTAGGAAACAGGAATAATTCAGGTGTAGAATCTATAAAACTTGTATTAAATTTCCCTGACAGGAACGAAGGGTGTTTAACTACATTTTCTAGGAATGGTATGTTTGTTTTAATACCACGGATCCTGAATTCTTGTAAATTCCGATCCATTTTAGCTGCTGCTTCTTTAAATGACATTCCCCATGTGGAAACTTTTACTAGCAAAGAATCATAATATGGAGAAATAATAGCACCTTGGAAGCCATTACCTGCATCTAGACGGACCCCAAATCCTCCTCCTGAACGATAAACGGCTAATTTACCTGTATCTGGCATGAAATTATTCAAAGGATCCTCAGTAGTTACACGCGATTGAATTGCAAAACCAAATAACGGAATGTCAGCTTGGTCAGGTATACCCATTTCAGGAGCATTTAAAGGGATCCCATCTGCTATTTTTATTTGAGCATGAACAATATCTATTCCCGTGATCATTTCTGTAATCGTATGTTCTACCTGGATGCGTGGGTTTACTTCGATAAAATAATATTCATCATCCGTCACTAAAAATTCTACAGTTCCTGCATTTATATAACCTACATTATTCATCAACTTTACAGCTGCCTGACATATTTCATCTCTTAACTTAGGACTTAATGAATTGGAAGGAGCAATCTCTACAACCTTTTGATGCCTACGTTGAATAGAACAATCTCGCTCGTATAGATGGATTAGGTTTCCTTCTTTATCTCCTAAAATTTGAACCTCAATATGCTTTGGCTCATATACACACTTTTCTACGTAAACCTCATCAGAGCCAAAAGCCGCTTTTGCTTCTGATTTTGCTCTATCGTAAGCGCTCTCAAGATCTTCCTCAGTTTGTACTACTCTCATTCCACGACCACCACCACCAAGAGAAGCTTTAATCATTAGAGGGTAGCCATGCTTTTTACCAAAATCACGAATGGATTCCATGTCTTCTAGTGGTCCATCACTTCCCGGTATAACAGGAATTCCAGCTTTTACAGCTTGTTCTCGTGCCTTTACCTTATCTCCAAACATATCTAAATGCTTAGATGTTGGACCAATAAAAATAATGCCTTCTTCTTCACATCTTTTTGCGAACTCTACGTTTTCTGATAGAAAACCGTAGCCTGGATGTATAGCATCGGCCTTACTTTCTTTTGCAATGCGAATAATATCTTCAATGTCTAGATAAGCATCGATCGGTTTTTTATCTTTACCCACCAAGTAAGACTCATCTGATTTAAAGCGGTGGAAGGAACCGCTATCTTCTTTTGAATAAATAGCTACGGTACGCAAATTTAACTCGGTACAAGCACGAAATATACGAATAGCAATCTCGCCTCTATTTGCTACTACTATTTTTTTAATATTATTCATCCCATTGCACACTCCTTATGATTTAGTCTTTTCAAGTTTAACAAACATTGACACATTCATCAGTATACCAATGGCAGCAGATAAGATAATGATGGAGGTCCCCCCGTAACTTATAAAAGGAAGTGGTACACCAGTAAGCGGGATTATTCCAAGCATACCGCCAAGGTTGACAAATGTTTGAAACCCTATGATGCTTGCGATTCCAGCAGCTATCATTCTAGCCTGAGGATCTCTAGTTTTTATACTAATCATTATCGCCTTAAACACTAGGAAGAACAAACCGCATAACACAATCAGAACACCTACCAAGCCTAACTCCTCAGCAATAATGGCCATGATAAAATCTGTATGTGGCTCTGGTAAATATCCATACTTTTGGTTAGAATTTCCCAAGCCCAGCCCTGTCAGCCCGCCTGATCCAATAGCAATATATCCATTTACTATTTGGTAGCCGAAGCCCTGTTCATAATCAAAAGGATTGAAAAAAGCTTCAAGTCTACCTAACCTGCGTTCTGTAAGAAGAGAGTCCTTTAAGAAATATATAAAAGTTAAGGCAATAACTATTAGTATACTGATTAATCCTATCAATTTGGAGTATGATTTGAATTTAATGCCACTTGCGGCAATAACTGAAATGGCTACAAAACTTATAATCATTGTATTACCCACATCAGTTTCAAGCATAATGAGAACAAACACAAAAGTTAAAACTAACAAAGGAGGACCTACAGACTCATTTAGCTTGTCTAGCGTGCCATTTTGATATTTTTTCGTAAAGATACTAGCAAAGTATAAGACTATTACAATTTTAGCAATTTCTGATGGCTGTACATTACCAAAACCTAAACTCAGCCAACTTTGGGATCCACTTTCTCCACCTACTCCAATAAAATGAACGAGAATGAGTAGGATAAACATTACTCCAAGCATCAACTGCATCATAAATCGACTCTTATAATGTTTGTACGGAAACAACGCAGCTAAAAAAAACACAGGCAAAGATAATAACAAATTAAGCTTTTGCTTATTGAAGAAATAATCTGGGGTCCATCCATACCTTTCAACGGACCAAACCATGCTCGCACTATATATCATTACTAGACCGAATAAACAAAGAGCGATGTAAACAAAAAATACAGGATAGTCAAAGTTTTTAATAAAACGTTTTATATAAGCATTCATATGAAAGACCTCAATTTCTTTATAGAAAAAAACTCAAACAGTCTGCTTGTTTGAGTTTTAACATTATTTTTCTGTGTGAATCTCGTGTAAAACAGACAACTCTTTTTCAAGTGAAGCAATAATCTCTTTACCTTCACTTTTTTCTAAAAGTCCAAGTTTTACCGCGAAATCTATTTCACGAGATAATCCAAACATTTGCGTGTCTAAAACCTCTTCATAAAGAGGGCATTGAGGCATTGTTAAGTTATCCATTTGCACTTTTATCAATTGGGCAATTTTTTCAGCATCTTTTTTTAAGAGCACTAAAGCTTTATCTTGATAGGAAAGTTCTATATTAGTATCCATGAGGACGCCCCCATTATTATTATTTCTTGTTCTTTACCTCCCTAAAGTGTATCTTTTGATTGGAAAAATTGCAAGTGTTCTCTCGCTTAGGTTTAATCGAAAAGGAAATATTCTTTTTAAATTTCACCTTTTATCTGTATACTAATATAGATTAGACAGTTAAGAGGAGGCAATTTGCATGGAATTTATAATACCTATTACAGGAGCAGTTAAATTTAATATAACGTTGGATCCCACTGTGTGGATTTTTGACGATCGAAGAATTGACCTAGATGAGTTTTTTGAAGGAAAATACGAGTATAAAGATTTAGACGAGGAATACACAAAGGTCACTTCAGCTCATTGGTCTCGTGAGATTATAGAGGGATCTACAAATCCCCCTACATTAAAATCAGAAAAGAAGTATGAAAAGACTAAAATGCTTTCTAACACTTATGGCATTGAGCTAAAACCATTTATCCAAAATGCTGAACCATTAAAAGAGGCAAAGCACTTAATAATTGAAACAAGCGAAGGAAATCATACTATCTCCTTAGATGAAATGGATGATATTCTAGTTAAATTTAGTCACAAGGGCAAGCCACTTCGTGAAGATGGTCCCGTCCATATTATAAAAAAAGATGGAACTAACCTGAATGATCCGATTAGATACGTAACTGCATTTCGATTAGAGTAGGAGTGTTGTATATGAAAGTGCAATGTGTGATATGCGATCGAATTGATGAAATTTCTTCTGATTTACCACTAGCAAAAAAACTAAGAAATCGACCTATTCATACTTATATGTGCGAAGAATGTCATGATCGAATCGAGTATAAAACGAAGGAACGCCTAGCTACTGGTAAGTATATCTCCTACAAAAGTTCTCGATTAATTGAAAATGAGTTTTAATTAATCAAGACTAGGACCATACTTATCTTCCAAATCAAAAAGACCTAAAATTTTTACTTACAGAAAATTTCTAGGTCTTTTTTTCTGCTTTTACTTATAAGAGAATAAAAACGAAGCTAGTACATAATTAGTTTCATTTTACGCAAAAAGAGAATTGCTTTGTGGAATTCTCTTTTTGCGTTTTATTTTGAAAGTGGCTATGTTAAAGGTAAAGGTTGATTTTAAATACACATAAAAATGAGCTAGGATATTTCCTCCTGGCTCATTTTACTTTGATACTGAGTTTTTACTAAAGCACTCGTTAGCTTAATAAATATTTCCTCATTTCACTTACAAACCACTTTATCATTTTATTATCTTTAAATTATCTAGGGGTAAAAATACTATTTTTGCGGTACCTAATATTTTTTCCTCTGAAACAAATCCAACACGAGGGTCCCTGCTATCTGTGCTATCACGGCGATTATCTCCTAGTACAAAAAAAGTACCATCTGGTACAGTTGTTTCACCTAATTTTTCCTCTAATGTAAAGTCTCCAGTAAGTGTATCATTGTCTAACAAAGCTTTTTTATATTCCTCTAAGTAGGGTTCTTCGTACCTCTCACCGTTAATAAAAAGTTCATCGTTTTCATAAGCAATGCGGTCACCAGGAATACCAATAATACGTTTGATGTAGTTAGTATCTTCTTTGGCTTCAAATACAATTACATCAAATCTTTGATAATCAATCAATTCTGGTCCGATTTTGTTCACTACTACTTTGTCACCATTTTCAAACGTTGGCATCATAGAGGCACCGTCAACCACAATAGGTTCAAATAGGAAAAATCGAATACCAAATGCAAATAAAAGTGCAATTCCTATTGTCTTTATCCATTCAAATAATTCATTTTTTTCTTTTGTTTTTCTCAACGTCATAACCCCTTTCTCTTTATAAACACTTACATTTAATAATACCTACTACTTAAACTAAACTACCTCATTAGTTTAAGTATAACATTTCACAAACTAAATCGCTTCACGAAAAAACAACCCTAGCCTTTAACAGAGCCTTGAAAATATATAATGAGATGCCATCCTCGTACTGCATATTTTCTAAAATTTGTGACCATGGATGCGAGCCCAAGAGCTTCGTCTAACTTCGTCTTTCCTAGAACGCCTAACTGGGGTAGCCATTGTTCTCCGTTACTGTGAACGCTTTCCTGTGGCCTATAGTCTCTTTCTAGTAGTCGCAACCTTCACTCCGAACAACTAATATTACTTCTATAAGCAGATAATCTCTACATGGTTTCGGAAGAAGATATAAAAAGAAAGCAGACCGAATTTTACTCATCGTAAAATTTGATCTGCTTTTAATTTTGAGGTGGATTATGTCTCAGCCTCGTTTATAGATTTAAAGTAGTCTACCTAAGTAGTCGAACCTCTTTTTTCTAGATTTAATCGTATTTTATATATGATTAATATCAATGCAGCAACTAACAATGCTTCCACTACCGGAAGGAAAAATGCTAAGAAGGTCAACATTAAGCAACCTAACAAAAGGAAAATATAGATAACTACATTTTGCTTAAACACTAACTTCTTTGCAAATCCAAGCTTGTACACTAGCACCGACAATAAAAATATGACGATAAATAAAACATAGCCTGATACAGTAAAGTTGGGCATTGTTTCATATATAAACCTAGCGATAGAAGACATTCTACCCATTACTAGATCTTGTTCCTCCAAGGCTTGTCACCCTTTCAGTTCCTATTCCTGATCTGCACTTTTCTTTTTCTTCGTTACGCGTTCACGTTCGCTCTTCTCAAGAATTTTTTTACGTAAGCGAATAGACTCTGGTGTTACTTCCAGGTATTCATCATCGCCAAGGAATTCTAATGCTTCTTCTAAAGTTAAGATACGTGGGCGTTTAATAACATTTGTTTGGTCTTTATTTGCTGAACGAATGTTTGTTTTTTGTTTCATTTTAGTTATATTTACTGTGATATCAGCATCACGAGTATTTTCACCAACAATCATACCTTCATAAATTTCAGTACCTGGCTCTACGAATAGAGTTCCACGGTCTTCAATTTGCATCATACCATAAGTTGTTGCTTTTCCTGTTTCCATAGAAACAAGTACACCTTGGTGACGTCCGCCAACGCGACCTGCCACTACTGGTTGGTAGCTGTCAAATGTATGGTTAATGATTCCGAACCCTTTAGTCAAGGACATGAATTCAGTTGAATATCCGATTAATCCACGGGCAGGAACCATGAAAATCAAACGTACTTGGCCATTCCCACTATTAATCATATCTACCATTTCGCCTTTACGTGTACCCATAGACTCAATGATTGAACCTACACAGTCTTCTGGTACATCAATTTGAACGCGTTCAACCGGCTCACATTTTTTGCCATCAATTTCACGAATAATAACTTCAGGTTTAGATACTTGAAGCTCAAAACCTTCACGACGCATGTTCTCTATTAATATAGATAAGTGGAGTTCTCCACGACCAGAAACAACCCAAGCATCAGGTGAATCTGTATCTTCTACTCGTAAAGAAACATCTGTTTGTAATTGTGAACGAAGACGTTCTTCAATTTTACGAGATGTAACCCATTTACCTTCACGACCAGCAAACGGTGAGTTATTTGTTAAGAATGTCATTTGTAGCGTTGGCTCATCGATACGTAATGGAATTAAAGCGTCAGGATGGTCTGTAGGACAAACTGTTTCCCCTACGTTAATTTCTTCCATACCAGAAACCGCTATTAAATCTCCAGCTTTTGCAGATTCAATCTCTACACGTTTTAAACCGAAGAAACCAAACAATTTAGAAACACGGTAATTTTTAACTTTGCCATCTAATTTCATTAATGAAACTTGTTGACCTACTTCAATTGTACCGCGGAATACGCGACCAATACCGATACGGCCTACATAGTCATTATAGTCAAGTAATGCAACCTGGAACTGTAATGGCTCATCTGAATTATCAATTGGCGCTGGAATAGATTCAATGATTTTCTCAAATAAACACTTCATATCTTCTTCTTGGTTAGCTGGGTCAGCGTCTAAAGAAGCAGTCCCATTAACACCTGAAGCATATACTACTGGGAAGTCTAATTGATCGTCATCTGCACCTAACTCTATGAAAAGTTCTAATACTTCATCTACTACTTCTAGTGGACGAGCAGAATCTTTATCTACTTTGTTAACTACAACTATTGGTATTAATTTTTGTTCTAATGCTTTCTTCAATACAAAACGTGTTTGAGGCATACAACCTTCATATGCATCTACAACTAGTAAAACACCATCTACCATTTTTAAGATACGCTCTACTTCTCCACCAAAATCAGCATGGCCAGGTGTATCCAAAATATTGATGCGTGTGTCTTCATAATTTACAGCTGTGTTTTTTGCTAATATAGTAATTCCACGCTCGCGCTCTATATCGTTTGAGTCCATTGCTCTTTCGTCAACGTGTTCATTAGAACGGAACGTTCCTGATTGTTTTAATAATTGATCGACTAAAGTCGTTTTTCCATGGTCAACGTGTGCTATAATAGCTATGTTTCTTAAATCTTGACGTAATTTTGTCATATTTCCACTCCATATTCTTTTTTCATGTCCATAACTGTGCTATTATAACACAAGTAGAACTAAAGTTATAATATTTTTAATTATTTTCTTGGGGGTAATTGTTTTGAGTAACATTAAATGGGTTTTTGTATTGTTTTCTCTAGGCGCAATGTTGTCTATGGGTTTAATAGGAGTTGCTATTGCATTACGTAATATTCCGTTAGCATTATTGTTTTTAGCAATGTTATTTGTAGTAATGGGATTTGGCTTTAAAACGAAAAAGAAAATGCGTGAACAAGGGTTATTAGAATAGGAAAATCTAAATAAGCCCGAGTTTTTTATAATTATAGCTGGGTAGTTTATCAATTCTTTCTACTTCAGTAGAGGCTGGTCCTGACTAACGTCACTGACCAGTCTCTTTTTTTAAAGCCTTAATTCTTATCAACGATTACTTGTATGGTTTTCGACAATATAATTTTATATGATTCTATTATATTTTTTAAATATATGAAACGAACTCATTTATTTTAAAATAATATATTTTGATAATAGTTGTTCATGAAGATTAGGCTTAGAGACTATAAATGAATTTTGTTTTAACAGATTTATAGGCTCGTTAGATAAGTTAGTAACAACTGCTCCCACTTCGTTTGCTATTACCATTCCTCCAGCGATATCCCATGGTGAAAGTCTCATGGACAAATATGCATCTAATCTTCCAGTGGCTACATAGGCAATCTCAATTGCAGCAGACCCAAAGGATCTAGTTCCTCTAGACGTTTGCACGAGCTCTATCATTCCATCGTGATGCACCATTCGATTTGGTACAACCCAACTAGCATTCACCCCTATAATAGATTTCTCTACTGTCGTACTCTCAAGCCGAGGGATCCTCACGTCGTTTAGGTATGCCCCTTGTCCCGAAGCAGCACTTAGTAAATCATCATCCATAACATTATAAATATAACCAAGAATTCCTTCGCCGTCCTTGTAAATACCTAACGATATAGCAAAGTTTTTCTTGAAGTGAATAAAGTTAGTAGTCCCATCAATTGGATCTAGCATCCAAACGTAGCCATCCAAATTTTCTATCTTATCTCCAAACCCTTCCTCTCCAAATATACGATGGTTTGGAAAATCTTTTTTAATATGTCTAATAAAAAACTTTTCTGTTTCCTTATCAATATTAGTAACTAAGTCATTCGCTTCCGACTTAGATTCGATAATTAACTCCTCCGAGAATGAGCTTCTTATTTGAGTCGCAGCTTGTTTAATCAATGATTTTGCATACTTATCAAGCATATGTAAGTCCATGTTACCACCCCTTCTATGTTCCTGTTAACTGACCGTCATACATGCTTTGCATATACTTAGTCTTAGTATAAAGAAAAAAACACCGGCTGTCTTTCAAGATTAGCTGGTGTTTTTCATGGTGCTATTAGTGACGACAACTTAAGTAAACGCATTTAGTTCATCCAGTGACTGATGAAGCTCTGTTAATCGCATCTTCGCTTCGCTAATTACTTCTTGGTCTCCATCTTGCATTGCATCGTATAAAGTAGCTAATTGATAATCCATTTCCAATTTCAATGTTTGAATTTTTTCCTTTTCCATATCATATTTACGAATTATATGCACAACCTGTTTCATAGTTAACACCTCTCCATAATCATTTTATCTTAATATTCAGAACTTTATACTTACATTATGCTACAAATCGATTTGTGTTAATAAATACTGCTTACAAGATTTTTACCCAAAAATCCGCTAAAATAAACATAGAAATTGAAAGGAGTTAATATATGAGTAAAACTTTTTGGCAAGAAAAAGATTTTGAAGTGTTTCAAATTGAAGGATTAGAAAATAGAATGACTGCTCTTATAGAGAATGTTCGACCTAAGTTTGAAGAACTTGGTAAACAATATAGCCTTTATTTTTCTGGTGTTCTTGGAGATGAGTTTTTTAGCCATGTAGCTAAGCACGCTCGTCGATCAGTTAACCCTCCAAAGGATAGTTGGGTAGCTTTTGCTCCTTACAAACGTGGTTACAAGGCTTTGCCTCATTTTCAAATTGGCTTATGGGGTACGCATTTATTTATCATAGTAGCAGTTATTTATGAAGCACCCGATAAAGTTGCAATTGCAGAGCGTTTGCTGCAACAAATGAGTCTATTTAAAAAGCTTCCAGATGATTTTATCGTTTCTGGGGACCATATGAAGCCAGAGGCCTCTTCCTTGAGGGAAGTTAATCAAGAGGGAGTAGAAGAGCTTCTAACGCGTCTGAGAGACGTTAAAAAGGGTGAATTTTTAGTTGGGCGTCATATACCTAAAGAAGAAGCTGTTAAATTAACAGAAACAGAATTATTCGACTTAGTAGAAAATACGTTTGAACAGCTTCTACCCATTTACAAAACTATGACCAATATAAAATAAGACAAGCTTTCCCTCCTTTTTAAGGAGGGATTACTTTATCCCTTTATAATTGCTTCGTTAGTTTGTTCTTTCATTTTTTTTATGATTGGGAAGCTTGCATATCCACTTTCTTTTTCAAACTCCCGAAAATATGTCTTTTCTTCCGCTATAGACGGAACTATTTCTTTAAAGCGACGATATTTATTCATCAGTTCTTCTCGCTTTATGCCTTTTTCATAAGCATTTTCAATTGCTTCAAAAAACTGTACTACGTCTACTATTTCTTTTGTAGACCAATCTAACGAAAAAGGGTATGTGTATTCCATTTTCAACTCTCCTATAATTTCCATTTTTTTCGTATATCTAGTGCCTCAGCTGCCATTCTGTCGATGAGCTCTTTCGTTGTAGGAATGTCATGAATCATACCTATTACTTGCCCTGCCCAAGCAAAGCCTTGGTCTTCGAAACCGTTATAAATAAATTGCTTGTTGGCTTCTCCACTAATATGATGCTTCAAATGCTCATATGTAGGGTTTTCCTTTTCCATAGTCAAAATAGTTTCGGTCCAACTATTACGGATAGCCCTTGCTGGCGACCCTAGCTCTTTTTTAATAACAACTGTATCTGTTTCCTCTTTTGATAATATGGCATTTTTATATGCTTCCGATGCATGGATACATTCCTTTGTTGCGATAAAACGAGTCCCCATTTCTATCCCTTCTGCTCCTAGAGCATGAGCAGCCATCCAGCCTCGCCCATCTCCAATGCCACCAGAAGCAATGACAGGTAATGAAACAGCATCTACAACTTGAGGGATAAGTACCATAGTTCCAATATCATCTCTCCCTAAGTGACCGCCACCCTCTTGCCCTACAACCATCACAGCGTCGGCCCCTAGCTGTTCTGCTTTTAAAGCCTGTCGCTTAGATGCGACTAAAACAAGCTTTTTGATATTCGTCTTATCTAGGGCATCTAAAATTGGCGCAGGATTGCCTCCAGTCATTGAAACTACTGGAACGTTTTCTTCGATAGCGACTTCAAGCATATGTTCATAAGGTCTACCTGTTTGCCCAATAGCAAAGTTTACGCCAAAAGGTTTATTTGTATGTTCTCTCACTTTATCAATCTCTTGGCGAAGCTCCTCCGGTGTTGAGAGACTCATAGCAGTTATCTGTCCTAAGCCACCCGCTTCTGAAACCGCAATGCATAGATCCGAATACGCAAGATATGCTAGTCCACCTTGTACTATAGGATATTTTGTTCCTAATAGATCTGTAACCCTTGTTTGAAATGACAAACTAATCCCCTCCCTTTATAGTAGTGTAAAGAAAATTTAATTAGGATTCAATCTATCTATTAAAGGATAGAATTTTAAATGAGCCGTTTTAAATCCTTAAAGTAGGTTATGTATGTATTAGAAGACTCTAACAAGACAAGTCCGTAGGAAAAACATACAAGTTTGCATAAGGTTATCGTTTACTGCTTAAATGCTTGTTAACTGTTCTTCATTATAAAATGATTTTAAAAACAAATGACTTTTAAAATACTTGTAGAAGCAAACCTCTCGATTTCTTTTCTATTTGTCCAGCAAAATTAATGCATCTTAATAATTTTGAATTATTTTTATAGTAATAAATTTCCTTAAATGCTATAATTCTTTTGTTTTTAACATTGCATCAACGTCTCTATTAATAATTACTAGAATCGTTTACATGCACAAAAATTTAATTAGAGGTGGTATAAGCGTTGTCACAATTAGAAACTCCTATCTTCGATGCTTTATTGAAGCATCGAAATCGTCATCCAATTCAGTTCCACATTCCTGGTCATAAGAAAGGGAAAGGGATGGACCCTGCATTTCGAGAGTTTGTTGGAGATAATGTACTTTCAATTGATTTAATCAATATAGCTCCATTAGATGACCTACATTCTCCAAAAGGAGCCATCAAAAAAGCTCAACATCTAGCTGCAGAAGCTTTTGGAGCAGATGAAACCTTTTTCTCTGTTCAAGGTACGAGTGGAGCTATTATGACAATGATCCTTACTATTTGTGGACCTGGGGATAAGATCCTTGTTCCACGAAATGTTCATAAATCTATTATGTCTGCCATTGTATTTGCAGGTGCTATACCCGTATTTATACATCCCGAGGTAGATAAAGAACTTGGTGTTTCGCATGGTATTTCTGTGGAATCCGTAGAAAAAGCAATAGAAGCACATCCAGATGCAAAAGGTTTACTTGTTATCAACCCAACTTATTTTGGTTTAGCAGCCGATTTAAAGAGAATTGTAGATATTTCTCATGCGCACGGTATACCTGTAGTAGTGGATGAAGCTCATGGTGTACATATCCACTTTCATAATGACCTTCCTATTTCGGCAATGTCTGCCGGTGCTGATATGGCCGCAACATCTGTACACAAACTTGGAGGATCTATGACTCAAAGCTCCGTCCTGAATGTAAGAGAAGGACTAGTTTCTGCAAAAAGGGTACAATCAATCCTTTCCATGCTTACAACGACTTCTACATCCTATCCTCTTTTAGCTTCTCTAGATACCGCTAGAAGACAGTTAGCTATACATGGAGAGGATTTAATAGGCGAAGCAATCGAAATTGCTGAGGAAACTCGTAAACGTATAAATGAAATTGAACATATCCATTGTGTAGGAAGAGAAATATTACAATCCTCCGCTACTTACGATATGGATCCAACTAAGCTACTAATTAGCGTTAAAAATTTAGGAATCACTGGATTTGAAGCTGAAATTTGGCTTAGAGAAAAAGCGAATATTGAAGTAGAGCTTTCTGATTTATATAATATCCTTTGCCTGATTACGCTAGGAGATACAAAAAAAGAAGTAGACATGCTTGTTAATGCATTATCGAGAATGGTAGTGGCATATGAATCTGCAGCAACAATAGTAGAATCAGCTGTAACCTTACCAGACATCCCTGGTTTAGCTATGTCACCTCGAGATGCATTTTACGCAGAAACTGAATCTATTCCACTATTAGAAGCCAGTGGCCGTATTTCTGCTGAATTCGTAATGGTCTACCCTCCTGGTATTCCTATTTTTATTCCCGGGGAAATAATTACTCAAGGAAATATTGACTATATCTTGATGAACCTAGAGGCAGGCTTACCAGTACAGGGACCAGAAGACGACACATTAGAAATGATTCATGTTATTAAAGAGCATCAGGCTATCATTTAGTATATTAAACTTTCAGCTCCAATCAAAAACAGACTTTTGACGGCTAACGTCGTCAAAGTCTGTTTTTTAATAGAATCAAAAAATTAAAAAGGCAAACACTGGACATATAAAGGCCCCTAAAATAGCACTAAGAGTCATTGCCACTGACCCCATCGTCATCGTCTCTTCCCCATACTCGGATAGCTTAGATAAGCCGATGCCATGCGATGCACTACCTATAGATATCCCCCTGCTGATTGCGGTATCTATGTGAAATAGTTTAAAGAGAAACGGTCCAGCTAATGCTCCTATTAAACCAGCTAAAATTACAAAAACTGCTGTCAAAGTTGGAATACCCCCAATTGATTCGCTAATAGGCATCGCAATTGGAGAAGTAATTGACTTTGGTAATAAGGATTTTTGAAGAAACTCCTCAAAAGACATAAGTTTAGCTATTATAACAATACTAATTAGTCCAGAAAGCATTGCTACAGTAACACCTAATATAATCGTCACCTTGTTTTTTATAATTTTTTCTCGCTGTATATATAAAGGGTAAGCCATCCCTACTACCGCTGGTCCGAGCATTGCATCAATCCACTTGGCACCTGACATATATGTATCGTAAGAAACTCCTGAAAAACTTAACACTACTACAAGGATAATCGTAGTAGTTAAAATAGGTAATAGTAAAGGATAGGTGAACCTTCTATAGAGAAAAGTCATCCCTATAAAAATAATGATTGTACCAATTACCATCGCTAGAGAAATCATTTCAAATCCTCCCCTACTATTTTACTTTCAAAGTATTGACATACCTTTCCTGCTACTACAATTGTAAACATTGTACTAATTATTAAAGCGATTATTATAAAAACCCCTTTTAACGAGGCTAACTGAGGGTAATCCATTATCCCTGCGGTCGCCGGCACAAAGAATAAGGCAAGAAATGCAAGTAAAAAACCAGCCCCATCTTTTATAAGATTGGCTGGAAGTATTTTTAGCAGGAGGCACGCTAATAGTATTAATAATCCAGCAATACTTCCAGGAAAGGAAAACGGTAATAATTCCACTACAAAAGATCCTAGAGTAGAGAATAAATAAAGAATAATTACTTGAAAAATGATTCGACCTACTTTTTTTATTTTGTTCATTATGTACTTTAAAAGTTTATTCTTTTAAAGTTTCACCTCCATAAACGCTGATAATAGAAATAATTTTACGCCTTCTCTTTTAGTATGTCCATGAGTAGAAAATCAGTTTACTTGTTTGGAATGAATCGGATGATTTGCCTTCCAGGTGGACGCTTTCCGCCAGCATGGCCTCAGCCTCCTCGTCGCTACGCTCCTGCGGGGTCTTCACCTCATGCTATTCCGGCTGGAGTCGCCACCTTCCACTCCAATCAACTAGTATTTTCATATGAGAAACTTAATGTAGCGTCTAAAAACTAGATTAGAGGAATTTACCTCAATATCATTCCAAATAACAAAATACCTCAAAAGATTTATATCTCGAGGTATTTTGTCAGAACTAGATTCGAAAAATTATTCTATCGTTTTAATAGTTTTTGGATCAATCAATTCATACCCTTTTGCTCGTAAGCCTTCTACAATTTTCGAAAGAGCTGCTGCGGTCCATTCTCGATCATGCATTAGCAAATTTGCTCCGTCTACTAGATACTCCGTATTAACCATAATATCTGCTAAACTATTAGCCTCCATATATTGTTTCTCCCAATCGTATCCATATGTCCAATTCATCAAGACCATTCCTTCTTGATGAACCAAGGACTTACTAAAATCAGTATTTACACCAAAAGGAGCTCGGAAAAATTTAGGCTTCTCACCGATCACTGCTTCTATCGTCTCGTTTACTTTAATTATTTCTTCTTGTTGCTGTTCTTCACTGCTATTTTTTAAATTCGCGTGTGTTTGAGTGTGATTTCCAATAGAAAAGCCTAAATCATATATCTCTTTTAAATTAGCTTGTTCTTCCTCTGAATCTATGAAATGACCATTCACAAAAAAGATAGCTGGAGCATCAAGTTCTTTTAATGTTTTCGCCATTTCGACAGCATATTTATCTGGAGCATCGTCAATCGTTAAAAGCACAGCCTTAGGATTCGCATCAGCAATTGGTTTTATTGTCCAATTTGCCTCATTAATTTCATACTTTATTTCTGAAACTGGTTCTTCCTCAATAACTTCCTCTACAGGCTTTATTTCTTCCACTTTTTCAGTTTCTTCCGGCTTTGTTTCTACCGTTTCTTTATTAACTTCATTTTTTTCTCCAAGCTCTTTTTGAACTTCCGTTGTTTCTGCATTACATCCTACTAATAAAAAAGTTAGTGCTGCGGGTAATAACCAAGTTGTAAGTTTCAATATAATCACCATATCCCTTCTATTTCCATTCTAACAGTCAAAAAGAAAACCGTGTAGAGTATTTCTACACGGTTTTATCGACCTACTTATTATTTAGATAGAATATGGATTGGGTGACCCATTACTACTTCTGCAGCTTCCATTGCAATTTCTCCAAGCGTTGGATGTGCATGAATAGTCATAGCGATATCCTCAACCGTCATACCTGCTTCAATTGCTAAACCAAGTTCAGCGATCATATCAGATGCACCTTGACCTACGATTTGAGCGCCAAGTAATAATCCATCTTCTTTACGTGAAACAAGTTTTACAAAGCCTTCTGTCGCGTTAAGAGCAAGTGCACGACCGTTAGCTCCGAACGGGAACTTACCAGCTGCTACATCAAATCCTTGTTCTTTTGCTTGTGCTTCAGATAAACCAACTGTAGCTAGCTCTGGATCTGTGAAGCAAACAGCTGGAATTGCAAGATAATCTACAACAGATGATTGACCAGCAATCGCTTCAGCAGCTACTTTACCTTCATAAGAAGCTTTGTGAGCAAGCTGTGGCCCCGCTACTACATCACCGATAGCAAAGATATTGCTAATGCTAGTGCGACATTGCTTATCTACTTCGATTAATCCGCGTTCTGCAAATTTAATACCAAGCTCTTCTAAACCAATTTCATCGGTGTTAGGGCGGCGGCCAACTGTAACTAATACATAGTCAGCTTCCACTTTTTTCTCTTCTCCACCAACTTCATAAGTTACGACTACGCCAGTATCAGATTCTTCAACACCTTTTGCAGATGCTTTCACTACCATATCTACGCCTTTTTTCTTCAAGCCTTTTTTAACAATAGTAGTCATTTGTTTTTCGAAGCCAGCTAAAATATCGTCTCCGCCTTCGATAATTGTAACTTGTGAACCTAGGTTAGCATATGCAGAACCTAACTCAGTTCCAATGTACCCTCCACCAATTACTACTAATTTTTCAGGTACCTCTTGAAGATTTAAAGCACCAGTTGAGTTAATAACACGTTTTGTATATTTAAATGTTGGAATTTCTACTGGACGAGATCCAGTAGCGATTATCGCATGTTTAAAAGTATAAGTTTGTGCAGACTTCTCATCCATTACACGAACTGTATTTGCATCAACAAAGTAAGCTTCACCAGAAACCACTTCAATATTGTTACCTTTTAATAATCCGGAAACACCGCTAGTTAATTTTTTCACAACACTTTCTTTGAAAGCTTGTGCTTTTGAAAAGTCAATTTTAACATCAGATGCCGTGATACCCATGTCATCTGAATGTTTTGCTTGTTCAAAACGGTGACCAACTGAGATTAACGCTTTAGAAGGGATACACCCTACGTTTAAGCATACTCCACCGATATGTTCTTTCTCTACAACTACTACCTTTTGTCCTGTTTGTGCAGCACGAATTGCAGCTACATAACCTCCAGGACCTGAACCTATTACTAAAGTGTCTGTTTCAATCGGGAAATCTCCTACGACCATTTTTTACGCCTCCATTAATAATAATTCTGGACTGCTTAATAAACGTTTTATATGGTTCAACGCATGTTGGGCAGTCGCACCATCGATCATGCGATGATCAAAGCTCAATGATAATGCTAACACAGGAGCGGCTACAATTTCACTATTTTTTATTACAGGTTTTTCTGAAATTCGACCAATTCCGAGGATTGCCACTTCCGGATGGTTGATAACAGGTGTAAACCATTGTCCACCAGCAGAGCCAATATTAGAAATTGAGCATGATGCACCTTTCATCTCAGCTGGAGCTAGTTTACCGTCTCGAGCTTTAGTTGCTAAAGTGTTGATTTCATCAGAGATGGCAAATACTGATTTACGATCTGCATTTTTAATTACAGGTACTAATAAACCTTTGTCCGTGTCAGCTGCAATCCCTATGTTGTAGTAATGCTTATGGATAACTTCGTTTGAATCGTCATCATACGAAGTATTTAAGGCTGGGAATTCACGCAATGTACTTACTAAAGCTTTCACTACATAAGGTAAATAAGTTAACTTGATATTTTTCTCTGCAGCTATTTCTTTGAATTTCTTGCGATGTGCAACTAGCTCAGTAACATCCACTTCATCCATAAGCGTTACATGTGGTGCAGTATGCTTGGAATTAACCATTGCTTTTGCAATTGCCTTACGCATTGGAGATAGTTTCTCACGAGTTTCAGGGAATTCTCCTTCTAAGCTAACTGGTGCAGAAGATTTTGTTTCTTGCACTTCCTCTTTTGCTTGAGCTGGAGAAGATTTTGTTTCTTCTACTGATTGATCTCCAGATAAGAATGCTTCAATATCTTCTTTTAAAACTCGACCGTTTTTCCCTGTACCATTTACGTCTGCAATATTCACTTCATTTTCACGTGCAAATTTACGAACGGAAGGCATCGCAATTACACGAGTGTCGCCTTTTGGCTCAGGCTTCGATTCATTCGTAGATGCTTTAGCCTCTGTTTTAGTAGGTGGTTGTTGGTTTTTAGAAGCATCTACAGGTTCTTTCTCCACTTCCTTACCATCCTCTAAAGTAGATTGAACCTGAGCTTCTGTTTTTTCTTCACCACTATGATCGCCTTTAAATTGAAGATCCTCATAGCCAGGTGCATCCAACTTAACTAGTACGTCGCCAACTACAGCAACAGTTCCTTCGCTTACCAACACGTCTGTTACTTTTCCTTTTACAGGTGAAGGAATTTCTACGACAGCTTTATCATTTTGTACTTCGCAAAGGATATCGTCCTCATCAACTTCGTCACCAGCTTTAACAAACCATTTAACGATTTCTCCTTCATGTATACCTTCTCCAATATCCGGTAGGCGGAATTCAAATGCCAAAGTGCTCACCCTTTCTATTGTTCGTTTCTTTTAGAAATTTAATACTTTCTTCGCAGTTTCTATTATATCTTTAGAGTTTGGCAACCAAACTGTCTCTGCTTGAGAGAATGGGAATACAGTATCTGGTGCTGCTACACGTAGAACTGGAGCCTCTAGGCTTAGAATTGCTCTTTCAGTAATTTCTGCTACTACGTTTGCTGCAATACCTGCTTGTTTTTGCGCTTCTTGTACAACAATTGCGCGGTTTGTTTTTTCTACAGAAGCAATGATTGTTTCGATATCTAATGGTTGTACAGTACGAAGATCCACAACTTCCACAGAGTGTCCTTCTTTTTCTAGTTCCTCAGCTGCTTTTAAGCTTTCTTGAACCATTGCACCATAAGCAATGATCGTTAAATCAGTACCTTCACGTTTCACGTCTGCTTTGCCGAGAGGAATAGTATACTCTTCCTCAGGAACTTCGCCTCGGAAAGAACGATATAATTTCATATGTTCTAAGAAAATAACTGGATCATTATCACGAATAGCGGATATTAGTAAACCCTTTGCATCGTAAGGTGTAGATGGAATAACTACTTTCACACCAGGAGTTGAAGTCATTAAAAGCTCCAAGCTATCTGCGTGCATTTCTGGTGTATGAACTCCTCCACCAAAAGGTGAACGAATAGTTACTGGCGCATTAAAAGCACCACCTGTCCGGAAACGCATACGAGATAATTGCCCACTAATGGAATCCATCACTTCATATACGAAACCAAAGAACTGGATTTCAGGAACTGGACGGAATCCTTGTAATGAAAGACCAACTGCCAGTCCACCAATACCTGACTCTGCAAGTGGAGTATCAAATACGCGGTCTTCCCCAAATTCTTTTTGTAGCCCTTCAGTTGCACGGAATACTCCGCCGTTATTACCAACGTCTTCGCCGAAGACTAACACATTTTCATCATTTTTAAGCTCAGTACGGAGAGCATCCGTAATCGCTTGAATCATCGTCATTTGCGCCATTGGTTACTTCGACTCCTTCTCTGTATAGTAAGCTAATTGCTCATCTAAGTTATATGGATTTTCTTCATACATAATATTTATTAAATCAGTTACTTTTTGTTTTGGAGCAGAATCTGCTTTTTTAATAGCATCTTTAATCTCTTCTTTTGCTCTCTCAATTACTTCTGCTTCTTTTTCTTCGCTCCAAATACCTTTACCTTCCAAATACTTGCGGAAGCGTACTAGAGGATCTTTTTTCTCCCATTCTGAATCCGTTTCAGATGTACGGTAGCGTGTAGGATCATCACCAGCCATTGTATGAGGGCCATATCGATAACAAACCGTCTCGATTAAGCTTGGTCCTTCACCTTTAACAGCACGGTCTCTAGCATCCTTCGTTGCAACATATACTGCAAGTGGATCCATACCGTCTACTACGATACTTGGTAAACCAGCCGCAATACCTTTTTGTGCAATTGTTTTTGCTGCTGTTTGTAACTCACGAGGAGTGGAAATAGCATACTGGTTGTTTTGGACGATAAACACTGCTGGTACACGGAAGGCACCTGCGAAGTTAATACCTTCGTAAAAGTCCCCTTGTGAAGAACCACCATCTCCTGTATATGTAATAGCAATAGATTTCTTACCGCGTTTTTGCATACCTAAAGCTACTCCAGCTGCTTGAATAAATTGCGCACCAATAATAATTTGTGGTGGGAACACGTTTACACCTTCTGGAATTTGGTTACCCATAAAATGACCACGTGAAAATAAAAATGCTTGCCATAATGGTAAGCCATGCCAAACTATTTGTGGAACATCGCGATAGCCTGGTAGGATGAAATCTTCTTTTTCACATGCGAAATGGGAAGCAAGCTGGGAAGCCTCTTGCCCTGCTGTAGGTGCATAGAATCCTAAACGCCCTTGACGATTTAACGAGATAGAACGTTGATCTAATATTCTTGTGTAAACCATACGACTCATTAATTCAACTAAATCTTCTTCCGATAAATTAGGGTCTGCTTGCTCATTAACAATTTCCCCGTCTTCATTTAAAATCTGGAACATTTCAAACTTTTCTTCGATTTCATGAAGCGTTTTCATTGGGTCAAACTGGTTTTCTTTGTTTGAAGCCATAAAGCACCTCTCCTTTTTCTCTGTATTAAAATAAAGTTGCACATTGATTGGTACAATATCAATTACTTCTTAGTATACTCAAGAATAAATGGTCGGTCAATCATCTAGAACTCTACCATTTTTATATTAGAATATTAAAAAAGTTTAATTCTGTACTACTCATTAATTTAATCTGTACTATATCAGTTTGAAGAAATCGCCTGATTTTTATTACACCTTTTTCAAACAGAATTTCTATACTGGTATATAAACCACCTTTTCGATATACATACCACCTCTTCTATTTTTTACACATTTTTTATTTTTATGCTCATAGAAAATCACCTTAAAGATTAATAGGATAACTCTAATAAAAATTCTAGTGATTCACTTTCCGTTACAACTCGACCATTAATAATCAGTCTCTATATGTTTTGACTCCTAATGTTGAGCTTATCGCTCACCCAGAGGAAAGCTTCTGGGTGGTGCGGAAATCAACCTTCAGATTTAAAAATTTATTTGCATCATATAAATCAACCCTCCCCTTTATCAGAGCCTAAATATAAAAATACCCCGCAAATGTTAATTATGTTACTAACATTTGCGGGGCAACTATTCATAAGGCAATCTATTATTCTTCTTTTTGAAGTGTGGAAAAAGCCTGATCTTTTACTTCATTTAATTGTTTTGTTAAATCATTAAATTCTTGAACTGCTTGTTGCACAGCTTCATTCTGCTTATTAACCTCTGCAACCTGCTCTTGAATTTTAGATACGTCCGCTTCTTCATCTAAAAGCATATTATAAAGAGCGTCTTGTAAGCTTGCAAGAGAGTTATATTGTTCAACCAACTTATCATACGAATCATATCGATTTTTAAAAGCATCTTCTACTGAACGGATACTTTCCTTTTCGGATTCCTCTTTAGCATCAGAAATAACTGACTCTAGGTCTGTAAGCTTCTCCTTTGCTTTCGAAATGGAATCTTTTTCTTTTTCTACCAGTGTCATACGTTCTTCTAATAGATTAGCAGTTGCATCTACTTGAGCACTAAGCTCTTCTTTTTGGTCCTGAGTTAATTCCATCATGCTTTGAAAATTTCCCTGTTCCTTTAACTCTGTTTCCTTCAAGGAAGTCTGAACTTCTCTATAGCCTTCTTCTGCTTCATAGATTTCAGTTAAAACATCAGATAATTTTTCCTGAGTACTTTCTCCAAAAGAGCAGGCAGACAATAGTAAAAGTGACATGAAAGGAACCACGAATATTAATTTTTTCATTCCGTAACCTCCTATACCCATTTTCAACTATAATTGTTCTAGTTACTAAATTCAACTGACTTATATACCTTTTTGTTTAGTAAAACGACATAATTCGATATAATAGAAATATGAAATTTGAAAGGACGATCAAGATGATTTTAATGCCTAACATTATTAGAGATGGACATCCTACTCTACGCAAGAAAACGGAAGAGCTTACCTTTCCACTCACTGAGGATGAAAAAGCTCTGGCACATGATTTATTGGAGTACGTTATAAATAGCCAAGATGATGAAATGGTGAAAAAATACAACCTTCGTCCTGGAATTGGAATTGCTGCACCCCAAGTAAACCAATCTAAAAGAATGTTTGCCATACACCTAATGGATGAGAACGATCAGGAAATAAGCTTTGTTGCAGTTAACCCTAAAATTATTAGCCATTCCGTAGAAAAAACATATATACCTTCTGGTGAAGGCTGTCTATCTGTAGACGAAGTTATTGAAGGGTATGTTCCTCGATATGCCAGAATTACAGCAACTGGATTTTATCCAGATGGAACTCCATTTAAGAAACGTCTAAAAGGTCTGGCTGCTATCGCCTTCCAACATGAATTAGACCATTTGAATGGCATTATGTTTTATGACCATATTAATCCACAAAATCCTTATGCGGAAATAGCAGATGCATTTCCTTACGAAAATAAATAATTAAAAAGATTGGCCTCTACGGAGACCAATCTTTTTTTACTAATAAATGCTCCGCTCCTAAAGCAACTACCCATTAGTTTATATCGGACAATTTTGGCATAGCAGACAACGCTCCAAAGTTTGTAGCACAAATAGATCCGAGCTTATTCCCAAAAGCAATATATCTGATCCATTCTTCTCTAGTTTCAGGCTTACCTTCTGACTGGATTTTTGATAGAATTCCTGCCATAAATGCATCTCCAGCACCGGTTGTATCAACAGCTATTACCTTTTCAGTTGGAATATGAACCAGTTCCCCTTCGATCATGGCGTATGTTCCATTTGCTCCAACTGTTACAAGGATTACGGAAATATTATATTCCGCTAATCTATTAAGACCCTCTAATTGAGTATTAGCTTGAGTTAAAAAGAGAAGTTCTTCCTCCGTGATTTTAAATATATCTACGTCATGAAGAAACGAACAAATTGTCTCTCTGCATTGCTGTTCAGTATTCCATCTTAAAGGGCGAATATTAGCATCAAACGATATTAGCGCACTAGATTTCTTCACTTCATCTACTATTTTTCTAGTAGTCTCTCTAGCGATTGCATGAAATAATGTCCCGGAGCAAAAATGGAAAGCACTTGCTTGATAAAAAGCATTCAAGTCTATCATAGAGAAATCTACTTGTAAGTCAGGGGTATCATCTAAATAAGTATGAAAATGACGATCGTTATTTTCTGTTAAGTGCACATAAACTCCACTTATAGATTTTTCCGGGTCGACCTGTATATAAGAAAGGTCAACTCCTTCTGCTTCTAGCTCCCTTTTCACAAATTTAGAGGTATCATCTTCTCCGATAATAGTTATAAAAGAGGAAGAAGAGCCTAGTCTGCCAATACCTGCAGCTACATTTACAGTGGCTCCCCCTAAAAACTTTTTAAAGCTCTTATTTGTCTGATCCTTTGAAATATAGTCAACAAAGGCATCGCCATATACTAATACGTACTTATTACTTTGCTCTATCATGTGATACTCCTTTAAATTAGCTTTAATTGCCTCATCGCATTTACTAAACCATTTTCTGAGACATGTTCTGTAACGATTGTTGCGTGTTTTTTAAGTTCATCTACAGCATTTCCCATAGCTACACCTGTACCTACGAACTTCAGCATTTCTACATCATTTAATCCGTCCCCGAATGCAACTGCATTTTGACGAGTTTCTCCTAAGTATTCTAAAAGTATCTCAATCCCAACAGCTTTAGACATGCCTTTAGGGAGCACATCACAAGATACTCTGTGCCATCTTACAAAGGACAAGTTAGGAAATGCACGTTCATACTCCTCTTGTACTTCTTCTTCACAAAAGACAAGCGCCTGATGAATATCATTATTTAAATAAAAGTTTTCTGCCTGTCTAGGAAAACCGACCTTTAAAGTTGAAATACTTTCAATTACATCTTGATGATCAGGTACATTAGAAACCATCTCATGACTGTCCATATATACTAAAGGTTGGTCTTTCAAAGCTGCAAACTCCGAAAGTTTTTTAAGCTCTTCCTTATCTATAACACCTTTATGTATGGTTTTGCCCTCAAATTGAACAATTTGACCATTATAAGTTATATAAGAATCAATTTGAAGTTGATCTACGATTGCTTTAGCAAGAAATGGTGCTCTCCCAGTAGCGATTACAGTAATATGTCCATTTTCTCTCGCTTGTCTAAATGCTTCTTCTACCCCTTCAGGAATATTTTTCTCTAAATCTAAAATGGTTCCATCTATATCGAAAATCAATACTTTTTTTTCCATTATTTTTTTCTCCCTTTTCAAGTTAAATTATTTGACTTTTCTGTTAAAATCCTTTACAAACTCCACAATTTCATATATAATACGTCATAAGGAGTGGATTGCCATGTTGAAACGCTTGAAAAGAAAACTGTTGCGGCGACTCGGCGGAATGCTCAGAAACAAAACTATTGCTTAAGTCAAATGTCTTGCCCTTCAAAAATTGGAGGGCTTTTCTTTATTTTAAATAAGTAGCGTGATAATATAAAGAGAATTGATTTATTTTGAACGTGAAAAAGGAGAGTATAAAAATGATTTATAAAGTTTATTATCAAGAAAACGCACTAGAGGTACCAGTTCGCGAAAACACTAAAAGCTTATACGTAGAGGCTGAATCAGAGCGTGAGGTTCGTTCACTTCTTATAGACCGCAAGTATAACATTGAACTTATCCAGCTGCTTGAAGGTAACCACTTGGAATACGAACAAGCAAGTCCAAATTTCAAAGTAGAAGAGTTGTAATTCATGAAATTTGTAAAAAATGACCAAACAGCTGTTTTCGCCCTCGGCGGACTAGGTGAAATCGGCAAAAATACGTATGGCGTTCAATTTCAAGATGAAATTATTCTAATTGATGCTGGTATTAAATTCCCAGAGGATGATCTTTTAGGAATCGATTATGTGATCCCAGACTATACTTATTTAGTCAAAAATGTGGACAAGATTAAAGGCCTTTTTATTACCCACGGACATGAAGACCATATTGGTGGAATTCCTTACTTACTAAAGCAACTCAATGTCCCAGTTTACGGAAGTAAGCTAGCATTGGGTCTGCTTCGAAACAAGCTAGAAGAGCATGGCTTACTTCGTCAAACGAAAATGAATGTAATCGAAGAAGACGATGTGATTAAGTTCAGAAAAACAGCTGTAAGCTTTTTTAGAACTACGCATAGTATACCTGATGCTTTTGGAATTGTGGTAAAAACTCCACCTGGTAATATTGTGCATACAGGAGATTTCAAATTTGACTTTACTCCTGTCGGCGAACCTGCAAACTTAACGAAAATGGCCGAAATCGGTCGTGATGGCGTTCTTTGTCTTCTTTCAGATAGTACTAATGCTGAAGTTCCTAACTTCACAATGTCCGAACGCAAAGTTGGAGAAAGTATGGATTCCATTTTCCGTAAAGTAAATGGTCGTATTATTTTTGCAACCTTTGCTTCGAATATCCATAGACTTCAACAAGTAATAGACGCTGCGATTCATCATAATCGCAAAATTGCTGTTTTCGGAAGAAGTATGGACAACAATATTACAATTGGACGAGAGCTAGGTTATATTACAGCCCCTAAGGAAATGTTCATTGATACAAGCGCATTAAACCGATTACCTGCTAACGAAGTTTTAATCCTCTGTACAGGTAGTCAAGGGGAACCAATGGCAGCTCTTTCTCGAATTGCTAATGGTACTCACCGACAAATTCAGATTCAGCCAGGAGATACCGTAGTATTTTCTTCTTCTCCTATCCCAGGTAACAGAGCAAGCGTTAATAGAACGATTAATCTGTTATTCCGTGCGGGTGCTGAAGTTATTCATGGTTCCTTGAACAATGTCCATACTTCTGGGCATGGCTCTCAGGAAGAACAAAAGCTAATGCTACGTTTGATGAAGCCAAAATTCTTTATGCCAATCCACGGTGAGTTCCGTATGTTAAAAATCCATACAGAATTAGCGGCAGATTGTGATGTTCCTATCGAAAACACGTTTATTATGGAGAATGGACAAGTTTTAGCTTTAAGCTCCAACGAAGCACATATCGCAGGACGTATCCCATCTGGAGATGTCTATATTGATGGTAGTGGTATCGGGGATATTGGTAATATTGTATTAAGAGATCGTAGAATTCTTTCTGAAGAAGGCTTAGTAATAGTAGTTGTTAGTGCGGATATGGAAAGAAAGAAAATTGTTTCGGGTCCAGATATTATTTCTAGAGGATTCGTGTATATGCGTGAATCTGGCACCATGATTAATGAAGCACAGCAAATGCTAAATAAACATTTAAGATTTACCATTCAAGACAAAGCAATAGAATGGTCTGAATTGAAAAACGAAATTACAGATGTTTTAAGCCCTTATTTATATGAAAAGACTAAACGCCGTCCAATGATTTTACCAATCATTATGGAAGTGTAAATAGTATAATCTAATCTAGTAGCTTTCTACTAAATATCTTCGACTGCAATCATCCACGAGGTTTTCGTGCGTGATTGCAGTCGTTTTTTAATTTTATAATTGCTTATTTATAGTAAACACGAATAATTAAAAGAGAATAATGAAAATTAAATGCTTTAGTCAATAAAGTAGTATTGATTTTCGCTCATATCTCGGACGCTTTCCGCGGGGGGAGCGAAAAGCCACCCCCCCATCGCTTACGCGCGTGGTTGTGATGCCTTATCTGTCTCCCTCCTCCCGCTGGAGTCGCCGCCTACCGCTACAATCAATATAGAGAAAATGTTCGTGTTTAATCGGTAAAATGCTGTTTACAAAAATAATACAAAAAATTT
The DNA here is from genome assembly GCF_012843435.1 of Psychrobacillus sp. BL-248-WT-3. Lineage (GTDB taxonomy): Bacteria > Bacillota > Bacilli > Bacillales_A > Planococcaceae > Psychrobacillus. The sequence goes on along the minus strand of NZ_JABAFC010000005.1, from coordinate 68,630 downwards.
TATGCATACAAAAAGCGAGTAGGTAAACATACCCTACTCGCTAAGTTACTTACTCTATAGTAAACAAAATGATGGAACATAGGGGACTTGAACCCCTGACCCCAACACTGCCAGTGTTGTGCTCTCCCAGCTGAGCTAATGCCCCGTTTAGATCATGTAATAATATTGTAAGGGAAAAAAGTAGGAAAGCAACTACTTTTTGGGAGATTGCGGTTATAAATTGATGTCCTTAAATCTAGCTGGATAAACGAGTCTATTAAAATATCCCGTGATGGATAGACTGATAGCATATCGCTCATCCAGCAAAAAGCTGCCAACTAATTTTTCGACAGAATGAACACTTCATTTATTTAAGAAAGAACCTTCTTTTCGAAACGATTGATATCCACGTCTGCTCCAATGATGATGAGCACATCATTCAGCTGCATCTTATCCTGTGCCTGTGGAGATACAATAATCTCTTTTCCCCTTTTTACTGCAACTATATTAATACCGTATCTAGCTCGTATATCCAAGTCCACTATAGAGAATCCAGCAATTTTTTCATTTACTTTAATCTCCATAATAGAATGCTCATCGGAAAGCTCCAAATAATCTAAGACATTGTTGGACAGAATGTTATGAGCGATTCGTATCCCCATGTCCCGCTCTGGATGAACTACTTGATCGGCTCCAATTTTACGTAACACTTTTTCGTGATAATCATTTTGAGCTTTTACTGTAATTTTCTTCACACCTATTTCTTTTAGCATAAGCGTTGTAAGAATACTAGATTGAATATCATCACCTATTGCAACAATAACATGCTCAAAGTTTCTAATCCCGAGCGATTTTAAGACTGCTTCGTCTGTCGTATCCGCAATCACTGCTTGGGTTGCTATGGAGGCAAATTCATCAACTCTTTCTTGTACCTTATCAATGGCCATAACATCGGCGCCCTGCTCCATTAACTCTTTGACGATACTTCCACCAAAACGACCTAAACCAATAACAACAAATTCCTTCTGCATAGCTGCGCCTCCTAGAACTAATTGCCATTAGTTTAACACAACAGTGGTTCTACTGCTATCTAGATTTCCATCATTTTTTAAACCCATGCTTATTATTAAAAATTAGATCTCTTTTATCAAGAGGACAAGTCGCTTTTCCAACATTTGCAGCCCTCTCTCGCCAGCCTGTCTGTGTCGCAGTCGACCTTTTTTATCAAACAAATAAAAATTTGGTACAAGCTTACACTGGTACATTTCAGATAGCACCAAATCATGATCTAGACAAATCGAGTCATAAATTCCTGCAGCAGAAGCTGTCGACTTCACCAAGCTTTTACTCGCATCTTCAGGAGACCTAGGCATATGAATAGCAATGACATTAAACTGATTTTCATACTTCTCTTTCCATTTATTTATTAATGGTGGAGCAACCTTACAGGCATCACAGCTAACAGACCAAAAATAGACAAGCAAAGGCTTTGTACCTAATAACTGTCCCTTTGTCCATGAGCCGTTTAACCATTTAGTCGTAATAGGAAACTCCGGTAACTCCTCTCTCAAATTCATCCATATCTCTCCTTTATCCGTCATCCATATTCAGTCTATGCAACTAAGAGACAGTTGCATCTAATAGTTGGAAAATTTTTTTTTTGTATTATCTTTAAAAAGTTGTTAAAGTAAACTTAAAGTTATGTTAAAATAAACTTTGTTTTATGGAAAAGCTCTTTATTTTACAAAAGAGAAGGAGCGTAATTACATGCAAATTGGTAGAAAAATTAAACAGTTAAGGCTGAAAAAAGGTCTAACACAGGAAGAACTAGGCGAGAGAACGGACTTAAGCAAGGGTTTCATATCCCAGCTGGAAAGAGATCTAAATTCTCCCTCCATTGAAACACTTTTTTCTATCCTAAATGTTTTAGGTTGTAAGCCTAAGGATTTCTTTGACGATGAACATAGTAGAACTAAGGTGGTTTTCCAAGAAGAGGAGCAGACTGTTTACATAGATGAAGAAAAAAAGTACAAGCTTCACTGGCTTATTTCTGAATCCAATGAAAACGATATGGAGCCAGTATTGATCACTTTTGATAAAGGCGGTCAGTTTAAAGAGTTTGAACCTTCCTTATCTCAAACTTTTATATATGTTTTACAAGGTCGCGTCGAGTTACAACTTGGCAAACAACACTACTTTGCTTCGGCTGGAGAGTCCCTCTATTTTGAAGCGGCAGATCATCATCTTTTGAAAAATGCATCAGATGATATCTCCAAGGTTATTTATGTCGTCACGAATTCTTATTTATGAAAATGGAGGGTTATTATGTCAGAGACACCTATTATTCGCTTTGAAAATGTTACTAAATTTTATGATGAGGACACAACAGTTCTTAAAGACATTAATTTTGAATTAGAGCGTGGAAAGTTTTATACATTGTTAGGCCCATCTGGTTGTGGGAAAACAACTATCCTTCGCTTAATAGCTGGTTTCATGCAGCCATCAAATGGCAGTATCTATCTTAACGGGAAGCTAATTAACAATGTGCCAGCTAACCAACGCCAAGTAAATACAGTGTTTCAGGACTACGCTTTGTTCCCTCACTTAAATGTATTTGAAAATGTAGCATTCGGGCTACGTATCAAAAAATTAGGGAAAAAAGAAATAGAGGACAGAGTATTAGAGGCGTTAAAATTCGTTAACCTAAACGGCTATGAAAATAGAGAAATAGCAGAGATGTCTGGAGGACAAAGACAACGTGTCGCTATTGCTAGAGCTATTGTCAATGACCCTGAAATTATACTACTAGATGAGCCCCTTTCAGCATTAGACTTAAAACTACGATCCGAGATGCAATACGAGCTTCGTGAGCTGCAACAACGTCTAGGTAAAACATTTATCTTCGTTACCCATGACCAAGAGGAAGCACTTGCAATGTCGGATGAAATCTTTGTCCTAAATGCTGGGAACATTGAACAAAGTGGTACGCCTATGGATATTTACGATGAACCGATTAATCGTTTTGTTGCAGACTTTATTGGGGAGTCTAATATCGTTGAAGGAACAATGGTAGCAGATTTCCGTGTTCGTATCGGTGGCAAGGAATTTGAATGTGTAGACCAAGGTCTAAACCCAAATGAAAAAGTCGATATTGTTATTCGTCCAGAGGATTTAGAAATCACAACGATTGATAAAGGAAAAATGAAAGTTAAAGTAGATACCCAATTGTTTAGAGGAGTTCACTATGAGCTTTCCACTTATGATGAAGAAGGAAATGAGTGGTTAGTACATTCAACTAAAAAGGCAGCCGTAGGTGAAATGATTGGCTTAAATTTTGATCCAGAGTCTATTCATGTTATGCGTCTGAATGAAACAGAAGAAGAGTTTGATAAACGCCTAGAATCTTACGGAGAAGACGCTTATGGAAACTAAAAAAGCTAGGGCACTTTATCTAATACCCTACTATGCTTGGATTCTGTTATTTGTAATAGCTCCAATTGCATTAATCGCTTATTATTCCTTCTTCGATTTAAGCGGAAACTTTACTTTAGATAACTATCAAAATTTCTTTACGTCTGTTTATTTAAAACTAACACTTAGCTCTTTCTGGTATGCGTTCCTAATTACTTTGTTCTCATTATTAATCGCATATCCAACAGCTTATCTTTTGACTAAAACAAAGCATAAACAATTATGGTTACTTTTAATCATCATTCCATCATGGATAAACCTATTATTAAAAACATATGCCTTTATCGGTATTTTCGGCTTATACGGCCCAATTAATGCTTTCTTAAATGTATTCGGTATAGGAGAGCAACAAATACTATTTACTGATTTCAGTTTTATTTTCGTTTCGGTATATATTTTTATACCATTTATGATTCTTCCGATCTTTAACTCACTCGATAAGTTAAATCCTTCTCTTATTGATGCAAGTAAAGATTTGGGAGCTTCTGGTTGGACAACCTTTAGAAAGGTTATCTTCCCTTTAACAACAAATGGTGTAAAGGCTGGAGTTCAAGCAGTATTTATTCCCTCTTTATCCCTATTTATGATTACCCGCTTAATCGCTGGTAACAAAGTAATTACTTTAGGAACAGCTATTGAGCAACAATTCCTCGTAACTCAAAACTGGGGAATGGGTTCAACGATCGCTGTATTCTTAATCATCTTCATGGTAATCGTAATGATTATTACAGGGCAAAGAGATAAGGGGGCAACTTCCAATGGGAAACACAAGTAAGGCAGCAAAAATATATTTAGTCCTTATTTTCGTCATTCTTTATGCTCCTATTTTTTATTTGATATTCTATTCATTTAACAGCGGCGGTACGATGAATGAATTTGACTCCTTTACTTGGGAGCATTACGCAGCAGTATTTTCTGATACTCGCTTAATTATGATACTTATAAACACAGTTATAGTCGCATTACTATCTGCTTTAATTTCAACGGCTATTGGAGTTCTAGGTTCCTTAGGAATCGTTTATATTAGAAACAAATCATTAAGAAATTCGATTTTATCGTTAAATAACGTGTTAATCGTAAGTCCTGACGTTGTCATTGGTGCGTCATTTTTAATTCTTTTCACTATGGTGGGCGTTAAGCTAGGATTTGCCTCTGTGCTTATTTCTCATATTGCTTTTAGTATTCCTATTGTTGTTTTAATGGTACTTCCAAAGCTACAAGAGATGAACAGCTCATTAATCGATGCGGCAGCTGACTTAGGTGCAACTAGAAGAGACATTTTAAGAAGGGTTATCATCCCTTTCATCAAGCCAGGTATTTTCGCAGGTTTCTTTATGGCACTTACTTATTCTTTAGATGATTTTGCAGTCACCTTTTTTGTAACAGGAAATGGTTTTAGTACTCTATCTGTTGAAATATACTCCATGGCTCGAGCTGGAATTACTTTAACGATAAATGCACTTTCAGGTATTATTTTTATCGTAACATTGTTCTTAGTTGTAGGTTACTACTTCATTAGCCAACGAGGCGGTAAAAACCTGACAGGAATGGGGATACGTAAATGAAAGAGATTGTAAGAGCAGCTGTAGCCATTATAGTTGTATGTATCGTATTATTTATCACAAACGATTATTTAGGAAAAAGTGCAAATAATGCCGGTAGTGATACTGTTACTGTCTTTAACTGGGGAGAATACATTGATCCTGAGTTGATAAACCAGTTTGAAGAAGAAACCGGATATCGTGTGGTTTATGAAACCTTTGATTCAAACGAAGCCATGATGACAAAAATTGAACAAGGTGGGACTTCCTATGATATAGCTGTCCCTTCAGAGTATGCTATTGAAAAAATGAAGGAAAATGATTTACTCTTGCCAATCGATCCTTCCAAGTTACCGAATCTACAAAATGTGGATCCTTACTTTTTAGATTTACCTTTTGACCCTAAAAATGAGTTTTCTATCCCTTATTTTTGGGGAACAGTAGGAATTGTTTATAATCCTTCCCTATTGGAGGGACAAACATTTGAAAGCTGGGATAATTTATGGGATCCATCCTTAGAAGGCAAAGTATTGTTAGTAGATGGAGCACGTGAGGTTATTGGAATGGGATTAAATAGCCTAGGTTATTCCTTAAACTCTACTGATGAAAATGAGCTTCAAAGTGCTCTTGAAAAGCTTCAAGGCTTGACTCCTAATGTAAAGGCTATTATTGGCGATGAAGTAACGCAGCTGATGGTAAATGAGGAAGCAGCTGTAGCCCTTACTTGGTCTGGACAAGCTGCTGACATGATGTGGGAAAATGAAGAACTAGACTATTCTGTTCCTGAAGAAGGCTCTAATTTATGGTTTGATAATATGGTAATTCCAAAAACCTCCGCTAATGTCGATGGTGCTCATGCATTCATTAACTTCATGTTAGATGCAGAGGTTGCTGCCCAAAATGCAGATTATGTTGGTTATTCCACTCCTAATACTGAAGCGATGGAAATAATGGATGAAGAGGTTATCGCAGACGAGCGTTTCTATCCTACGGAGGAAGCTAGAGATAATTTAGAAGTATACAAAAATCTAGGTCTCGAAATGCTAGGCCACTACAATGAATTATTCTTGAAATTTAAAATGGGAGATAATTAATTTCAACATATTAATTATAAATTAAAACGTGAAATTAATTTTGATATGCTCCCCAATAGGTAGACAGATGAAACTGTTTACCTGTTGGGGGGTATTTTTTTTATGGCGCGAAGTAAGCTATTTTATTGAACAACCTCCCAATTTTTATTAAAATTAGTCTTCATAAATATCATTGCAGATCATTCAATCTAATCCTACTCTTACGTTCATTGTCGCGACGAATGATGACTTATCCACTTCCCCCGTCGAAAGCGTCCTCTGTATATGCTTAAACCAGCTATATCATTAATACTTTATATTGCTATTATTTATTTTACACAGTACTCTAATTGAAGAAAATTGTATAACTTTTCGGGACACGAAAGTATGTATTAATGGGAAAATATGATATTATCGATAGATGAATAATAGTACGAGAGAAAGCAGGAGTCGTTATGACAGAGAAAAGAAATAAATTCGCATTATATATTCTGATGTTCAATATGTTTATTGTAATGTCAGGGATAGGAATTGTTATTCCAGTAATGCCTTCTTATTTAGAAACTTTTGGAGTTGCTGGGCAAGCCTTAGGTTTTATTATCGCATCCTATGCCTTAGGACAATTTATATTTTCCCCATTAGCGGGTGAACTATCTGACAAACATGGAAGAAAAAAAATGATCATTATTGGCTTGATCATCTTCGCTGTTTCACAATTATGGTTTGGGATAGCTACTCAAGAATGGATGCTCTATATTGCAAGATTTATGGGTGGAGTTGGAGGAGCATTTTTAGTACCTGCAACGATGGCCTTTGTCGCTGACATCACAAGTTATGAAGAACGTGGGAAAGGTATGGGGTTCATTGGAGCTTCCATGTCACTAGGCTTTATGATTGGGCCGGCTATTGGAGGATTTTTAGCAGGAGTTAGTTTATCCTTTCCATTTTATATGGCCGCGGTAGTTTCTTTTCTTTCCGCAATAGTATCCTTAATCATTTTGCCTGATATTAAAAATGTAATAACTGATTTAAATCCAGCTATAAAAAAACGTGAAAATATTCTTACTCAAATGAAAAGCTCGATTTATACACCTTACTTTATGATGTTATTTATTATTTTTGTATTTTCTTTTGGAATCGCCAACTTCCAGGCAACCTTTTCTTTATATGTAGATCACAAATACGAATATAGTCCGCAAAGAATAGCCGCTATTTTAACGGTAGGTGGATTTGTGGGAGTGGTTATTCAAACAGTTGTCATTGATCGCTTATTTAAACGTTTTGGTGAATTAAACGTTATTCTTGTCAACTTAGTTGTGGGAGCCGTCTCATTAGTTCTATTCTTTTTAGTAGATTCCTTTTGGCTTATCTTGTTTTTAGCAACAGTCTTCTCGATTGCTACTACATTGATTCGACCAGCTGTTAATACCATCGTTTCTAAGCTCGCTGGCAATGAGCAGGGGTTTGCTGCTGGTATGAATAATGCTTATATGAGCTTAGGTAATATGATTGGCCCAGCACTTGCTGGAATATTATTTGACGTAAATATTAACATACCGTTTTTAGTAGGTGCTGTAATTTTACTTTGCACTTGGGTCATTACACTTGTTTGGGTTAAAAAGAAGAAACCTGTCATTCTATGATAAAAGCGCAACAGAGGAAACAAGCCTCTGTTGCGCTTTTACATTTTATCGTTTTTTCTTTTCTCTCACTAGCTTTTCCATATTACTGGACTTTGTTGTAGTGGAAGGGGTAATTGCTTTTTTAGGTTTCTTAAATGGTAAAATTAGCTGTTTAAATCCAAATCTCCTGATTGTTATATCGATAAAGAAAAGGATTATCGCAATTAATATTAATATCTGTCTAATAGGCTGTTTTTCGGAGCTAGTGACATCCATATCTCGAAACGCCTCTGCTGGTTCACTTAAAAGTTCTCCACCAGTTCTATTTGTTATAAGCTGTAGTTTTTGGACATCTGGCTGTTGGACCTTATATTCTTCACTATAAGGAATTGATATTCCAGCTTGATAGACAGCGTCCTGTTCATTGGAAACTCGGAAAAATACAAGTCCTGGCTCGCTCTCAACCGTGACACGTGATTTTCCAGGCGCCAATGGCTCTGAATTTACTTCTAGTTCCTCCCCTTTTTCATTGACCGCTGCCACTTCTATAAAGGATGATTTTCCAGATGGATCTGTTACCGTATAGCTTCCATCACTTGCTTTTTGAATCGTATATGGCACTTCACTATAGGATGGGAGCATTCTAGAGACTGCTGTGTTCCAAAAATCTCCCCAATTATTCCAACGAGCAAAATCTCCACTCCAGGCACCAGTAGAATCAGAAGTAAAGGCAAGTGTTCTTCCCAACCCATACATCCATTCAGCTAAAACTGGATCTTCCTTCTCACTTTGTGCAATAACATTTGCAGTTTGTTTTGCAGTGGTTGCAATATATGCATTCATCTGTGGAACTCCTTCCACAAACAAACTAGACCAGGTCGGGTCTCCATAAATAGTAGGGTAAAACGGATTATCCTCTATATAGGTTCTGGAGATGATCGCCGTTTCAGTAGACATAATCGCTGGAATGGTAGATTCATCCTGTACTTCATAAAAAGTTCCACCTCCCATTTCTGCAAGGCTTTCTAATAAAGCACGGTCTGCATCCTGACCAACCGCTACAGTGGAAACAGTTATATTGTTCTCTTTTCCATCTTCTATTAAAGTTTGATAGTCATTAGACGAGCTTGACTGGCCATCTGTCAGTAAGATGATATGCTTTCGTTGTAGCTTCAATGGTTGTAACTGCTCGTATGCTTGCGCAAGGCTTGAATATATTTCAGTTCCTCCCCCTGCGCCTACAGAAAGGATCTTTTCAACCGCGTCTTCCCTGTCTGTGAGTGGCTCTGTTTCAATGATCTGCCATGGTTTATCATCAAAGGCTATGAAGCCTAAATGATCATCATCTCTTAGCATTTCAACCGAACGAGCAGCGGCCTCCTTTGCATACTCCATTTTAGAGCCAGCCATACTTCCTGACCTATCCATCACTATAATAAGTCCTAATGAAGGTAATTGTTGCTTCCCTTTCACTTCCATCTCAACGGGTAATAACTTTTCTATAGGTGTTTTAAAATATCCCCCTAGTCCAAAGCTATTTTGTCCGCCAACCATCATAAATCCAGTACCAAAATTTTTGACTGCCTGTTCGATGACGTTCATTTTTTGCTCTCCAACAAGATGCCCTGGAACATTGTCGAAAATAATTGCATCATAGGCTAGATAATTTGATAAATCATATGGCAAGGAACTAGCAGAGATAACATCTGTAGTAATTGCCTCTTGGTCAATTACTTGAGTAATATTAGTTGTAGCATCCTCATTAGTGACAATCAGCAGTCTTGGAGAGTTCTCTACATTCGTAACACTCGTAAGCTTATTGTTCTCGATTAAAGCATCCCCTTGAACGATCACCTGTACGTCATATTTCAACAGACCTTCACCCTTAGACGTGTTACGGAATGTAAAACTATTGGAGCCCTGTTCTAAGGATACTTGTTCTCTAGATAGTAATTCATCGTTTTGATAAAGTAATAGCTCTGCATTAGTTGCCTTAGTAGCCTCTAACTCTACATTTAGCTGCTGTTGTTCTCCTTCAAAGGCTACAGGTGGTGTCTCAAATGTAGTAATCGCTACATCCTCTGATGATATTCTCTCAAGCTCCACCACATCAACAGTTACATTACTACCTGTCATTTTCATGAGTTCGTCTGCCACCGAGCCACTTGTTTCAATTCCATCGGTAAAGAGAACAATTCGTGTAGCTTTGTTGGGATCAATTATTCCAGTAGATAATTGCAACGCTTTAGCTATATCTGTATTACCAGGTAAATCCATTGGGCTGAAGACAGGTAGCTTTATATCCTCATTCGTTAATGCTATCTCTGACTGAAAATTCTCAGCGAAAGAATAAACTCCAACTAGATGTTTGTCTGTTTGAGCATCTAAGCTTTTTTCAATCCACTCAGAAACCTGTTGTTCCGTACCTTGAACAGAAGCAGAACGATCAATAAGGAAAACTACCTGTTCCTCTTTGATCGGCATTAATAGATACGGATTCGTAAGACCAAGTATTAAACAAAAAATAGCAAGCAGGCGGATAAAGAAAACTACAAGACCTTCCTTCTTCCAATGCTTTCTGTCTTTATTCCATATCCATATAAAATAAATAAGAATAGGTAGTGATATTAATAGCAATAGTGGTTGATCAACTCGTAAATCCACGACGTCTTTGCACCTCCCACTCGATAACAAACAACAAGAGCAATAAAACAATTAGAAATGGAACTAGCGAAAATTGTTCATGATTCTCGGATTGCTTATCTGTTTTCTGAGCACCAATGGAATAAGAAGCTCCTTTGGAAATTTCTTTTTCTTTTTGTGATAATGCTACCGTAAAGTATTTTTCTTTTTCACCTGAACGTATAACATACACACCGGGCTCCCTTGGTGCCATAAAGGCTCCTCCATTTTCAATAGAATATAAATAGGAGTCCTCCATCGTATATATTTCCCATTCGTTCGTCGTACTGCCTAACGATTGAGGTTTTCTTTCATTTGGAGTAAATGTTCCTAAATATAGATTACTATTGGATAGCTGTTCTTTTACGCTCCACATAAATAATGGGAAGGAAGGACTTAATGGCCAATCAGTCATTTGTATATCGGAAAGCACGACTACATCGCCTTTGGGTGATACCTGTATAAAGGGCTTATTATCGACCGTTGCAATTGTAGAATAGCCTTCTACTCCTGGGTATACACTGCTCACATAAATATCCGATAAATCAGCAAAAGAAAATAACGGGTGCTCCACAGTTTGAACATTACCGTTCACTTCGATTGGCGTCACATCATTTCTTCCAATAAATAAGGCTGGTCTTTCCATTTGATTTATCAAACCAAACTGATTGGTAGCGAGAATACCTTCTTCTTTTACTAAGCTTACCTGCTCCGATGGTATACTGCTCATTTCAATCCCTAGTGATTGAAATGCCGTACGAACCAATGTATGTAGCGAGCTATCTATGTAAATCTTAGAAAGCTGGTCTTGCATAAATACAACCATTTCATTATCTAGGAGATAATCATCAGAAACATCAATAGTAGCTTTAAGAAAGCTTGCCTCCTCCAACTCATTAAAAGAAAGAGTCACCGTTTCTCTAGGTGGCAAAATAACCGCCTCTTTTATAATATCCTTCTCTCCATTTGATACGGTTAAAGAGGCATTTTGTTCTTCGTTCGTTTGATTGTCAATTTGGACCAATGCTGAAGTTCCGTTTTTCATCTTTGTAGCCCCAAAACGTTTAATGGATATATTATCCACTTCCGCTGGCTGTCCAATAACATTCCAACTGACATTTTCATAGTGTAGGGGTAGTGTCTGTTGATCAAGCTTGTCCGTGAATACATAAACCGAAGTATCTTTCGTTTGAAAAAAAGATTGAGCAAAATCTAGTGTTTTGGAAAATGCCTCATCCTCATATGTCACTTCTAATTTATTTATTTCATTTTTTATATGATTTATATTTGTTTCTTGTTTTAATACAGCAGTTGGTTCATTTCCTGTAGTAATAAGGGTGAATGGCTTACCAGATAACTGCTCAATCATATCAAGCATTTCTTGTTTATGAAGGTCAAATAAATTCGTATTATTAATATTTACTTCGATACTAGCGGATGTATCTACGACAAAGATAACCTGCTCTCCTGCAAGTGCTTCTTTTTTCCAATAAGGCTGAATCAGTGCAAGAACAAGTAAAATCATCGCTAACATCTGAAGATAAAATAAGGCATTTTTTTGAAGGTGCTGTAAATAAGGAGAGGCCCTCGTTTCTTTCATTACTTCCTCCCAAAAAAGCGTAGATGAAACAGATTGCTTCCTATATTTTTTTCGGAAGAAATAATAAAGGAGAACAACTACTGGAAATATTGCTGTCCATAAATATGGTAATTGACTAAAACCCAAATGTACTCACCTCACTGCACCCAATTTGCTCTTAGTAGTTGATGAAATAGGACATGAGAAATGCCCTCATCTGCATTGACCTGTATTAGTTTGATACCGAATTTACTACATAACTTTTCTAAAGCAAGTTGATGCAGCTTTCTTTCCTCATTGTAGGAATCTATTACTCTGGAAGACATAGATATATTTAATTGTTGAGCGGTTTCTACATCCTCCAACTGCATATCACCAGAAAAAGAAGGGGTTAACTCCTCATTCGTAACAATTTGTAACAGTCGTATATCACCCGCAAAGCGAGGTAGTTTTTGTATAAGAGTTCTTAAATGCTCTATGTCCTCCAAGCAATCCGTAATAAGGAATAATACAGTACTGTCTTTCGGCAGAAAGGAGATTGCATTTTTAGCAAAGGAGTCTACCATAGACGGCGGATTCAAATCGGTTATTACTTGTGCAAACGCTTTACGGTAGGTTGCCCCTTTTCTTCTGAAAGGAGGAACTTTTTCATTTGAAACCATGGAAAAGGTAAGTCGATCATCTCTTTGAAGTACAAGGATACCTAGGGAAGCTGCTAATTGCCTAGCAAAATTCCATTTTACTTTTTCTCCCATCGATTTTGAGGAGTCAAGTAGAATATGTACTCTCATTTCCTGTTCATCTAAAAAACGTTTGATAAAATACTTATCTGTTCTAGCATAAACATTCCAGTCAATTTGACGAACATCATCTCCAGGCGTGTATTCCCTGAAATCTGAGAAGTCTAGAGAAGCACCGAATCTTTGGGAGCGATGAGACCCTTTATGCTGTCCACGTAGTTTAGATTTGGTTGCTATAGACAATCGACTTAGCTTTCCAGTCCAATCTTTTGGGATCAAGTAATCCTTACTCATACACTTTGTCCTTGCTTCACTGTTTGTAAAATAATTTCAATTAAGTCATCCGTACTTTTACCTTCTGCTTCCCCCTCATAGTTAAGCAACAAACGATGTCTTAGTACAGGCTTTACTACGGTTTTAATATCAGCTATCGAAACGTGATAACGTCCTGAAACCAAGGCTCTTGCTTTTGCTAGTTTAATAAGGCTTTGCAAACCACGAGGGCCGCTCCCATATTGAACATATTGCTGAACTTCTGGGACGACAGAAGATTCCGGGTGAGTAGCTGCAATAAGATCAACTGCATACTCTAACATGTCATCCGCAATCAATACTTCCTTAACCATTTGTTGAGCAATAATCAGATCTTCTGCATTCATTACTTTGTTCAAACGAATATCTTGGCTTCCCGTAGTTCTCTTTGTAATTTCTATTAACTCATCTTTAGTTGGATAGGAAACAATTATCTTACATAAAAATCGATCCATTTGTGCTTCTGGCAATGGATAAGTCCCTTCCATTTCAATTGGATTCTGTGTTGCTAATACAAAAAATGGTCGATCCATCTTCTTGGTGTCTCCGAGGACCGTAACAGTCTTCTCTCCCATCGCCTCTAAGAGGGCACTTTGAGTTTTAGGAGTTGCACGATTTATTTCATCTGCTAAAACCATCTGACTGAATATAGGTCCTTTTTGAAAACTAAATTGTTGTTTTCCGCTCTCTAATCGTTCGATCATACTAGTCCCCGTAATATCAGATGGCATGAGGTCAGGGGTGAACTGAATACGTGAAAAGGAAAGGTCAAGTACTTCAGAAACTGTACGGATAAGCATAGTCTTCCCAAGTCCTGGCAATCCCTCTAAAAGTGCATGACCATCTGCTAAAACACAATAAATAGAAAATTCTACTGCCTCTTTTTGTCCAACAATAAATTGACCTATTTCCTGGCGAACTGTTTCTAAACGTTTACTCATATTGATATAGTCTTCAGTTGTTAACTCCATAGTTTCCTCCATTAATCGTTATTTTCTACGGATGAGAAATAATCCTGAACAATCCTCTGTAAATCAGAAGGGAGCTGCATTCTTTCCGAACTCTTTAAATAGGAGTCCGTGTATTCATTGATGACTTCCTCGTATGATTTAACCGTACCTCTAGTTGTTGGTGCTTCTGCTGGCTCTTCACTAGAAGAGTCACCCTCGCCAAGGCTTCCACTGTCTACACTCGTATCTCCAGTACCACCTATTCTAGATGGAATAGAAAGGAGGTCCCTTCCTCCAGAACCCTTACCAGCGCCTTGTCCTCCTGAACCTTGGCCTTGGCCTTGACCTTGCCCCTGCCCTTGGCCTTGGCCTTGACCTTGACCCTGACCTTGACCTTGCCCCTGGCCTTGACCTTGCCCCTGGCCTTGTTGTCCTTGACCTTGACCCTGGCCTTGTTGGCCTTGACCTTGCTGTCCTTGACCTTGTTGGCCTTGACCTTGCTGTCCTTGGCCTTGCTGGTTATTGTTACTGTTATTATTTGAATTTGTATTACCTTGTGCTATATTGTTCGAGGAAAATGGAAGCTTTTTCCCCATTTTACTTAGAGTAGAGTGAGCAGATGCTGAACTTTTTGCCAATGCGCTATTAGACTCCTTTAAGGAAGCAAGCTCTTTTAACTCCGCTTCGTTTAAAGAGGCTCCCTCTGATCCATCTGAGTTAGCCATATTTTTCTTTTCTTCTAGTTTTTGTTCCTTAAGAGCAAGCTCCTTTTGTTTTTTTATAAGTTCTCTCAATGCTTCTTCAGCAAGTTCTGTATCCTTCAATGATTCCCTTAATTCCTCTAAATCCTTTTTTACTGCTTTAGATAAATCTTTTTTCTCTAGTTTCTCTACTTCCTTCTTTATATCACTTATTATTTGTTTTTCTTGTTCAATATCTTTTGCTTCTAATTGAGTAGTCGCGGGAAACGTGTATAACAAAAGAATCGCCGCACATGACATTATTAACCCGACCATCCATTTTACTTCAAAATAATTCTTTTTTCTTTTTTTAAATGCCTCAAAAGCTACTCCCCCACTAGTTTCAGCTTTGCGCAAAATACCTTGAGCGAGGGGGCTTTTATTATGCATAAATGAAACGGCAGTCATTAGAACATTATCAGGGAAATAAGCATCCAACTGTCGAAGAGCTATTTCCTCCTTTGGTCTTTTCCAAAATGCCCATCCTAAAAAAATGGCAAAAACAAGAGATGCTAAAGACCAGGCATAAATTGTGTAATATGGTAAGACAAACAAGCGAGATATTAGGAAAATGATAGCAACAGAAAGAAATCCGTAAAATAGAGCTCCTTGAAGCATTCTAAAATAGTGTTCAATTACTAGGCTATATTTAGCTTTTTTAATCCACTGGATTAATCTGTTATTGTTCTCCATTTATAGTACTCCTCACTTAGATTTCTTCATATTTACACGTAATTTTCTTACAGCTATAAAAATTGCTAGTACGGTTAGTAATACATAAAAAATTGCATATCCTGCCCATATTGGAAAGTTTATATTAGTTGTTTGACCGATAAAGCTTTCAGAACTGGACATTGTTAAATTTAACATTAGGACAACTGGATTGATCGTTGCAAAAAAATGAGCTATTGGCTGAGGAGAAGTTGCTAGTGCTCCCGTAGCCATACTGTTCATACCAGTAAGGACTAGATAAATAAATCCAGTTACCCCTGCAAAAAAAATCATCGTCCCATAGGTAGCAATCATAGAGACAATTGTTTTCCTAATAATAGTGGAATACATAATGCCTATACTGCCAATTGCCATCATAGTTATGAAGAAAAATAAAAAGATTAAGCCAAGCTGTCCAGGTGAAACTCCACCAAATAGGAATACGAAGCTATAGACAGGCAAGCCTGCGACTAAAAGTAACAATAAAAAAGCAATAGATGAAGAAAGCTTTCCTATAATAATTTGAAAAGAGGTTTGAGATGTTGTTAACAATATATTCAAGGTTTGCTTCTCACGCTCCGAGCTAATAGCTCCAGCTGTAAGACCTGGTGTGATGAAAAGAATAAGACCGAGCTGAATATAGGTAAGCATCACAAACATAAAGAAACTTTCTTCTGGTCTAAAATACCCTGTGCCTGTAAATGAGGTCGTTAATAGGATAAAACCAAATACAAAAATTGACATAGCAATGAGATAAAATAATATACCTGTAAAGCTTTTCAGAGAGCGAAAGCGTAGTTTAATCTCTTTTATAAGCACCGGATTATTTAAAGCTTGCTTCAACTTACTTCGCCCCCTTCGTAATTTCCATAAATACATCTTCTAAATCTGTTTCTGTTTCAGCAAAAGATATGATTTTCAAGCTTTGTTCTACTGCCTTTTTAAGTAAATTAATCTGGTCTTCTTCTGATCCTCTATAGCTAAACGTAATAGCATTTTTCTCTGGGTGGCTCTCTACCTTAGATGCAAAAGGGTCCTCCTCAAAGAAAGTGGCTGCATTTTCAAGCAATCCTTTTACTTTGACAGTAATACGTCTTTCACCAGCAAGCTGAGCTTGTATTTCTTGTACCGAGCCATGAGCAATTAGCCTACCACCGTCAATGACTCCAATCTCATCACACATTTCAGCGAGCTCGGGTAATATATGAGAAGAAATTAAAATGGTTTTTCCCATTTCCTTCAACTGTCTTAATATATCTCTCATTTCGATACGTGCACGTGGATCTAGGCCAGATGCTGGTTCGTCTAATATCAATACCTTTGGATCATGGATCAATGCCCTAGCTAGGCATAAACGCTGTTTCATCCCTCGAGAAAGAAGATCTACATATGCATAACGCTTATGTGTTAAGTTCACTAATTCAAGTAGCTGAGGTATTAAAACCGCTCTTTCAGCCTCTGGAATACCATAGGAAGCACCATAAAAATCCAAATATTCATTCGCTTTTAGTTGATCGTAAACTCCGAAAAAATCGGGCATATAGCCAATCTGTTTTCTAACCTCGTGAGGGTCTGTCTTAACACTTTTACCATTAACAAAAGCTTCCCCCGAAGTTGGTTGTAATAGAGTAGCAAGAATAGAAAAGGTTGTAGATTTGCCTGCACCATTTGCTCCTACAAATCCAAAAACAGTGCCCTCGTGTAAAGTTAAATTTAAATCATTCAAAGCGTAAAAAGAGCCATATTTTTTAGTTAATCCCTTAATCTCAATCATTACTTAACCTCCCCTTTCATGCGAACCTCTGGAAGTCGTGTATAAGAATTTCCATCAATAGAGTCCTTCGTCAATTTATATATAATTACTCCATCTTTGTTAATATAATTGGAAATATTTTCTTTTATAGTAAATCTGCTTTCATCTACTGGCTCATATGTTTCTGATTTATTATTCCATAGCTCGATTGTTTGCGAGTTTCGATCCGTATTAGCTATTTGTAATTGGGTATAAGTTACGTCTTCTACTGCTATAGTTTCTGGTAGCTTCCATGACGTAATGTATTCTCCGTCATCTAAATACCACTCGAAGTTACTATTTTCCATTGGTTCCATGTATTTACCCATAGCATCTGCTTCCAGATTAACCGTAAAGCTCGTGGAAGGAAGTGTAAAATCACCTGATATAATAGTTTCTGCCTCAAATGGTTGTATCAACAAATGAAGTGCAGACATTTCTACCTTTTTATCTTTCAGCTCAATTGGTAGTACATTATCCTCCACGAATGCAGTAATAGCAGGTTTGGCTGCTTGTTGTTCCATAGTTTTACTCGTCGAATACAGAGACTTTTTACGTTGTGTTATTAAATCGTCTTGATTCGCAGCATTCTGGCCCCAGCTACCACCATTATTAATATAAGGATTAGAAGTTGGACTTAGCATAATCGATCCTATGTCCTTATTGACTTCCATTTGTCCCCCAGGCTCTAAGTCTCCTAGCTTTATTAATTTGGAACCAGACCAGATAGAAACGTCTTTAAGTGCAAACGGGAAGCTATTGGTTATAGTACCTGATAGTTTACTTGCCTCAACTCGAAGATTCGAATCTATTTTACCTACCTCAGGAATATATGTTTCTCCGTAAAAAGAAGAAACAGACCAATATCCAAGATCTCGGAATGTTAGCTCTGAGTTTGAAGCACTCTTCTCAAGTATTACGTTTTCATGAATGTTAACGGTTTCGCCTGTAAAGGAGTTGTACGCTCTATTTGCAACCATAGACGTACTATTTGGAGACGTAAAAGCAAACTCTCCCCCTTTGTTACTTAATATCGATTCTGCATAATACCCACTAAGACTGCTATCTTCATTCACATATAAAAACGAGGATTGTTGAACTTGTGGCTTGGCAATGCGATCCTTTGCACCGTAACCGAATATGGCAGCGGAAGTTATAATAGCAAGTAACGGAATAATGCCCCACGCATATTCTCTTTTATCTTTTCTCTTCAATATGAGGTAAAGTAAAGGACCTACTAAAAGCATATAAATGATTACAATTCCTATCATTAAAGGAGTCGATACTTTGAAAGAAGCAAAAAGAGAATTGGTGTTACCAATATCGTGAACTAATTGATCCTTTAGGTTATTTCCATACATATAATTATTAGATTGCGTTTTTATTGGATTCAGTATCTTTTTCATTAACTCTGGATACGCTTCGTCTTTTGCGAGAGGGGTATCACCTAAAGAAAAGGTTGTTTGTATAATTGCCCCTTTTCCTAACTTTTTTTGGCCAGCCAGTAATGTTCCCTCTAAATTAATTAAGGGCTGTGAACCTTCAGTTAAAGTAGCCTCATATACAGTTAAATCATTTGATAATACCTTTTCTCCAGTTATAGAGCTTACTGTTTGGGGTGAGAGACTTTTGGTGGTCGATTGCAATTGGAAAGGTAAGTATTCTGCTAATAATCCAAGTTCTGCGGAAGTATTATCGGATGCCCCAGCAATAATATTTCCCCCTGAACTAACATAATCAACTAGTGCCTGTTGCTGACTATTAGAAAGGTCTGCCAACACATACTCATCTATAAATATGTAATCTGCCATCTGCCAAGCTATACCTTCCGTCGGATAAGTGAAGTCACTTAACTGACTTAAATGGACTACTTGACTATTCGATTGTTTAAAACCATTTAAAAAAGTTAAACGGTCGGCACTATTAGTCATAGTCAAATAAAAAGTCGTGGATGGGTCCATAAAGTTTACTTTTAAATTCTTGGAGCCTTTATAGTCAATCGATTTCCCCTTTTCCCAGCCCCCTTCATAAAAGTGTACAAGCTTTGTATTGGAGTTGGAGTATAAATAGTCGTCACTTAATCCCGAAGCGGCAATTTGAACTGTCTTTGTTTCTTTAGCACCAATTTCAAATGGAATTGCCTGTCCATTGCCTAAATTATAAGATTCGAACATATCAAGCACGATATCCCCCGAAAAAGCATCACCTGAATTTTCTACAGTGATCGTTATTGGAAGTCCCTCTCCGTACTTTGCCTTACCGTCAAAACCTAGAGTAGTCTTGACCTTTAAGCTTGGAGCTGCTGAGGCATCTAAAGGCTGAATACAAAAAATGATAAAAAGTGCTGCGATTGCCAAAGCAAACTTGCGTATCTGCATATTATTTCCCTCCTATTATTTATATCTTTTAGTACGTTTCTCACCCAAAAAAGTTCCTTTAGTGGAATTTCTTCGCATGCTCATTCACAATTTTTACAAATGCCTCAACTTGTGGAAGTTCAAATGAGCTGTCATACCCGATTAACCAAGTATCCCTTGTAAGTTCAAACTCTTCTTCATTATTAGTTAACGGGATCTTATTTACATCCTCATGGCCTGTCAGTGTAATGGAAGGTAAAATAGCATATCCAATACCGTTTAAAGCCATTTGCTTGCACGTTTCAATTTGATCTACAATTATTTGACGCTTCGGGTTTACAGAAAAGTGTTTCTGCCACCACTGCTGAATTTCTTGATAATAGTTCGAATCACTTTTAAATTGGATAAAAGGCTTTTCTGTTGTTAGCACATCATCTATGCTGGTCATTTCTTTGTCTACTAAATACAGAGTATCTCTAAATAAGTGCATTTTGCTCCCTTTCCAATCCGTTTGGCCTCGAACAATGCCTATTTGAGCTTCTCCATCATAAATGGCTTTCACAATTTCTGAACTCCAACCGGTTAACAAAGAAACCTTAGCCTCTGGATACGTTTGGACAAAATCCTTTAACACCTTTGGGAGCCAATTTTGACCTACTATAGAGGCACACGCAATTTTTAATGTTCCATGCACCTTAGAGCTTAAAGATTGTAAAGTCTCAAAAAGTTCTTCTCTTTGCTGGAGTATACTGTTAGCAAATTCAATAACAAGTTCTCCCTCAGGAGTAGCTGTTAGACCCTTTTGAGATCTTAAGAATAACTTTGTTTGCCATTCCTTTTCAATGGTTTGCAGACGTAAGGATAAAGCTGGTTGAGAAAGAAAAAGTCGCTCTGCAGCCTTACGCATATTTTGTTCTTCAGCTAATGTTTTGATAATAAGATAATCTGAATTCATTTATTGACCCTCTTTCTTTAAGTTTGGTTACTATTTCAATGGGTTCATGTTCCACAGGAGAATTTACAAGCATGTATCTATACTTACTGCAGGACTTATCTCTCTCATTCATCTCGTCATAATTATTCCATTTTACTCCTTACAATTGAGATTACTTTATCGGTATAGTACTTAGTCATCTTAATTGTATACTTTATTTCTTTTATTAAGTAATCTAATTTAATTCTAAAGTCATAACAATCGTACGGAAAGAGAAATAGGGAATTTTTTTCAACCAAACACGAGTATTTTATTCTTTTTTATCGTAGCTACAGGGTGCGACTTAAGAAATTTGAATGAAATCTAAATACCTCCAATTATTTTGCCCACAAAATAAGACACTTACTGTTCAACCCAACCAGTAAGTGTCTTATTATTATGCTTAGCTACAGCTATTTATATTAGATCATTCTTGAGGTTCCTGGGATTGGTATAAATACTTTTTCATCTGCTTTAAAATAACTCTTCTTGTTAAAATACCGATAAAAGTACCCTCATCATCTACAACACATACATATGGGTTATTGACTAAGAGATCTAAACCTTTTTGAAATTTTTCATTCACGTGAATAGAAGCAATATCCTTTTTCATAATTTGATCAACCTTTAAATCAGGTAATCGTTCATATTCAATATGTTCAAGTCCAAGTATTTCATCTGTAATTTGTTGAGTACTAACAAGTCCTTGCAGACGATACTTTACGTCTAGGACTGGGATTGAAGAATAACCCGTCTTTGTTAACACAAGCAATGCATGTTCTGCATTATTTCCTAATTGCACATGAGCAACCTTATCTGCTGAAATAATGTAATCCTTAATAGGAATTTGCAAAAAGTCCTTACTACTTACAAATATCATTGAATCCTACTCCTTTGTCTGTTTTCCTAATTGGAAAACACAACCTATAAAACTATGATAGCATATGAAAGGAATAAAAAACTATGAAATCGCTTACAACATCTCATTATTTTTAAATTCAAATGAGGACATCGCTAATCAAACATCTCTAAAGATGTTTCGGTATACGAGGAATTTAGCGCAATACTTTACATGCCCGCTATTATTTTTTATGGAATTCATCATTTTCAGATGAAGTTAACATTTATTTTAAAATGGAAATTGATTTAACCATTGTCCACCGTCTAGCGTTACTATTTCTCCATTCATATAAGCAGCTTTGTCTGACATCATGAATGTTGCAAGATCGCCTATTTCTTCTGGTTTACCTAAACGCTTTAGAGGAACCGCTTGAATTGTTCTTTTAGCAGCTTCTTCTGATTCCCAAAGCTTCCCTGCTCCACCCGTGCGTTCAATTGGACCTGGGGCAATTCCATTAACTCGTATACCGTATTTACTTCCCCACTCCACAGCTAGTGTTCTTGTTAAGGACATCACGCCTGCTTTCGCGGCAGCAGAATGAGCTACCCCAGCCCCTGCTCCCCAAGCATAGGTTGCAAGCATATTAATAATAGAACCTTTCGTTCCTTTATTTATCCAATAGTTACCTACAGCATTTGAACAATAGAAGGTACCGTTTAGTACAATATCGATTACAGCCTTCCAACCATTTGGCGAAAGCTTCGAAGTCTCGACAATAAAGTTGCCTGCTGCGTTATTGACTAGGCCATCGATGCTACCAAATGCCTTATCCGTAAACTCAACCATTGCTGCAACATGCTCAGGATCTCGTACATCCATTTGAAATACTTCCACTTGTTCCCCATTCTGAGCGATCTCTAATTTTGCATTATCTAGCTTTTCCTTATCCCTACCAGTAATGACGACATTTGCCCCTTCGGCTACGAAAGCCATCGCCATATATTTACCCATCCCATTAGAACCACCAGTGACAATAATCGTTTTCCCCTTTAATAACAATGAAAACACACCCCTTTTAAAATTGAATGAACATTCACTCAATATTTTATCATACCCTTATAAGAAAAGCACTATGGCTTGATAGAGTCTATACTAATAAAAAAAGACCCGTAGAAAAGCCTTTGTGCTCTCTCATGGGTCTACAATGATTATTGATAATTCATATATGATTTGTTAATATCCTCTATTGGGATAGGGCGACTAAAAAAGAATCCTTGAGCTTTTTGACAGTTCGCTGCTTTTAAGATTTCCACCTGGGTATCTTTTTCTACTCCTTCAGCGATTACTTCCATGCCTAAGCTATGAGCTAAACGAATAATCGTCGTTGCAATAGCAGCGCTTTTTTCGTCGGTTTCCATGTCTTTTATAAAGGACTGATCTATCTTTATAATGTCGATTGGATACTTTCTTAAATAACTCAGTGAGGAATAACCGGTTCCAAAATCATCAATTGAAATAACGACTCCAATATCCTTCAATTCTTTTAGAATAGTGAAAGTATTCTGCAAGTCGGTCATCGCACTTTCTGTAATTTCTACCTCTAAAGAAGAGGCAAGTATATTGAATTTTTTAATTTTATCTCTAATCTTAAAAGCAAAATTATCTTGTTTAAATTGTTGAGGTGAAATGTTGACTGCAACTCTCGCCATTCGGAAGCCCTTATCTTGCCATTGCTTTAACTGTCTACAAACCTCATCTAAAACCCAATCTCCGAGCTTGAATATGATTCCTGACTTTTCTGCTAGAGGGATAAATTGCATAGGAGAGACATATCCAAACTTGCGATTATTCCAACGTAGCAAAGCCTCGAATGAATTTATCTCACCAGTCAATAGATTGACCTGTGGCTGATAATGTATAGACAACTCGTCTTTTTCAATTGCTCTTCTTAAATGTGATTCCATCAATGCTGCATTTGGAAAAGATAAATTCATCTGTTCCTGAAAATATCGATAATGAGCTCTTCCTCTATCTTTTGCCACATATAAAGCCTGATCAGCCTTTAACAATAACTCATCTCTTTTTTCTCCATCATAAGGGAACATCGATATTCCTATAGAGGCTGTACCAAAATACTCTTGATGATCTAAATAAATCGGTTTGGCAAGTTCCGTTAATATACTTTCCGCAAATGCACTAGTATCTTCCTTTGTTTTTCCCTTTAATAAAAAAACAAATTCATCTCCACTTTGCCTATATAAATTACTCGCCTTATCAATATATAAACTTAAACGATCTGCAATTTTTTTTAGTAACTCATCACCATATGTATAACCCAATGATTCATTTATTAATTTAAATCGATCAAGGTCAATTCGTATAATAGATATTTCACTATTTGTTTTTTGAGCGTCTTTAATATTTTCATGTAAGTGTTCTTTTAATGCTCTTCTATTCCATAAGCCCGTCAAATGATCATGGTAAACAAGATAGAATAGTTGCTCCTGCTCCTCTGTATCACTTACCGTATTTCGCAGAACTATATGAAGTCCACTTACACTTCCACCAATTACTATAGGAATTGCTTTTAGATCTGTACTTATAAAATGGCCTTTTTCATGTTGTATCAAGCAATTCTGCATTTCGGTAGCTTTGCCCGTCTTTACATGGCTCATGATATTGCGGAAGTTCCACAGAGATTCTTCTCCTACAAATGTTTCAAATGGTATATTTAATAACTCATTCGACTTATATCCATAAACTGTATTTATTATTTTATTTGCGTATTGAATTTTACCTTCTTGGTCAATAACTAATATGGTGTCTAGATTGTGTTCTATTAACGAATGATATTTTTCTTGAACCTCTAGCAAGGGATCAAAATGGGGTTTAGCCGTTTGATCAACCATCAACAAACCATATATCCCTCTTGTTTTTTCTCCCATTGGCGCTATTGTAATATCAAATGTATAAACTTGGTCATTTAATATAATGTCAAAGTTATGGTAGACTTTCTGCTTGGCCTCTTCTACAAAAAGTGGTTCTAATTGAATCCATAATTCTTGCGTGAAATTATTTAAATTTATCGCACTTTTTAAAAATTTGTTGGCACTTTTATTTGTATAAATAATTACATGAGAACCATCTTCCTTTTTTTGCAATAGGCAAGTGATCAGGTTGGGTTGTTCATGAATCATATCTGCTAAGTAATCATCCATCTTAAGCTGTTCGTAATTGTTCATGTTAGCCTCCATAGCCTCGTATAAGACATATTGCAAAAATCAACACACTGTACTCTCTTTTGTATCGTCAAATAATGGTAATTTTTAATAAAAATACTAATAAATATTTTTATATAATATTTTTTTGATTTGTGTACACAATTAGGTCATTAGTTGGTATGATAGTATGTATAGTAAGAGTAAAAGAAAGGAGTGTACTTATTATGACTACTGAATCAGACAAGCAGTTAGCGACTGCAATATATACAGTTAATAGACATGCAAAAACTGCTATAGACAACAAGCCCCTTTATGAGCTGAAAAAATTAGCTATTCAAAAAATGATTACAGAAAAAAAAGCTAGTAAAATTGGTCTTCATTTTGTGCGTAATCCTAGAAATAGCCAACAGCAATCCTCCGTTTTAGTTCAGTGTGCTGACTATTATTTCCACCTTCTTCCGGTTAAAGAAGATTTTAAAACATTACCACATCTCGGTCATTTAGATGATACTTATAGAAACCCTATCAGGAAAATGAGTATAAGAATGGCTAAACAATTATTAACCGATTATATAGGACCTCCCAAAGCTACTAAAAGCAAGTCCACTAATCACTCTACATCTTGTACTGCGAAGTTTGCTCGTGTTTCCAATAGACGCCCAAGTAAGATGAAATCTTACCTAGATCGATAAAATTTCGTAGAAGCAAACACTTTTATCAGTCAAAAAAGTGTATTTCTTCTTCCTTATAATGTTCTAGTTACCTAACCCTATTTTAACGCTGAGTAGTGTATATTTGATTTAATATTATGGAGAGGGATTCTCATAGCTAGCATTAGCTTTGAGAATCCCTCTTTTAATTTCTATATATTGTTACAGTATATATTTATCAATTTTTAAAACTAGTTCAGTAATTTCTGGTTTACTAACTTGATCTTCTGCTCCTACTAAGTCACCTTTGTGTCTAAGGTCGTCTGTAATCAGACTTGAAAAAATGACTACTGGCAGTTTGGCTAAATTACTATTGGTTTTAATGGATTTTGTCAAAGCATGCCCATCCATCTGTGGCATCTCAATATCGGTTACAATCATTTGAACATGTTCCGATACATCTGGAGAGACTTTCTCTAATTCCTCTAGGTATGCTAAAGTATCCTTCCCATTCTCAAAGAACTCGAGGTTTACATAACCCGCCTCATGCATAGTATCATGCAATAATTTCCTTAACAAAGGTGAATCTTCTGCAATTACAATTTTTTTGTTAGATCTTTCTCTTGGGCCTAATTTCTTCACCGAATCTATACTCATTCCTGATTCAGGATTTATATCCACAATAATTCTTTCAAAGTCTAATAATAAGAGCATGTCTTCGTCTCTTTTAATAACTCCTATTACGTGGGAAGATCCTCCTTGATATAGGGAACCAGGCTTTTCTATTTGATCCCATGATATACGATGTATTTGAGTTACATTGTCTACGTGAAATACAGCCTTTTGTTTATTAAATTCTGCAACAACATATTTTTGTTGCTCACTTGTAGATTGCATGGGCAAACCTAAAACTTTACTCATATTTATCACGGGTAGAACATCACCTCGTAATTGAATAATGCCTTCCACATGCGGATGTGCAAGAGGAATAAAAGTAACCGGAATAGGTTGAATAATTTCCTTTACTTTTATCACATTAATGCCAAATCTATTTGAACCTACTTGAAACTCTACAATTTCTAATTCATTGGTTCCGCTTTCTAGTAATATTCCTTTGTGGTCATTCACAAAAAATCTTCCTTTCCACACTCACGATTATACCAATTGTATCATACAGAGGTAAAATATTACTATATTATTCGTATAATTTTATTAGTGCTTGAGTACCTTTATCCTCATATCCGTCACTTATTAATTGATCATATAATGACTTCGCTAACTCTAACCCAGGTAATGTCAAATTCATTCTTTCTGATTCCTCCAAAGCAATTTTCATGTCTTTAACAAAATGCTTGATAAAGAATCCCGGCTCTAAATCACCTTTAATCATTCGAGGTGCTAAATTGCTCAATGACCAAGAACCAGCAGCACCAGTAGAAATTGCTCTTAATACTTGTTCTAATTCCAACCCAGCTTTCTTTCCGTATGTAAGTGCCTCACAGACTCCTATCATATTAGATGCAATCGTTATTTGGTTACACATTTTAGTATGTTGTCCAGCGCCCGCAGTTCCCTCATGTAGAATGGTCTCACCAAATAGCTTCAGTACTGATAAAGATCTGTCAAAGGTTTCCCTCTCTCCACCACACATAATGGATAGCTTTCCTAATTGAGCACCTATATCTCCACCCGACACTGGAGCATCTAGGGATTGCATATCTAGCTCCTTAGCGCGATTGTCAATTTTTTTTGCTAAAGTAGGTGTGGATGTTGTTAAATCGATGACAGTTAACCCTTTGTTTTCTATTGAGAATATTCCTTCTTCTCCAAAATAAACTTCTTCTACATCGTGTGGATAGCCAACCATGGTAAAGAGGTATTGTACACTGCTAGCAGCTTCACTAGGCTTTGATACCCACCTTGCTCCTAAAGTAAGTAACTCCTCTGCTTTCTCCTTAGTTCTTGTGTATACACTAACCTCATGACCTGCTTTTAGTAAATGCTTAACTATACTTTTACCCATTACACCTGTGCCAATAAAACCTATTTTGAGTTGCTCCGTCATAAATAACTCCTCCAATATAATTTGTATTAAATACAGTTTATCAGAAAAGTAAAACAAATTTATTTAAAATTTCACTTTAATGATTAATCCATTTCATAATTTTGGTTTTGATGTAAGGCAGGGACGATTGAAAAGAGAGAAATTTTATATCACTTTTCGGAAGTGCAGATGATCCGGGCGAACGATAAACTATCATCAACTGTTTTGTCTCTTAACTGTCCCTTGCATCATTCTAATGGATCAGCAACCTGTCCATTCATAAAGGGAAGTGCAATTTATTTCAATAACTAATACGCAAATGATAAATTTAGACAAAAAAAGAGGACCATCCAGTGGATGATCCTTAAAAAGGGGGAAATGAGAATGTTGCTGTGTTCTTTATTAATATGCCCTGCTCACATTTATTTAAACCTCTTTTTTTAAAATTTTTTTTATTTTATCCAATTCTTCTATAAAAATATCTGCCTGTTCTTCTCCTACCATGTGACCACCATATCTTACTTCTTCATAAGTAGAAAAAAATTCACCTTTTACCTCCCATGACATTCTTTTAAACCATTCCCTAACAGTTTCACTCATTTCTCTATTGTATCCTAATGATGTTGCCTCTTTTTCAAATTCAAAGTAAAGCTCTCTAAGGAATGAAGCTTCAACTTTATAAATGGTACTTTGCTTTAATAATTCTTCATCCTGAATAGCCAAATTATCATTTTTATAAATGAAATTATTTCGTTGTTGTTCCACAGGAAATTCTATTTTCTTTTTGATAATATAAGTAACAATTAAAAGTATTACTATACCTAAGGCCCCAAATAGGATCCACTCTATTGGAAATGACGAAGTAATTGCTTCAGATTCATCTTGACGTAAACCATCCATTATACCGTCATTTGCTACAATATCCTGTTCTCTTTCCTCTGCTGGTTCGCTGAACAAATTACTCAAATATTTTTCAATTAAAATGAGCAAAGGTGTCAAAGGCAACATCACAATAGTAAACAACCCTTGGAGGATCACACCTAAAAGTTGTCTCACTGGGCTAAAAATCAAAAAGCTTAAGAAAGTTAAAAGAAAGATAACGGACAAACCAACTAAATAATAAAGTGCAAATTGGTTTAACGATTCTTTTGTATGACTGTAACTTTTTCTCCAAACACTAAATAGCCTTAACCCTACAAAGAAAATAACTCCTCCTATAAAGACACTATATAAAGTGATTTTATAATTTTCGATCACAAGCATAATACAAATTAAGTGGATAGAGAAAAATACCATTAATGACAGTAAGGCAAAAGGATTATCACTGTCCTCATCCAACTGAATTACATTATATCTATAATGTAAGCAACACACAGATATTAGAACCCCAATACAATATAGCCAAAAGGGACCTCCAAATAAAAAGAGGAAAAGTAATGACACCGTAGGAATAATAAAAGCGATGATTAAACTAGGTCCAAATTTCGAAAAAGTATACTGGGCAACCAGCACGGTAAAAATTTGGATACCAATCCATAGAAACGGCAAACTTACCAAAGTCTCATTTAACAATAAAACAAAGAACAAGCTAACTATCCACATATCCTTCAGGTACTTTTCATAGGACAATTTTTGTATATGGAAAGTTTGAGTGGAGTTATTTAACATAATCTCCCTCCTCTTGCTCAGTCAGATATGTGACAATGGCCTTCTGCTCCCATGGGGTTAATATGGAATGATACTTCTCCATATTATGAGAAAAAACTCGAACAGACACCGGTATTTCCTCATGACTATCAATATATTTAATCATATTTTCAAATGGTATAGTGATATTGCTAACCGATAGAATAGAAAGTAACTCTAAAGCATTTAGTCTATGTACATCACCAGAGCCTAAAGGAACAAATACAAATGGTCTCTTTCCTGATGCTCGAATATTTAAGCCAAATCCAAAGGGAACATTTGCCTTATAACAAGCTTCCACATTAGATGCTAGCCACTCTATCTTCTCCTCAAAATCATGAACCATCCTATACCCATCTGCAAGATTAACTAAAAATAATACCGATACATTAGTAACTTTTGTAAAAATTTTGGTTTGAAGCTGCTGTGTCCTTGCACTTGCTTTCCAATGAATATGGTTAAACTGATCACCTTGTTCATATTCTCTAGTACCAATAGGGAAGAACGGGTCAACAAACAAAGAAGAATTTAACTCCAGCTCTCCAGGCTTAAGTCGAGTAGGAAGAAATTCTTCTTTGATTGGATAGATAGTTGGATAAACCATTGCATCCATCAATATGTATGGTTGGTAATTCAATATAATAGAACCTTCCGTTAAAGGATGAGGGATATTAATATCTATGCCTCTAAACCTCGAAAGACCTCTTCGACTACCAACTATAGGTACTTGTATCGTAACTGTTTTATTGTATCCAATAGAAAAAGGAACATTCACCTCAAAAAATCCTGAAGATAAAATATTATTGGCTCTAACTGGAGCAACTGAATCGTGGAATGCTATTGTAATGGTGCCATTCCAAATCGGCATACCTTTATTTTTAAAAGTCAGCTCAAAATGTGAGGTAGTCCCTTTCATTAATCTAACTCTTTTTTTCTCATTTACAAAAGTAAGTCCACTACCAACTTTTTGAAAGTAAAGCAGTTGAATCAACACGAAACATAACAAAAAGAAAATAATAACGAAAAGTACATGCTGATCAAAGATAAAAAGAAATACCCCACTGATCAGCAATATATCCCTATATATTTTTATATACTTATAGTTTACATCGTTACGTTTCCACGTCATTATATACTTGCCTCAACAGGTGCTTCAATTTCTTTAATCAATTCTGCCATAATATTAGATATTTCATGGATTAACATTCCTTGCGAGGACAATCTAAGGCGATGCAAACAAACAGGATCTATGATGTTCTTTACGTCGTCTGGTGTCACATACTCCCTACCATTAATGAAGGCGTGGGCTTTAGAAGCCTGTAGCATAGCTAAAGAAGCTCGACTACTTAACCCTAGTTCTATGTACTGGTGTTTTCTCGTGCCTTGTACAATTTGTATGATGTAAGTAAAAATATCTTCATGAACTTGAATATTATTTACTTGCTTAGACCATTCTTCAATTTTCTCAAGAGTAACCACTTGCTTAGTTTTAACTTTTCCAGGAGCTTGACCAAAATGTTTTAAAATGTAATTCTCTTCCTTCATGGTTGGATAACCAATATTAAGCTTAAATAAAAAGCGGTCTAGCTGAGCAGCAGGTAACTGGAAGGTACCTTGCTGTGATTCTATTGGGTTTTGTGTAGCAATTACCATAAAAGGATAAGGTAGCTTAATAGTTTCACCATCAATTGACACTTGTTTCTCTTCCATCGCCTCTAAAAGACTGGACTGAGTTCTTGGAGTGGCACGATTAATTTCATCTGCAAGCAAAATATTACTCATTACTGGACCCATCCGCAGAATAAACTCCTGCTTCTGAGGATGAAAGTAACTAATTCCTGTTACATCTGAAGGAAGAACATCGGGAGTAAATTGTATTCGTTTAAATTCTCCTTGAATGGCTTCTGCAAAAGATTTAGCCATCATTGTTTTTCCAGATCCAGGTACACTTTCTAATAGCACATGGCCTTGAACTAACAAACCCATTAGCATAAAATCGATTTCTTTTTGTCTACCTATAATAGATTGGTTCAATTCTTTTTTTAGTTTGATTAAAGCTGAATCCATTCATATCTTCTCCAATTTACTAGTCGATTTGTTTAGATGTGCTTAGCTGCTTAACTTGGGAATGAAACTCGTTAAGTAAATGATCTAGCTCTTCGCTTAATCGAATAGTTTCCCTATTAGTTACACCATTTTCTATCGCAGATTGAATCATCTTTTCTCTTGTATATTCTAGCCTTTTTAGAATAGATTCCATCATTAGAAAACTCTCCTTTTGAAAATTGTATATTTCCCTCTACTATCTATACATAAACCCCTTATACTAATCAGAATATACCGACAATTTAAAGTAAAGTAATGTACATTAGCACATTAACTTCTTGGATGCGTTAGATAAGTATATATTATATCTCCACCTTGCATTGCATTACCACTAAAGTGTTTAAAATCTTCTCTTTTTACAAGTACTTCTCTAAATGCTAAAAACTCTTCCTTAGTGACGTGAATTTGATCTATCATCCCACTTTTTAGCGCGTTAAGTTGTTCATCTATCGATTGCATATTTTTAAATCTCCTTATATTTTAAATAAATGGTGTTTATTCCTCTCAAAAAACATAACAATCATAGAATGTCTCCTAAACTGAATTCCTCATGTATTATTAAAAAGTACTATTTTAAAATTAGACAAAATGTATAGTTTTAAAACTTTTGATAAAAATACTTTACGTACATCTTTTTTTAGGGCAAACTGTATTATATTATGTTCTTAAGGGGATGGGACAATCTATGAAAATCGCTGAAGTCGGTAACATTATTGAGTTTAAAGATGGTCTTCAAGGTATAGTAGAAAAAGTTAACGAGAATTCTGTCATAGTTGATTTAACTTATATGGAAAACTTTAACGAGCTTGAACTAGAAGAAAAAACGGTAATCAACCATAAGCGTTATAAGATATTATATAGCAATGAAGATTAAACGTCATGCCGTTCCTCTCCATGAGATGAACGGTTTTATTTCTAAGTAACAGGCAATTCTTTTTCCTAGACCGTCATAAAACTCTATACTTCTCTTTTTTTGTGACTATGGTAAGGATGTGCATATATGATTAATCGAAAACTTTTTATAGGACTAGTAATATCACTAGTATTAGCTTTTGTTTTTACTTGGGTTACGTTTAATAATGAAAACGTATTTTGGTATTTCTATTCGTTTACAACACTTTTTTTAACGGCTTCTTCTTTTTATTTTTCAAAATTAGAAGATCAGCTGAAAACGTTTAACTATTTATTTTGGGGTATAGTATATGGTATAGGAACTTACTTATTGTGCTTTTTAGGCTTACAGCTACTGGAGCTATTACCATCTAAAGCGACGAAAGAAGTTTCTCATTTCTTTGGTGTATTTGCACCTTCTGCTTTATGGCATTACATTTTACTGTTCTTCATCATTATTCCTGGAGAAGAATTTTTCTGGCGTGGCTTCATCCAAAATGCAGTGAAAAATTGGTTCTCTCCTACTCTCGCTATACTAACTAGTTCCGTTTTATATGGAGCATCATTTATAGTGAGTGGTTTCTACATTGGTGTTTTTTTTGCTATTATTGTAGGAATCATTTTTGGATGGCTTTACGAAAAGAAAAAAAGTATGCCACTTAATATTGTAGCCCATATTGTATTTCTTTTACTGCTATTCCTGGTGCTACCACTAATATGAAAGTTATGTAAACCATAACTATACTAGAAAGGAAGCTGATTAAATGAAAAAAGTAATTTCAATTCTATCTGTCCTATTGTTAACACTTTTGATTGCCGCTTGTGGTTCTTCAGAGAAAGAGACATCTAACGATGATCAAGTAACAGATTCTACAAACAACAGCGAAGCTAACGGTTCAGAGGAAAAAGAAAATAGTTCTGAAGCAACCGGAACTTCTGTTGATAGTGATAATCAGGAATATTCCATATCCGTACTTGATGGCTATGAATTAACTGCAGAAGAACCAAATAAAGACTTGCTATTCAATAAAGAAAATGAAGAGCAATCTATGCGTATAGAAGTCTATAATGCCTCTGAGGTTAATATGGCAGATGTAACAAACGAGCTAGTAGAGACAGTAAAAGCATCTAATTCAGAAGGCAACGTAACAGAAATCACTGATAACTCAATTGTCCCTTCTGGGAAACAAATAGAAGATGTTAAGTCGTACAAAGCAGAAATTCCAGATGGCAATAATGTCTATGGCTACACATTCCTTCAAGATGGCTTAGGAGTAAAATTAACAGTTTTTGATACAGCAGAATCGCCTGCTATTGAAGATTTCATAAAAATGGCAAATACTATTAAAATCAATTAAAATAAAAACTTCGGGCCGTACTATGGCTCGAAGTTCTTAAGATAATTTTTTAATGGACAGACCAAGCTTCTTTATTAACTCTATAGCATCTTTTTTTTCATCTTCTGTCAAGATGCTCATTAATTGTACTAACTGCTGCTCATGACGTGGGAATAATTCTTTCATAAACTCTGAGCCTTCTTCTGTTATTTCCGCATAGGTAACTCTTCGATCTGTATCGCTGGATACCCGCTTTATAAAGCCACGACCCTCAAGCTTATCTACTACATAAGTAATAGATCCACTAGCGAGTAATATCTTATTTCCTATTTGTTGCAAGGGTTGCTTTCCTTTATGGAATAAAAGCTCTAATACCGCAAATTCAGTTGGATTTAACCCATTTTCTTGAAAGAAATGATTTGTACATTCATGTATTACTTTATGAGCACGGGAAAGTACTATAAATAATTTCAAAGCACTACTCGATAAGTCATTGGTCATTGTCGTCATCCTCACCTATATTAAATTACATTAACAATCATTATATAGGTCAGACTAATAGATTGTCAAAATAGCTTAGGAAGCTACTTGTAAGGGGAGTAGGAAATTAAAGATCGTTCCATTTCCAACCATACTCTCAACCTCTATTTTACCGCCATGAGCCTCCATAACTTCATAGGCATGAGATAATCCAAGCCCAGTTCCTGTCGATTTAGTTGTGAAGAATGGCTTAAAAATATTAGCTAATTCTTCTTCTCCAATTCCATTCCCCTCATCTTTTACTTTAATACTTACAAATCCATCACAAGACAAAGATAATCTAATATCTATTTTACCACTTTTTACCATAGATTCAATAGCATTTTTTATGACATTTATAAAAACCTGTTTTAAAAGGTTTCTATTTCCCAATACTCTAATGTTTGTATATAATTCATTAGTAATATTAATTTCAATTGCTTTCATAAGCGATTGAGGAGTCATGAAACTAGCTACCTCTGTTATGAGCTGGTCAATTTCGAAGTAGGTGTACTCTTTGTTGCTCGGCTTTGAAACTTGAAGAAATTCTGTCAATATTTCTTCCATTCTTTGTATCTCATGATCAATAACATCCAAGTATCTTTTTCCGTCTTCATTAGCAGTTTTCAGTAACAACTGTGTGAATCCCTTTAAAGATGTCATGGGATTACGTATTTCATGAGCGATACTTGCCGCAAGTTGTCCTAGAGTACTTAACGATTCGTTATGATTCAGGCGCTTCCTCATAAACATTTTTTCTGATTCGTCATGAATTTCCATGAGAAATAGATTAGATTCACTCTGTTTAGATACAATCAAATGCAGATACCTATTGTCACCCATATATGTTTGAAATTCACTAAAAAATTCTGCTTGTCCTTTTGAAGCTAAATTCTGTAGAAATGTCTTTCTAGAAGCTCCTGTGAGAGAGAACATATTTAAAAGTGTATTAGAGTTCATTTTAAGCAATTCTTCTCGTTCTATCTCTAACACTTTTTCTATATATGGATTAGCGTCTAATACTTCTCCTTCATCACTTATAAATATTAATCCACTTGAAAAGAGTTGGAAAACCTGTTCAAACCTTTGTTTGTACTCGTATTCTGCTAACATTTTGCACCCAACCTCTCATAAGAATCTGAGAATAAACAATTCAAATTTTTAAATTATTGATTAATTCTGATTATTCCACACTTTTATTATTCTGGATATGGTTATTTTTGACCATATTGTCGACATGAATATTCACTGTTACAATAGTTATGCAAAACTAAAGGAGTTAAGAAAATGAATATTATATTAACCACATTAAATGCAAAGTTTATCCATACGAATTTGGCATTGCGCTGTTTAAAGGCTGCAGCAGCACCTGACTATTCCCCCCTTATTGTTGAATATACTATAAAAGATCCAACTTTTAATATAGTAGCTGATTTGTACCAAAAAAAACCGAATGTAGTAGGTTTTAGCTGTTACATTTGGAACATTGAAGAAACAATTAAAGTAATCAAGATGTTAAAAACAGTAGATCCTTCCATAACTATTATTTTAGGCGGTCCCGAAGTTTCCTATGACACGAATGTTTGGCTCCGTAATGTGACAGAAATTGACTATATCGTAGTTGGTGAAGGTGAACAGACTTTCAAGGAAACATTAGACTTCCTTTCCAAAAAGAAAGAGTTAAAAGAAGTACCTGGACTAGCATATGTACAAAACGACAAATTTATTCTAAATCCGCTACCTCCAAAATTAGATTTACGTGAATCTCCTTCTCCATATCGTTTTGAAGAAGATTTACCCAATCTTTCTAAACGTATTGTCTACGTCGAGACTAGTAGAGGGTGTCCTTTTTCTTGTCAATTCTGCCTCTCTTCTATTGAAGTTGGTGTTCGATATTTTAATCGAGAAAAAGTTAAAGAGGATATCCGATTCTTAATGCAAAATGGTGCAAAAACGATAAAATTCGTCGATCGTACATTCAATATTAGTAGAAGTTATGCAATGGAAATGTTTCAATTCCTAATCGACGAACATTTACCAGGAGTTGTTTTTCAATTTGAAATAACAGCTGATATTATGCGACCAGAAGTTATTCAATTTTTAAATGAAAATGCTCCAGCTGGTCTTTTCCGTTTCGAAATTGGTGTTCAATCTACCAACGATTTGACGAATGAGTTAGTTAAACGCAGACAGAACTTTGAAAAGTTGAAAAGGACAGTTACTATGGTTAAAAGCGGTGGAAAAATCGATCAGCATTTAGATTTAATCGCGGGGCTACCAGAAGAGGATTATCATTCCTTCCGAAATACTTTCAATGAAGTTTTTGAAATGCGTCCCGAAGAGTTACAACTAGGCTTTTTGAAGCTTTTAAGAGGTACAGGATTACGAGTCGAAGCAAAAAAGTATGGTTATGTGTATGTAGACCAGGCGCCATATGAAATTTTCTCTAATAATGTATTAAGCTTTCATGATATTTTACGTATTAAGCAAGTGGAAGACGTTCTTGAAAAGTATTGGAATGCACATAGAATGGACCAAACATTAGAATTTCTATTTGAGCATATATTTGAAACACCTTTCGACTTTTTCCAACAATTCGGTACCTATTGGGAAGAAAGAAATTGGTCTAGAATTGGTCATCAGCTAGAGGACCTATATACTCGTCTTTTTGCTTTCCTAGAACAATTAGAAAATATTCCTTTAGCAACTATTAAGTCTGTTATGAAACTAGATTATTTATCAAAACAAAAATTCCAACCAAGGAAGCCTTGGTGGAATAATGATTTAAACAAAGAAACTCAGTCTGCAATCTATAAGCTACTAATAGAGGATCCCTCGATTGCTGGAGTAGACTTTTCACACTTAAATTTGTCAGAACGAGAATTGTACAAGCAGACATTTATCACACCGATTACTGTTAATGTGGATATGTTTAAGCAAGGAATCATCAAAGAAGATAATGGGTTCTTACTGACTGCATTCCAAAACGGAGAAGCTCCACAATTCTTCTTTTTGCAACCAAAAGAAAATATAATAGTAACGAATTAATAATACCAAATTTCATCCCAGAAATTAGTAGAAGGCTGATTAGCCCACTTTATAATTTCAGAAGCCCCAGAAATTTTACCATTCGGTAAATTCTGGGGCTTCTATTGTTTCCTCATAGCTTTTGTTTCTACTTTGTTTTACAAGAGGGTTACTTGATCGGTTATCTCTTTCCACAAGCTTAGTCACCGTGTTGTGTAAGAATGATTAGCAGTTATTCAAAAGCAGTTTTAATTACCCAATAATTACACGTTCCTTTGGATAATGGTATTTGGTAATTTTTCGCTTACCTCCTAGTGTAAATAGGAAGGATATTAAACCAACTCTTCCTATAAACATGAGGAGCATGATGACTAGCTTTCCGAAGGAAGATAGGTTCTCTGTCACCCCAAGCGACATACCACATGTACCAAACGCAGAGGTTATTTCAAATAGTAGGGATGCTACTGGAACACCCGGTTCCGAAACCGATAATATAATTGTTGCAGCAAAGACCATCAGGATAGCTAAAACAAATACTGCAAAGGCCCTATAAATATCGAGTAGATGAATTTCACGATTAAATATTTGTATATTTTCTTTGCCTCTAGAAAAGTTTATTAGAAACAAGATTGCAAGTGCAAAAGTAGTTGTCCGTATTCCTCCTCCTACTGAGCTAGGAGAAGCGCCAATAAACATGAGTGCACTCATAAAAAGATTAGTTCCTTCGTTAAACATATTGATGTCCACAGTAGTTAGCCCTGCAGACCGAGTTGATACTGAATGAAAAAAAGCAGTGAAGAATTTCTCATGCCAAGGTAGATCCTTAAGAGTATTAAATAATTCAAGTAAAAAAATCATCACTGTTCCTATAATTAATAGGGCCCCATAAGTTAAAGTAGTGAGCTTCGTAAATAATGAAAATCTAAAATTTTTATTTTTATTGGAAAGAAATTCTTTTACCTCAATTAAAACAGGAAAGCCAATTGCACCAAATACAATCATTATACTCGTGATGATTAGAACAAAGTAATCATGATGATAAGGAACTAAGGATTCACCTGTTATATCAAAACCGGCATTAGTAGTAGCAGAAACTGAAGTAAACACTCCATGTAACAATGCTTGTTTAAACGTATCGTAGTATTGCGTAAAATAAACTGTCAGTATTATTGAACCAAGCAATTGAATGAATAAGAGAATTTTAATAATTTCCTTTATAAGCATTACAGCACCCGACATTTTAGACTGGTTGTGGTCAACCATGATTAACTGCCTTTCCCTTAAACCAATTCTTCTTCCAACCACAAGCCAAATAAATGTTCCTAAAGACATTATTCCAATTCCTCCAAGCTGGAGAATTAGAATAAGCATGATATATCCAAAAATAGTATATGTATCTACAATGCTTATAGTTGTTAGCCCTGTTACACTAACGGCGCTAACTGCTGTAAACAAGCTATCAAT
This sequence comes from Psychrobacillus sp. BL-248-WT-3, assembly GCF_012843435.1. Taxonomy (GTDB): domain Bacteria; phylum Bacillota; class Bacilli; order Bacillales_A; family Planococcaceae; genus Psychrobacillus. The sequence goes on along the minus strand of NZ_JABAFC010000005.1, from coordinate 30,322 downwards.
AAAGTCTACTTTCACACCTGGCCTATGAACTCCCGGTAAGCGAAGTAGAATAACTGAAATAGCAATGGCAATAAAATAATAAGAAACAATTATTTGAGCCGGTGTCATTTTATATTTCGCTTTAAATGTATAGTTTTTCATTTAATATGTTCCTTTCAAGTTAAAGAGAGCCTATTAAATCATTGTAAAAAAAAAAAGTATAAAAAGATAGCAGTAACCATACTATCTTTTCATACTTTTAACTAAATCATTATACATTTACTAAAATTAAGCAGTCTTTTTGTTTTTGGCTACACCAAGTAAATACCCACCAATAGCGATTACTAGTAAAACAACCCAGAAAGTCAATTTCCATCCAGTTGAATGTGGGAAATGCTCATCAAGTATAGCTACGCTTGGATGAGATAGTGTTAATACAGTTAACTTAACCCCTACCCAGCCTACTATTAAAAATGCTGCTGTTTCTAATGAAGGATATTTTTCAAGTAATTGAACAAATTTATGAGCAGCAAAACGCATAATAACTAGCCCAATAACTCCACCAATGAACATTACTGCAAACTGTCCACCGTTAATTCCACCAATTTCAAAGTCTCCCCAATATGGCAACGTTACTGCAATTGCAACTGCTGCTAACATAGAGTCGATTGCAAACGCGATATCAGCTAATTCAACTTTTAATACAGTCATCCAGAATCCTGAACCTTTTGCATTTTCTTCTAAGCCATCCGTTTCAATATGCGGACCTGGTTTTTTACGTTGATCGTAAATATGTTTAATCGAGATAAATAACAGATAAGCAGCACCTAGTGCCTGCACTTGCCAAATGTTAACTAAAAACGTAATCATAAATAAAGCTGCAAATCTAAAAACAAAAGCTCCTAATAGACCGTAAAACAGAGCCTTTTTTTGTTGGGCCTTCGGTAAGTGCTTAACCATTACTGCCATTACTACTGCGTTATCAGCAGCTAGCAAGCCTTCCAGTCCTACTAGGACAAGTAAAACCCATCCATACTCTAACAAAATTCCATAATCCATAAAAATATATCCTCCTTTGAAATATAAAAAGACCCCTGCCTAAAAAAAGGCAAAGGTCTTGCTAAGCAAATTAAAAATTAATGTGCTATCATAACCGATGGCAAAAGCCATGTAATGACGACTATGAAATAGGTTTCCCTATAGCTACTCCCCTTTGACGAACGTCAAGAGTCTATTTATTTATATGTCTATAATAACAACATTTAAGTAATTAGTAAAGCATAATTATTTAATGGATATATGATAGGTTGGATCGTCTTTGTGTTTGTTGTAAAAACGAACCATGGAAGGTATCGACTCTATAAAATCAGGACAATTTATCTCCCCTTTACGCAGAATTTTTTCAGCATTTGTTGTATCAAAAGAAGAATTCCAAGTGAGATAATCTAATGTTTCTTTTTCCACCTGCAGGAACTTTCTTATAGGTAATAAGCTAACAGATACCTTTGCTAATGCTAATGGTATTCTCCCCTTAGGATATTTCCCTGTAACTTCTCTAACAAAAGCTCTATATACCTCTTCAACTGGATAAGGCTTTGGATCGGTTAAATGAATAGTCTTCCCTTCTGCTTCTTCATCAAAACAGCAATATATGGAGGCTTTTGTTATGTAATCAGATGGTACTACATTAATAAAAGACGTGGACTTACCGAGATAAGGTATTATAGGTAATCGTTTCAGTCTGTTAATCATGTTTATAAAAAAGTATGGCCCATCAAACTTAATCGTTTCTCCTGTGATGGAATGTCCCCTTACAATCCCTGGTCTAATAATGGTAAGTGGCAGTTGGCTTTTTAAGTTGTTTACAAGTACCTCCGCCTCGTATTTTGTTTCCTCATAATGATTTTTAAATCCAGGGGGTTTAATAAGTTCCGTCTCCAGTAGCTTACCTTCTCTTTTCCCCGCCACATAAGCCGTGCTAAAATACATATACCTTTTTATATTTGGAAGTTTAAGAACTAACTCATTAAATAATTTAGTTCCTTCCACATTAACCTTCCAGGCAATTTCCTTTGGAACAGCTAAGTCATAAATAGCTGCTAAATGCCATACATCATTTATTTCTTGCTTTAAGTTGTTAATTGTTTCATTATCAAGCCCTGCATTTGATAGTGTAATATCCCCTTTCACCACAATAATCGATTGGTTAGTTATTCCGTCCTCGTAAATTTCACTTATTACCTGTTCAGCTTTTTGTACTAGGTTAGGAAGAACTAGAACATAAATAGCGGAATATCGATTTTGATGACGTAGTTCCTTTATGATATTTTTCGACAAAAACCCTGGAAATCCTGTAATCAATGCATTAGACATATTGGTAATCATCCCCTTTTTTTGATTATACTAAAGACCTCTAAATGCGCATACATAAACTTTAATCGGAAAAGGTGTTACACGATATTCTATTTGGTCTAGTGTCTTAAACCAAACCAATGTATACAAAAATAAAGCTCCGAAATTTTACAGTACGTAAATTTTCGGAGCTTTTCTTATTTAAGATGATTTTATTTTTCTTGTCTCTTTGTCCACTAAACTATAGATGATTGGCACTACAAATAATGTTAGTAAAGTCGAAGCAACTAAACCACCAATTACAGTTAAAGCCATTGGTTGATTTATTTCTGTTCCCTCTCCAATTCCAAGGGCCAGTGGAATTAAACCTAATATTGTCGTTAGAGCTGTCATTAGGATCGGACGTACTCTATCTCGAACGGAAGTCGTAATTGCCTCGAAGGATGAATAGCCATCTGCTTTACGCTGGTTAATGTAATCTACTAATACAATTCCATTATTCACAACAATTCCAACAAGTATTAGTATCCCTATGACAGCGGAAACGCTAATAGGAGTATTTGTAATGAATAAGACAATCCCAATTCCTATCACGATTAACGGTACAGTAAACATGATTACAAACGGATATTTATAAGATTCAAACTGAGCTGCCATTACGATAAACACTAAGACAACCGCCAATAAAACAGCCAAAATCATATCATTTTTGGCATTATCCATCAACTCTCTGTCGCCACCAAAATTGACTTGCACTTTATCACTAAAGTTTTGCTTCTCTATTACTTGATCAATTTGTTCGGACATGTCTCCTAGTGTATTTTCTGACTCATACTTAACAGAAAATGCAACCGCGCTAGCCTGGTTTAAGCTTCGTATAGCTACTGGTCCCTCAGCAACCTCTATACTTGCAACATCCTCAAGGTTTACAAAAAGACCTGATGGAGTACGTAGTTTTAGTTGCTTTAAGGTTTCAATATTTTCCCGGTCTGATTCGTTATATTTAACGTAAACTCCGTAAACTTCATTGTCTTCCGAGATTATTTGGGAAGCTAACACGCCTCTCGTTACATTGTTAACCATTTGAGCTATTTGAGCAGGAGCGAGACCTAGTTCTGTTGCTGCATCTCGCTTAACAATCATTTGTACTTCCTCTACGGTAGAAATAATGTCATTGTTGACCTTAGTTACGCCTTTTATTTTTTCTAAATCAGCCTGCAAATCAGCAACGGCTTGGTTTAATATATCCTTATCAGCGGAGGAAATATTGAAAGACACCACATTAGGTGAGGAGCCAGATGCTGTTTGAACATTAAAGTTTATCTCTGCTCTTTCTCCTATTGCTTGTGCTATTTTAGGCTGTACTTTATCTACAAATTCAAATGTAGATTGACTTCGTTCATCAAGCGGTTTTAGTTTCACAGAGATTTCTGCGATGTTAGATCTAGAAGTGCCTCGAGACATGCCCTCTTGACTTCCACCTACAAAGCTTACATAGACATCTACATCCTTCTGTTCTTGCAATATATTCTCTATCTCGTCTACTACTTCATTTGTAGATGTAAACGATGAACCATTTGGTAGCCTTACACTAATAGAAGCAAAGCCTTCATCCGTAGGAGGTAAAAATTCAGTACCTACACGGAAAATACCAAATACAGAAATAATTAGTAAAGCTAAGGTCAGAGACAGAACTAAAGCTCGGTGACCTAAAGACCACTTAATCGACTTCTCCAAATTGTTGTAAGCCTTCGATCTCCGTCTTCTAGCTTCTAAATCTCCTTTTGGTTTTTTTAACATTCTACTAGCCATCATAGGTATGACAGTGAGTGCAACAAAAAGTGAAGCAATAAGACTAAACGAAATAGTTAATGCAAATTCGGTAAATATCTGGCCAATAAGTCCTGAAAGGAAAATTACAGGTATAAATACTGCTATAGTCGTTAAAGTAGAGGCTGTAATTGCTCCACTTACTTCTTTTGTGCCTGTTAAAGCTGCAGCTTTAGGGTCTTTTCCTAAACCGAGATGCCTTTCGATATTCTCGATAACAACAATAGAATTATCAACTAGCATCCCAATTCCCAATGCAAGTGCTCCGAGCGTCATTATGTTTAAAGAAAAACCAGCAAAGTACATCAGTAAAAATGTCACAATAACGGAATATGGAATTGCAACACCAATAATAATTGGACTTCTAATGCCTTTTAAGAACACGAACAAAACTACCATTGCCAATAAACCACCTGTTACTAACGTGGTTCCAATATTGTTGATGGCCAGTTTGACGTAATCCCCTTGATCAAAAAGAATATCCGCTGTAACTCCCTTATATTCCTCTTTCTCAAGTTGCTTGTCCAATGCCTCTTGAAAGGCGGTAGATACTTGTGCAGTATTTGCACTTGATTCTTGGAGCACAGACAAGAGAACAGCCGGCTCTTCATTGGCTCTTGTTTCACTATCTGTCTCTTGTTCTGCTAACTGAACTGTTGCCACATCGGAAATAGTTATTTGCGAACCATCAATTGGGTTAACAGTAATAACCAAATTTTGTATTTCTTCAACAGAGGTTAATGAGCTCATAATTCGAGTAGTTAAGGACATCTTTTCCTCTGTTTCTATTGGATCTCCAGGAAGAGAAATATTATTCGCTTGAATTAGCTGGACAATATCACTTTGAGTTAGTCCATTTTGAATTAATTTGTTTTGATCTAATAATATCTGCACTTCTTCGACAAGTGAACCCGATATATTAACACTTGCTACACCCTCTGTGCTGATTAATTCCTTCTCTAGTTCTTTTGCTATCAATCGAATATCTTGTCCTTCATCAGCAGCTCTTAGTGATAACTGAATGACTGGAAACTGTGCAGGATCAAATTTTAAAAATCTTGGCTTATCTGCTCCAGTAGGTACGGGCACTAAATCTATTCGTTGCATAATGTCCAATTGGGCATCATCCATATCGGTAGACCAATCAAATTCTAATAAAATAAAATTAGCGCTTTCTTGAGATGTACTACTGATTGACTTAATACCAGGTAAGGTACTTAAAGAAGTTTCTAATGGTTTGGTTATTTTTTCATCTACCTCTATTGGCCCAGCACCGGGATAGTTAGTTACAACAACGCCGATTGGAGGATTTAACTCTGGGATCAATGTGATTGGAATTTTTAAAAAAGAAACAGCTCCTAATATAACTACTAAAAACATAATTACAGTAGTAAATACAGGTCTTTTTATAGAGAAACCACTAATTTTCATATACGGGGAACCACCTTTACTTTCGCTATTTATATCATATGCTCTATGACGTAAGAGTTCAAATTTTATTATTGCTTAGGGATAGATAAATAAAGAGAATATAACAATTGTATAACTTTTTTCTATGCATAAGAAATGTGCAGAAACAACTAATAGCATTAATTACGAACTACTTCCCCTTTCAACACAGCCGATGAGTTAGAACGGGTAGCTCTTCAGTTATATAAGTTAAAAATACCACGATTTCACTCACCCCAATGAGAATGTAATTCTTTAATTTATCATTTCTGCTCCATATCGAAATCAAATTCTCTCGTTTTTAATAAGAAAGTTATGTTAAAGGGTAGGGTTGATTTATGATGCAAAGAAATCTTAGATCAGTGAGTAGAATTGATTGTTCACACCAGCCGGACGCTTTCCTCGGGGTGAGCGATAAGCCCTCACCCATCGCTTACGCGCGTGGTTGTGATGTCTTATCTGTCTCACTCATCCCGTAGGAGTCGCCGTCTGGCGCTCCAATCAATAAATGGGAACAGCTTTAATGCTTCGATAAGTGCTTATAAATTGCATAAATAAGGCAAAAAAACTGTACCCAATCCCAATTTTATAATCTTAATAGTCATATGAATGTCCTTTTTATAGTGTTTACAGTCACTATAAATAAGAATTATTAGTCAAAATCCACCAATAACTTTAACAAAGCTAATAAAAAAAGTAACCAAAAGAATGCGAGCATTCTTCCGATTACCTTTATTTACAATTCCCTATTTAGCAGGGATCTATACCTTATAGTAGGTTATATAGCTTTATATGCTCATATTTGTCTTGGAACCAGCGAGTTGCAAATTCATTTTCAAATAAGAATACATAGTGATCATAACGATCTTTTACTAGCATGCTTCTTGGACCTGTCATTGATTCTTTTACATCTTCTTCGTTTTCAATCCAACGGGCTACCTTCGATCCAATTGGCTCCATACGAACTTCTACATTATACTCGTTTTTCATACGATGCTCGAATACTTCAAATTGAAGCTGTCCAACTGCACCAAGAATTACTTCTTCTGTATGAAGTGTTTTGTAAAATTGAATTGCACCTTCTTGTACAAGCTGCATAATACCTTTATGGAAATGCTTAGATTTTAATACATTTTTAGCAGTAACCTTTACAAACATTTCTGGAGTAAATTGAGGAAGTTTTTCATAATTAAATGCTTTTTTTCCTCCAACAACCGTATCCCCAATCTGATAATTTCCAACATCATAAAGACCAATAATATCTCCAGCTACAGCGGTTTCTACTGTCTCACGATCATCAGCTAAAAATTGAGTAGACTGAGTGACTTTAAACGTTTTTCCAGTACGTGCCAAAGTAACAGTCATTCCGCGTTCAAATTTCCCCGAAACGATACGTACAAATGCAATTCGATCTCGGTGAGCAGGATTCATATTCGCTTGAATCTTAAATATAAAACCGGAGAAATCTTCGTTCAAAGGATTTACTTCTTCTTCAACATCAGTCATTCTCGGCTGTGGAGTTGGAGCAAACTGAAGGTATGTTTCTAAGAAGGTTTGCACACCAAAGTTAGTTAATGCACTACCAAAAAATACAGGTGTTAAATCACCAGAAAGTACTTTTTCTTTATCAAAATCATTCCCTGCTTCATTTAACAACATAATATCTTCCATAGCTTGCGTATAATAAGATGTTTCTTTCATAGAATGATCGACAGCTAATTCTCCCTCATCATCTAACGGAAGATATTTTTCAGATTCCTCTGTGCGGAATTGCTCAATTCGATGATTGTAGCGATCATAAATCCCTAAAAATTCTTTACCCATACCAATCGGCCAATTCATTGCATAAGATTGAATTCCAAGTACTTCTTCTAGCTCCTCCATTAATTCAAGAGGTTCTTTACCTTGTCGGTCTAGTTTGTTAATGAAAGTAAAGATAGGAATACCGCGCATGCGACAAACCTTAAATAGTTTTAATGTTTGAGCCTCTATCCCTTTGGCAGCATCTACAATCATCACTGCACTATCCACAGCCATCAATGTTCGATAAGTGTCTTCACTAAAATCCTGATGTCCAGGTGTATCTAATATATTTATACGACAATTATTAAAGTCAAATTGCATAACAGAGGATGTTACAGAAATCCCACGTTGCTTTTCGATTTCCATCCAGTCTGAAGTTGCAAATTTCCCCGATTTTTTCCCCTTTACTGTACCTGCATCACGAATAGCTCCTCCAAAATATAAAAGCTTTTCCGTTATAGTCGTTTTACCAGCATCCGGGTGGGAAATTATTGCAAAGGTTCTTCTCTTAAGTATTTCTTCTTGTAATTGTTTGTCCATATTTGTATATCTCCTTCTTATTCACTTTTTTATCATATGGATTTACTAGCAAAAATACAAGTAAAAAAAGAACTAGCAGACAATTTTACAAATTAATCGTAAAAATGTCTACTAGTATCCATTACAGAATTTCAGATTGTATATAAGAATACAATAGTTTCGCTGTATTTTCTAATGATTGAATATGAGTTCTTTCATATGCATGCGATGCTTCAATTCCTGGTCCAAACAATGCATGCTTGACATCAAAACCTGCTCTTATTGCAGCAGAAGCATCAGAACCATAGTATGGATAGATGTCTAACTTATAATCAATTCCTTCTGCCTTGGCTAGTTCTACGAGGTTTCGGGTTAATTCATAATGATACGGCCCAGAGGAATCTTTTGCGCAAATGGAAACAGTATACTCATCCGAGGTTTGTCCATCGCCTATCGCACCCATATCGACTGCTATATATTCCACTGTTTGTTCTGGAATGTTAGAATTGCCTCCAAATCCAATTTCCTCATTATTAGAAATATAAAAGTGTGTTGTATAAGGAATCGTCCATTTATTTTCTTTAATAGCTTTCATTAATTGGAGTAAAAGGGCAGTACTTGCTTTGTCATCTAAATGACGTGACTTGATAAAGCCAGATTCCGTTTGCTCAAATCGAGGATCAAATGAAACAAAATCCCCAACCTCTATACCTAACTCTCTTGTTTCACTAGCACTTACTACTTTCTCATCCACACGTACCTCAATGTTTTGCTCATCACGAGCGAGCGCAGTCGCATTTTTATAGACGTGAACTGTTGTTTGATGCATGAGAATGGTGCCCCGTATTTTTCTTCCATCTGCTGTATGGATTGTACAATACTCACCTTCTACAGCGTTCCAATTAAAGCCACCTACCATTGCAAGCTTCAATCTGCCAGAAGACTTCACTTCCTTTACCATAGCTCCCAAAGTATCGGTGTGTGCTGTCAGTAAACGATGTTTAGTATCATTTTCTCCTAGAATGGTGGCAATAAGCGCTCCCTTGTTAGTTCTAATATAATTAACATCAATATCCTTTAAAAACTGCTCCATAAAATCCATGATGTCCTTTGTATAACCGGAAGGACTAGGAATTTCCACTAATTGTTTTAGCAAAGAGACAGTCTCTTGCTCTTGAAATTTGTATGACATAATGACTCCTCCTTTGTTCTTACTCCATCTTATCAAAATCTTGTATTTTCAGATACCTTTAAATAGGCTAATATAAGAAGTATCTAATCTGATAGGAGGTGGGAAAAATGGAATATATTAATACTACGAAAGATAAAAATAAATTGTTTTTCATTATTTTTTCCTGTTTTACTGTTTGTCATATTATTCTGGCAATATTTTTACATAACAAGGACCTATTAATTTATCTATACGCTGGGATTGTATACCTACTCATCTTAACGTTGTTATGCTGGGTAAACTCAGAGAACCCAATTATCCAATACATTTTGTTTATAACACTCAATCTTTATCTTTTAATCTTGAATATATACAGTGACAGCGTAGTTATGATTGTATTTTTTATTTACCCAATATACATCGCAGTCATCTATTCCAATATAGGTCCTAGAATATTATTATTCTTTATAACTATCATTGAAATTCTTGGACTCATCTATTATAAAAATGATGACTATACATATATTTTGTCCTCAGAAGATTTAATTGCTTTTATACTACTTTTAGCTATACTTATTTTCACTTCCATCTTAAATACATACTTTGACCGTAAATATTGGAATAAGATTTTTGAACTAAATACTTCTATGAGAAAAGAGCAATATTCGAGAGAAAGTTATTTACAGCTTTTTTTTGATAATGCGAAGGATAGTATTACTGTATTTGATAAAGACAATAAAATAATAGAGGTAAATCCTGCTTTTGAAGATTTATATGGTTGGAAAAGGGAAGAAGTAATAGGAAAAAGTGTTTCTATTTTGTCTCCACAATATCAGCTAGATGAAACAAGAAAACAAGAGGTATTAAAAGGGGCCAGCTATCATTTTCTCGAAACTACTGATCGAAAAAAAGATGGAACTTATTTTGATGCCCAAATTACTGTTTCTCCAATTTATGATTACCAAAACGAGCTGATTGCCCTTTCTATAATTAGTAGGGACGTTAGCTTTAAAAAAGAAACAGAGAATTTATTACTACAATCAGAAAAGCTAAAGGTTGCTGGGGAAATGGCAGCTGGAGTAGCTCATGAGATTCGAAATCCTATAACAGTTATATCTGGCTTTATGCAGATTATGAATGGGGACCCTACCCAGCCCTATTACCGTTACACTAAAGTAATTGAAAACGAAATTGAAAGAATCAATTACATTATTAGTGAATTCCTAGTTTTAGCAAAGCCACACGCAAAATTGCCAAAGAAGTATGATTTAACTCAAACATTAGATGATCTTCTCGTTTTATTTCAACCCGAAATTAACTTGAATGGGATATTTTTGACTACTGATATTATAAAAGGTCCGATACACCTTTACGGTGAGGAAGGTCAGATGAAGCAAGTACTTATTAACCTGGTTAAAAATGCGATAGAGGCAATGTCTGACAATGGTAAAATCCATATTAGCTGTTCCATCGAGCCCCAGGATATCATCCTTATTAAAATTAGAGACAATGGAGTAGGGATGGACAAACAGGTTGTTGAGAAAATCTTCGATCCATTTTTTTCTACTAAGATTAACGGGACAGGCCTTGGAATGATGATTTCCGAAAAAATTATTGCTGAACATGGTGGAACGATTGCCATTGAAAGCCAAAAAGGACAAGGAACTACGGTAACTATTCAGTTACCTTACACTTCAAACATAGAGGCAACGGATTAGTCTCTTCTTTTTATATCCGTTGCATCAAAGACTTACATCCCACATTTACTAAAGTAAAAATACCTTGAGAATGGGATCTCAAGGTATTTTTGCTTTAGTTGGAACTCGCTAATCCTCAAAATTGAAAGGGTTATCATCCAATTTATAAGGTTAAAAGATTCTCATGTCATCTATGTTTGTGAGGCCACAAGCTTAAAGCCAGGAACATCCTCCACACGAAGAGGCTTGGAATAATAGAAACCTTGGACAATTTCACAATTATGTAGCTTTAAAAACTGGATGACTTCCTCTGTTTCCACCCCTTCCGCTACTACTTCTAAACCAAGACTTTTGCCTATTTTTATAATAGAGGACACTATTACTTCGTCTCTTTTTTCTATGATCTGATTCATAAAGACTTGATCTATTTTTAAAGTGTGAATAGGGAGTTCCTTTAAATAACGGAAATTTGAAAAGCCGGAACCAAAATCATCCATTGCAATTCGAACACCGTGTTGTTTTAAATCCTCCAATATACTAGACAGCTTGCTTAGATTTTTCATTAGAATGTTTTCCGTAATTTCCAGTTCTAGATAATGTGCTGGAAGCCCAGTCTCATGAAGAATATATTTTACATTGGCTGTAAAGTCATTTTGATCTAACTCAACTGGACTTATATTCACAGATATTGTACTAAAAGACAATCCCTCTTTTAACCATTGTGTAGCTTGCTTACATGCTTCCTTAAGAACATACCTACCAATCGGAATAATTAGCCCTGTCTCTTCTGCAAATGGAATATACTCATTCGGCGGAATAATATTTTTTCCCTTTCTATTCCATCTAATAAGCGCTTCATAGCCTTGAACCTTGTTGGTAATTAGGTTTAATTTCGGTTGGTAGACTAGAAAGAATTCGTTCTTTTTAAGTCCCATCCGAATATCACTCTCTAAAGACAACTTATCTATATATCCTTTTTCATATTCAGATGTGTACAAGACTGCTGTTCTCTTCCCTTTATCTTTCGATTCATTTAACGCTAAGTCTGCAGCTCTATGTAAAGCATTATAACTATCTCCGTGTTCCGGAAAGCAGGAAATTCCAATAGAGCATGAAATGTATAGCTCCATTTCATGAATGCTAAAAGGCTTTTCAATTTCTTTTAATAACAGTTGGGCATTACTTAATGAGTCCCTACAAGAAAAATAGTTATCCTCCAAAAGAATAACAAACTCATCCCCACCCATCCTATAAATCTTGGCGCCTTCGTTATAGAATTTTTTCATTCTTTTAGAAACCTTTTGTAATAGCAGGTCTCCTGTAACATGACCTAATGAGTCATTAATATTTTTAAATCGGTCTAAATCAATATATAGAAAGCTAAACTTTTCCTTTAATTTTATCTTAAGCTGGATATCCCTATTTAATGCTGCAGTATTGTATGTATTTGTTAAGTGATCCTCGTACGCTAGCTCTGATAACTTCCTTCTAGTCTTTTCTATTTCCGTAATATCATTTCCTATTCCTATAGCGCCCATTATCTCACCTTCTTTTTCAATAGGTGAGATCGTGATATGAATACATTTAGGCCCAAACCACTCTTTATAAGAAACTTCCTTTCCTAAAAAGACCTTTGAAATATTCTGCTTAAGTCTATCAGATATTTCCTTAGGAAAATAATCCATCGTCCGATTAAAGGATAGAGATGTTTGTTCCGCAAACAGTTCATTGGAAGGATGAATCATCGGAATTCCTCTTTCCAAAAAGTACTCTGTTGCTATCTTTCCGGTTAGTAGGGTAAAATTCAACTCTTTATCTAATCTAAAAATTAAGTTGTTTACATGTCTCACTACAGTATCAAATGAATTAATGATATTATTCTTTAAACGTAGCTCATTTTCTTTTTCATGTGTTATATCTGTCCGAATACTTAAAAAGTATGTACCTTGTTCAATTGTATTAATAGGTAAAATATAAGTCTTCACCCAATACAATTGTCCATTTTTACGTTTGTTACATATTTCACCTTCCCAAGTTTGTCCATTAAGAATCGTTTCCCACAATTCTTCAAAAAATTCAGACGGGTGAGTGAAGGAATTAATAACTCGATGAGTTTTTCCGATTAATTCTTCACGAGAGTAACCAGAGATCTCCGTAAATTTGTCATTTACATATAATATTTTTCCAGCATGATCAGTTAAAGCAATTATCATGGTTTCATTTACTGCATAGCTCATCAGATTCATTTTATAAAATGTATCTTCAAGTTTTTCTTCCAGTAGGTTAATATTTGACAACGATTCTTTATGTAAAGCATCTTTTACTGTGAGCAATAAATCTTTGGACCCTGTTCCAAATATGGACTCCATTACTTGTCCTCCATTTTAAATTTATCGTAAAAACACAACTCCCTCAATTCAAATAGTAGTAAAAAAGATATAAATTGTCAATATAGCATTGATATAATTGGATTATGTAATGTCACGATTTGTCCATAAAATAATTATAACGCACTAAAGGTGCGACAATTTTATATCATCGCACCTCCAAAAAATACTATTATTTTAATAAACTTCTTACTAGCTTTATTTTGTTCTTATAAGGCGGGAATGCTACATTAAGAGGTATAGTCGTGCTCTTCTTCACAATAGATTTCTGATGAGTAAATAATTCAAAGCTCGCTAGTCCATGATATGCACCCATTCCAGAGTTTCCAACCCCACCAAAAGGTAAATGTGCACTACCTGCATGCATGATAGTATCATTTATACAACCGCCACCAAATGAAAGCTCTTCTAGGAAATAGTTTTGAGCTCCCTCATGCTCACTAAACATATAGGCAGCTAAAGGTTTAGGGAATTTTCTAATCTGACGAATAATATCAGGTAACTCTTTGTAAGTTATTACAGGTAAAATTGGTCCGAAAATTTCCTCCTGCATAGATGGACTAGAAAATTGTACACCATCTAGAATTGTAGGCTCTATATATAAATCTTCCTTGTCTGATTTTCCACCAAAAATAATCTGGTCCTTTTCTTGTACAATCATTTTTTGTAGTCGTTTAAAGTGGTTGGTATTAACTATCCTGCCGTAGTCTGTACTTTCTTGTACATTTTCTCCATAAAAATGATGAATGGCTTCCTGTAATTTTTCAATTAGCTTGTCTTTTACAGGCTCCTCTACTAATAAATAATCAGGTGCAATACAAGTTTGTCCGGCGTTCACTAATTTACCCCAAATAATACGTTTAGCGGCTAAATCTAAGTTAGCTGTATGATCGACAATAGCCGGGCTTTTCCCACCTAATTCTAAAGCAATAGGAGTGAGTCTTTTAGAAGCTGCTTCCATTACTACCTTCCCTACATTTACACTACCTGTAAAGAAAATAAAATCAAATGGAGCATGGATTAAAAGGGAAGTTTCTTCTTTTTCTCCTTCCACGACTCTTATATAATGCGGATGAAATGCCTCTGCAACAATCTTTTTCACTATATTAGTAGTGTGAGGAGTAGTTTCCGAAGGTTTAATCATGGCACAATTACCGCCAGCAATTGCACCAATCAACGGTTCCATTACTAATTGAAAAGGATAGTTAAATGGGGCAATAATTAATACAGTTCCATAGGGTTCACTAATAATCTGACTTTTAGATGGCATTAAGGCCATTGGAGTCTTCACCTGTTTAGGCTGCATCCAGTGCTCCAGGTTTTTATTCATATTTGAAATACTTTCATATATTAAGCCTATTTCTGTCGTATATGACTCAAACTCACTTTTTCTTAAGTCCTTATAAAGAGCTTCAATTACTTCAGCTTCATACTTCTTAATCGTTTTTTTCAATACTTCTAATTGTTCGATTCGAAACTTCGCGGATTTTGTTATGCCTGAGTAGTAAAAAGCGTGGTGCTCCTCTAACATAATATCCAACTGCTGTGAAGTAAATTTCACATAAATCATCTCCTCATCGACTTTGTTTTGTAGTAAAACTTCTTTAGTGCTAAAAGACCTTCTTGCTAAAGCATACTATTTTTTTCAAGTAGACGAAAGAAATTGGATTTTCTACCTAGTACATTAAATGATGCAAAAATGGCATACTACTTTTAAAGGATGAGTTATAAAGTAATCTTTTTAACCGTTCTTTAACCAATCCTGTCTTATGAAAAGTTTTAATTTCGTAATTAGTGTTTGATGGTGCAACAAATTGGGGTATATAAAAATCAAATGAATTATTTAAAAGCTTTTAAAAAGGAGAGGAAATATAATGACTGAAACTCAAACATGGTGGGAACCTATTTTTCAAGGACCAATGTCCATAGGCTTAAACAAGGAACGTTTACAAAATGAACTAGAAGAGGAAACTTTTTTATATTTCCAACAAAGTGACTCTACTATAACCGAGACAACTACAATCGAATAGATTATTTTCTAAAAGTCAATTTTTTATTTTGAAATAGTAATATATCGTAGTTACTTAGAACATGTAGGAGGAGAGTCCAATGATTCTCCTCCTTTTTATATGCAGATCAACGCTCTTATAAATTATATTCTTTACAATACTTTAGAAATAATGTATTTAATCATTTAATTGATAACATATAAACTCAAAATCATTCTATTTATATGAATGGAAAAGAGGGATAATAACTTCGCTTACAATCAAGTAAATTTACCAGTTAATAGGAGAAATAAATTGTACTAATAATTATTTAACTAAAAAGTCTGTGGACAAACTTCAATTTCAGTTTGTCCACAGACTTTCATACGACTATATTATGTTGTTGTACCTTTAATTTTAGTCTCTGGAGCTGTTTCTTCTGGTGCTATATCTTCAAAGGTTTCATTTGCTTCTTCTAAGTCTCTTGTTCGGTGAGCGAGACGAGATGCTGCGCTAGCAGCGATACTTGCAACTAAATCATCTAAAAAGGTATGAATACTTCCACCCTTCTTTGTATCTAGTTTAGATATAATACCTATTTTATTCTTGTCTAGATGCCCAAACGTGGTGACGGCTATACTTCCGTATGTAAATACAGCGCCTAATGCGATTGTTTCATCTACTCCGAACAAACCTTCATCTGCTTCTACAATTTGCTGAAGAGGAGCAGAAAGCATTTTCTTCTCAGCAAGCTCATCTAATTCAATACCAACTAAGATGGCATGCTGCATTTCTCTTTTTTTCATGACACTCTTGATCGACTCAATACAATGTTCAATTGTTAATCCTTTATTATAAGGAAACTGCATTTCATACACGATTTTAGCAACCTCTTCGATGGTAACCCCTCTACGTTTTAAGGCATCTAACGTGGCTTGCTCTACTGTTCTCGAATGCACTCTTAATGATTCATTTTCCAAAAAAATAACCTCCTTATAATCTAACAATGTAAAACAATCCTTGTGAACTCCTCTTATTATACCTCTTTACCAGTATATGATACAATTTCTATATAACATGACAACGAGGTGTAAATATGAATCGAGGCACATTACAAGATACAACAATTTACAGTAAAGCGTTAGATGAAGAGATCCAGTTATTAATTTATTTACCTCCCAATTATTCACCATTATACAAATATAGTGTTTTAATCGCATCAGACGGAAAAGACTACTTTCAGCTTGGCAGAATATCCCGGATTGCAGATGAGTTATACGAAAACCGGGAAATAGAAAACTTAATAATTGTGGGCGTGCCTTATAAAAATGTAAAAGATCGCCGAAGTAAATATCATCCAGAGGGAGAGCAGCAGCTTGCGTATTCACGGTTTATAGCACAAGAGCTAGTTCCTTATATTGATGAAAATTATCCCACTTATCAAATTGGAATGGGGAGAGCTCTAATAGGTGATTCACTGGCAGGAACAATTTCTTTACTTACTGCTCTAAGATATCCAAACACCTTTGGCAAGGTCATCCTTCACTCCCCTTTGGTTAATGAAGAAATATTAGAAAAAGTGGAAAATCATAAAGAAGTAAGTGCTTTTTCCATTTATCAAGTAATAGGAAATGAAGAAACAGCAGTTAAAACGGGAGACGGACTACTCACCGATTTCCTTACACCTAATCGACAACTGCATGATATGCTAAAAAATAAAGGAGTTTCTACCTTTTACGACGAATTAAATGGAGACCATACATGGAAGCTTTGGCAGCCAGATATTAAAAGATCTCTGCTAAACAATTTCAGTCTGTAGGGTATTTTTGATATAATAGAAATATATTGTAAGATAATTATAAGGAGGTCATGATTATGAAATACGGTATTGTTGCTTTTCCATCAAAAAAGGTACAAGATTTTGCAAACTCTTATAGAAAGCGTTATGATCCCCATTATGCCCTAATTACTCCTCATATGACATTGAAGGGAGTTTTTGAGGCAGATGAAGCCCAAATTAAAACAATAGCTGACCATATTAATGATATAGCTAAAAAACATAAGCCTTTTACTATGAAAACTACAAAGGTAAGTTCTTTTGCACCTGTAACAAATGCCATCTATTTTAATGTTCAATCTACTCCAGAGCTAGAGAAGCTTCATGAGGATTTAAATTCTATTGAATTTCATGATGACGAAACGTATTCATTTGTTCCTCATATTACTATTGCACAAAAACTTAGTGGAAGTGAACACGACGATATTTTACCTCAATTAAAAATGATTGGTGCACAGTTTGAGGAAGAAATTGACCGAATTCACCTGTTGTACCAATTAGAAGACGGTTCATGGACCGTATATGAAACATTTAGATTGTCTGGAGCTGAGTAAACTTGGTATTTGCAAAAATTGTTGAAACAGAGAAAGAATATGAGGATGCTATTCATATAAGAAGAAAAGTATTCGTAGAGGAACAAGATGTTCCTCTACATTTAGAGTTAGACGAATATGATATGAAATCGACGCATTTTGTAGCCTATGATGGAGACACTCCTTTTGGAGCTGGCCGCATCCGTATTGCAGAGCCCCATGTCGGTAAAGTAGAGAGAGTATGTATCTTACCAGAGTACAGAGGGAAGCATTTAGGTAACTTGATGATGGATTGTATGGAGAAATATGCATTGGATCATCAATTTAAAAAGCTAAAGCTTAATGCTCAAAGTCAGGCACTACCTTTTTATGAAAAAAGAGGGTATACTATTACGTCCCCAGAATTTCTGGAGGCTAATATTCCTCACCGAGCTATGGAAAAAGAATTATAATCCTACATAAGCAAAACCCGCTAACATACCGTTAGCGGGTTTTACTTTTTGCTTAAATATAGGTATTTACAAAATGACCTTTACCTGATATTTCTGCAATAATAGGTGATAAATTGACGGGGTTAGGTTGGATAAAGCCTTTGTATAATGGCAAGCTAGAAAGTTCCTTATTACCCGATAATTGCTTCTCTTCTTTTTGTTCTACGTCTTCATTTTGTTGAAGGTTTGTTAAGTGATTATCAAAAAGTGATTTCATTTTAACTGATTGAACATTGCTGATTTGAGCAAAATTATATTCTTCCATTTGCATTCGATTAGCATAAATTTGTGACTGCAAAGGTTGAACTGGAATAATATACCCCATTCTTATCCACCTCCATTATAAACTCTATGCTCTTTACCCCATTTGAAATTACCTTAAACCTCTTTTTTAAAAAAATTACAACATTTTTTCAATATCAGTTAAACTGATGGAACTTCCTTTTTGGAGGATAGAGTTCGTCAGCTGATCTTCTAATTCTTTAGAAACAGGTTTGTTAGCTACCCTGCCTACTTTTCTTACGATTTTTCTAACTTGATGTTCATCAGTAAAATCCGCATTTGAAATAGCGTTAGCTAATGTAAAAAGCTGATCCATTGATACGCCAGTTTTATTCTCAATCGCTCTAAAAAAAGAATTTTGCATGTATTTTCCCCCTCGCATTATTTATATCCAGGTGTTAAGGGAGAAAGGTGCTTCCTACTATTATTAAAAGAATGAATAACACTACAAGCAGAACAAATGCGTTAGAACCTTGAAAACCACCGTATCCTCCACCATCATAACCTCCGCCATAGCCATAGCCGTAACCACCACCATAGCAAAAACTTTCGCCACCACAATAGCCGTACATATCTTTCCCCCCTTCCTTTCAACTTATAGTATGCAAAGGGGTAAGAGGAAGTAGGGCATTTTAATTAGTACGTGGTTTTCCGTTTCTGAAATATAAAGGCTCCAATGATACCAAATAAGATTGCTGCGCTAATACCTGAACTAGTGACTTCAAACATTCCTGTTATTACTCCAACTAATCCGTGCTTCTCGGCTTCGGCCAACGCTCCATGAGTTAATGAGTTTCCAAAAGAGGTAATTGGTATAGTTGCACCAGCTCCTGCAAAATCGATTAGAGGCTCATATAAACCAAATCCATCTAGAATCGATCCTGAAACAACTAATCCACTTAACGTATGGGCCGGCGTAAGCTTAAATGCATCCATTAAGATTTGCCCAACTACACATATTAATCCACCTACTACAAAAGCTGTAATTAATGATGATATCATATTATCCCTTCTTCTCCATTCGACATTCTATGGCATGTGCTATACAAGGGATTGTTTCCCCTTGTTGATAAGTTAAAGGGGACAATAGAGCCCCTGTAGCTACTAACAATACTCGGTTAAACGTTCCTTTTTTAAGTTGACTATAAATATGGCTAAAGAATACGGAGGCGGAGCAACCTGGACCGCTCGCACCTGCATTAAAGAATTGATTGTCTCCATAAAATTGGGCACCGGCATCCTGTAAAATAACTCCACTATTCTCGTCTTGGAACATTTCTTTTAATATAGAAAGACCTATTTTTCCAAGATCGCCCGTCATAATTAGATCATAGTCAGTCATTTTGCTATTCGTATTTTTCAGATGCCTTTCAATTGTATCTCTCGCAGCAGGAGCCATTGCAGCTCCCATATGAAGCGGGTTCGATTGCTGGCCATCCACAACTCTGCCCATAGTAGCATGAGTAATATAAGGAGCATTTTTAGCCTTACTTTGTAATAATGCATAAGCAGCTGCGGTTACTGTCCATTGAGCTGTTTTTGGTTTCTGTGCTCCGTATTCTAATGGATATCTAAACTGTCTTTCTACTGAAGGGTGATGACTGGAGGCGCCGGCAAGAACATTCTTAGCATTTCCAGACTCTAGCATAAGAGATCCAATGATAACTGCCTCCATTGAACTCGCACATGCAGAAAAAACACCAAAATAAGGAATAGCAAGCTTTCTTGCAGCAAAGTTAGAAGGCGACATTTGATTTACTAAGTCCCCTCCGATTAGCAAGTCAATATTATCCATTTTTTCATGTGCTTTTTTTACTGCCGTAGAACAGGCCTTTTCAATAAACCGACTTGCTGCCTGCTCATATGTTTCATTTGTTTCTTTTTCAGTTTCCAGTATTTCATCAAAACCCTCGGCAAATGGACTTGATTTTTCGACCGGACCAGCTATTATTCCGGCACTTGCAATACTAGGTCGTTGTGTAAATGAAATCGTTCCACCGGTATTTACCACGAAACCACTCCTAATTTAACTAAAATAGTTTTAACTAACGCTACTAAAAAGGCGGAAAGTACACCAAATACAATAACAGATCCTGCAAGCTTAAACATATTACCACCTACACCTAATACATACCCCTCTGTCTTATGCTCGATTGACGCTGAAATTACAGCATTACCAAATCCAGTAACAGGGACCGCTGATCCCGCTCCTCCAAACTGAGAGATTTTTTTATATAAACCTGTCCCTGTTAAGATCATGGCGATAAAGATCATCGTTGCTACGGTCGGATTACCAGCAGTCTTTTCAGTAAAAGGAAAAAAACGTATATAAAAAAAAGTAATTAGCTGTCCAACCGTACAAAATATTCCTCCAACTAGAAATGCTTTAAGACAGCTCATAAATAATGGGGCCTTAGGGGTTTGCTTATCGACGATTTTTTGAAATTGTTTTTGATCCATCATGTCTCTTCCTTCGATAGGGATTTAATGTCATTAATTGACTTTTTTAATTCGTCATTTTTCTTCTTCTTTTCTACTATTTTTTCTATTTCCCATTTAATTTTTATATCTCCTGTAACGATTACTTCTTTATCTGGAAACTCTTTTTCAATTGCTTTTTTTACTTCATCTTCTATTTTAACTTTTTGGAAACGTTTGAACCTCGGAATATCTATTGCAACAACAACATCATTGTTATCAATTACACTTTGATATCCGGCAATCTTATCCTGCACCTTAAGGACTTGCTCAAGTTTTGAGGTATCTCTGTCCGAATACACCTGATCTTTAGGGCTAGAACAAGCCGTCAATAATAAAGACAACAGTAGAATATACACTATTTTGCGCATTAGGCTTTTTGCTCCTCTTTTTTTAGGTTAGTATGTACGCAGACTTTTTAAATATACAAATGGAACTGAGCTATTTGCCCTTGTTCAATTAGAACCCTTTACATAAATTACTAAAGAAAGAAGCAAAGGAGGTGAAACAAAATGGGTTGTGGAAAAAATAATCACCCTGCTCCAAGTCCTTCGACTGGAAACTGTGTATGTGATGTTGTGCAAGCAATAGCAGATATTCAAGCACAAGCTGTAACTGATTGTGGATCTTGCCCGACTAGCTGTTTTTTAGAGCCACTAGGAGGTCTAGTTAGTCCAGTAAATAACCGTGCAGATACTCGTGTATTTATGCTTTTGAATAAGGATGGCACGCCATTCTCTTCTTTATTTAGATATACAGCTCCTGGAACTACTACACCGCAATGTGGCGTTTCAATATTCTTCAGAGTTGAAGAAGTATTTGATAATTGCTGTGCCACTTTACGTGTTTTAGCACCATTATCTACAGTTGGTGGAACTACTATCGTTGATTTCTTAGATGGTACTACACTTGATATAGGAAGCTTCTGTGCTGTTAATGATTGGGATGCAACAACAAACTGTGTGACTGTGGACTTAAGCTGCTTCTGTGCGATTCAATGTGTAGCGGATGTATTCTTAGATATTTGTGACTGATCGTCTTTCAATATTGTAGTGTCTTTTCCGTTCGGCTAACTCACCGAACGGTTTTTTTATGTTTAGAAAATCTTACTTTTACTACATAAGCAAATACTAAAAGGTTATTCGAAACACCCCTCTGAGAAAGCGGCAGCAAACGCACTCGTCAGCGAATTGCTCCCAAAGAAAAACAGAAATACAACATTTATCGTTTACTTTTACGGTAGGCTACAAAAAAAAGCTACCTATATAAGGTAGCCTTAAACTATTTCAATATACTTCCACGCCAAAATATTTTCTTTACTTGATGCACGGGATACGTCTCTATGCTCTCGCCATTGATACTAAATATTACCTGTTCATCGGTCACTTCTTGCACTTCACCTTGAATAATACTCCCATCGGCCATATGAAAGCTTAATGGACGATAAACTTTCCGTTGAAATGGCTTAGATAAAAATTTCAGTTTTTCAAAAATAGCATTATTTTTTGCTGACATTGTATTTTTTATCTCATAAATAGAAGTACTTTCCTCTTCTATAATTGTCTCATCTACTACTATTTCTACTTCCTCCTTGGAGCGTATCTGTGGAGGAAGATGGAAAACAGGGGGACCGGATATATAAAGTATAGGATCATTTAAAGAGCTCATGGGCACATCCTTTTTTCCTTTACTTTATGCCAAAAAGTTTGGATTGGTGAATCTATAAAGAAGATATAAACAGTGTTGCTAAGCCCAAATAAATTAAAATACTAACTAGGTCATTAATAGTCGTTATAAATGGCCCTGAAGCTACCGCAGGATCGATTTTCAACCGATGAATAAGTAAGGGTATAAAAGATCCGCCAAGCGTTGCAAAAAAGATAGAGCCAAAAATTGCTGCTCCTACAAGCATTCCAATTAACAGATCCTGTTTCCAGAAGTAAATGACCCCTATAACTAGTAAGCCACATATTAACCCTGTTATTAGACCTGTTCCTGCTTCACGAAATAATAGCTTCGTTTTACTTTGTTCCTCAATATCACCTGTTGCAATTCCTCGAACTGCTACAGCGAGAGCCTGAGTTCCACTGTTACCAGCCATCCCCGCAATTAAAGGAATAAACACAGCAAGCAGAGCTACCTTATCTAGTGTTTGTTCGAAAATACTCATAAGATTTGCTGTCATCATACCTAAGAAAAGAAGTATAACTAGCCATGGCAATCTTTTTCTTGCAGCAGAAAATGGCCCTTTATCGAAAGTATCCATGTCAGAAACCGCAGCAAGCTTAGAATAATCATCAGAAGCTTCTTCATCCAATACATCGATAATATCATCTACTGTTACAATTCCGAGTAAATGGTTCTCAAAGTCTAGAACAGGAACCGCTAAAAAATTGTAATCTTTGATCATTCGAGCAACCTCTTCTTGGTCCTCATTTACTAGTACACTAACAACACGTTCATTCATAATATCTTTTATCAGGGTATCTTCATCCGCTACTATTAAATCCCTTAAGGATATTACTCCAGAAAGTCGATGAGCTTCGTCTACTACAAATAAATAATAAATGGTCTCTGCATCAGGAGCTGCATTTCTTAAAATGGTCATTGCAGAACGACAGGTTGAGTTTTCTGGAATTGCTACATATTCTGTAGTCATGATAGACCCAGCAGTATATTCCTCGTAATGTAGCAAATCTTTTATTTCCTGAGCAGATTCCTTATCCATAATATTTAAGTAGCTAGCAACCTGGGCATCCTCAAGTTCGTTTAAGACGTCTACTGCGTTATCAGCAAACATATAGGAAAGCATATCAGCTGCGTATGTCGTATCCATTTCTTTTAAGTAAAATTCATAAAGCTCTTCATCAAACTTGTTTGCTTCAAAAAGCTCTGCCATCTCTTTTGGAGAAAGATAATGAAAGATTTTCTGTCGCAGCTCTGGCTCTACCTTCTCAAAAAATAATGATTGATCATATGGATGTAGCTCCATAAAAATTTCTCTAAATTCATCCATAGAATCTGCAAGTAAAAAATGAATTAAATTTGATTCCTCTAATTCTAATAAATCCATCTTTTCTTCTCTCATATCTTTCCCTCCCCTCGGCATTTATCCTTTACTATTGTAAGACCACTATTTTTATTAAGCAACTGCTTTCTTTATTTGGTAAAAAAGTTACATCAATATATTATTCCCCGGGAAATCATACTAAAACTAAATGTAAAAGAATTCTTATCAAAATGAAACAAGGGCAGCGATTTAATCCACTCCCTTGTTTTCGTTAGTTATTCATTTTAGATTATTTCATTCATTTATCTATCGTAGCTTTTTCTAAAACCGCTGCTATATCCATTGGATATTCATCTTCTATCGTTAAAGCTTGCTTTGTAAATGGATGCACCAATTTTAGTTGCTTAGCATGTAACGCCTGGCGAGGCATTATAGCCAAACTTCCTCCATAAAGATCATCACCAATTAGCGGATGCCCCACTGACATCATATGTACTCTTATTTGGTGAGTTCTACCGGTGAAAAGCTTTAACCTAACATGCGTTAAATTTTCACCATTAACAGTAAATCTCTTGATTACTTCTACAGACGTTTTAGCTTGCTTACCTTCTGGGTCAATTCTTCTCTCAATTATACTGGTATCCTTTCGACCTATGGGAGCATCGATAAGGAAAGAATCTTGTTCTACACTGCCATGAACAATTGCCTCATAGGTTCTAAAAATAGATCCGGCCTTTTGCATTTCACTCATTAAGTGATGAGCATGACGATGCTTTGCAATACAGACTATGCCCGACGTATCCTTGTCTAGCCTAGTAACAATATGTACGGTAGAGACAGATGAGTTTTTTTCAAGATAACCAGCTATTCCGTTTGCTAATGTACCATTCGGATGCTCACGGGAAGGAATTGTACTCATTCCAGATTTTTTTGAGATAACAAGTAAGTGTTCATCTTCAAATAAAATAGGAAAGCACATTTCCTCGGCTATTAATCCTTCACTTTTCTTCTCCTTAGGAAACACAATCGTAACAATGTCACCCTTTTCAAGTATATGTCTCACCGTTTTTTCTTCCCCATTTACTATAATTTGACCGCCTTCAAACTTAATACTAGTAAGGGCTTTTTTGGATATGCCATATTGGCTAATCGCTTCTCTTAATAGAAGTGATTTATCCACAGTGAAAGAAAGCTGTATTCTATTTTCCATCATTATTTTAAGTCACTATCTATAAAGCTGTCATGCACTCTAGTCCAAAAAGGAAAGGCACGGAATCTAGCAAAACGAACTTTTTCTTCTGCAACCTTATATTCAATGGATGCAACATCCTTATGTAGCAAGTGTAGATGATCGACAGTAACCATAAAATCTGGACCGTTAACTGGTCTCAGCAAACAAGTATGATGCTTAGGCAACACTAAAGAAGAACCAACCGTACGGAACACACGATTATTAATCGAAGCAATTTCAGCTAGCTGCATAGCCTCTAAAGAAGGATGTACTATTGCTCCCCCTAGCGCTTTATTGTACGCAGTACTTCCGGATGGGGTCGACATACATAAACCATCTCCTCTAAACCTCTCAAACAAGCTCCCATTTAGCTCCACATCCATCACAAGGGTAACGTCTGGAGATTTCACAGTAGATTCGTTTAACGCCAAATAAACAGAGCTATCCTCTCCATGCTTATAGTTAATCGTTACTTCAAGTAATGGATATTCGATAACTTTAAATTCTTTCTTGGCAATACTAATAACTAGTTTTTCTATTTCTGACGGTTTCCAATCCGCATAAAAACCAAGATGCCCTGTGTGAATACCAACAAATGCAACAGAATCAGTCATATGCTTGTACTTATGAAAAGCATGCAATAATGTTCCGTCACCACCGATGGAAAGAACTATGTCAGGATTTTCTTCGTTCAACTTTAATCCGAAATCTGTAAGATACATTTTAGCAGTTTCCATTAATTCATTGGATAGTTCATCATTTCGAGACTGTATAAAGAAATTCATTGTACCACGGCCTCTCTTTTATATTTTTTCTTCTTTTATGTGAGGTGAGGATTGTTCTTTGTTCTCGCTAAAATATTTTTGTGCTTCCTGAATTTCACCTCGAATTAGTGACATTTCTTCATCTAAACGAAATGCTGCTTCTGCAGCGTACTGCAGCCTGGTTTTAATTTCTTCTGGAAACACGCCTTTATATTTATAATTTAACGAATGCTCTATGGAGGCCCAAAAATTCATTGCTAATGTACGAATTTGAATTTCCGCTAATATATTAACCTCACCGTGAATTGTCTGTACAGGGTATTCAATGATGACATGAAAGGATCGATAGCCACTTTGCTTTTTATGACTAACATAATCTCTTTCTTCAATAATAGTCATATCTTTTCTACTACGAAGTAATTGTATGACGGTTTCTATATCATCTACGAATTGACACATCATGCGAAGTCCAGCAATGTCCGGAATTTCTCTTGCAAGTGTTGCAGAAGGTTCAAAAACGATTCCCTTTTCTAATGACTTATCATATATACTAGCCAGTGGTTTAACCCGACCAGTTACAAATTCAATAGGAGAGTTAGTATTCTCAATATCAAATTGAGTCCGCATACCTTTCATTTTAACTTTTAACTCATCAACTGCCTGCTTATACGGCTCTAAAAAACGTTCCCATTGGCCCATACTACTAAACCTCCACTTTGAACACTTATTATACGTTTAAAATTTCTTTAAAAGCATTTTCAACGGCTTGAGCAAACTCTAGTCCGTAGTTATCATTTCCTTCTATATTGAAAATTAGCATTTCTAACTCTTCTTTAAACTTCACTAAAACGATTCTTTGGTCGCCAATTTGTAAAGTAGGATCCTCGGTAGCTTTTAAAGTATTAACTAGTAATGGCCATACATCCTGACCAAATTTAAGATAGTGATATTCGCTATCTCCTTCTAATAAATATACGAAAGCTAAAGAATCAGAATCTGTGATCATTTGTCCGCCAGCTTTTATATTTAACCCTTTAGGCACATCCTCTAAAGTAAACCGAATATCATTTTCTAGTTGCACGCCACTTTGTACTTGAAATGTAATAGGCAAAACACATCGTTCCCTTCTGTCTATTCTGTAACTATTTTAACATATTGAAACTCATTGGAAACCGTCTATAATGAAATAATATGAAAGGTGTGAGACTATGTTATCTGAACAAGAGATTGAATTTAAAAACTTATTAACGAAAGAAGAATTCATGAGTTTGACAGACTTTTTCCATATCGAGCCTAAGCATTTTCAAAGTCAAATAAACTATTATTTTGATACACCTGACCAATATTTTAAAAATAATCATATGGGCTTTCGCTTAAGAGTGTTGGAAGATCGAAATGAACTTACCCTAAAATCACCAGTAAAAAAGCACGTGATGAATGAGCAAACAATTTTAGTAACGGATGAGCAAAGAGATTTAATCATTAACCAAGCAATTTTTCCTTCTATCGCTTTCATTGATGAGCTGATTGCTTCTAAATCCCTTTCTTGCTTTGGTAGTATAGAGACTAATCGTGCTCAATTGAAGCTGGAGGAAGGCATACTTTTCTTAGACCACTCCTCATATAGTCATACTGAAGATTATGAGGTAGAATATGAAAGTAAAGATGTCGAAAAAGGGCAAAAATTCTTTTATGAATTATTGAAAAAACATCAAATCCCCCTTCGTTCGACCGATAAAAAGATTGCACGTCTTGTAAAGGCTATGAATTCTTTGAAAGGTTGATGCTTTATAGATATAAAGTCACTAAAAACGTTAATGGATATTAATGCCATGCAAACATTGGGAAGTGTCCAAAGTTCTCAAACTAACAACGCTTCTTCCCTTTTTTCAGAAATGCTTGGACAGGTTCTACAAGAAACATCTATTGGGGGTCCCACAACTACTTTCGATTCCCTTTTCTATAGTGGTGACTCACCTGTTTATATACCCGAAAACGGTATAAATAATTCCTACCAGTCTATGAAAGTTTCTGTGGGTAACCCCTCATCAATAGAAGAAATCATAAACAAAGCTTCTGACGCATATAATGTGCCAGCAAAATTAATTTCTTCTGTCATCAAACAAGAGTCGAATTTTAATCCTAGTGCAATTAGCTCTGCTGGGGCATCTGGCTTAATGCAACTTATGCCAGGCACAGCTAAGTATTTAGGTGTACAAAACATTCTGGATCCAGAGCAAAACATCATGGGTGGAACAAAATACCTGAAACAGATGTTAGAGCAATTTGATGGTAATATAGAAAAAGCGCTGGCCGCTTATAATGCCGGACCAGGATCAGTTAAAAAATTCGACGGAATTCCTCCCTATAAGGAAACAGAAAATTATGTGAAAAAAGTTCTAAATAATTTCTTAGCTTGACGTATAAACGACCGCCAAAATTGGTCGTTTTTTCTATATTGTTTCTGATTACAGTCTAATTGTTTGAGATATTCGTATTTGATTGCTAAAATGTATTTAGTGCTAAAGCAAAGGAGTAAACAACTATGACCCAGAAGCCGATTTTACCATATGACGAGATAGGTGCAGATAAATTATCACTCCTTGTTGATACGTTTTATAGCAAAGTAGCAAAACATCCAAAGCTAAAGCCAATATTTCCTGAAGATTTAACGGAAACAGCGCGTAAACAAAAACAATTTTTAACCCAATACCTTGGGGGACCAAACATATATTCGGAAGAACATGGCCATCCCATGCTAAAGATGCGCCATAACCCTTTCTCTATCACACCAGAACGTGCAGAAGCTTGGCTCAGCTGTATGTCAGATGCAATGGACGAAGTCGAACTTGATGGAAAGGTGCGTCATGATTTATATAGAAGACTTGTACTTACTGCCAACCACATGGTCAATCAAATGAGTCATGAGGAGGAAAAGATGTGACAAGAATACAAATTCCTGTTGAGCCGATCAATGCTCCTATTACAAACAAGCCACTTGAAATGTATATGTTTTTAGATCCGCTTTGTTCTGCTTGTTGGGATTTGCAACCGATTATTAGAAAATTACAAGTGGAGTATGGGCAGTACTTTACTATTCGAACAGTGCTTAGTACAAGACTAAACAATTTAAATACTGCCTGCGTTTTATCCAAAGGAACAGTTGAAGATGATATCAACTATCCATATATTCAGCATTCTGTATTGCCTTCTATTGCAGTAAAAGCAGCTGAATTTCAAGGAAAAAAAGCTGGACTTCGTTTTTTTAATAAAATACAGGAATATCTATTCCTTCAAACAAAAAATGTAACTTCTTTTTCGGTATTACAAGAGCTTGCATATGAAGCGAAAATTGATGTAGAGGAATTTACACGTGACTTCCAGTCTCAGGAATGTTTACGCTCCTTCCAAAGTGATTTATCCATCACTTGTGAAATGGAAGTTGATACGTTCCCAACGGTTGTATTTTTTAATGAAAATATTGAAGATGAAGGCATCAAAATTTCTGGCACTTATCCTTATGATATATATGTACAAATTTTACAGGAGATGTTAAATACTTCTCCCAAAAGACAAGATCCACCCGGACTTGATAAATTATTAAATCGATTTCATTCATTGACTACTAAGGAAATAGCTGATTACTACGGTTTAACGATGCAACAAGCTGATTATGAATTAAAAAAGCTTTTATTGCGTCAAGAGGTTGAAAGAGTTGTACTTCCAAATCTAGTAGTTTGGCGTTTAAAAAATAGATAAATAGATTATTCATCGGCTGTAAACACTTGTTTACAGCCTTTTATTATGTAAGAAAGGGCTTTTCCCCTCGTTTTCTGCATTAGGGCTGAGTTCCCGTTGAAATGAGTGATAGCTACTACCATAACAACTTTGCTGTGTTATCTACTTTTTAGATTCTATAAAAGGCTATGTTAAAGGGTAAGGGAGATTTATGATGCTAAGAAATCTTAAATAAGAGATAGAATTGATTTCCGCCCCAGCCGGACGCTTTCCTCAGGGTGAGCGATAAGCCATCACCCAACACGTAGGAGTCGGCATCTGGCACTCCAGTTAAAAAAGCCCTATTTAATAAATTACTTGCATAAATAAAGCCGAAAAAATCACTCCAGCCACACTTCATAATCAATTTATATTTTTAATAGTCGTTTAATTTACAGTCGGTATAAAAAAGAAAAGTTTAGTCAAAATTGACCGATAACTTTACCATAGCCAAAAGAAAAAACCCTTTCCTCAATTAGGAAAGGGTTTTTTACAAAGGGGATGGGAGAAATGTTCACGTTCAAACAAAGGGGTGTATGTTATCTTGTGATTTATTTCACACTCTTACTTTAGCATGCTCCAGTAATAAAAACAACTCCTTGTACTTCACTTTCACAAATTCGTCAAACATTATCCCAGAATTTATAATTTCTATTCTAAAGTAAAAGAGGCTGGGACAAAACTAGCTTCTAATATTGGAAAAAGAGAAATTGAGCTCACTCAATTTCTCTTTTTCCTTATTTT
>NZ_JABAFC010000049.1 GCF_012843435.1 Psychrobacillus sp. BL-248-WT-3 | reverse complement strand
ATAAAGCCGGTGAAATTTTACTTATTGTAAAATTTCATCGGCTTTTTCATTTAAGAGGATGGTTTTGTCCCAGTCTCTTTTTATTATGCTTTCTTTTTAGCGTTTGTATCAGTGTCTTCTAACTTGAATTCTTCAGCTACATCGTCAACGATGTCTTTTGTAGACTTTTTAAATTCTTTTAATGTTTGTCCAACTGCTCTACCTAGTTGAGGTAATTTAGAAGGTCCGAAGACGATTAAAGCAATGATTAGAATAATGATTAAACCTGGTACGCCGATGTTTGGCATGGTGTTTCCTCCTAACGAATATAATTGTCTATCTATTCAAATGGCTTAAGTATTAGTCAAGTGTATCGTTATTATATCATGCTTATTCACTTTGGCTGTCCTCGAGTTCTTTTTCTAAAAGAGCCTCTTTGGCTAACCGACGCTTATAAGACCAAGATGATACTAAAATGCTTATTTCAAATAATAACAATAAAGGTATGATAATGATGAAATCTGAGATAAAGTCTGGAGGTGTAATGGAAACCCCTACAACTACTAATACGAAGTATGAAACTTTTCTCATCTTACGCAGTCGATCTGGCGTGATAATTCCTAGCTTCGTAAGGAATAAAATAATTACAGGCAGTTCAAACACTATTCCAACAGGAATAATTAAATTAAACATAAATGTAAAGTATTGCTGCATTCCATAGGTTTCTGTGGCACCTATAGATTCATTGATATTAGACATGAAATCTAACATCAAAGGAAATAAAATAAAGTAGCTAAAGCTAATACCAGCTAAAAATAAGAAAAAAGAAACTGGTATAAAGTAAATAGTCCCTCTAGCTTCCTTGTCCAATAGCCCCGGTCTTACGAATAACCATAATTGATGCATAGCAATTGGTAAGGTTACAAGAATAGCCAAGACTAAAGCACATTTTACATAGATCAATAAACCATCCGTGTAACCGAATATGTTCCATTCTACATGTGCTGCTGTGGGCTGTTGCTTAAGAAAGTTTAATGTTTTAGGAGCAAACCAAAATCCTGCTGCAAGAGATAGGATAAAGGTAGCTGCTATAATTATTAGGCGTTTTCTAAGCTCAGCTAAATGTTCAACTAGTGTAAGCTCCGGCTCTTGTGTAATTGCCATTTTTGTTCACCCCATCTTCTTTAAAACAAAAGGGAAGCAGTTTATATTAGTGCTAAAGTTAGCATATTGTTACATGAATGTCCTGTACCAACTACCCATTATACTCTTTCCAGTCAATTTGTAAACTAGAAAACTTTATAATTGTCATATCAGGATAAAACTGATAACTCCTTATATTCTAAGGGTTTAACGAATAAAATGAAATGTTTAAAGCTACCCTTTTGTGTACTTTCTATGAAGAAATATTGTCTAACGCATTGCTTTATTAACGGTTGGTTTAAATTTGTATTTTTTCCGTTAGATTTATAAGGGAAATATTTGTAAATAATACTCTTGTTTTCCTGGAAATGAGGTATATAATTCTATCTATCTCATATGAAATGGACGGAATGAATCTTGAGAACGTATAACGAGAAAGTCAGTATATATCATGGCATGGCTTCTACTATTGCTTTAAATTTTTCTAATAATTTTTTCCCGATCTTTGCGATCACTATATTAGGGGCAACTAACTACCAGGTTGGATTAATCAGTTCACTTCCTCCTCTAATCGCATTGCTAATGACAGTGCCTGCAGCTATCCTTTTGAACAAAGCCTATACTCAAAAGAAGCTAGTCGCAGGGTCAATTTTACTTGCAAGATTATGTTTCTTATTTATTGTATTAGTGATTTATTTACCTTCGCCATCTATGCAGGCCTGGTCTTTTTTAATTATTATTGCCCTTATCAGTGTACCCAATACCGTTGCCAATATAGGTTGGCAAACGTTTATCAGTGGGATGATTGCAGAAGAGCGGAGAGGTCAATTTTTTAGTGATCGAAATCGATTGTTGACTTTAGTTGGTCTTGTAGCCACGTTAATGATCGGTATCGTAATGAGAGAGGCTTCTGCAAGTGTAAGTGCATATCAAATTTTGTTTTTGGTAGCCTTATTATTTGGAATATTAGAAGTGTACTTTGTTATGAAGCATGAAGAAGCACCTGTTCAAATAGATGAAAGCGTTGAAAAAAAGAAATCAATGGATTGGTCTATATTTAAAGATTCCAAATATGTTTCGTTCTTAGCAGCCGCTCTCTTTTTTAACTTTGCATGGCAGATGGCGTGGGGTCTATTCAATATTTATAATGTTAGAATAGCAGGAGCTACGATTTTTTGGATAAGTATGTTCTCGGTGGGCAGTATGCTCATGCAATTTTTTACCTTTCCTTTATGGAGGCGCTGGGCAGAGAAATATAGCAATCTTCGAATGTTCATTTGGGCAGCAGCCGGGATGGCTACCACACCCTTTCTTGTTGTATTATCGACCAATTTATATTACTTAACTATAATTCAAACGACATCGGGCTTCTTTCTTTCTGGTACTGTACTCATTCTGTTTAATTTACTTTTGGAGAAGTCACCTGAACAGTCAAGGACTTATTGTATTACTACTTATAATATATTATTGGCATTAGTCGCGTTTATAGCACCTCAAATGGGTATTGTTTTATTAGAGATGGTTGGTATGGAGTCTGCTATGACTATTAATTCCTGTTTGCGGTTGCTAAGTGCTGGCGGTTTTTTATATGTGTATATTAGACAAAGAAATAGATAAAGATGATAGGAGGAGGTTAACATTTTGAAAATTTTACTCCCTTTTCTATTAGTATTTATCATCGTATTATCTTTTTTTAATGCACAAATCGTTAGTCCTATGAAAGAAAACTTTACAGGTAAACAAGTAACCAATTTTCAACAGATTTATAAAGAAAATCAGATAGAAATAGGGATGGTTGGAGATATATTATTGCATAGTCCTCTCTATAACTATTCTAGCTTTCTCCCATCCTTTGCAAATGTGGAGGAAGAACTTACTAATCTGGACTTTTTGCTTGCAAACCAGGAATCCATACCGGCAGGAACAACATTCGGATTATCTGGATACCCTAACTTTTCTAGTCCATCCCATATTATTCGTGATCTGAAAGCAGTTGGCTTCGATTTAATATCCTTAGCCAACAATCATACGTTGGATAAAAAGGAGGAGGGCTTATTAGCTGCTATAGAAACATTGGAGGCAAATGAACTTCCTTATATCGGTGCTCATAAGTCATTAGAAGATCAACAAACGGAACGAATAGTTGAAGTGAAGGATATTAAACTAGGATTTTTAAGTTATACTTACGGACTAAATGGACATAGAGTGCCAGAAGGCAAAGAATATTTAGTGAACATAATAAACAACGTGCAGATGGAGCAAGACATCCAATCTCTAAGGAAAAAGGTAGATGTGGTAGTAGTTAGTATCCATTGGGGAGAAGAGTATACATTAGAGCCCAATCAGAACCAAAGAGAGCTTGCCCATTTGTTAGCTAATGCAGGAGCAGATATCATTTTTGGTCATCATCCACATGTCATTCAGCCCTATGAAAAAATTACAACGAGTAAGGGAGAAAGCCATGTATTCTTCTCGCTAGGTAACTTTTTTTCTGCTCAGCAATTTGATAGTACAAATATCGGTGGTATAGCCAAGCTGCAAATCACGAAAAGAGAAGTACAGGACAAGGTGATGATTCGTATTGAAAAGCCTTCTTTTACAGGGACAATTGTATCAAAAGGAAATCCGTATAAAGTATCCTTGCTAGAAGAGGTTAGTAGTCAAAAAAATGACTGGGTCCAGCAGCATATTTTGGGCGAATAAAGGAATCAAGGAGGTTGCAATGAACGAATCTGATTATGAACGATTATTAAGAATACAGACAGTTGGAATGAGAGAATGGAAATATCAATCCTCCCATTATAATCGTTACGAGGCAACCCCGTACGATGTATTAAAAGTATTGTTTGAAGCGTATGAATGGCAGAGGGTGAAGGGGCTGGTTGATTTCGGTTGTGGTAAGGGGAGAGTTCCTTTTTACGTTCATCATTTCCATCACATTTCTGTAACAGGAATAGAGATGAGTGGGCAGCTTTACCAGCAGTCAATGGAAAACCTCATGAAGTATACGGAAAGAGCAAAGCCAACGCGAGCTTCTATTAGCTTTGAATGTTGTTTAGCAGAGGAGTACAAGATAGGGCCACAGGAAGACTGTTTCTATTTCTTTAATCCTTTCTCCACTCCTATATTTCAAAAGGTAATTCATAATATTTTAGAGTCGTTGGAAGACCATCTGAGGACAATGGATATTATTCTCTACTATCCAACCTCAGACTATATTGAATTTTTGGAGCGGGAGACTGTTTTCGAGTTATGGAAGGAAATACATATTCCTAAGCATTATGAAGAAAACGGCAATGAGCGTTTGATGATATATCGTTCTAAATTATAAAAGAAGCCTGCGGGAAATCAGGCTTCTTTTAGGAAATTGGATAAGTTATATTGAAATAATTTATGCAAAGGACATCTCCTAAGGAGATAACGCATCATTTTATCAATAATTCCTATTAAAGGTGCATGGAATTAAATTTCATGCACCCTTTCCTTTTATAAGCAATGCATTGCCTTTTCTGCTTCATCCCAGGGTACCTTATATCCAGTACCCTTGGCACAAAAGATAGAGGTTGAGGTGTATTCCGGATCCGCGTCTTTGTTGTATCCGATTCTTTCAACTATATGTTCTTGGTTATGACAACGGTCATATCCACTAAACAATAGGTTCAACGTTCCTTTCCCGTGAGTATAGGATGCAAAGGTAGTACTATAATTCATAAAAGTAGCAACAGGCACTCTTCCCTTTATGATAACCTTATCGCCAATATTTTCAGGCGACTCAAATGTCCCATGTGCCTGCTGAATATCCGATAAAACTCTTCCGATTAAATCCATCTCCACTTTAATTTTGAAATCATAAAAAGGCTCTAACAGAACATTTTTTGCCTTCTCTAATCCTTGTCGTAATGCTCGGTAAGTAGCTTCTCTAAAGTCACCTCCAGAGGTATGTTCATTATGTCCGCGTCCTGTCAGCAAAGTAATCTTAACGTCTGTCAATGCAGAGCCAGTCAGTAGTCCATGATGATCTTTTTCTAAAAGGTGATGCCTTACTAGGTTTTGGTTACCTATAGACAAATCATTGGCATGACACACATTGTGGAAGGTAACTCCAGAACCCCGCTCTGCAGGTTCGATTAAAAGGTGTACCTCAGCATAATGCTTCAATGGCTCAAAATGACCGTAGCCTTTGACAGACTCCTCAATCGTTTCTTTATATAAAATTTTAGGCTCCCCAAACGTCACATCCATTTGGAAACGCTCTTTAACGATTTGAGCGAGCACCTCGAGCTGAATGACCCCCATAACGTGTACGTGTACCTCTTGAAAATACTCATCCCAAAAAACTTGTAGAGAAGGGTCTTCCGCGTCTAAAAGTCTAAAAGATTTTAGTACTTCTTTAACATGTATAGAAGGATCAAAGACGACCTTTGATTTTAAGGTAGGTATTAAATCGAAATGGGTCTTATGATGAATAGCACCAATTGTATCTCCAATAGAGGCAACTGTTAATCCTGTCACAGCTACTAGTTCACCTGCTTTTACCTCATCTATTGTTTTAAATTTGCTGCCACTATATTGACGTATCTGAGTTATCTTCTCTAATGCGTCTCCGATAGTTACCTCATCTCTTACTTTCAGCTTTCCACTTAACAACTTTAGAAAGGTTACGCGATTTCCACTTTCGTCGTGACGAATCCTGTATACCTGAGCGGTAAAATTTTGGCTGGAGTTATAGTTTGTTTCCGTAAGTTTATCAATAGCTTCCAAAAACTCTGATACTCCAATATCCTTTAAGGCTGATCCGAATGCACAAGGAAATACGGTACATTCCTTAATCATTTGCTTGAACTTTGTTGTCCATAGCTGTTCAGTGAACCTATTATCCATGTAGGCTTCTATAAGAGCCTCATCTCGCTCAGCAATAAATTCAATCAATTCCTCCGTATAGCCAGTAGTTAGGTGGCAAACATCCTTACTTAGACTTGCTTTAATCTCCTGGAGAACTGCAGTAGGATCACTATCTTCGTAATCGATTTTGTTGATAAAAAAGAAGGTAGGTATTTTATGCTTGCGGAGCAGCTGCCAAACTGTCTCAGTATGTCCTTCGACTCCATCTACAGCACTTATTAATACAATGGCATAGTCCATGACCTGAATAGCACGTTCCATTTCCGGAGAAAAATCAACGTGACCAGGAGTATCAATAATATAATAAGTGGAGTTATTATAGGAAAAGACACCCTGGTCAGCAAAGATGGTGATGCCTCTATCTTTCTCTATCGTATGGCTATCAAGGAAGGAGTCTTTATGATCGACCCTACCCCGTTGTCTTATTGAGTTTGTATGAAAGAGCAATTGCTCCGAAAATGTAGTTTTCCCTGCATCAACATGTGCTAAAATTCCAATTGTTTTATGCATATGATCACCTTTTGTTTTGTCCTTCCTTGTATTATAACAAACGAAAGGTGAAACAAAAGGTGAGAGAGTACTATCTAGAAAATGCTTTTAAACCATTTCCTCGGCGTCGCTTAACAGCTTTTGAAACCAAGCCATCATGAGGCTTAAATAAAAATACAAGCATGAATAGCACACCAATCATCGCTGCCATCATACCAGCGATGGAGGTGTTCCAAAGCTTTGCTAAGTAGTATCCAGTAATAGCTGCAGTGATACCGAATGTCATACTCCAAATAATCATTCCTCGTACACTTTTACTCATTAAATAGGCTGTAGCAGGAGGTCCAATAAGCATAGCAACTACTAGAACTGCACCCACACTATCAAATGCAGCGACAGTAGTAAGGGAGACAAGAGTCATGTAAGAGTAATGCATACCAATAATAGGCACGCCTATTGACAAAGCGAAAACAGGATCAAACGTAGACAATTTAATCTCTTTATAAAATAAAACAAGGAAAGCGATATTAAGTAATAGTACAAACATTAGCATCCAAACTGCTTTAGGCATTTCAATGCCTAAAATACTCCACGTATCCCAAGGGACAAATGCAATTTCCCCCATTAGCACATGTTCCACATCTAAATGTACATTGCCAGCGAATAAGGTGATTAGTAATACGCCTAAGGCAAAAAGAGAAGTGAAAACTACTCCAATAGCGGCATCCTCTTGCAATCCACCTGATTGAAGGAGTTGCACTAGAAAGGTAGTCAGTAAACCAGCAAGGGCAGCCCCAATTAGCATCCAAGCCCCGTTTAAGGATTGGGTAATCATAAAGGCCACTACAATTCCAAATAATACAGTATGACTTATAGCATCAGCTATCATGGCTGTCTTTCTAAGAATAAGGAAAACGCCTGTTAAGCCACACGTTATTCCTACAAGCGATCCGGTTAATAAAACCCAAAACTCATTCATGGGTAGTCACCTCATTTACAATGCGTTGTCTTTTAAACGCACGCTTTTTATGAAGCTTAGAAATAAGCCCTCTATTAGGTGCAAAAAAGTAGGATAGGCTAAACAGAGTAGCTGCTACTAAGACGATAATAGGACCAGTAGACAAACCTGTGCGGAGAGAGCTTATCATAGTGCCTAATGCTCCAGAGAGTGCTCCAAAAAAAGCACTAGTCACCAAAATTATACCTAGATGGCTAGACCAAAATCTTGCTGCAGCTGCTGGGATGATTAGCATGGCTGCCATTAAAATAACGCCTACTGCCTGAATACCGGTTACGATTGTCAGAACTGTTAAAGCCGTCAATAGAATGCGCAGCCGCTCCACTGGTAAGCCAATACCCTTTGCGAAAATAGGATCAAAAATCATAAGCTTCCATTCCTTAAAGAAAAGCAAGCACATGAGGATGATTAATATAGCACTGCTAGACAACCAAATGAGATCACTTTTTGCCATTGTTGCAGCCTTTCCAAAGATAAAATCATTTAACCCACTTTGGTTGCCAGTACCACTCTGATTAACGATTGTTATTAAAACAATACCAATCCCAAAAAATACAGAGAGGATGAGCCCAATTGCAGCATCCGCCTTTAGCTTGGAGTGACTGACAATCCATTGAATCATATAAACAGAAAGGGCTGCTGTTATAGCAGCACCTAGCATAAGGATAGGCAAATCTTTTTTCTCAAAAATAAGGTATGCGAGAGCAATGCCAGGAAGTGCTGCATGCGCTGCAGCATCTCCGACCAAGCTTTGCTTTTGGAGAAAGGCAAACGTTCCATTTAAACCTGCTGCTATCCCTAAAAGAATAGCTCCTGCGAGTACCCAAAGAAGGTTACCTGTCAACATTAGTTTTTCACCTCTTCAGCGGTCTTACCTGAACTTGCTTGGTCCATGAAGAATAATTTCCCACCATATGCTTCCTGTAGGTTTTCTGGTGTGAATGTATGAACGGTAGGACCAGAGGCTCTAATCGTTTGATTTAGTAAAACAATCCAATCAAAATAATCAGCTGCTGTCTGCAGGTCATGATGAACTACAAAGACTGATTTTCCTTGAGATTTTAACTCTTTTAAAATAGAAATTATAGTCCGCTCTGTGGCTGCGTCTACTCCCACAAAAGGTTCATCCATAAAGTAAACCTCTGCCTCTTGAGCGAGAGCCCTAGCCAGGAAGACACGCTGTTGTTGTCCGCCAGATAGTTGACCGATGGAACGATCTGCGAAAGCTTCCATTCCCACATTCTTTAAGCAGCTTAAAGCTATTTCCTTATCCTTAGCAGATGGTCTTTTAATAGAGCGAATATGACCGTATCTTCCCATTAAGACAACGTCTAAAGCATTAGTTGGGAAGTCCCAATCTACTGCATTTCTTTGAGGGACATACCCTACAAGGAGATCTTTTGGATTAAGCGGTTGCTCTAATATAGAAACGGTCCCTGTTTTATTGGGAAGCTGATTTAACACCGCTTTAATCAGTGTAGATTTTCCAGCTCCGTTTGGCCCAATAATCCCAGTAATCTGTCCCTTAGGAATAGTTAGGTTAATTTCACTTAGAACTATCTTTTCCTCATAAGCTACAGATAAATCCTTTACCTGTAATGCGTTCATTTTGCTACCTCCTATTTGAGTGAATCAACTATTGTGTTGACATTATGCTTATACATCCCTATATAAGTTCCTTCCTCTGTTCCTTCAGCACCCATGGCATCCGAGTAGAGCTCTCCTCCAATTTGTATCGTGTGTCCTTTTTCCTTTGCACCTTCAATGACAGCATTCATCGCTTTATCGGATACGCTGGATTCAATAAATACCGCTTTAATATTCTGCTCTACTAAAAAGTTTACGACGTTCTGTATATCCTTTAATCCATACTCGGCATCAGTGCTAAGACCTTGTAAACCTCTGACTTCCATTCCATTACTTTCACCAAAGTAGTTAAATGCATCATGAGCAGTAACAAGTACACGCTGCTCATCAGCTATTTCATTAATACGTTCCTTCGTCCAATCGTTTAAAGTGTCTAATTCCTTAAAGAACTCTGCCTCATTTTCTTTAAACTGTTCCTCGCTAGAGTTAAATTCCTTAGTAAGTGATTTGGTTATCTCGTGGGTAGCCACCTTCCAAAGTTCGATATCGAACCAAATATGTGGATCAAATAATTCCGGATGCTCCTCATCATTTAATAGTCTCTCTTTTGGGACTGACTCCCCAATTGCTACAACAGTTTTTTCTTTCTTCATTTTCTCGAAAATGTCGCTCATCTTTCCTTCAAGCTCTAGACCGTTATAAAAAATCATGTCAGCATCCTCTAATATTTGTAAGTCTCCTTGAGTCGCCTTATAAAGATGTGGATCTACTCCTGGTCCCATCAAGGATTTAACTTCTACCATATCCCCGGCTATCGTCTTTACGGCATCAGCAACCTGACCTGTAGTTGTAACTACTAGTGGTTTATCAGCTTCCGCCTTTCCATTGTTTTGGTCATTACATCCAGCCAATAAAACTACAGCAAAAAATAATAAAAATAATTTTTTCATTTACTACACTCCTTTTCCTTTGTTATAAATTATTTCCTCAGGGAAACTTTTAGAATAAAAAAATATAAATTTCTTAAAAGATAATTATTTTCCCTTAGGAAACATTTGTTCATTAGGTTAACTCATCTTTTTAGAATTGTCAAATTAATTTATGCAAAATTGGAAAAAATGTGATTGTCTATTTTTATGAGTTAGAGTGGTAGAAATTTAATTAGGCTAAACTGAAATTTTCGTATGTCTTTATGTCAAAGTGCTATACTGTAT
This sequence comes from Psychrobacillus sp. BL-248-WT-3, assembly GCF_012843435.1. Lineage (GTDB taxonomy): Bacteria > Bacillota > Bacilli > Bacillales_A > Planococcaceae > Psychrobacillus. The sequence continues at coordinate 9,742 of NZ_JABAFC010000049.1, read as the reverse complement.
AAACAATGATAGTGGGGAGGTAATGTAATGCAATATTCAAAATCTAAAATGGAAGAGCTTGTTAAGTTCAGTCCTGATTTAGCTAAAAGATTAAAGGAAGTAATGAAGGAGCATGATTTAGAAAAAAGCTTTGCTCTGAAGGCTTTGTATCATTCAGAGGTTAAAGATGGCGGTAAATATCAAAGGGATTATCAAGATCTATAGGAATTAGCGAACCAAATGACTAACGTCATTGGTTCGCTTTTTTAAAAGAGTCAATTTCATAATTCTATTTTAAAAAGCCAAACATGAACAATTAGTAAAAACAGTGATTTATATATGCTTTTATATGTGTAGAAGCAGAATTGATTTCCGCGCCAACCCGACGCTTTCTCGCGGGGTGAGCGATAAGCCATCACCCATCGCTTGCGCGCGTGGTTGTGATGTCTTATCTGTCTCCCTCATCTCGCTGGAGTCGCCGCCTGTCGCTACAATTAATACGGTTCGTGTTAATTGGTAAAGCTCTATTTATGAAATTGACTGACATATGTATTCTATTTATTCCTGCTCTATTCCAGCAATCTCTTGTTTAATCTGACGGTGTGCAACATTTAAGTGGTGAAGAAAAAGATTTCTTTCTTCTATACTCCATACTGAGTTAAGCTCAATTTCTTTTTTCATTTCCTCAAAGGTAGACTGTAGAGATATCGAGGTACTTGCAACCTGGTTTGTCATTAATACTTGCTTAAATTGCTCCATAAAAATCTCTTTTCTCATTTCCAAAATCCTTTCGTTTTTAACATAAAAAGCATCCTCTTTTTTATAAAAGAGGATGCTTGGTTAGTATGATTTAATAGTCAGTACGCTAGGAAACAAATAAAAACCACGATTAAATAAGGAGTCTGTTCGCTCCAGTGGATTTTAGTATGTCTTTTCGTACGGCAGTATTTTCAAGCTTTGCTTGTCATAGTTACACTTAGCACCTCCTATCCTCGTAGGGTCGTGGTGTGTACTTGAAATAGGCAGGTCTCCTGGCTCATGGTCATCGCGTTACCTTCCTTCCCGTAGTATCCATACATACAGTGGTTTATAAAGTATTGCTCACATTTACAGTTGCGGGACAGCGTCGGTCTTTCACCGAACTTCCCTTTTAAGTTCTTTTGCAATTAAAAGAACACCTAAATCTACACATTATTTAATTGTTCTTTCACTATAACATAAAAAAAGTTAGTCAATATAGCAAATTTGGATAAGTCGTGGACTGCTTCTCTTTTTATAATCAAGTGGAGAGGTGAGGTAAATGAGTAGTTTAAAGGACCCATATCGGCTGTATATTTATATTTGCTTTCTATCGCAATTATTTTTTACTTTTATATTTACAGTCAGTTTGTTGTATCAAGTAAGCGTTGTTAAGCTGGATCCGTTGCAACTAGTTTTAGTGGGAACTGTGTTGGAGATAACCGTATTTCTCTTTGAGATTCCAACTAGTATCGTGTCTGATTTAAAGAGCCGGAAGCTATCCGTTATCATTGGTTACTTTCTAATAGGAGTTGGTTTTTTATTAGAGGGCTTGTTTCCTTTTTTTATTACGGTTTTATTGGCTCAAGTGGCATGGGGGATAGGGTATACCTTTACTAGCGGGTCATTGCAAGCCTGGATAGCTGATGAAATAGGAGAAGAAAAGGCCTCATCTGCATATATGAGAGGAGCTAAGGCTGGTAACCTTGGCCAATTAGTTGCCATTCCGTTAAGCGTATTAATCGGCTCCTACCTAATCCATCTACCGATTATAGTAGGAGGATTATGTATGATTGGTTTAGCTGTTTTACTAATATTCTTTATGCAAGAGAATCATTTTAAACCTTTGAAAAGAAGCGAAACAGTTGGTGCATGGGAGACAATGAAGGAGAACTTAGATAAAATCATTCTTTTCTCCAGAACTAGCTTTATACTTCGTATGCTATTTCTAATCGCTCTGTTTATAGGTTTTTATAGTGAAGGTTTCGATCGTCTGTGGCTTCCTCATCTATTAGAAATGGCTGAAATAACTACCTTGTCCAATGAACGACTGGTGCTATTAACTGGAGGAATTCAATTAGTTGTCGTGCTGCTGTCATATATGTTGCTTCACTTTTTAAATAAAAGTACGATTTATCAAGAATTGCACCGAATATATATCGCTCTTTTTATTGGTTGCTCCAGTATAGTGGTAGCATTAATAGGCTTTGCATTTTCGAGCTATATTATTGGTTTGTTTATTTGCTATGTAATAATCCAAGTTAGTCGGAAGGTAATGTCCCCATTAGAGGACATTTGGTTAAATAAAATCATACCAGACTCTTCTACTCGGGCAACATTTTTCTCTGTAAAAGGGCAGGTGGATGCAGTTGGGCAAATAAGCGGTGGACCTGTTATTGGGTATATTGCCACAACCCTTACTATTAAGACTGCAATTATAGTAAGTGCGCTTATTTTAAGTCCAGTTCTATTTTTTTACCGTTCTCTTCTAAAGAAGGGTGTGCAGAAATAGTGGTAATTCGAAAAAAAGCAGTAGCTTATCTATTAAATTAAAGTTTCTATCATTTTTCTTTAATAGGAAGGTAAATCTCCATATAAACTTTGTCGTACTCCCAATCATGGCAGTGTTCATCATAATATTCAAAGTCATAGCTGTCTTCATCGACTTCATATTGGGAATCAGGTAGCCAGTCTTCTAAAATATATTGCCAAGTACCTTTGATAGAGGAAACAAATTGCTCTACCGGTACAAGAGGTGTTTTGAAAACTGCATAAGTGGTGGCCTTAACGGTAAATTTAAGGATTCCTTCAGGTACTGTTGTGCCCTCTTCAAAATTCACCGCAAATAAATAGGTGAAATGATCTTCTGACTCTGGTGCACTAAGATTAAAACAATATTCTCCGTGCTTTTTAGGTGTTAAGAGGTTATATAGAGTAGTTTCAATGGATTCCTCAGAGAGTATTCGTTGATTCCAAAAGGCGGGGGCATCTCTCGTAAAGGCTATATTTCCCATCCGTGTTTCAAACGTCTTACCTGCTACCCTAAAAGGGGGCTTAGAAATGATTTTAGGCTGAAGAACTACTCCCCCAGTTTTCTTTTGTATAAGGCTCTCTAAACATAGTCTTTGTGGAACCGAAATGGGGCAGTGCATCTTATATAAGCTAGGGGGACTCCCAAAGCAGCGTTTAAATGATTTAGTAAAGCCTGCATGTGTTTCAAACCCATATTCTAATGCTATATCTATAATTCTTTTCTCCTTCAGTAAGTCAACTAAGGCAAATTGTAGCTTCCTTTTTTGCACATAATCCATTGGTGTATAACCAGTAGTCTGATGGAAAATACGAGAAAAATGAAAAGGGGAATAGCTGATAAGCTTTGCAAGGCTTTCGGTATTTATATCATCTTTAATATGTTCGTCTATATAATCAATGACTTTTTGTAATAGAAAAAGTTGTGTCATGCAACATGCTCTCCATAAATTCGAATTTTCTAAAAATAAATCTTATAATAGTCTATAATAAAACAAAGAGAATGACTAGAGGAGGATGGATAGTGGAGGAGCTAATAGGTAAAGTTCAAAAGTTGATTAAACCTTCCAAGGGGACATGGGGGATTGTATTAGATGATTTGAATACGGGAGAGAAGTGGGAACACAATGAGCAAGAGCTGTTTTATGCAGCTAGTGTCATTAAGGTACCAATAATGACAGCAGTTTTTCAGGCAGTAGAACGTCAACAATTGTCCCTGACCGATTTAGTCAGATTGGAAAAAGATGAGTATGTGGGAGGGTCCGGAGTCCTCCAGCATTTAACTCCAGGAACTTCACTACCATTACTAGATATCATGCTTCTGATGATTATTCAAAGTGACAATACAGCTACGAATCTTTTAATAGATTTAGTTGGAGTAGAAAATATTCAACAAACAATGAAGGAAGCCGGTATGGAATACAGTACATTTTATAATAAGCTTATGTTGAGTAAGCCAAATCCACTTGGCTCTAATAGAATTGCTGCAAAAGATGTTGGTATCTTACTATCTAAAATGGCTCAGGGACAGCTAGTTAGTGAACAAGCAAGTAAGCAAATGATAGATATGCTTAAAAAACAACAGGTCCGTGATTGTTTGCCGGAAAAACTTCCTTCTCCATATTCCAACTTCAATAATGGGATGCCTGCTTGGGAATTTGCAAATAAGACTGGTTGGATACCAGGCACCCGTCATGATGTAGGAGTATTTTTTGTAGGAAATAGAAAACTAGTTGCAACAGTCCTATCGGAGAAGGAGGATGATATCCTATCCAAAAGAATACTTTCTCAAATAGGCTACGAAATATATCAATATTTATGTAAGGAAGTATAAAGAGCATATTCCCTTCCAAAAGAAAAACTTTGACAGACGGTAGTCAAAGTTTTTTCTATATTACTTGGATAAGTCCTTGGCCAATGCTCTCCCTGTTTCTCTTCCTGTGAACAGACATCCTCCCAAGAAGGTTCCCTCCAGAGCACGATAGCCATGCATTCCTCCACCACCAAAGCCTGTGACCTCTCCAGCTGCATAAAGACCGGGAACGGGATTACCTTCTGAGTTAAGGACACGACCGCCTAGATCTGTTTGAAGACCCCCTAGTGTTTTGCGAGTCAGGATATTCAAACGAACTGCAATCAGGGGACCATTTTTAATATCTAATATTTTATGAGGGGCAGCTACACGTATAAGCTTATCTCCGATATAATGACGGGCTCCCCTTAAGGCAGTTATTTGAAGGTCCTTTGTAAACTTATTATCCATCTCCCGATCACGAGCTACAATTTGTTTTTCTAGATGTTCATAATGTAACAGGCTATTTCCGGTAATTCTATTCATCCCAGCTACTAGTTCCTTTAGAGTTGTGGCAACTACAAAATCTTCCCCCTTCTCCATGAATGCCTTAACTGGATCAGTTGGCCCAGGTAAAATCCTTTTTAGCACTTGTTTGATGCTCTTTTCAGTAAGATCAGGATTCTGCTCTGAACCAGATAGTGCAAATTCCTTCTCAATAATTTTTTCTGTGAGTATAAACCAGGAATAATCATATCCAGTATCTTGAATGGCTTTTAAGGTACCCAATGTATCGAAGCCTGGGAAGTTTGGGGCGGGAAAGCGATTACCCTCTGCATCTAGCCAAATGGATGATGGACCGGGCAAGATACGAATTCCGTGTTCCTTCCATATTGGATTCCAATTCTTAATACCTTCTGTGTAATGCCACATTCGGTCTTTATTGACTACACGTCCACCTGCTTTTTCAGTGATTCCCATCATTCTTCCGTCTACATATTCTGGAACCCCGGAAATCATGTTTTTAGGAGGGGAGCCGAGGCGTGCTGGCCAATTTTGACGTACTAGTTCAAGGTTAGCTCCAATGCCTCCACTTGTGACTACTACTGCTGTCGAGTGGTATTCAAAGTTATTAATAACTTCTCTTGAGCTTGCTTGTCCACGTTCCGCATCGCTTGCCGCTAAAATGGATCCGCCTACACCAGTCACCCTACCATTAATAGTTAACAAACGATCGACTTGATGACGTGGCTTATAAGTAACTAATCCCTCGGATACTGCTTTTTGCACCTGCTTTTTAAATGGGGCAACAATTGCTGGGCCTGTACCCCATACAATATGAAAGCGAGGAACTGAATTGCCGTGTCCTTCAGCTAGATAACCTCCACGTTCTGCCCATCCAACTACGGGGAAAAATCGAATACCTTTTCCGTGCAGCCAGTCTCTTTTTTCTTCATGAGCGAAACGTACATAAGCCTCTGCCCATTTTTTTGCCCAGTATTCTTCCTCGTTATCTCCATCAAACCCCGCTGTCCCTAGCCAGTCCTGCCATGCAAGTTCGTAGGAGTCCTTAATACCCATCCTTCTTTGCTCCGGAGAGTCTACAAGAAATAGTCCTCCAAACGACCACCAGGCTTGCCCGCCTAGGGAACTTTCCGGTTCTTGATCCAATAACAAAACTCGCTTTCTAGCATCTACTAATTCAGCTGTTGCCACGAGCCCTGCTAAGCCGGCTCCTACAACGATTACATCAAATTCCATTCGCTTATCCCCTTTTAAATATCTAATAGTTCTGAAAATTACTGTCAATCCTTATTATACTTCCTTTTTATGCTAATTAACTATTGGGTTATGATAACGGACTTTAAAAAGTACCACATGTTATAATGAAAATATTATTGGAGGTAATACGTTGAAAAATTTAAACGATCATCCGTCATTTATTTATACATTTGCTTATAACGATGCAGAACGCTCTCTTTGTCATCTAGAGATGCGCTCTTTTTTTGGGTACGATACAGACATGAAAATACTTAAAAGTGATACAAAGATAGATCCTAGTAGAAGTCCATTCATGAAGGGAAGAATGGATATCTTAGCGGAGGGGGACACTGTAGAAGAAATTATTGCCGCTGCCCATTTATTTGGTGAAGAAGGAGAGACCAACAAAGTGATCTTTCTTAAAATAAATGATAGGCAAGGTGAGGATAAGATTGAAAACAAGGAGCGTCTCCACATTGAACGAGCTATTGGATCAGAGATGAAGGGAGATTTTGACCTTCATAATCCAGAACAATTCTTTGCAATAGCTCCATACCAACAGCGATGGTATTTTGGTACTTATACAAAGAGTGAACCTATTTGGTTTAATCATATAAAAAAACCAAAAGAATATTCTACTGCCCTAAGTACGAGAGTAGCTAGAGCTGTAGCTAATATAGCCGTTCCTCATCCTTCAGGCGTACGAGCAATCGACCCGTGCTGTGGAATTGGAACTGTCCTAGTAGAAGCGAGATCTATGGATATCGATATTGTAGGAAGAGATATTAATCCCTTAGTTTGTATAGGATCCAGAGAAAATCTGGCTTATTTTGGGCTAACTGGACAGGTAGAGAAGGGTGCTATTCAAGACATAGAGGAAGCCTATGACGTAGCGATTATCGACTTACCTTATAATTTATATACTCATGCCTCATGGGAGGAACAACTGACCATATTAAAGCATGCGAAAAGGATTGCTAAGCGGGTAGTCATTGTCACAATCGAATCTATGGATGATCGGTTAGAATCGATTGGTCTTCATATAAAGGATCGCTGTATTACAACGAAACAACAGTTTGAGCGAGAGATTTTAGTTTGTGAATCAAAGTAGTGAAAGGGGGAGAAAAGGGTGCATGAGCTCTCTTTAGGTGGACTTTTAGATGTAGTTGGCCAGTTATTTTCGGACGAAATATCCATAGCCGTTTCAGACAAAGAAAAGTATATATACTATAGACCAAGCACACGCATTGATTTAAAGATAAAACCAGGGGACCCTATAAAGGAAGGAACTTTAGCTTATAAAGCGCTGCATAGTAACCAAAAAGTCTCTGAATTTATCAATCGAGAAATGTTTGGGATTCCTTATCATGGGATGGCTGTACCCTTGCAGCACAACGGTGAGGTAGAAGGAACTGTTTTGGCCATCTATCCTGCTCTGACGGATGGAAAATCAGTTATTACAGTCAAAACACTAGACGGCTGGATGCCTGTTCCTTTTTCAGATGTTATCTATTTAGAAGCAAGAGATCGAAAAACGAGAATCGTGACTAAAAATTTTACTGGTACACATGCTGGTTCACTCCAGGATTTTGAATATAGACTACCAAGAGAATCCTTTATACGGTGTCACCGTTCTTTTATCGTCAATGTGCATCAGATTAAAGAAATATACCCGGATACACATTCTACCTTTGTATTAGCTATGCAAACCGGAGAAAAGGTATCTGTTAGCCAGTCGTATTCTAGCTATTTTAGGAAATTATTAGGTTTTTAAAAAGAAGGCATGGATAAGGGGTTAATCTCTTTTTATTCAAGCTTTTTTTATTTATTCCTTTTTTTGATATAGCAAAATATGAATTTTTTTAAAATCCATTCTGTTTTAGTCATTATTTTTTCTGCTTCATTCATTTTATAAGTGTCTTTGACTGTTTTTATCAAATTTGTGACGATACGAAGTAAAATAATTAGACAAGGCAACTAATGAGGGGGATGTCTGTATGTTAAAAGAACTTAATCGTATAAAAAATACTAAATTACATAGCTTAATAGTAAGCGCAGAAGAAGCGGCTTCCTGGATTCAAGACGGAATGACTTTAGGATTAAGCGGATTTACACGTGCGGGTGATGCGAAAGCGGTGCCATTAGCATTAGTAGATAGAGCTAAGAAAGATACTTTTAAAGTTAACGTATTTACAGGAGCTTCAGTAGGCTCTGACATAGATAAGCTTCTATCAGAAGCAGGAATCATTAATAAACGTTTACCATTCCAGGCGGATGCAACTATGAGAAAGCATATTAATGCAGGTGATCATCTATTTGTTGACCAACACTTATCTCATACATCCGAATTAATTCGTAACGGGGTTTTACCTACAATTGACTTCGCTATTGTGGAAGCGGTTTCAATCACAGAGGATGGAATGATTATACCAACTACTTCAGTTGGTAACTCTGCAACCTTTGTTACTCATGCAAATAACATTATTATTGAAATAAACTTAGCGCAACTTGAGGAGTTCGAAGGCTTACATGATGTTTATGAGCCAGTCGCACAAGGAGACAATAGACAACCAATCCCTGTAACCTCCGTAGGTGAACGAATTGGTACCATTGGTATCCCTTTTGATGCATCTAAGGTTAAAGGAATCGTTTTTACTAAGTATTTGGATTCTCCATCTACAATTGTTCCTCCGGATGAGGAAACAAAGGAAATGGCAGATCACTTAATCACTTTCCTTCGTGAGGAAGTAAAGGCTGGAAGATTAACAGAGAAGCTAGCGCCTATTCAAGCTGGTATAGGCTCTGTCGCTAATGCCGTATTACACGGAATGATTGATTCGGAATTTGAGAACCTTGAGGTTTACTCCGAAGTATTGCAAGACTCTGTTTTTGATTTGATCGATGCAGGAAAGGTCGACTTTGCTTCTGGATGTTCGGTTACACTATCAGAAGAAAAGATGAACCAGGTATTCGGTAGCTTCGATCAATATCGTGAAAAGCTTGTGTTAAGACCACAGGAGATTACAAATCATCCAGAAATAATCCGTCGTCTTGGACTAATCTCTATTAATACAGCGTTAGAGTTTGATATATACGGAAATGTAAACTCTACACACGTATGTGGTACAAAGATGATGAATGGTATCGGAGGTTCCGGAGACTTTGCACGCAATGCCAAACTGGCTATATTTGTAACCAAATCTATTGCTAAGGGTGGAAATATCTCTAGTATCGTTCCATTTGTATCTCATGTCGATCATACCGAGCATGACGTAGATGTAGTAGTGACAGAGCAAGGCTATGCTGATTTACGCGGTTTAGCTCCTCGAGAGCGTGCATCTTTAATTATTAATAATTGTGTGCATCCAATGTATAGAGACCAGTTAAGCAGTTATTTCGTGGAGGCCCTAACTAGAGGCGGACAAACTCCTCATGTATTAGAGAAAGCATTCTCTTTCCACACGAAATTTGCTGAAACTGGAACTATGTTAGATAAAGAAGAATCATTAGCTTAAAACCAATAAAACCCCGTATCCTTCTACAAGGTACGGGGTTTTAATATGCAAAATAAAAAGTAGTGGTAAAAATAGGCGGTTGCGCTTTTCTCGATGTCTAGCTGCACCGCCTTGCCCCTCGGGGTCAAATGGAGAAAAGCTCCGGTGG
>NZ_JABAFC010000048.1 GCF_012843435.1 Psychrobacillus sp. BL-248-WT-3 | reverse complement strand
ATTTTCGTAATTTTGCATAATGATCATCTCCTATAGGAAAGTTATGGTCATTTACACAAAATTTTATACGTTCTCCAATAATCGGTCGGTTTTTGCTCATAATCGGTCGGTTCAGGTCAAGAATCAGTCGGTTTCCTCGAATAATCGGTCAGTCAAAGAAGATCAAGTGGAAGAAATACAAGTAATGCAATATGAGTAAAAATATAACTAAATAAGTAACCGAAAAACGCATAGACCATTACGTCTATGCGTTTTTCCTTTGCCTTATTTTCTACAATCATTGTCAGCTATAATTAACCAATAATAGAACAAAGAGTACACAAGAGGTTACAAGATTGACAAGGGTAATAATATATTGTCTTTCTTCTCGTTCGTATTTATATTCTACATAAGCGCGGAGACTAAGTAAAACAACGCCAATAGCAATTAGTAAATAGACCCATACCCAATGCTGCACAAACCAAAATAAACCAATGATAATAATTACTAGAACAAACAAGAATATTTCTATCCATTTATGTGTATTATTCACAAATTTAAAAAACCTATCAGGAGTAGTAATGTTATATTTCCGTCTTAAGAAGTACTGTAAAACGAAACTGATAACCATTAATAAAAAAACTAAAGCAATATACATATCGACAGTCATCATTCAACACCCCTTTCTACCTGTAACGTTCATTTCTATATAATGTATTTTAACACAATAAATACCTGAATATTCAAATACTTTAAATATAACAAGCTCACATTGTACAGCATCCATTTCCACCACCATTTTTAAACAAAATTTAACCTTTCCCCTTACGTTCTTTTAACCTTTCATCTTTAACATAGATAAAGAGGTGAGGGAAATGGAATTTGTAGTACAAACAAACAATTTATCGAAGCGTTTTGGAAAGGAAGTAGCCGTAGAAGGGCTAAATATGAAAATACGTAAGGGAGAGATTTACGGATTTTTAGGTCCAAATGGAGCAGGCAAAACAACGACGATCCGTATGCTGTTAGGGCTGATGAAGGCGTCGTCCGGCACAATTCAAATCTTTGAAAAGGATTTACATAAAGAGCGCATCAATATTTTAAAAAGAGTGGGTTCCCTAGTAGAGAACCCATCCTATTATCCACATTTAACGGCGTATGAAAACTTAGAGGCTTTACGGAAGATCCTAGGGGTACCGAAATCAAGCATCCATGAGGTATTAGAAATTGTCCGATTATCCGAAGTAGCCAATAAAAAGGTTAAAGGTTTCTCGCTAGGAATGAAGCAACGCTTAGGGATAGCGGCTTCCCTATTAAACAGTCCGGAGCTATTAATATTAGACGAGCCGACAAACGGATTAGACCCATCCGGCATTATAGAAATTCGTAACCTAATCAAACAGCTGCCTGCTGAAACTGGGATGACCATTTTAATCTCTAGTCATTTATTGTCCGAGATCGACCAAATGGCGACGACCGTTGGAATCGTGACAAAGGGAAAAATGATTTACCAGGATTCCATCGAGGCTCTCCGCATGCATGCCAAGCAAAAGATTTTACTGAAGGTGAGCAACAGCGAGCAGGCATGGCGTTCGTTATTAGGGAACGGGATAAAAGCGGAATGGCAGGAAGGGGTTATCCTACTGTCCGAGCATTCCGATGAAAAAGTAGCGAAGGCAATCCATACCCTTGTGCACGGAGGCTACTCCATTTACCGAGTGGAAGAGGAAAAAAGATCGTTAGAAGATACGTTCCTTCAAATGACCGCAGAGGAGAAGGTCGTATGATTGGAAAACTAGTAAGGGCAGACTTTTTGAAAATAAAACGAAAAGGGTTATGGTTCCTAGCATTTTTAGGTCCGTTCGGAGTGATTGCACTGCAAATGGTCAACTACGGCGTTCGAAAAGATTATTTACTAAAGCAAAGCGAAGATGATTGGGGCTATTATTTAGCAAACGTACACTCGTTTACCCCATTGGCACTTGTGTTAGGAATCGCTATTTTAACTTCATTTATAGCAAGTATAGAAAATGAGACGAATGCTTGGAAGCAGCTGATTTCATTGCCTGTCTCCAAAATGGGTGTGTATTTATCGAAGTTCACGGTTCTAGCAAGCCTCCTATTTGTATCCTCATTGCTTGTAGGAATATTTTCTTTAGTATATGGCATTTTTCTGAACTTGGGAGATGACATCCCTTACTTGGAGCTACTCAAATATAGCTTTTATCCTTATTTGGCGGCTCTGCCAGTACTAGCGCTACAGCTATGGATTGCGTCCGTCAGCCAAAATCAAGGCATTCCCATTACAACAGGAGTGTTAGGTGTCATTTTTGCCTATTCTGCCTACGTATTGCCGGACTGGATGATTTGGAAATGGCCATCTTTGATGAACGAGTGGGATGAGCCAATCATCAATGTCCTGCTTGGAGTTGGGGTAGGGCTTGTATTGTATATCGCAGGAATGCTCGACTTTATGAGAAGGGACGTGAAATAAATGCTCTCCATTTTACAATCAGAATGGTTTAAGTTTCGACATTCCAAAATTTTGTTCATGATTTTGACCGTGCCCCTTGTTGGTATTTTTCTTGGATTGACTAACGGTTTTTCAGATGACCGTGTAAATGAATGGTATCTGTCCTTGCTGACGATGAATTTTACGTATGGCCTACTATTTTTACCTTTGTTAACAGGAGTTTTAGCGAGTGTGATTTGTAGATATGAGCATCAGGCAGGGGGCTGGAAGCAGCTGCTGGCATTGCCAGTGACAAGAGGAAAAGTATTTGCGGCGAAGTATATATTGTTACTATTGCTAGTGCTTGTCATTCAATTATTATTTTTCGCTTCCCTTTACGTAGTAGGTATCATGCAAGGGTTTACGGATCCATTTCCCATGCAAATTGTATGGAAAAGCTTAGTCGGGGGATGGGTGGCGACATTGCCGTTAGTCGCATTACAGCTATGGATGGCTATCATGTTCAAGAGCTTTGCGGCACCGTTCGCGGTTAATGTGATTTTAACATTGCCTACGATACTAGTTGTAAACTCTGAGCGTTTAGGATCCTTCTATCCGTGGGCTCAGCCATTTTTGATGATGTATATCGGAGGGGACACGAGTGATACGTTCTTCGTTCCATGGGATCAATTATTAACGGTAGTGGGCGGAAGCTTTTTATTATTCTTCATTGGAGGATATATCTATTTTCAAAGGAAGGCGGTATAAAAAATGGAACGGAATTTTATAGTAGTTATGGTTATCTTGCTTGCAGTTTTATTGACAGGGTGCAGTGGTAAAGCAGCCGATAATGCTGAATCATTTATTTCAACCGTAGAAGCGATGAATATCCCGGACGGTGTGAAGGTCATCGGCTTAGGGGAAGCGACACATGGGAATGTGGAGTTTCAAGAGCTGAAAAAAGATGTATTTGAATCGCTAATCAAAAATGAAAACGTTCGAGTATTCGTCATAGAAGGTGACTTTGGTGGCGGCCAGCAAATAAACGATTTCATCTTAAATGGAACGGGCACAGCTGAAGAAGCGGTTAACACGCTAGACTACGCAATTTATAAAACGGAACAAATGGTCAATCTCGTACAATGGATGCATGATTACAATGCAAGTGCGAGTGAGGAAGAAAAGCTTTATTTTTACGGAAACGACATGCAGCGCTATGACTATAGCAAAAAAGGAGTGCTGGACTATTACCGAACGGTTAACGAGAATGCGTTCACTGACTATGAATCAAAGCTGGAACACGTTTCTAATGAAAGCATGCGTGAGCTAACAAATGATCAATTAAATAAAATCAATCAAACAATAGAAGAGATTATTCAGGATTTACAAACTAATGAAGCAGCTTATATAGAAAAATCTAATAAAGAATCTCTAGCCCTTGCGCTACAATACACTCAAATCATGAAGCAGCGTACCGAGTTATTTTTAAATGAAAAGGATTACATGCAGCTCCGAGATGAATATTTGGCACAAAACTTACAATGGATCGTGGAGTTAGAGGCAGGAAGAGGCAATGAGAAGGTATTCTTTAACGGACATAATGGACACGTGGAAAAAACGTCTGCATCGTTAGCAGGCTACAAGTCGATGGGACATTATTTAGACGAGCAATATGGAGAAGCGTACTTTGCAATTGGTACAGACTTCGCCGAGAGCAAGTTTCAGTCCAAAAATGGCAGTGGAGAGCGTAATGACTATAAAGTAAAAAACAACAATGACTTAACCGATGCCTTTAGCAAGGTGGAGTCCAACATTTTCTATGTGGATTTTGAAAAAGCAGGAGAGTCGGAGGTATTAAAGGATATTATATCGAAGAAACAAAAGATGGCTAATATCGGGGATGACTTCCGTTACTGGTACAAGTTTTTGAAGATGTTTTACACAATAGAAATGGTGCCAAATGAAGCTTATGATGGTGTCATTATCGTAAAGGAAGCAACACCGACAAGTGTAAATGAATAGAAACAGCAAGAATCCATTTTATTTTAGAATGGATTCTTTCTTTCTATTCCACGATAATCGAAAAAGCATAGTTCCCATCTCCATTGTTCCAGAAAGCTGTCAGATTGAAGAGATAGAGCCCTTTTTCTTTTGGAGCTACGAAGATATGATTATGAATCGGAATTTGAGTGACATTATTTTTGCCTTGCTCCACCTTCAGGGATTCTGCAAATGGTTTCATCCTAAATTCTATGTTAATTTCTTCTCCTGGCGAAACCGAGGTAGGAGAGTCTAACGGTCTGACTGGGTTAGCGCAGGCAGTAGACAGGATTCCACTCCAACAATAGTAACCTTGTGTAGTAGAGATATGTGTGTCCCCTGCCGTAATAGAAGGTAAGGGAGGCTCGGTACGAAAAGGCTGGAATACAAGCAACCCCATGATTATCAATCCAATTATACTAATGACAGTGAATATCTCTCTAATTGAAATCGCCTCTTTATCTACAGTAGAAGTTTATTTATCTATCACTTTAGTTTATTGGGCAATTATCTTTGCAGGCTCGATGTCTTCAAAATGTACTGCACCGCTTCTAGTTAGCTTGTTCCAATTGGTTCTGCTTCCGAAAAAGTATAAAATAGTGCCGTAAGTAAAGAAAAAGGTATCCAGAAAGCGATAGGTGATAGATTCCCACATCGTGAATAGGATGATACGAAGCCAGTGTAAAACAGAAAATTTGTAGCCGTAATGTCCTGCACGTTGAACTGCTACTAAACGGAGTATAAATTCGCTTAACCAAGCGATAGCCATCAACAGGATCGTAATGCCAGATATGTTCCCGAGTATGATGGAAAGGGGAAGAATAATCATTGCCAGCATACCAATGACGCTAAGAGTAACTGACTCAAATAAGAGAAAACCCGAAAACTTCTTGCCCAAGCTAATGAAAAAGTCTTTTTTGTATAGGTTAATGCAATCGATAAATCCTTTTTGCCAGCGAATGCGCTGGTGCATAAGGGATGCAAAATTCTCTGGAACCTCTGTGTAACAGACAGCCTCCGGTATAAAAATCATTTTTTCTCCCATATTTCTTTTGTGCATATATTTTTGAAGACGGAAGGTGATTTCCATGTCCTCTCCAAGCGTATCTCGATAACCACCAATATGTTGTAGAACATCTCTTCTGAAAGCCCCGAAGGCCCCAGATACTACATTTAAAACATTTAGTTTCGCTTGAGTGACCTTCCTTACATAAAAGGAGGATAGATAACCAGAAGTCTGATACTTAATAATCCAGTTTTTAGAGTAATTAATAAGGCCTTGCTTATTGATGAGCTGACCAACGTGGACCATACCGCCTCCAGCTATCACCTTTGGATCCACAAATGCTTCATTAATCTTGGTTAAGCTATTTTTTTCTAATATTGAATCGGCATCCAAGGTGATGACAATCTCGCCAGTGGCAATAGCAATCCCAGTATTTAAGGCTGCTGATTTTCCACCGTTATACTGATCTACAACTAGAATGTCAGGATATTTTTTACTTAGGTAAATATTTTTAATGCCCCTAGTATTTAAGAGGACAGCAGAGTCTCTAGTAGTCACCTCTAAATCAAGCATTTCCTGTAATACGTGTAAGGTAGCATCCGTCGAACCATCATTTATAAATATGGCCTCTTTATCCGAATAATCCAACCGAAACCAGCTATCTAAGCATTGTTTTAAAACGAGCTCCTCATTGTAGGCAGGTATCAATACAGAAATCTTTTTCTCTGGCAAAATTAGAAGCTTCGTTTTAGTGGTGTTCAGAGAGCTGTATATATACTTCAATTGTAGTAACAGATAAAGTGCAAAGATTATTGTTAAGCTAATAGATATTAAATCCAAATGAATCCTTCTTTCTCAAATTATTATTTTTGATATATCCTTACATAATCCACTTCCATACGAGAAGGGAATTCTGTTGAAGAGTCAGGGTCACCAACCCAAGTACCACCCACTGTTATATTCATGAGTAAATACATTTCTGTATGAGAAACATTACTTGTTCGGAAGGTTATTTCGTCATCTATATAAAAAATGAGCTCATTCGGTGACCAATCGAGCGTATACGTATGCCACTCGGAACCATCTACATGTTCATTCAAGTGAAATGCACGGCTACCTTCCTTCTGATGAGCGACATGCCAAAGCTCATTTGGCAATTGGCCAAGCATCTCCACTATGTCGATTTCCGGATAAGACGAATGGTCAGTAGGGAGCAGCCAAATAGCAGGGAATAGCCCTTGACCTTTTGGGAATTTAGCCCTTATTTCAAACTTTCCATACATTTGCTCGTGTAAGCCCTGTGTCGTAACGGCTCCGGAACGATAAGGGTAGCTTTGATAGGGGGTATCGCTAACCTCTAGCTTTAAAACACCAGAATCGGAGGTTACCTGTTCTGGTAAGTAGTGATGTAGTCTACCATGATCTTTGTAGCCGCTATTTAATAGGTTCCAGTTAGAAGATGAGACCTGATCCAGGTCAAACTCATCCCGAAAGGTTAGTCTCCAGCCAGCTCCTGTGTGCTGATCCTCATATGGAACTTCTACTATTGCTGGCTCGGTTGGATGCTTTATGATCTCCACCTCTTCTTCTTGTGCTTTTTCTGTGTGTACTTGTTCCTCTTCTATAGTCACTGGAGTATCACTTACAGGCACACTACATCCAGCTAAGAAAAATATAAATAGAATCATAAATACCCTCATGGTTAGCTCCTCCTTGCAAGAGAAGTATATTCATATAGTAGAAATTTAATACCTCAAATTAGGAATTTAAGCATATAAATTTTAATGCATAAAGTATTAAATATCAGAAAAGTTAATGTATTTAGTTTATTTCAATCTTTTTCACCTTCCTTTATCAGATCTACTTGCTAGTAGTAGTTCCATTTACTTAATAAAAAATGATGATTGCTCAATAGGCAGGAAAGAACCAAAATCATTTGTATAAGGAGAACAACTCGAAACTAATATGAAATGACTCGTTATTTTAAATAAATAGTAAAAGCTGCATCCAAACTGTATTACTAATATTAAGATAATTTTATTTTTAGAAATACTGAGGAATGTTATGAGTTTTTTTTATAATATATTGAGGAATGTTAAGTGATAATAGAGGAAGTATGAAAAATAGCATAAAGTTTTTAGTGTAGTTCTTTACTATTTCAATATAATTAAAATGGAGGTATTTAGTTGAAATTTGTCTTGTTTTGTTGAAAAAGGGAGATATTACTTTAGTTACGTAAAAAACCTCTCACAATTGAATTGTGAGAGGCTAAGTATTTAATCTATTAGTCTAATTGTCCTAAAACGAATTGCTCTGGTGGTTCAGTATCAGTCAAAAACTCGTACGTGAAATCGTCTTAGCTATATGAGTTCGAAACCATGTCAATTTGTATAATCTGACTCGATAATATAGTTACACGGTACAAAGTCAACTTGCCAAATGTTATTTTCTGAGAGAAAGAATTTATGTCCTTCCTTGTGCATTTGTTGTGAAAGCACTCTTAATACGACAGCTTTACCATGCCTACTCCCAACCTGTAATGCAGTTTCGGCATCTTCGGATAGATGGACATACAACCTATCCATTTTCTTGATCCCTTGTAATGTTATTTGGTTAAGTGAATTTTTAGAAGTGCCATGATATAAAAACTCTGGTGGCTCAACTTCTTTCATAGGAACCTTCACAGGAATAGAGTGACCTTGATTAGCTCGGATTAATGTGGAGGTTTCATCAAAGCTATATCTCATTTTCTTATCGGTCCTTACAATCTCTTGTAATATATGAAAATCAATCAGCTTACCGCTGTTATTTATACCCTCTAGTAATTCCTCCACATTTGCATAACCAAATTCATCTAATGTAATACCTATTGTTTCTGGCTTATGCCTAAGAATTAAACTAATAAATACACTTAAATGATCATGTGTAGACATAAATTTACCCCGCCCTTCAATCTATTAATCTAAATATCTCCGAGCACCTGCATAATTCGTTTTAAAGGTCCCAGCATTCATCGACTCGATTCTGACTTTAGAGGAAGAGCTCGGTGCATGCAGCATTTTACCCTCGCCTACGTAAAGCCCTACGTGATATACCTTTCCTTTCCCACGATTACCAGCAAAGAATACTAAATCTCCCGGCT
Source organism: Psychrobacillus sp. BL-248-WT-3 (assembly GCF_012843435.1). Classification (GTDB taxonomy): domain Bacteria; phylum Bacillota; class Bacilli; order Bacillales_A; family Planococcaceae; genus Psychrobacillus. The sequence continues at coordinate 12,250 of NZ_JABAFC010000048.1, read as the reverse complement.
GTAGGTTAGCCTTTTTTACCGTTTTTCCTTTTGTTGCTTGAACGAAGGAATCCCTTGGAATGATGATTCCATGATTTTTATAAACAGAATAGATGATACCTGAGCAATCATAGCCGTAAGAAGAAGTACCAGCCCATAAGTATGGGAGGTTTAGGAACATTTTAGCACTATTAATGATATCCTTTTGAGTCGGCTTAGGAATAGACTTGTAGTTTTTGAAAACCTTAGCGTCTTTCTTTTGCATATACTTCACACCATTTTGCGGAGTCTGTACATGCAGCCAGTCGCCCTCCTCTTTGACTACTGGAAGGATAGTAGAGTAGCTAATGCTGATATATTTATTCTTCTTAGCTGTGTCGCTATAGAGTGTTGTGCTTTTTGCATTTACAACGGCAATGGCACAATCGGAATAGTCCTTTATAGTTTCATAAATATGTGATTTTGAGAAATTGTTTTAGGTATTAAATATGCACCTGTGCTGGATAAGCTTCCGATGACTAGACTTCCTTTTTTCATCTCAGCAATATCAATGATTTCAGATTTTAGTTGTTGATACTGATCTTTAATCTGTATGGCATGAGATATAAAGACCTTGCCAGCATAAGTCGGAAAAACCTCATTTTCTCTATGAAACAGTTGGGTTCCTAATTCTTTTTCAAGCTTGCTGATTTGATAACTCAAGGATGGTTGTGCCAAGTGCAACTTTTTTGCTGCTTTAGTAAAACTCTTTTCATTACTTAAAGTTATCACGTAGTTGAGAAGCCTTGGTTCCATTCATATACCTCCCTTATAGATTTTTTCTATGAGTATTATTCAAACTATATATTAGACCTATAGAATTTTCAATGTTATAAATATACTAATAATTCTGATTTCAAATGATTGATTTGTGTTAAAAGGAGGAGGTTTGTAGCATGGGAGAATCTTTTTTAGAAAAGATGACTGATTATATAACATCAATTACTTTTGATGATTTGAGTCCTGAGCTTTGCAAAGTTTCCAAGTTTGCAATTATTGATACAATGGCTGTTGCATTGGGAGGATGGAAAGAACCAAGTATAGAAATTTTGAAAAAAGTTTATCAAAAGCGACCCTCCAATAATGTTATGGCTTCCCTTTGGGGAGATTCAGAGCAGATTCCACTTGAATATGCTGCTCTTATTAATGGAACAGCAACACATGCTTTGGACTTTGATGATGTTACCCCAACTGTCTTGGCACATCCGAGTGCCCCTATAACCGCATCTATTTTGACTCTAGGGGAGTACTTGGGGAAATCAGCAAAAGAAATATTAGTTGCCTACGTTATCGGAACCGAAATAATGATTTCAATTGGGAAAGTAATGGGCTTTCAACATTATAATCTTGGTTGGCATTCAACAAGCACTCTTGGAACAATAGGAGCAACTGCCGCCTGTAGTTACTTAATGGGATTCGATAAAGAAAAAGTAAGTAACGCTATTGCTATATCCGCCTCTATGAGTGGAGGTCTACAAAAGAATTTTGGAACTATGACTAAACCTCTACATGTAGGGTTAAGTGCACAGCATGCAATACAGACAGTTTTACTAGCTAATGAAGGGTTCACTGGAAATAAAGAAATCTTTGGGGAAAGAGGATTTTTTCATGCATACTCTGGAAGTGTTTCTTTTGAACAAATAGCAATCAATATAAAAGAGATAAATTTCGGAAGGGAACATGACTACATGGTTAATGGTCTAAGTGTGAAGAAGTTTCCATGTTGCTATTTAACCCACCGTTTTATAGATGGTTTGTTAAAGATTAGTACAGAGAATAACTTATCACTAAACGATGTGAAAAGTATTAAAGTATCAGTTCCTCCAAATGGATTGACGGCACTTATTTATCAAAAGCCTACTACTGGACTCCAAGGAAAATTTAGTGCTGAATATACCTGCTTAGCAGCAGTGGAAGATGGGACTATTCAATTGAATTCATTTACTGATCAAATGGTTCAAAGAGTGAAAATACAAAATATGTTCGATATAGTTCTAGTAAAAGAATATGAAGGTTCTATTACTAATTCTACTGAAATAGAAGATTTACCAGTGTTTGTATCTGTAGAAACCAATGGAGGACAGCTAATAGAAAAAAAGGTTCTGCATGCTCCAGGATCAAAGAATAGACCCTTAAGTTTGGAGGAGTATAGAGCTAAATGGTCTGATTGCTTGAGATATGTTACTGGGAATAGTGAAGTTGAACAAAAAAGAATCGACACTTTATTCGAGCAAGGAGTAAAAATGGAGAATTTGGAGTATGTTTCCGAATGGATAGAAAATATAAAAGAGTTTATGGCTGATGGTAAAAAGGCTTCAATCATAAATTGAAAGCGCATACATTTTAAAGGAGGTAATACGATGAAGAAGTTCTTACTAATAGTCGTTATTTTGTTAACCATTTTAGGTGGTTGCAGTAAGGAAAGTGATACAGTCGCAAAAGCCGACAATGGAAGTAAAAAATCTCAATCTATTAAAATAGCTTACAATTTGCCTAAAGAACATGCGACTGGAGTGTATTTTGAAGTATTGGCTGAAGAAATTGAAAAGAAAACTAAAGATACTTCTATTCAACTGATCCCAAGTACATTCCCAAATGGACAGCTCTATAACGATTCACAATTACCAGATGCAGTTGCTACAGGTGGTGTCCAAATAGGGCAGATTACAACTGGATTTCTTGCTGGTGGTGAAGCTAAACCCTTACAAATAACTGACTTACCTTTTGTATTTAATTCTTGGGAATCGATGTGGAAAGCTGAAGATGGAGAATATGGTACTTTATTTAATGCCCAATTTGAGAAGCTGGGTATGAAATTAATCGGATGGCCTTCTTATGGAACACTTGAATTGTACGGTAATAAACCTATCAAAGTGCCTAAAGACGTGTCAGGTCACATTATGAGAGGTTTTGGTCAAGGAGCATCCTTAATGTTACAGGAGCTAGGAGCATCACCAGTTAGTATGAGTTCTCAAGAAATTTATCAGGCGCTCGAACATGGTGCAATTGATGGGTACACTACTGGACCATCTTCTGTTATAGAACGTAGTTTATTTGAGGTTACAAAATACGGCACTGACATGACTGTATTATACCTATCCTTCCAAAGCGCTACAAATCTTGACTGGTGGGAGTCATTACCAGAAGATGTGCAAGATGCAGTAAATGAGGCATCTAAAATTGCACAAGAGAAATCAAGGGAAGAAGCCAAAGAAAAAGATTTAGTATATAAACAAAAGTTGGCAGATAGTGGACTAAGTTTATACACACCTTCCGAGGAAGAAATGATTTTGTGGAAAGAGGCAGCTTCTAATCGTTATAAGGAATACATGAAGTCATCCGGAGAGATAGGAGAAAAATTAATGCAACTAGTTGAACAAGCAAACGAAAATTAATTTAAAATCTTTTCATTATTGAAGAGGGTCGGTGAAATAAGATGAAGAGTATTTTAGAAAAGATTGAATATATACAAAGGTTAGTTATTTATTTTTTGGCCTTGTTAATAGGATTCCTAGTAATCATCGTATTTTATGAGGTAGTTTCTAGATACGGTTTTAGATCTCCAACTATTTGGGCAAATGAAATATCATCATATATTTTGCAGTTTATCGTATTTTTTTCAATGGGTGTTCTGCTTATTGAGGATGAGCATCTAAAGGTTACGTTTTTTCTTGATAAAATGAAGGGCAAAGCGAATAAGGTTCTTAGAATCATTAATGTTTGTTTAGTATTTCCATACGCAACTATATTACTAATATACGGATGGAAAATTACTGTTAGTTCATATGAGCGAGATTCGGTTTCTCCAACTTTACTTTCAGTCCCTTTATGGATCCCGTATTCCTTTATATGTATAGGTGGTGGACTCTTAATTCTTGGAGGTATTGGCTCTATATTGAAAATTATAAAAGAGCCATATATTACACCCGAGGAGGTGAAGGCAATTGATTAGTACGAGTGCAATTTTAATCTTACTAGCAGTACTCTTTATTGCTTTATTACTGGGAGTTCCAATTGGATTTGCACTTGGTTTATCTGGGGTAATTACCATCCTATACTCGGCAGATACACTTTATTTAGTACAAATTCCCATCACATTGAAAAATACTTTATCTGAATTTGTATTTGTTGCAATTCCTTTATATATCGTTATGGGAAATCTAATGTATCACGGCAAAAGTGGCGAACGAATTTTTGATGTTGCACACCATCTTCTTAGAAAGGTAAGGGGAGGAACTGGTGTAGCAAGTGTTACAGCTTACACTCTATTTGCTGCAATAGTTGGTTCAAGTATGACATCTGTTTTGACTATAGGAAGAATTGCAATACCTGAAATGTTGAAACAGAACTATAAAAAAAGTCTTACTTATGGATTGTCAGCACTAGGAGGATCGTTAGGAATTCTAATACCTCCAAGCATTCCACTCATCTTATATGCTTCCTTAAGTGGGTCATCACCAGGTGATTTATTTATGGCTGGTATTATTCCAGGATTGATGATTGCGATTTTGTTATCAATATACACTGTTATTCAAGCTCCAAGTATACATGCTTCCACTCAAGTTAAGGTGGAAGAAGAAAATACCGTAACAGCGAGAAGTACAAATATAGTTTTAAAAGCCATACCAGATTTATTATTGCCAGTTTTAATTTTAGGTGGAATATATACTGGTGTGTTCACTCCTACCGAAGCAGCTGGTGTAGGGGTAATATACGCTTTTATTGTATCAGCTTTAATACACCGAACGTTGCCAACACGTGTGATTCCTACTGTGCTTGTAGAGTCAGTAAAAACGAGCGGAATGTTACTAACAGTAGTAGTTGGGGCGGTTGTCTTCGGCTCTGCTTTAACTCTAATAGGTATGCCACAATATTTATCGAACTTTATAACAGAACTATCTGTCGCACCTTGGGTTGTTATTTTAATTATGAGTATTATATGGCTAATTATGGGCTTTTTCTTGGAAGTTGTTTCAATCCTTTTAATTACAACACCTATCTTCTTCCCAATTGCGATGAGTTTAGGATTCGACCCGATTTGGTTCGGAATTATAATGGTTATTAATATGGAGCTTGCTGTTATCACACCACCAGTTGGAATGAATTTGTTTGCTATTAAGACATTGGTTCCAAAAGAATCCATGTGGACCATTATAAAAAGTGTACTACCATTTGGATTAATAATTATTTTAGTATTAGTTTTAGTATGGATTTTCCCTGAAATTACACTATTTTTACTAGATTGAATTAAATATGAATGATAAGTGAAGCAAAAGATTGGAGGAACACATGAACAGCTGGGAAACAATTAAATTAATAAGAGACTATCAAGAAGATAACGTCTATATTTTACAGCTTAATCGTCCGGAGTCTATGAATGCATTAAATACAAAAATGGGTACTGAGTTAATTGAGTGCTTTGACTATTTAAAGCAATTAAAGGATTTGCGGGTTCTAATATTCACAGGAAGTGGAGAAAAAAGTTTTTGTGTAGGAGGAGACTTAAAAGAAAGAAAAGGCATGTCTCATACAGAATGGAAGCTTCAGCATGACATTTTTGAAGATGCTTATAAAGCGCTAAGAGAGCTTCCTTTTCCCACTATTGCTGCAGTAAACGGTTATGCACTAGGAGGAGGAATGGAGATGATGCTCAGTTGTGATCTTTGTTATTTGGCTGAGCATGCAAAGATGGGATTGCCTGAGGTGAAGATTGGAATTATACCTGGTGCAGGTGGGACGCAGCTTTTGCCAAGAGCAATTCCGATAAAGATTGCTAAAGAATTTTTATATTCAGGAAAACAAATGAGCGCAGATGAGGCTCGTCATCTAGGTTTAGCTAATGGTGTATTTTCTCCGAATTCTTTGCTAGAAGAGACATTAAAAATGGCTAAAAAAATAGCTAAAAATGCTCCATTATCCTTAAAAGCGCTTAAACAATCAATTGATAGAGGTATCCAAACAGATATTAATACTGCGTTATCTATTGAACTGGAAGAATATTATAAGTGCGCAAATTCGAAAGATAGGGAAGAAGGAATTGTAGCATTCAACGAAAAAAGAGTACCTGTTTGGCAGGGGATTTAGCCATTTATAAAAAATGAGAGGGGAGTTAGATGTTACCACTAAAAGGTATTACAGTAGTTTCTCTGGAACAAGCAGTAGCTGCGCCATTTGCTACTAGACAACTAGCAGACCTGGGAGCTCGTGTGATTAAAGTAGAAAGACCAGAAGGCGATTTTGCTAGGAATTATGACCAAGCGGTACATGGAATGTCGAGTATCTTTGTCTGGTTAAATCGTTCAAAAAAATCTCTGACGCTAAATTTGAAAGAAACAAGAGACAAGGAAATACTAGAGGAAATCATTTCAAAGGCAGATGTATTTGTCCAAAATTTAGCTCCTGGAGCTGTAGACCGTCTTGGCTTTTCTCCAGTGGAGCTTCAGAAAAAGTATCCTAAACTTATAATATGCAATATTTCAGGATACGGAGCTAGCGGTCCCTATAAAGATAAAAAAGCATACGACCTGTTAATACAATGTGAATCGGGATTAATGTCTATAACTGGCACGAAAGATACACCATCAAGATCAGGGATATCTATAGCGGATATTGCTGCAGGCATGTATGCATATACAGGAATTTTGACGGCTTTGATAGCTAGAAATCAAACAGATAAAGGGACAGTTATTGAAGTATCTATGCTAGAAGCACTTAGCGAATGGATGGGCTACCCGTTACTCTATTCTGAGTATGGGGACTTGCCACTTGAAAGAACGGGTGCGAGTCATGCAATTATTTATCCATATGGTCCGTTTAAGGTACGGGATGGAAATCAGGTTTTTTTAGCTATTCAGAATGATAGAGAGTGGAAAAAATTCTCTGAGGGTATCTTACATGATCCATCTCTCACAAGTGATTCTCGCTTCGAGACTAACAGTAAACGAGTTAAGTACAAGGAAGATTTAAACACAATAATAGAAGAAGCCTTTCAGAACTCTGGTGCTGAGGAAATAGTTAGTAGATTAGAAGAATTAGGTATTGCTAATGCTAAATTGAATACGTTAAAAGAAGTTATTAATCATCCGCAACTAAAGTATAGGGATAGATGGAGAGAGATAGATTCTCCAGTAGGTTTAATAAAAGCCTTGATTCCTCCTGTCACATCAAAAGACTTTGAGGTTGTCATGGATGCAGTCCCTAAAGCGGGGGAACATACAAATGCTATATTAAAAGAGTTTGGATTTAATCTCGATAAAATAGGAGTAACTAATACTCTAAGTAACTAAGCTCGAATGTTCCATTGGAACAGAAATGTATCGACATAGAATATAAGAAGTTTTTACTTAATGATTACGAATAACTGACTGAATTTGAATACAGTTTTAATCTCTCAAATACAAGGAGGAATGGTTCATTTGGTAGCAATTCAAGAAGAGACAGAGTTAATTAGAAAGAGTATACGTGCATTATGTCAGAAGTTCCCGGAAGACTATTGGAAAAAGATTGATGAGAAAAATGAATACCCTGAGGAGTTTATAAAAGCACTAACAGAAGAGGGATGGCTGTCGGTTCTTATACCAGAAGAGTATGGTGGGGCAGGATTGGGGATGGCCGAGGCTAGTATAATTTTGGAGGAAATCAATCGTTCCGGAGGTAATGCTGCGGCTGGCCACGCACAGATGTATACCATGGGTGCATTATTAAATCATGGTAGTGAGGAACAAAAACAAAGGTATTTACCTAAAATAGCAACTGGAGAATTACGACTCCAAGCTTTTGGTGTAACAGAGCCTACTGCAGGAAGTGACACTACTAACATCATCACTACTGCTGTGCGCCAAGGAGATAAATACGTTGTTAATGGCCAGAAAATTTGGATTTCTAGAACTCAGTACTCTGACTTAATGCTCCTGTTGGCAAGAACAACACCGAGAGACAAAGTATCTAAAAAGACGGATGGATTGAGTCTGTTTATCCTAGATATGAATGATCAAAAGGAAAATATTACGATACGTCCAATAGATACAATGGTGAATCATGCTACTACCGAGGTATTTTTAAGTAATGTAGAAATTCCAGTTGAAAACTTGATTGGTGAGGAAGGTAAGGGGTTTCGATATGTATTGAGTGGAATGAATGCTGAGCGTATATTGGTAGCCTCAGAAAGCATCGGAGATGGCTATTACTTCATAGATAAAGCCGTACAATATGCTAACGAGAGAGTTGTCTTTGACCGCCCAATTGGCCAAAACCAAGGAGTTCAGTTTCCCATTGCACAGGCATATATTGATGTTGAAGGTGCTAAACTAATGAGAGACAAAGCTGCTGCAATGTTTGATGCCCATCAAAAATGTGGTGCAGAAGCAAATATGTCTAAATATATGGCATCCGAAGCATCCTGGAAAGCTGCTAATGCAGCCATGGATACTTATGGGGGATATGGATTTGCTACAGAGTATCATATTGAAAGAAAGTTTAGAGAGGCAAGGCTATTTAAAATAGCACCTATTTCGAATAATTTAGTTGTAAGTTTTGTTGCTCAACATGTGCTAGGTTTACCAAGATCATTTTAGATAAAAAGGATGGAGTGACTTACGTCGCCCCATCCTTTTTTTAATATAGCTTCCCTTGTCTATACAGCACAGTAGATAATCGTATTACCGCATGGATAAAGCAGTTTTGACGAAGTGGCAACGGATCACTGAAGTATAGAGGAAGTAGCGTGTCCATCGTATGCTTCATTTTATCGAGAAGTTGGTTGTAGACTTCTTCTTCCGAGTAGAATTGTGTTTCACGACCTTGCAGCCATTCCAGGTAGGACACGATTACCCCGCCGGCATTCGCTAAAATGTCGGGGATGATGATGACACCCTTTTGGCTCAAGTATAGATCTGCATCCTTTGTCGTTGGGGCATTTGCACCTTCTACAATAATCCGGGCCTTGATCTCGGCTTTATTCGTTGTGTTTAACTGATTTTCTAAGGCAGCCAGGAATAAAACATCAACATCCATTGTTAGAATTTCTTCTCTACTCAAGATAGTCGCTGTGACTCCAGCTTCTTTTAGTTGTTCCTCTGACGTTGGTAGGTCACCTTTATTCCCGGCAGAGAATTGGACAAGTGACTGGATATCTAAGCCTTCTTTATTAAAAAGTGTTACATTTCTATCGCTTACAGCAACGACTTTATTTTGTAAGTGCTCGCATTTAGCTGCCTCGAGTGCAGTGACTGATCCAACGTTACCAAACCCTTGAACAGCTACACTTAGTGGCCGGTTGGCGTGTTCCATTAACGTTTTAGCGTAAGGATTATCGGAGCCAGCTAGCGTTTGCCCATGCTCCTTTGCATAATTGCTTAGCATATAGTGGAAGGTGAAATAAACACCTTTACCAGTTGCCTCACGTCGTCCTAAAGACCCTCCATTGGCAACACTTTTACCCGTAAAGCTACCGAGATAAGGCTGCCCTTGGTTAATCTTTTTGTACTCTGCCATCATCCAATCCATTTCACGTTCACCGGAACCAACATCTGGTGCTGGAATATCACGGTCAGGACCAAGTACATGATTAAAATAACGAACGTATTTCGTACAAATACGATGTAGCTCCTTATCGGTGAAGTTTTTAGGATCAATAACGATTCCGCCTTTTCCTCCCCCAAATGGAACATCATGCAAAGCGTTTTTTAACGTCATCAAAAACGCTAAGTTAATAACTTCTTCTTCATTTACCGACTCATGAAAACGAATCCCACCTTTATAAGGTCCAAGAGCATCATTATGATGCACCCGATAAGAAGGAATTCGAACGACCTCTCCACTTTCGAGCGGGACACGCAGGAAGGACTTATGTATCTGATTCGGCGTTGATAAAATCGCATTCAGCGAAGTAAAAGCCTTTGTCCGCATCTCTCCCTGTAAATCCGGTAAAAATGTCTCATTCTCCAATAATGCATTCAGTGACTGCTTCACAATTGATATCGTTTGCTCTTCCACTAATTCCAGCACCTCCAAATAATTGTTCATCGTTGTTAGTTATACCCTAAAGTTTTGGGAAAAAACGTTGGAAATGTAATTAATGATCTAGCTTTCATAACTATTTTTGAGAGCAATTTATTGGTATGATTTGTTTTAATTATACTAATAAAAAGGAGCCTTACTAATGAATCTAAATAACTTTCAAGAAAGATTAAACCAAGAAATATTACAGCGAGGCTTTAACTATTATAGGGAAAATCGGGTTATGAAGAGCTATAACGAGGATAATTTTATAGTACAAGGCAGTGAAGATTATGAAGTTATTGTCAAAGTAGACGAAACAGGTAATATAACTTATTCGGCATGCGATTGTCCTTACGATTTTGGACCTATTTGCAAGCATGAGGCTGCTGTTTATTTTAAACTAATGGAAGCTGAATATGAAGGTGAAATGGTGGGGAAGAAAAAGCCCGCTGTCTTTGAATTGTTAAATGATTTATCTAAAGAGGAACTGGTAGAAATATTAATGGATATGACAAAGCAAGATCCAAAGTTTGGTGAAAAATTAGTCTTCAAATACGCGAAAGTGAATGAGATAAATTTGTTAGATCAGTGCAAAAAGCTGGTGTCTTCTATTGTTAAAGAGCATAAGGGGAGAGAAGGTTATATCTCTAGACGAAATGCGTATGCATTTGTTGTAGCCTTCGAAGAGCTTATGGAGAAGATTCGAGATACAGAGGACGCATTATTAGCTATCGATATTGGATTGCTCGTGCTAGATGAAGGGATGAAGGCGTTTCAATATGTTGATGATTCGGACGGGGATATTGGTTATCTCGTAGACGAAACAATAGGACTAATCGGGAAGCGTGCAATGGCATGCAATCCGTTAGATTTGGATTTAAGAATAGAGATATTTAACAAGCTGTTGAAGTATGGAGATCGACGTATATTTGAAGGATGGGAAAATTTTAAATTGAAATTACTCGAAATCTGCGAGGAATTTTCGGATATAGAAGTCGTGAGGAAAAAGTACAGAGCCAAATTGGAAAAGTTGATAAAAGAAGAGTCAGACGATGCGTACTCGAATTATTATAAGGAAAGTCTTCTTCAGTTATTATGGATTTTAATGGTAAAATACGATTCTGAAGAGGAAAAGGCTTCTTTTATTCAAGAAAATATTCATTATAAATTCTTTCGACAGCTATTGATAAATCAGCATATGGAAAAGAAAAATTATGAGCGAGTGATAGATCTTGCTTTGGAGGGAGAAAAGCAGGACCAAAAGCTCCGAGGTTTAGTGATACATTGGAAGAAGGAGCGATACGGAGCTTATAAAGAGCTTTCACTTCAAAAAGAGCAGAAGAAGCTTGCGAAAGAGCTATTGCTGTCCGGTGACTTTGAATATTATAAAGAGTTAAAAGAGCTTGCCCAAGACGACACATTTTATAATTCTCTAATCAATGAATTAAAGGCTTTCGAAGGGTGGAATGCAAGGGAAGTATACTTGAAAATTATCCTCGAAGAAAACGATTTAGAGGAGTTATTGCATTATGTTAAGGGAAATCTATTATACCTAGAAAACTATGCTGATCAACTGGCACAAGAATACCCAGAGGACGTCATAGAAATGTATCAAAATTATATACATTCCTCGGCTAAATCAGCCACGGACAGAAAGCGTTACAAAGGCGTATGTAGAATAATCAAGAAATACAAAAAGTATGCTGGTGAGGAAAAACAAGCAGAGCTAATCCAGCAATTGAACACACAGTATGCAAGACGACCCGCTTTTATAGATGAGCTCGGCAAGCTATAAGCAACAATAAGTCGATGAAAGAGAATCATTCTCTTACATCGGCTTTTTTATTGAGTTGAATTTTGTCCTCCTTCTATTATACATATGACCACTAGTTGAAGACCAAACTACGCGAAACAGCTTTATGATTGATTCCTGTTTATTTGTGCTTTTAGCGTAATAGACTTTTTGTAACAAAACAACTGGATTAATGGGCGCTTTCCGCATAGTTAATGGGACACTTTTGGACTTCTAATGGGCACTTTTGCGGTTTATGGGCGTTTATCTTTCATTTATGGTGCACTCTTAGTATATTTATGGGCACTTTCAGGTGTTAAATGGGACACTTCTTAACTGTTATGTACCACTGTCACAATTTAAGGGAGAACGTATAAAATTTTGTGTAAATGACCATAACTTTCCTATAGGAGATGATCATTATGCAAAATTACGAAAATA
>NZ_JABAFC010000047.1 GCF_012843435.1 Psychrobacillus sp. BL-248-WT-3 | reverse complement strand
TCCAACAGATCCTCCAGCTGTCCGGATCAACTGGAAATTCTATCGGAAAGAGCTCTTATTACTAATATACGAGGGGGGAATTATATGTTAAAACAGTCCATTATAGAAAACGTATTGGAAGCAGCACTTTCTACCGGAGGAGATTTTTCAGAAATTTTTGTAGAAGATAAATACGTAAATCAATTAGTACTACAAAGCAACAAACTAGAAAAAAGTAATTCGGGTAGAGATTTTGGTATTGGTATTCGTATATTTTTAGGGTTACAAAGTATTTATACGTATACTACTGATTTTTCAGAAGAAGGTTTAATACAAGCAGCCAAGCGAGCAGCCCATGCCATCCAAGGTGGTTCTGCTGGAATCATTCATCCACTTCAAAAAGAAATTATTCAGCCACTACATACTATTGCTTTAAAGCCTCGTAGTGTAGAAAATCTTAGAAAAGTATCTGTCATGAGACAAGCAAATGATATTGCAAGAGGCTTTGATCCTCGTATTAAACAGGTAGGAATACGCTATATAGACGAGGAACAGAATGTTTTAATCGCAAATTCAGAAGGAAAGTTCGTAGAAGACACTCGTGTATATAGCAGGCTATCTATTCAAGCCACTGCTTCTGATGGTATTGAAATGCAGACTGGCTTTTATGGTCCAGGGGCTCATGCTGGGTTTGAATTCATAGAAAATCTTAACTTAGAACATTATGCCGGAGAGGCGGCTCGTATCGCAGTAAATATGCTTGGTGCTGAGGAATGTCCTAGCGGAAAGTTCCCAGTTATTATTGACAACGAATTTGGAGGAGTTATTTTTCATGAGGCATGCGGTCATGGCCTAGAGGCTACATCGGTTGCCAAAAACAATTCTGTTTTTGCTAATCGAATAGGTGAAAGAGTTGCTCCTGACATTGTATCCTATATAGACGATGGTACATTACCTAACGAATGGGGTTCATTAAATATTGATGATGAAGGTGAAAAAACTCAAAAGAACGTATTAATTGAAAATGGTATTTTAAAGGGCTATCTGATTGATAAATTTAATGCTAGAAGAATGAATGCAAAGCCAACGGGTTCTTCACGTCGACAATCATATAGATACAACCCTACGTCACGAATGACTAACACATTTATTGCACCTGGATCTTCTACTCCGGAAGAAATAATAGCTTCTACAGAATATGGAATCTATGCTAAATATATGGGCGGTGGGCAAGTTAACCCTGCCACTGGAGACTACAACTTCGCAGTTATGGAAGGTTATATAGTTAAGAATGGAGAAATAGCTCAACCAATCCGTGGTGCTACGCTAATTGGAAATGGAGCAAAGACATTACAACTAGTAGATCGTGTCGGAAATAATCTTGCTCACGGTGCTGGAATGTGCGGTTCCATTAGTGGAAGCCTTCCAGTTAACGTAGGACAGCCCATGATTCGTGTAAGTGAAATCACTGTTGGTGGAACAAAGGGGGAATAATGATGAATACAACAGACTTTCAAAAAGAGCTGCTTAAACAAGCAAAAGCCACTGGATTTTCTGAAGCAGAAGCTTACTACGAAAGATCAGATTCGTTTAAATGTATGATTTTTAATGGAGAAGTAGATAGTTATGAAACTTCTGAAGAAGCTGGCATAGGGTTTAGAGGTCTGTATAACGGAAACATGGGCTATGCTTATACAGAAAAAATAGATGAGAGCTCGATTGCCTTCTTAGTAGAAAACGCTAAGGCTAACGCTGATATCTTAGATGAAAGTGATAATTCTTCTATTTTCGAGGGAAGTAAAGAATATGTCCAACATAGCTTTTATAATCCTGAATTAAAGAAGATAGGAATTCCTGATAAAATTGAGTTTATAAAAGCCATTGAACAAAAAGTACTGGCATACGACCCAAGAATAACTACTTTAAACTATTGCATGCTAGAAGATTTTAATTCTGAACGATTAATGATTAATAATAAAGGCCTCTCTTTGCAGGATGAACGAAACGGACTTTATATTTTTGTATCTGCAGTTGTAAAAGCTGATAATGAAATGAAAACTGGACACGTTATTAAAATGACTCGTGATTTTCATACTTTAAATGCTGATGAAATTGCTACTGAGCTAGCAAAAGAAGCATTATCTTATTTGGGTGGTAAAACCATCCCTAGCGGTAAATACCCGGTCGTATTCAGACATGATTCCGCTGCTTCTCTCTTAGCTATCTTTTCTGAAATTTTCTCGGCTGAAAATACTCAAAAGGATCAATCCCTTTTAAAAGGAAAAGTTGGAGAGAAAATAGGATCAGATTTGCTGACTCTTGTAGATGACCCCTTCCACCCTGATGCTTTTTCTGGATCTTCGTTTGATGGCGAAGGAGTAGCTACCAAAAAACAAACAATTATCTCTAATGGAACATTGGAAACTATTCTACACAATCGGAAGACTGCTAAGATTGATGGCTGCGAGTCCACTGGAAATGCATATAAGTCCTCTTACAAAGGTACTTTAACTATTGCACCTCAAAATTTATATATTGCTCCTGGGGAGCAAAACAGAGAGCAGATATTAAGTAAGCTTTCAAATGGTGTTTATATAACTAATTTATCCGGGCTACACTCTGGAACAAATACGATATCAGGTGACTTTTCAGTGGAGGCAACAGGTTATCATATAAAAGACGGTAATATCGCATCACCTATCAAACAAATGACTATCGCCGGAAATTTCTATCACGTCCTGAAAACTATAGATGACATTGCATCAGATCTTACCTTTCAACCTGGAGGTTATGGATCACCCTCTATATTAGTAAAAGAGCTTGCTGTAACAGTAGACTAATAAATCTAGCATTCTTTGACTAAATAGGGAAAGAAGTAATCTCACTTCTTTCTCTTTTACTTATGGTACAAAAATCTGTAAGCATCTTTAGAGGTTGCTTTGATTCAAGGACAGCTCAACTAGGATAAATGAGGCAAATGATTATGAAATTGATTCATCCATTTAAAAATCGCCTCTCCATTAAAAATGAGAGGCGATCCAGAGTGAAGACAAAAGGGTTGGAAATCGAAACGATTTCCAACCCTTTTGCTATTATCACAGTTTACATTCTGGAAAAAGAGCTAATTCAGCTCTCGATTTTGGTTTACGCCATTGTTGGCGTTTTCCAGGTCCAGCTGGCCAACTTCTTAAGATTTAAGGCAGCAAAAGTAAGCATCACCTGCATAGACAATATTTTAAGACCCTTTAAGGTTGTCCATCGCATACCATGCTTTTCTTTGGCATCGGCAAAGACATGCTCGATCGTCTCTTTACACTTCTCGTAAATTCCTTTCATTTCATAGTTATGAAATAAGTCCTCAGCTACATCCAAATAGTCTTGCCAGATAGGACGCTGAATCATCTTTTGTTTATTCATACTCTGCGTGCATTGGTCAATCACTTGACACGTGCCCACGGAAAGCGTCCGTTCGTAGCGGAAATCAACTCTTCCTCGCGTTACTTCTATTTTAAAAGAAAAAAGACTGTAGGCGAAATCCAAAATTTTTGGAGTTTGTCTACAGTCTGAATCGCTTCTCCATTAAAAATGAGAAGGCGATCACTTCCTTATTTTAATAACCCTTGCTTCAAATCATTGTGCCACTTAGTAAGCATCGGAATATCCGCTTCTGTAATAGTTCCTACTTCCTGCGCCGCATTGACCAAAGTCTCAAAGTTAGTTAGGCTGACAAAGTTTATCTCTGCTTCTTTAAAAGACTCCTCTGCTTTCGGAAGTCCATATGTAAAAATACTTACTACTCCAAGTACTTCTAACCCAGCTTTTTGAAGCGCTTCAACTGCTGTTAAGCTACTTCCTCCAGTGGAAATTAGATCTTCGACGACTACTACCTTCTGGCCTGTCACTATTTTTCCTTCGATTTGATTTCCTCTACCATGCTCCTTTGCCTTAGAGCGTACATACATCATAGGAAGCTCTAATACATCACTTACCCATGCTGCATGAGGAATACCTGCTGTTGCCGTTCCCGCCAAGGCTTCCGTTTCTGGAAAATTCTTTTGGATTGCTTCAGCAAGACCTTTTGCAATATCCTTACGAATGACCGGAGAAGACATCGTTATGCGATTATCACAATAAATTGGTGATTCTATTCCCGATGCCCACGTGAAAGGATCATTTGGTTTTAGTTCTACTGCCCCTATTTCAAGAAGTGCTTTTGCAATTTTATGTTCAAATGTCATGCTTGTTCCTCCCACATTTTTAGAATAGTTTTATAAGCCTCTACGGGATTTTCTGCTTCTGTGATTGCACGTCCGACCACAATGTGAGAAGAGCCTAGCTTTTTAGCATTAGAAGGAGTTGCTACTCGTACTTGGTCGTGTGCCTCTCCAGTAGATAGTCGTATACCTGGAGTAACTCTTAAAAAGTCTCCCCCACAGGCTTCTGCTATTTTCTTTGCTTCTAGTACAGAGCATACTACCCCATCTAATCCTGCTTTTTGGGAAAGCCTAGCATAATGAAGAACAGATTCCTCCAGAGTTTGTTTAATCAGCTGCTCCTCTTGCATTTGCTTCTCAGAAGTGGAAGTTAATTGCGTAACGCCTATAATAGCAGGTCTTACTTTTCCAACTGATGTCCCAGCTTCCAGACCTTCTCGAGCTCTAGCCATCATAGACTCTCCACCTGCTGCATGGACGTTGATGAGATCAACACCTAAACGAGCTAATCCTTTCATCGCCTGTCCAACTGTATTTGGAATATCATGTAGCTTCAAATCTAGAAAGACATCATGTCCTTTTTCCTTTAGCTTATAAACGATAGCTGGACCTTCTTGCATAAAAAGCTCCATTCCCACCTTCACAAACAGAGAATGTTCAAAAGGGGTTAAAAAATGGTACACTTCCTCTGCTGAAGAAAAGTCTAATGCGATAATGGGGCTGTTTTTCATAATCGATGGCTCCTTCCAACTAAATCGTTTACTGTTTTATATCCAAGGTCATCTAACTTTTCTGGTAATTGATCGATTAAAGTCGGACAAATGAATGGATCAACAAAGTTAGCTGTGCCTACTGCAACCGCACTTGCTCCTGCAGATAGGAAGTCTATGACATCATCTATATTCGACACCCCTCCCATACCGATAATTGGTAGGGATACTTGTTTAGCAACGTCATACACCATACGAAGTGCGACTGGCTTAATTGCAGGACCTGATAAGCCGCCGGTTACATTAGCAATGATAGGACGTCCAGTTCGAGTATCTAGACGTAAACCAAGTAACGTATTAATCATAGTTATTCCATCTGCACCGCCAGCTTCTACCGCTTTTGCGATTTCTACTACGTTTGTTACATTTGGAGACAGTTTTACATAGACGGGAACGCTTGAAACTTCCTTGACAGCCCTTGTTAATTCTTCTGCTACTAGGGGATCTGTGCCAAACGTAATTCCACCTTGTTTAACGTTTGGACAGGAAATGTTTAGCTCTAGAGCGTATACGTTTGGTGCCTTTGAAATAGCCTCAGCAACACCAACATAGTCCTCTGTTAATGTCCCAGCCACGTTTGCAATGATCGGTACATCATATTGTTCTAGCCAAGGCAGCTCGTTTGCCATGACCTTAGCTAGTCCTGGATTTTGTAGTCCAATCGCATTCAGCATCCCTGCAGGCGTTTCAGCTACTCGAGGAGTTGGGTTACCTAGTCGTGTTTCTAAGGTTGTTGCTTTAATCATGATAGCTCCTAATTTGGATAAATCATAGAGTTGAGCATATTCCTTTCCAAACCCAAAACACCCAGAAGCAGGCATAATCGGGTTCTTTAATGACAGTCCTGGTAATTCGACAGCTAATCTATTCATACTCGAATCACTCCTGACTGGAAGACTGGACCATCTGAACAAACCTTCAGATAGTCAGCATCCATTTTTTCCGTTGTCTCACATACACATGCAAAACATGCACCAATCCCACAGCCCATTCGTTGTTCAAAGGAGAGATAGCCTTCTTTATGCGGATACATTTTTTCCATAGCAGCAAGCATAGGCGTTGGACCACAGCTATAGTACACAGCAAAGTCATCCGTCATCGTCTCTAAAACATTTGTTACAAAGCCCTTATGACCATAGCTTCCATCTGCTGTAACAATATGTGTTTCGCCAAGCTGGTTAAATAGCTCCTCATAGAAAACAACATTTTCCGATTGGAAGCCTAGAACATGAATCGGTTCAACACCTTTTTCTACTAATCTTTTAGATAACTCGTAGAGAGGAGGAACTCCAATTCCTCCACCTACTAGTAATGCCTTGTCGCCTGAAGCAGCTTTTTCGATTGGAAAACCCTGACCTAATGGACCGAGTACATCTATATAGTCCCCTGCCTTTTTCTCTGAGAGTAGCGCAGTTCCTCTACCATCTGCTCGGTAAATCATCTTGAATTCTGATGCTTCACTATCGATAGAACAAATACTAATCGGTCTTCGTAATAGTGGCTCCATTTGATTGGCTACACGTACATGGACAAATTGGCCAGGCTGATGCATTTCCTGTACAAGCATCCCCTTTAATGTAAGCATAAAAATGTTCGTCGCAATTTTTTGTTGAGATACAACGATCATCTGCTCCTGTTTAATCATGCACGAACCTCCTGTAGTTTCATCGTATCCGTTGAGAAACTCATAGACTCAATAACTCGGACCATCGCTTCTGCCGTATCTAATGAGGTTAAGCAAGGTATTCCATTTTCGACAGATTCTCTTCGAATACGGAAGCCATCACGCTCAGGCTGCATGCCTTTTGTTAAAGTATTAATAACAAATTGAGCTTCCCCTTTTTGAATAACATCAAGTAAAGTAGTTCCCTTAGAACCAATTTTGTCAACAATATCTACTGGAATACCTGCCTCTTGAATTGCCTTAGCGGTACCCTCTGTTGCAATTATGCGGAAGCCAATTGCGTGGAAACGCTTAGCGATATCTGTTGCTTCATCTTTGTCTTTATCAGAAATCGTCATTAGCACTGAGCCATGATCCTTAATTTCCATTCCTGCAGCTACTAGACCTTTATATAGGGCTTTTTCTAAGGTTATGTCTTTACCCATAACCTCTCCAGTGGATTTCATCTCTGGCCCTAGGGTAATATCTACACGGCGCAGCTTAGCAAAGCTGAATACAGGAACCTTTACATATACTCCCGGACTATTTGGTGCAAGCCCTGTTTTAAATCCTTGCTCTACAATGGATTTTCCTAAAATTGCTTTTGTTGCAATGTTTGCCATTGGAATTGATGTAATTTTACTTAAGAAAGGTACCGTACGACTTGAGCGTGGGTTTACTTCAATTACATAAACCTCGTCTTTCGAAATAACATATTGAATATTCATTAGACCTACTATTTTTAAACCTCTTGCCAGTCTTGTTGTATAATCTACCAATGTGTCTATATGTTTTTGTGATAGCTTTTGCGGTGGATATACAGCGATTGAATCGCCTGAGTGCACTCCTGCTCGCTCAATATGCTCCATGATACCTGGTATTAGAACATTCTCTCCATCACAGATTGCATCGACTTCGACCTCTGTACCAGTTAAGTAACGGTCAATTAAAACGGGCTTTTCCGGGCTAGCTTCAACCGCATTTTCCATATAGTGTTTAATTTCATCTTCATTGTAAACGATTTGCATAGCTCGACCACCTAAAACATAAGAAGGTCTAACTAATACCGGATAACTAATTTCATTAGCTATTTCAATAGCTTCTTCTACAGATACTGCTGTTTTACCTAGCGGCTGAGGAATTCCTATTTCGTGAAGAGCAGCCTCAAATTTATTACGATTTTCTGCTCGATCGATATCTTCTAGAGTGGTGCCTAATATTTTTACGCCTCGTTCTTCTAACGCTTCCGCTAGATTGATTGCTGTTTGACCGCCAAACTGTACAACTACTCCTTTTGGCTTTTCAAGGTCCACGATGTGCATGACGTCTTCTACCGTTAATGGCTCAAAGTATAATTTATCTGAGATGGAGAAATCGGTAGAAACTGTTTCTGGGTTGTTGTTGATAATAATTGCTTCATAGCCTGCTTCTTTGATGGCCCATACAGAGTGAACTGTTGCATAATCAAATTCAACTCCTTGCCCGATTCTAATTGGACCCGAGCCAAGTACGATGACACTTTCTTTATCCGTTCGAATGGATTCGTTTTCCTCTTCATATGTCCCGTAGAAATAAGGTGTTTCTGATTCAAACTCTCCTGCACAAGTATCTACCATTTTGTAAACTGGTGTAATTCCATGTTCCTTTTTATAGTTATATACTTCTATTTCTTTCACGTTCCAATACTTTGCTATTGTCTTATCCGCAAAGCCCATTCTTTTTGCTTTATATAGAATTTCTTGATTAAAAGGATTCTCCTGTATTACCCTTTCATATTGCACGATGTTCTGTAATTTGTTTAAGAAAAACAGATCTATTTGAGACCACTCATGTATTTGCTCGATGCTCACACCACGGCGAAGTGCCTCTCCTATAAAGAATAAGCGCTCATCTCCTGCGCGACGAATTCTTTTGGCAATCCATTCGTCTGTAATGGATTCGCTGTTCTTCATTTCCAAATGGAAGTGACCTGTTTCTAAGGAACGGACTGATTTTAAGATTGCCTCTTCAAATGTACGTCCTAGCGACATTACTTCTCCGGTTGCCTTCATTTGTGTTCCAAGGTTACGTTTTGCTGATTCGAATTTATCGAAAGGCCATCTAGGAATTTTTGCAACAATATAATCCAAAGCTGGCTCGAAGCAAGCATATGTCTTCCCAGTTACCGGATTCATCATTTCATCTAGTGTAAGTCCTACTGCAATTTTTGCTGCAAGCTTCGCGATTGGATAGCCAGTTGCCTTTGATGCAAGTGCTGATGAACGACTTACACGTGGGTTAACTTCAATAATATAGTACTGGAAGCTATATGGATCTAAAGCAAGCTGCACATTACATCCACCTTCGATTTTCAGCGCACGGATAATCTTTAAGGAAACATTTCGAAGCATTTGGTTTTCACGGTCCGACAATGTTTGTGTCGGAGCTACTACAATCGAGTCTCCCGTATGAATGCCTACTGGGTCAACATTTTCCATATTACAAACAACGATTGCATTATCAGTTGAATCTCGCATTACTTCATATTCAATCTCTTTGAAGCCAGCAATCGACTTTTCTAGTAGACATTGAGTCACAGGGCTGTACTTTAAACCACTAGTTACGATTTCCACTAGATCTGTATCATTGTGACAAATACCTCCCCCGGTTCCTCCTAAGGTAAAGGCTGGTCTTACTATTACTGGGTATCCGATTCGCTCTACAAACGCCTTTGCTTCGTCTAGGTTGTGGATAATATCACTTTCCGGTACTGGTTCGTTCAATTCATTCATTAACGTACGGAATAAGTCGCGATCCTCTGCTTTATGTATCGCCTCTAGTTTTGTTCCAAGAATTTCAATTCCTAACTCATCCAATATACCTGATTCATCTAATTGAATCGCCATGTTCAAACCTGTCTGTCCTCCTAAAGTTGGAAGGATTGCATCTGGACGCTCTTTGCGAATGATCTTACTCACAAATGGAAGAGTAATAGGTTCAATATATACTTTGTCTGCAATTTCTGTATCTGTCATAATAGTTGCTGGATTGGAGTTTACTAATATTACTTTGTAGCCTTCTTCTTTAAGGGAAATACATGCTTGTGTCCCCGCATAGTCAAACTCTGCAGCTTGACCGATAACAATTGGACCAGATCCGATTACTAAAATAGTTTCTATATCTTTACGTTTAGGCATGTGAAGTCTCCTTTTTGCTTTCTTTATTCATTAGTTCAATAAATTGATCAAATAAGTGGGTTGAGTCCTCTGGACCGCATGACCCTTCTGGATGAAACTGTACACAAAACACGGGATATTTTTTATGTCTTACACCTTCAATTGTTCCATCATTTAATGCTAGATGAGTAATTTCTAAATCCGTGTTAGAGATTGAATCTGCATCAATCGCATAGCCATGATTTTGTGAAGTTAGCTCTGTTCTTCCAGTAGTTAAATCTTTTACTGGATGATTTCCACCACGGTGACCAAATTTTAGTTTAAAGGACGTTGCACCACTTGCTAGTGAAATTAACTGATGACCTAGGCAAACTCCGAAGATTGGAACATTTCCTATTAGACCTTTTACCATTTCAATAGACTCTGGTATATCCGTCGGATCCCCAGGGCCATTAGATAGCATTACCCCATCAGGACGCATTGCTAAAATTTCTTTAGCTGATGTATTAAAGGGTACCACGATAACGTCACAGTCACGTTTGTTTAATTCTCTTAGTATTCCATGTTTCATACCGAAATCTACTAAGACGACTCGTTTCCCTCGTCCTGGACTTGGATAAGGTCTCGTAATAGAAACCTGCTCCACTACGTTTTTAGGAATATCAGTAGATTTTAATGTTGCCACGGTTTCTTCCACATTCACTTCTTCTCCAGCAGCTGTCAGCGTTCCTTTTAGTGAACCGTGCTTACGAATAATGCGTGTCAGCTTTCGAGTATCTATTCCTTCAATTCCTGGAATATTTTTTAAAGTTAAAAATTCATTCAATGTACTTTGGTTACGGAAGTTAGATGGGTTCTCTGCTAGCTCTCGAACGACAACTCCAGACAAGGCGATCTCTATTGCTTCAAAATCATCTGGATTAATCCCGTAATTACCTACCATCGGATACGTAAAAGTAAGTATTTGACTACAGTTGGATGGATCTGATATAGACTCCTGGTAACCGGTCATAGCAGTTGTAAAAATTACTTCTCCAATAGTCCCTAATTCACTACCAAATGCATTTCCTTTAAAAACAGTACCGTCTTCTAATATTAAATATCTTGTTTTCATGCCTGTTCCTCCTGCCATACTATTTCTCCGTTATAAATCGTTACTTGTGGCCAACCTGTACAAACCCATCCATCAAACGGAGTATTTGTTCCTTTAGAAAGGAATGCTTCTTTATCTATTTTTTGTTCTTTTTTTAAATCTACTAATACTAAATCAGCTGGAGCTCCTACTTCTAGCTTGCCAAATTCAAACCCAAATACGTTTGCTGGCTTGATGGTCAAATAATCTAGCAGTTGCTTTAATGACCATTCCCCCGTTTTCACGAAATGAGTATACAGTAATGGAAAGGCTGTCTCTAATCCAACTATTCCAAAGGGAGCCTTTTCGAAACCATGTGCTTTTTCTTCATCTGTGTGAGGGGCATGGTCTGTTGCTATAAAATCTAAAGTTCCATCTAACAATCCCTCACGTAAAGCCATCATGTCGTCTCTACCTCTTAGCGGAGGATTCATCTTCCAAATTGCATCATTTGCTGGGATATCCTCCTCGCAAAGTAATAAATGATGAGGACTTACTTCTGCAGTAACATGGATGCCGGCTTTCTTAGCGTCTCGAATCACTCGAACAGATTCCTTTGTGCTTACATGGCAAACATGATAATGTGCTCCTGCTGCTTCAGCTAATAATATATCTCTCGCAATATGTACCGATTCTGAAACGGAATGGATTCCTTTTAATCCAAGCTCTTCATTTCGCTTTCCTCTATGCATTACCCCACCGTACAAAAGGGAATTATCCTCACAGTGAGCTACAACAGGAATAGTATGTTTTGCTGCCTCTTGCATCGCTTCCAGCATAGTTCCAGCTGTTTGTACACCGACTCCATCATCTGTTAAAGCAAATGCACCAAGTTCTTTTAGTGCAGCTATATCTGTACGTTCTTTACCTGCTTGACGTATGGTAATAGAAGCATAAGGAAGTACTCGAACTAGTGCATTTTTATCTACTAAATCTAATACATGAGAGAAGTTTTCTACTGTATCTGGAACTGGACGAGTATTTGGCATCGCACAAATCGTAGTATATCCCCCTTTTGCAGCAGCCTTAGTTCCTGTTTCTATTGTTTCTTTATGCTCTCCACCTGGCTCACGTAAGTGAACGTGCACATCGATAAAGCCAGCAGACAGTAACATTCCTTTACCATCAATCACTTGCAAATCTTCTAAAGTAGGAGTAGGCGTAATTTCAGCTATTTTTCCGTCTTTTACTACAACTGAAGTAGTTTCTAATTCACCTGATTTGTTTACTAGTTGGACGTTTTGAATGATTTTTGTCATTTTATTCTCTCCCTTTTAAGATCATCTCGATAACAGCCATTCGGATATAAACACCATTTTCCATTTGCTTAAAAATTCTAGAACGTTCACACTCTACTAATTCACTAGCTATTTCCACGTCACGGTTAAAAGGGGCAGGGTGCATAATGATTGCTCCATCTTTCATCCTTCGTTCCCGATCTACTGTAAGGCCATAAGACTTGTTGTAAGCTTCCTTTGAAAAAGAAGCCAAACCATCGTGACGTTCATGTTGTACGCGAAGCATCATTAATACATCACTTGTTTCTATCGCTTCCTCAAAACTATTAATAGTTTCAAATTCTCCTTGCCACTCAGGAGGACAGACAAATTGAACGGTAGCTCCTAGTCTAGTAAGAGCTTGAGCATTAGACCTTGCCACCCTGCTATGCACTATGTCCCCTACTATCGTGACAACTTTATCCTCTAAAGTACCAAACTCCTGCCAGATCGTAAAAATATCTAACAGACTTTGAGTCGGATGATTTCCTGTGCCATCTCCGCCGTTAATGATTGCAGGCTTTACATTACCTATCAGCTCTTCAAAATAGTTGTTTTGCTCATGTCTTATAACTAGTGCATCAAGTCCTATAGCTTCCAGTACCTTTACTGTGTCATATAATGTTTCACCTTTTAACGTGCTTGAAAATCCAGCTTCAAACGGCAGCACATCGATTGGGAGCCTTCTTTCTGCCATTTCAAAGCTCATCTTAGTTCTAGTGCTCGGCTCAAAAAAGAGATTTGCCATTGTATATTTATTTTTTAAAGTAGAGGCTGCGCCTGTTCGGAATGCTTCGGCTTGTTCTAATATTGCAATTATTTGTTCTACAGATAATTCCTTCATTGAGACTAAATTTTTCATGAATATCCGCCTTTCTATAAAAAAAACCTCTTGAAAAAGCTCAAGAGGGTTCGTCAAAGCATGATCAAAGAAGAGATTTTTTACTAAAATTCTCTTTTCAATCTGAACCCTTCGTTGACTCTCTGTTCAACTTTTTAAAAGGTCATTATTCTATTGTCTCGTTACCTGATGCTTGTGCTTCTTTTTTACCTGGTAGTATCCAGTTTAAAACTACACCAACGATTGCTGCTAGTGCCATACCTTCCACACTCAAAGCCTCTGTAACAATAAATTTAGCTCCACCTATACCGATTACAAGGATTACCGACGCAATAACTAGATTTCTGCTATTCCCAAAATCAATATTTGCCTCTACTAGCATTCGCAATCCGCTAGAAGCGATAATTCCGAAAAGAAGGATAGATACTCCACCGAGTACTGCAGTAGGTATCGTTGTGATTAGAGCCATGCCTTTACCAAAGAAAGACAGTAGTATAGCGATCACAGCCGCACCCATTATGACATACACACTATATACGCGAGTAATTGCCAATACCCCAATATTTTCACCATAGGTTGTCTTTGGAGGTCCGCCGATTAACGCACTAGCAAATGTTCCAAGACCATCCCCTAGAAGAGATCGATGTAAACCTGGTTCTTTGATGTAGTCTCTATTAACTACCTTCCCTAATACTAATTGGTGGCCAATATGTTCCGAAATAGTAACAATGACAATTGGTACCATAATGAGCAAGATTCTAGAAGTAACTTCAAAGTCATAATGAACACCTGGTATTAAGAAATCAGGTAACGCTAGTAAGCTAGCCTCTTTAACTGGTGTAAAATCTACAATACCAATGAGGATAGAGTAGAGATATCCAACTACTAAGCCTATTAAAATTGGCATTGTGCTAATAATATTTTTAAAAAAGATTGTACAAATGATTGCTGTAAACAATGTCACTAGCGCTGCTGAAAAATGTAAAAAGCTATATTCTTTTATACCAGTTTCTACATTTGTAATATTCATGGCCATGTCCACTGCTACTCCTGCTAATCCAAGACCAATAACCATGATTACCGGACCAACAACGATTGGTGGTAATAGCTTCATAATCCATTTATAGCCACTCTTCCAAATGATCAGTGACACTACACCATATACTAAACCGACGAATATTGCTCCAATCATGGCATTTCCCGGGTCTATAGCTTTGCCTGTTGATTCATTTAATCCGTTCGAAGCAACTAGTATAGGAGCTATGAAAGCAAAGGAGGAACCAAGATAGGCTGGTACTTGAAATCTGGTTACCATTAAAAAAATGATAGTTGCTATACCACTAGTTAGTAATGCGATAGCGGGACTTAACCCTACAAGCTGAGGTACTAATATTGTTGAGCCAAACATTGCAAACATGTGCTGAAAGCTTAAAGTAATCAGCTGTCCACCTGTAGGCTTGTCATTTACATCTAATATTGCCTTTGACATTTAAGTCGCCACCTTTTTTGGTTTATTCAAAGATTGTTACAGCATCTATTTTGTCTGTCTCTGTAACTTTAACTACTATTTTTTCACTGCTAGAGGTAGGAATGTTCTTGCCAACATAATCCGCCCGAATTGGTAGCTCTCTATGTCCTCTATCGATCAAAACAGCCAGCTGTATTTGAGAGGGCCGGCCTATATCCATTACTGCGTCCATTGCTGCTCGAACTGTTCTTCCCGTAAATAGCACATCATCTACTAAAATTACTTTTTTGTTCGTTACATCATGGGAAATATCTACTTGCTGTACTAAAGGCTCATTAGAAGCGCTTTTGATTGATAAATCGTCTCGATATAATGTAATATCCAATTCACCCGTTTTGATTGGTTTGCCTTCAATCTTTTCGATTCTCTCAGCCAGCCTTTGTGCTAGATATGTACCTCTAGTTTTTATGCCTACTAATATACATTCTTCAATTCCTTTGTTACGTTCAATTATTTCATGTGCAATTCGAGTAAGTGCCCTGTTAATGGCTTGTTCATCTAGAATGCTTGCTTTTTCTTCCATAATTATCTCCTCCTTTTCGGAAATGTAAAAAACCTCTTGAGCTAGAAGAGCCCAAGAGGTTGTATGTGCGCGTTTAAAATATAGTGATCCTATTAATCCGCAGAATAATAGTGAGTCACTTTCACATGTACCTTCTCAGCCTCTCTGGACTGTTATTAAAGGTGAAACTATTCAATTTATTGTAATCAGTATATCTGACTATTCTTCTTTTGGCAATGCTGTTTTTCTCAAATCTTGCAATAAATCCGTGAAATCCGCTGGTAGTGGGTATGAGAATTCTAAGTATTCCCCGGTTCTAGGCTGTATAAAACCAAGAACTCCCGCATGTAAAACCTGTCCATTAAAGTTTAATGTTTTCTTTGGACCATATTTTGGATCTCCAGCTAAAGGATAACCAATATACTTCATATGAACACGGATTTGGTGTGTTCTACCAGTTTCTAACTGACATTCCACTAAAGTATATTTGTTAAAGCGTTCTAATACACGGAAATGAGTTACAGCATGCTTACCATTATCAACGACTGCCATGTTTTGACGTTCTTTTTTGTCTCGGCCAATCGGTGCATCAATTGTACCTTTGTCATGGGCAATGTGGCCATGAACAAGTGCTGTATATTTACGAGTAACAGTTTTCTTTACAAGTTGGTCTACTAAAGAAACATGGGCAACATCGTTTTTAGCTACCATTAAAAGGCCTGTCGTATCCTTGTCAATACGGTGGACAATTCCCGGTCGTAATACTCCGTTAATACCAGAAAGGTCCTTAATTTGATGCATAAGACCATTAACAAGCGTACCGCTAAGATGTCCGGGAGCCGGATGAACTACCATACCTCTTGGCTTATACACTACTAATACATCCTCGTCTTCATAAACGATTTCAAGGTTTAAGTTTTCTGCCACTATGTCTAGCTCAACTACTTCAGGAGGTGTGACAATAATAACATCGCCTTCTTTTACCTTGTAGCTTGTTTTGGCAGGCTCGTTATTAACTAATACACTACCATCTTTTATAAAATTTTGAATTTGTGTACGAGACCAGTCTGTATCAAAAGAAGCAATTGCTTTATCAATTCTCTCTTTTTCTTGTTCCTTTTCAATAATAAACGTTAATTCTTCCATTATTTCACCTTTTTCTTTTCAGCTCGTTCTTCTTGTAGTATAAAAATAATTACTACTACAACTCCTATAGTCAGGGCAGCATCTGCAATATTAAAAATCGGAAAATCATAGTTAACAATTGGAATGAGCACATCTACAAAATCAACTACTTCGCCTTTCCAAAGTCGATCTATAAAGTTACCAATTGCTCCACCTAGTAAAAGCATTAATCCTACTTGAAAAACAGGTTTCCCTTTTGCTTCCTTATGGAAGTAATAAATAATTGCAGCGATTACAATTATAGTAACTACCGCAAAAAACCCTATTTGTCCTTGGAGCATACCCCACGCGGCACCACGGTTACGATGTGAAAGCAGTGCAAAGTAAGGGTCCCAAATCATAATTTGCTCACCAAGCGTCATATTTTTAACAACAAGCCATTTTGTCCATTGATCTAAGGCAATAACAAATACTGCTAGTCCATAAAATTTCCACACATTAATTCCCCCGATAATCAAATAAGCCTTAACGACCTCTCTCGTCTGTAGTAATGAATATTACATCCAACTTATAATTATTAAAAAGATTTTTGCTGAATAATATTAAACAATCTACAATAGTTTACCATAGAAACCTATCTTACGTAAAAGAGCATCTATAGATTATACAAAGAAAAGTTAGGCTTCTCTTTAAACGTCCTGGGAAACTCTGTGTTATATAATACTTTGCTGTTTATGTAAATACTATACTAGCTCCTATAAAAAGTGCCCTAATTAACAGGTTCGCTATATAATCAATCTCGTTATAAAAAAAGCGAGTACGTAAACGATAATCGTTCACGTACTCGCCTTTATTCTTTTTGACTGTGGTTTTCGGTGCCTATGAATTTACATAAAGGACATCTATAAATTTATTATACGTAATGTTTTTCTACAACTTCTGCACAACGAGTACATAAAGTCGGGTGAGCTTCGCTTTCTCCTACTGTTTCAGCAATAGTCCAGCAGCGTTCACATTTTTCACCATCTGCTTTTTCTATTACAATAGATGAATGTTCAAGCACTAAACTGTTTGCTGGAGCCTCAGATTGGGAGCCTCCCAGAACAAACTTAGATACGATAAATAGTTGTGCAAAGTCAATTGCATCAGTATCGAACAATACTTTATATTCATCACTAACATATAACGTAACTTTTGCTTCTAATGATTTACCAATTGTCTTCGCATTACGAGATTCCTCAAGCGCTTTAAGAACATCATCACGTAGCTCCATGATTTTTTCCCACTTAGGAGCAAGCGCTTCGAAAGCTGGATATTCAACAGCATCTGGCATGTCTGTTAATTGGACACTTTCTTCCTTCTCATGCTCCAAATAAGCCCAAAGCTCATCTGTTGTATGGGGAAGAATTGGAGTTAACAGTTTCAATAAAGCTGAAAGTGTATCATACATGACGGATTGCATTGCACGACGATCTTTGTCATCTGCTCCATAAATATATACAACATCTTTTGCAATATCTAAGTAGAACGAGCTTAACTCTCCAGATACGAAGTTATTTACTGTGTGATAAACAGTCGCAAAATCATAGCGTTCATAAGCTGCTCTAACAGTCTTAATAACTTCTTGTAATTTCATGTACATGTATTGATCTACTTCACGTAAATCTTCAAATGCCACACGATTGCTTGCTGGATTGAAATCACTGATGTTCCCATGTAAGAAGCGAAGGGTATTACGGATTTTACGATATACCTCTGTCACTTGCTTAATAATTGCATCTGAAACTCGAACGTCAGCAGTATAGTCTACTGAAGCAACCCATAGTCGTAAAATGTCAGCACCTAATTGGTTCATAACTTTTGCTGGAACAATTACATTTCCTAGTGATTTACTCATTTTACGACCATTTCCGTCTAAAATAAATCCGTGACTTAGTAGCCCTTTGTATGGTGCATGACCATGCATAGCTGTACTTGTGATTAAAGAAGAGTTAAACCACCCACGATATTGGTCAGAACCTTCTAGATATAAGTCTGCTGGGAATACCAAATCATCACGTTCTTCTAAAACACCATGGTAGGAAGATCCAGAGTCAAACCAAACGTCCATAATATCTGTCTCTTTTGTAAAGATACCATTTGGGCTATGTGGATGTGTGAATCCTTCAGGAAGCAAGTCTTTCGCTTCTCTTTCAAACCAAATATTCGAACCATGCTCACGGAAAAGATTTGATACATGAGCAATTGTTTCCTCTGTTAAAATAGGTTCTCCATCCTCTGCGTAAAACACTGGAATTGGCACACCCCATACACGCTGACGAGATATACACCAATCTCCACGGTCACGAATCATATTATATAAACGCGTTTCGCCCCATGCTGGTGTAAATTTAGTGTTACGTATAGATTGTAATAGCTCATCTCTAAAAGCCTCAATTGAAGCAAACCATTGTGGTGTTGCACGATAGATGACAGGCTTTTTCGTACGCCAGTCATGTGGATATGAGTGAGTAAAGAATGTAAGCTTTTCTAAAGCTCCTGCTTCTTCTAAAGCTTCTGTAATCGCTTTGTTGGCTGTATCATAGAATAACCCTTCGAAGCCTGGTGCTTCAGCTGTCATTACTCCACGCTCATCTACTGGACAAAGCACATCTAGACCATAAGCTTTCCCTACGTAAAAGTCATCTTCCCCGTGTCCTGGTGCCGTATGAACACAACCAGTACCAGACTCAGTAGTTACGTGTTCACCTAGGATTATTAAAGAATCACGGTCATACAATGGATGCTTAGCAACTAGACGATCCATTTCTTGACCAAGAATTGTACGTTCAATAGAATACGCTTCCCAGCCTAGCTCAGCTGCCACCGCTTCTACCAAGTCTTTCGCTACGACATATTTATTTTCATTTGCTTGCACTACAACATACTCCACTCGTGGATGCAATGAAATAGCAAGGTTTGCTGGAATTGTCCATGGTGTTGTAGTCCAAATAATAAACTTGGTACCTTCTTCTAATACCCCTTTACCATCTGTAACAGCAAAGCTTACATAAATGGATGGAGATTTTTTATCTTGATATTCAATTTCAGCCTCTGCTAACGCTGATTCACTTGAAGGTGACCAGTAAACAGGCTTCAATCCTTTATAAATGTATCCCTTTTTAGCCATCGCTCCAAATACCTCGATTTGGCGAGATTCAAATTCAGGCTTTAATGTCACATAAGGATTTTCCCAATCTCCACGCACACCTAAACGTTTAAACTGGGTGCGTTGGTTGTCAATTTGTTGATAGGCATAATCCTCACATAGCTTTCTAAATTCAGCCAATGATAATTCTTTACGCTTAACACCTTTGTTTGTTAAAGCCTGTTCAATTGGAAGTCCGTGAGTATCCCAGCCTGGCACATAAGGAGCATGATAGCCAGTCATTGATTTGTGACGAACGATCATATCTTTTAGAACTTTGTTTAAAGCATGCCCAATATGAATATCACCATTTGCATACGGAGGACCATCATGCAGGACGAAAAATGGACGATCTTTCGTTCTTTCTAAAACCTTCTTGTAGATGTCCTGTTCTTCCCATTTTGCTTGGATATCTACTTCTTTGACCGGTAGGTTTCCTCGCATAGGAAAGTCTGTTTTTGGCATTAATAATGTGTCTTTGTACTCCATTTGTTCTTCCTCCTTCATTTTTCGCAGGTACTGGTATATTTACAAATAAAAAAACCCCTCATCCCAAAAAGGGACGAGAAGTTATGCTCGCGGTACCACCCTACTTGCGATCACCCAAAGTAATCGCCGCTTAGTATGTCATAACGGGACATATCCGAAGACACTTAAAAAATTCAGTGTCCTTGCTCCAAAGTGATCTTCTAAAACGCTTCATTGCTTGAGCTTCCACCATCCCCAAGTCGCTTGACTGAAATCATTTTTAGACGTCTTTTTCAATGCATGTATATATGATATGAAATTATTATAGGAAATGTACGGCCAGCCGTCAAGAAATCTCTTATTCCTCTGTAGCAGAAATACGATCGACAGCAGTAGAATCTACATCATACTCCATCAAATGATTCCAATCGTCTGTATTAATAAGATCTAATTGAGCCTCTACTAGCATTTTAAAGCGATTTCTAAACACTTTAGACTGTTTTTTCAATTCCTCTATTTCTAAAGCAATTCTCCGAGCTTTAGATAGAGCTTCATTGACAATACGGTCTGCATTTTTTTCTGCCTCTTTTACAATAAGCTTTGCTTCTTTTTGAGAGTTTCGTCTTACTTCCTCAGCAGCCTCTTGGGCAACAACTATGGATTTATGTAAGGTTTCTTCTATAGTGGTGAAATGGCCAACCTTTTCACTAGATGACTTCAATTTAAGCTCTAACTCTTTTTTTTCTTTGATGAGTATCTCTAAGTCTTTCATGATTTGATCCAGAAATTCGTTTACTTCATCTTCGTTATAACCTCTGAATCCTTTACTGAACTCTTTGTTATGTATATCAAGTGGTGTTAGTGGCATCCTATCCATCTCCTTTACATACTAATCTTCTTCCCTCTATTATACATTTCCGGCAGGTTGAAAACATCTAAATTTCAAATTTAATTTAAGGAAATCACTTTTTTGGCTCTAATCTACCAATTTGCAGTCTAATTTTGTCTTTTTTTGTTCTTCCTTCTATCATCAATAACTTTAATCGACCAAATCCTCTTACAGAGATGAGATCTAACTCCTGTAACTCTAAGGATGTTTGTTCTTTTACAGTGAAATTGACCTTTACTTTTCCACCTTGAATGATAGAAGCAGACTTTTGCCGAGAAATATTGAAAATAGATGAGATAACTGTATCCAGCCTTAAAGAGCTAACCGTATGATTTTCAGAAGTCCATATTTCCTGCTGTCTAAAATAATTAGCCGGATCTTCTACTACTTCCATATGAACTTTAACCTTACCAATACTGACGAAATTTGCTCTAACGTAGTCAAGAACCTCTGTAGCAACTACAAACTGAATTGATCCTTCCTCCACACGAATATCACCAAACTTACTTCGATCAATCCCTAAGGACATCATCGAACCGAGTACATCTTGATGCTTTAATGTTACAAATTTTTGTGGATATTTTACTTCCACTACGGTCATATTATAATCAGATTCCGCTGGTTCGAAATACGAGGGATAAAGTAGTATCCTTTTTCTCTCCGCGTCCTCTAAAGCACCAGCAGAGCTAGACTCAATTATTTCATATTGCCCACGTATAGACTCCACGATAAATTGTTGTCTTGGGTCTAAGAAATCCGTTAGCTTTGGCGCATAACGATCCTCAACCTCTCTCATCATACTAACCGTTTGCTCGATAAAAGGTTGCTCTTCTTTCCTAAAATGCTGTAATAAATGTTCCATATAATCAAGACCTCACTGAAATTTATAATTAGAAAAGCACAATCGCCTATTTCTGCCCCGACAGGCAAATGGAAAAAAGCGAGGAGGCAGCTCTTCAGCCACCGCAGTATTTTCCCATTTGACCCCGAGGGGCAAGGCGATGGAGCTAGACATCAAGAAAAGCACAATCGCCTGTCTCTGCCCCGACAGGC
>NZ_JABAFC010000046.1 GCF_012843435.1 Psychrobacillus sp. BL-248-WT-3 | reverse complement strand
CAAATTTACGACAATGAGCAGATAGTTTACTACAATCCTGCATTACTTTACGACAATCAACCCGTAAATTACTACAATCCCGAGCCAGCTCTCCTACTCCAGTCAAATTTACGACAATGAGCAGATAGTTTACTACAATCCTGCATTACTTTACGACAATCAACCCGTAAATTACTACAATCCCTTGCCCGCTCTCCTACTCGAGGCAAATTTACGACAATAGGCAGCTAGTTTACGACAATCAGCTATTTCTTTACGTCAAATCCCTCGCAAACATTCTCTTTTCCAATCAAATTCCTCTTCCAAACTAAAAAACAGGTTGTCCGAAGATGTGGATCTTCAAACACCCTGTTTTCTATAAGCTTAGTGGTTCAACCTTGGCTTTACATAACCAAAGCGGTGGAATAGTACCTCTCCTGCAATTTCTATGTAAGTTTTGGCTTGGTTTGGAGAGCAATACATAGCTCCCTTCTCTACAAATGGCTCTTTATCGTCCGAATGATTATAGTCCATGACAATTACTATATTTTTGCGATCCTCTTGTAGTTTATTTATCATGTACTGTGTAAAGGACGTTTTACCCAAAATGATATTTACTTTTAGCACTTCATCACCTCGTTTGTAAAAAGAATAGTGTTACTTTATATTCTATAAGATGAAAACTGAAAAGATTGTCGAAACTAGGCGAGAATCCATATTTTTTTTATTAATTTATAAAAAATAAAAGCTATTCCCCGGGAAATATATCGAAGAATAGCCTTTATTGATTATTTTGAAGAATCTCGAAGAATTGTACCATCCAATTTCGAGGCTTTCACACTGTATTCTAGCTGGTCTTGATTGACTATGCCAGAGGTCGAAGTAATAACAAAAACGGATGCATCAAAACTAAAGTTGTCATCTCTTGAAACAAAATCAACGATCTTTAAAGTATCTTCATCCACATAATCTACACGCACTTCCACTGACCTGCCAAACCCATCATTTATAGTGATCGTCCCAGAAATCTTTGTCTTAAAGGTGTGATTAAATGAAGGATTTATAAATTGGAAATCAAGCGTATCCATTATAGAAATTCCTTTAGAGCCTTCGTCATGGTAAGTGATAGATGTTGAGGCAAAAGCTCCCTCCTTTATCGTAGCATTGGCCTGATCCACCGAGCCTGTGCCATCGATACCATCCTGTCCGGGACCGTACTGATACGCAACAAAGGTATTTTCTATGTTTTGAAGCAAACTAACGGTTCCAACTGTCCAATTTCCTTCCTTGTCCACAGTTATCATACCAACATAAGCACCATTACGATAAACCTTCACTTTATTTCCTGGTTCAGCTGTTCCACTTATCTCGTAATATGAGCCATCAAAAGTAACAGATGATTTAACAGGATTCTTAATGGTAACAGGGGCATAACGAGTGATATCCGAAATAATATTCCACGTTGATATATCCTTTGGATGAAGATTATACCCAATCGTCAGCATATCTCCCTCAGTCAAAGCCGCTACAAATTCATCTACAGAAACAATCTGACCATGAATAAAAAATAAGTCATTCATATCCCATTTGTATTTAATCCCGTTAACTACTATGAAATTTGAATTCTTATGAATAGGTGCATTTTCCAGCTTTAAATTGTATTCTCCTGCATTAGGTTGAAGCTGGTGGAAATAAGTAATTGCAGCTTTTTTACTTGTTTGATTGCCATCAAGCTTTTGAATGGTTGGTTGCACGCTCGTTGCCTCACCTGAAGAAGCCTTTACCGTAAAAACGACATGACCGTTCTGGTCGGCATAATGGCTCCATTCCTGACTTCCAGTATTAACCTGCCCATTAAAGGAAGTAATAATAGCTGTCGTAGCTTCTCCATTAGGTTGAGCCAGGTTTATTTTTACTCGGCCGTTATAAGGTGAACCATCGCCATTTGTAAACTTCGCAATATACACACTAGTATCCGTCGTTTCAAGGTATTGATCTTTTAAATCCGTTAATGAAATACCTGATGTGTCCTCAACTGAAGGTGTCGTAAATTGCACGGAATGCCCTTTCCATCTCAGGGTGTAGTCTGTAGCTGATTCTAATTCTGAAGTTGATAATTTAATAGACTTTCGATCATCTGAAAGCTTGGCCTGCTGAATTATTTCCCCCGGAATAATAAACTGACCAGGTTCTAAATGATTAACGTTGTGATCCATTGCTTTTGACAATTTCAAGGTTACTGTATGTTGGCCTTCAGGTGTTGCAAAAAGAGGTAACATAGGAATGGCATCCTCTACAGCCTCGTATTTGTTTACTAGCTTGGAGTGAAATCTGTGGTTGTTCTCGAAATCGGTTAAGTATTGATGAGCCTTCATCAGCTCTAAATCAGCTTCTATGTATTTATTTTCCTTCAAAAGTTGTTCTGCCTTTTTTATATGCATATGTACGGTTACATCGTATCGAATACTTTGTATGAGATGTTCAAAGGTGGGCTTTACTGAGTTTCGTATTCCGTCTCTAGTGGACTGCCCATAGACTCGATCCAGTAGCTTGGCTTGCTTACGATACTCTTCCGAGGCCACGTGGTAGGCAGTTTCTATATCATCTAAATTTCCAGAGGATATTGCTTGTTGAACATTCGACGTTAGGACTTTTATTTTTTCACTTGAAGTAATTGCATCTATGTATGCTTGTGCTCGCTTTACTTGGACCTTTGCGTCTACCAGTGATGCCTGTACACTTAATCGCTTAGAGCTCGAGAGACTGGCAGCCGCTTTTTCTGCTGCTTCTATGTATTTTTTTGCTGTATTATATTCTTCATATGGCTTTGTTTTGAAATCTGCAAACCCTTCTACAGAAATGGCCCACTTTAAAATGGTGCTTGCATTTTGCGCATTTATTACAAGCTGATTCACATTTGTTGCAGCGTCAGCTTGGGTCAATGGCGTAGCTGCTATAATTGCTGAGGCTGCTATAGAAATTTTGAACGTTTTAGACTTTCGCATATGGTGCTCCCTTCCTTTTATATTAATCATAACATGTAAATTAAGGTAAAAATATTACTAAATTTAGGCAATTTTTAATTATTTATTTAAATATTTACCAAACAGATACACATAAAAATGTCCCATCAACTCAATGATGGGACATAATTAGGCTACTCAACAGAGATGACAGTTAGATTATCTTTTTTAGGAGGCTCCACTGGAAGCGTATCTCCTGGTTTTGGATTAGCTGGCGTTTCGACTACATCTGGTTTATCACCTTTTAATAATTTTAGCTTAGCTTTCGATGGAGTTTCGTACTTAATAGATATATCCTTTTTCACGAAGTTCCCTCCTCCTACACCATAAAGACCATTGTGGGCACCAATATAGCGATATACGCGGTATTCCTCACCCTTTTTCAAGCTTCGTACCTTTGTTAAAGATTGATCAGCCTCTAGTTTCCAAAGCGTTGTATCGGATTGGACCGTTACTTTTCCAATTTGACCAACCTTTAGCTCAGTTTTTCCCCACATTACTTTTCCAACTGCTTCAGCGGTTACAGAATGAAGTAATGTAAGAGAAACTACTAATATTAAAAATGAAATTATCTTTTTCATAAATAGGAGCCTCCCCATTAAGTTCAGAATATTTATTCTTTATTATAGAATACCATATATACTGTAAAAGTGGCATACACAGATAAACTAATTGGAAGAATTCAACCGGGAGATGAATACACGAATTTTAGAAAGCAGTACATACCCAATAATTCCAATACTAGCACCCACAGTATCTATAAATACATCCCTCACTTGGGCCCCCCTGCCTAGTGCAAATAACTGTAGTGTCTCGTCTGCTATAGCAAAGACCACGCAAATAACTAGTGACAATGCCATACTTGGCAGGAGATTTAATCGCGTAGATTTTAAATACTGCATTAAAAGAATACCAAGGATAAAATACACTAGAAAATGAGCTTGTTTCCGTATAACGATGTAGTAGTCATCTTTAATTATATTAGTTTCAGGTGCAACAACATTTGCGGCCTGTTTAATAGTATGCGCTACGTTAGAGCTCAGTTGGCTAGAGACACTTGCTGGCTGTTGAGATAAATAAAAAATAATTCCCATCCATATAATTACTACACTAAATAGAAAAATTTTCCTCATAGTTCTATATTCCTCTCCTATTATTAAACGCTCTGTAGACTACCTCTTAATACCATTTTAAACCATATTATCATTTAAAAATACTTATTAATAATACTTAAATTAAAAAATTTATCGAAATTTGTAGAACTATTTTAGTACCCAAAGCAAGACTTTTGTATTACAATCATATTAGTCTATTTTTTGACAATTCCATTTTTTTGAATTGAGGTAAGGAAATGAAAGAGGATCATAACCTAAACGAACAACTTTTTATCACCCTTTTTACAGCTTACATATTTAGCAAAGTAATACATATAGCTTTACCGACATTCAACCTACTTTTATTATTTACATTAATGACGGTGATTATAACAATCCTCCGTATATTCTCAAACTATATGGTAGGACAAGTAATTGTATTTACAGGAATAGCTCTTCAACTTACTTACGTTGTAAAATTTATATTTCCTCTATCATTGATAGGTTTGTCAGTGGTCGGAGGTACTTTTTTAGTTTTACTGATCACCACTTCGTTTTTAATTTCAGAAAAAGCAACTAAGAACTCTATTAATCAAAGCTTATTAGCAGCAAGTTCAATTTCTGTAATGTATCTATTTATAGCAAATACGCCCTTATACCTTCTTTTATATCTGACATACCCAGTAGCCGTTTCTTGTATTTATGTGAGTTTAAGCAAAAAAGCAGAATATGGCTTCACCATTGTGATGATCAACACTTCTACTTCCATAGCAGCAGCCTACTTAATATCTTTACTTTTAGGATTACCAATGACAGATACTATTTTGATAGCAAC
The DNA here is from genome assembly GCF_012843435.1 of Psychrobacillus sp. BL-248-WT-3. GTDB lineage: Bacteria > Bacillota > Bacilli > Bacillales_A > Planococcaceae > Psychrobacillus. Next base: position 18,913 of record NZ_JABAFC010000046.1, on the reverse strand, counting down.
ATTAATTTCAACTCTCGTCGTTTCTTTTATGTACAATGATGAAACTAAACTAGTATTTATGCTAGGATATCAACGTTTCCTTACTCAAAAAGAAAATTTAAAGAAAGATATTTTTATACTAAAAAGAGCATTATTGAACGTAAGTGATCTGACAAGTAAAGAACTTTTAGAAGCAGTAAACTCACTAAACGATTTTAAGCGCGAAAGAATAGTAAAGAATTTAAGTCCGGGCATCATCACAAGATTTGACTTGCAAGAAAGACATAAACAGTTAAAAGCTACCGTATGGCTCCTAGTTTTTTGCGCGTATGTAACATACTGTGCCGTAGCATATTATGTTTCCACTATCTCACACGATTATTTAATTGCTTTTTTAATCTTTGCCCCAATCTATTTCCTAAGCGTCCCTTATATAATCAGCCAAATTCTGTACAAAAATCTTATTCGACACGTAAATCAACAATTCATCATTCCTTACAACAAGCTCATAGACAAGAGAGATACACTTAAAGAGGAAATTACCAATCTACTACTTGCAAAGGGATATAAAATGGAAGACAAAGATTTATCTTTTGTCTCTGCAACCACCTACTCTACTTACGGCGGTAGGACAGATTCAGAAACTCCAAACGCTTTCTAACAAAAGCAGTCGAAGCTCACTAAAGAGCCTCGACTGCTTTTTTCAATTAATATTAATAACTGCCACAATGGTATTACGGGTGGTTATGTTACAGGTGCCAGGCACCTGTAACATAAGAGAGACACCTGTATCACAAGACGTAATAATCCAAACAAAAAAATCCTTTCTAGCGAATAATGCTAGAAAGGATTTTTAAAGGTTTTTATTTCACCTTATTTAATAGAATACTTACCAAATCCGTCTGTGCCTTCACCCATGAATTGAATGTTGCCATCAGCTGGAATTACTTTTGCTGCATTTTTCGAAGATTCGAATACGATTTTTGCAGTTGCTGGAAGAGGTGCAAATTTCCAGTTTCCATCAGCAGAAGGATCGATTGTTTTCTTCTCTAGAATGTAGTCAATGATTGCTTGACGGTTTTCATCAGGATATACTTCTGTTTCGGTTGCATTACGCACACCTGGGAATGTTCCATTTGCGCGGTAATTATTTGTTGCTACAATGAATTGTTGCTTTAAATCGATAGGCTTGCCATCAAATTGTAGGTTAACAATACGTGAAGCATCTTTATTAACTAAATTACCATCTGGATCATATTTCGCTGGTTTTGTTACATCAATTTCATATGTTACTCCATCGATTACATCATAGTTATATGAACGGAAATCTGTATTGATTAACTGTTGTTCACCTGTTTTGTTTGCATCAATTTGGTTGAATTGCCCAGCAGACATCTCTAACCAGTCTTTCACATCTGCCCCAGTTACTTTCACATAAGAAAGTGTGTTGTCGTACAAGTATAGATCTGCAACGTTTTTAATCGCTAACTGACCTGTAGGGATATATGTGTAATATTCTGAATCGCTTCTTGTTCCTGCTTTAAATGGAGCACCTGCAGATAGAACTGGAATGTTCTCATTTGCAGTTCCTTTTAGCTTAGCTTTTACATATTCTGTTTGTGCATCTGTAACGATTTGGATTGATGGATCATCTTGCACTTGAGAGAAGTAGCTGTGAATATCCGCTGTAGTTGTACCTACTGCTTGGCGAACATAGCTAATAGTTCCTTCATGCGCTTCTTTAACTGCATTTACAATTGTTTGGTCTACATCAGATGCATCCTTAGCAATTGTACGAACTTCTGCTTTAGAAGAAGCAACTTTCCAGCCTTTGCCGTCTTTTTCAAGCGTTAAATCAATTACACCTAAATGACTACCAAACTTACCAGGCATTACAACTGGCACGCCGTTCATCGTTCCCTTGTCGATATCCACATTAGTTAGGGAAGCATCCACTTTGCCAGGGAACACTTGGTGCGCGTGACCTGTGATAATTGCATTTACATCCTTAACTTTAGTTAATAAATAAGTTACATCCTCTTCGCCAACCTCATGTGTTGCATCACCCATACCTGAGTGAGAAAGAACGACTACTACATCAGCTCCTGCTTTTTTCATTTCAGGAACAACTTTTTCGATAGCTTGAACTGAATCATCTACTGTCACTTTTCCTGTTAAATGAGATTTATCCCATTTTAGGATTTGTGGAGGTACGATACCAGTTACCCCTACTTTAACCGTGGATTTATTACCAGCTGCATCAACCACTTCTTTGTCGATTAATACGTATGGTGTATAAGCTAACTTACCAGTAGCTGCATCACGAACGTTTGCATTTACATAAGGGAAATCTGCATCATCCATTACCTCGTCTAAGAACTCAAGGCCATAGTTAAACTCGTGATTACCGAATGTTGCACCATCATAGTCTAAAAGCTCCATCGCTGTAATAGAAGGATGCTCTTCTCCATCCACTAGCTTGTCCACTGAAGATTTATAAGAGCCTAGAGGAGTCCCTTGGATAGAATCTCCGTTATCAAATAACAATGAATTACTATTTTCAGTACGTGCATTTTTAATTAATGTTGCTGTTTTAGCAAGACCTAAGCTGTTAGAAGCAGTGTCTTTATAATAGTCATAGTTTACGATATTAGTATGAATATCAGAAGTTCCTAAGATACGTAAAGAAACAGTTCCTTTATCTCCAACCTCGTCACCAAACTTTTGATTATATAAATCTTTTAAAAATTGTTTCAATCCTGGGAATGCATTAGAAGCAGGAACCTTATCAATTAATGGATAAACTTTAAGAAGAGCAGCCTTAGCTTCCTCTTTCTTACCTGCTTGCATTAATTTATCCGCTTCCACTATACCCATGAAAATAGTTACTGGAATCTGTAACTCGTCACGTTTAGCGTTAGCCGGATCTTTATATTCTTTTAACAATAAATCACGTGCCGCTTTACCAGAAAAACGATACATAATAGATGTTCTAGATTTTAACTGAGCAGATAACGCATGATAAGACTTTTCAACCTGGAATACGTTTCGAGAAGCTTCTGCCTCTTCAATGTCCTCCATGATTGGGTTCAAGTATTTATCCGCATAATTATAAGCATCAATATAAGGGATAATTCCTTTTGAAATTTTTTCATTATACAAAGCATCTAAATCTTTTAACATAGTAGCTTTATTTTTTGCATTAGATTTAGCAATAGCAGCTTTCGCTTTCGCATAACTTGCTTTCGCCTTGTTTAAAGCGGGATATAATTCTTTAGAAGTAGCAATTTTACCTTTTTGAGCTGGCACAACGTAAGCATACGCTGCATTTTTCATGTCCATACGAGCTTGGTCTACAATTTGTTGTGTCGAACTACTCGCAAAAGTCACATTTGCTGAAGCAAACAATGAAGTCGCAAGTGCAGCAGCAACTACCGATTTTTTAATAGAATCTTTTTTCACAATCCCACTCCTGTTTCTAATTATAATTAATACTCTAACTAGTCTACCTATTTATAAAACATAAAATAATTAGGTACTTCCTTAAAGATAATCAATTATCGTAACTAAAACAATACACTCCCTGTTAAGACTATGTAAAATCTATCAAAATACATAGAACATATCCAAAAATCTAGTAAACAAACACACAAAAATACTGGATTATAGCGTTTATATTACAGGTGCCTGGCACTTGTAATATTCTTGATGCAGGTATTCCTTCGCTATATCTTGTACCATTCTGTCCACACTACCAATCCTTGTGAAAATTTATTATTACGAGTGCCTGGCACCTGTAACATATTGTGCGAGATTTCTACCACCGCTTAAATTCAAAAAAGACCAGCTCAGTAGATTACTGAACTGGTCTTTCTATTAGTTTTAAAATAGTTAGAGATTATGGAGTCCCTTCTATACGAGTAAGCTGCTATTTTTCCTATAGAGTTTACATAGAAATTCATCCATACCTAAGCGCTAAGCGGTTAGAAATAGCTAACTTACTTTGCCTTTTTTATTTCTGCGTCATACTTTTCATTTATCCACTGTTTAAGGCCTGGGAAAATATTAGACTCTGGCATTTTATTAATTAAAGGTCCGACAGTTTGAAGGACTTCTTTTGCTTCTGCTTTTTTACCTTCTTGCACTAACTTATCTGCTTTGACTACTTGCATAAAGATAGTTACAGGAACTTGTAATTCGTCACGTTTAGCATTAGCTGGATCCTTGTATTCTTTTAACAATAAATCACGTGCAGCTTTACCTGAAAAACGATACATGATTGACGTTCTAGTTTTTAGCTGAGCTGATAATTCATGGTAAGATTTTTCGATTTGGAATACGTTACGTGAAGCTTCTGCTTCAGCAATATCCTCCATGATTGGGTTTAGATATTTGTCTGCATAATTGTAAGCATCAATATATGGAACAATACCACCATTTACTTTTTCTTCATACATTGCATCAAGCTCTTTCAAGATTTTCGCCTTATTTTTGTCATTAGACTTAGATACTTGAGCCTTTGCTTTATTATAGCTTGCTTTCGCTTTGTTTAAAGCTGGGTATAACTCCTGACTTGTAGCAACTTTACCTTTTTGTGCAGGTACCACATAAGCATATGCCGCATTCTTCATGTCAATACGAGCTTGATCTACAACTTGTTGAGTCGAACTACTAGCAAAAGTTACATTTGCAGAAGCAAATAATGACGTGGCAAGCACAGTAGCAGCTACCGTTTTTTTAATAGAATTCTTTTTCATAAATCCACTTCCTTTTCTTTTTTTGAGCCATTTATTATTTTAAAATAATAATTTACTCTTAACTTTAACATAAAGAAATAATCTATGCAAAACAAGAAATTCACACTAAAACAAAGAAAAATCAATCTTTCTAATTAAATATATAGTTATTTATGGTAAACTCTTAACTATTTATTAAGGATAAAAATATTATTATAAAACAATTGTTATTTATTAACATTACAAGAGACAGTTTGTTACAGGTGCCAGGCACCTGTAACACAACACACTATCTCTATACTATTTCTCTCTAAAAAAATAAAAAATCCCTTGTTCTCCTATTTCAGAACAAGGGATTCCCATCAACTATATATTCTAGTATATTTCACGTGCCTGGCACCTGTAACACCGCTCGGCACCGGTAACACTTTATCACTCTAGTTACTGGCCAGTTTTTGTTTTACGCTAGCTGCTGGTTGGGTAAGTAGGCTGACGATTATTAAAGTGAGGACGGCCATCGGCAATGCGAATAATACGCTATTTAGCTCAAATGGCTTACTCAACACTACTTCCCATAAGATCGTGCTTACTCCTCCTACTACCATGGAGCTCAACACCCCTGGTTTAGTTGCACGCTTCCATAAAATCGTCGCAAGCAGTGCAGGGGTAACGGCTGCTCCGTACATCGTATACGAGTACATTTGAATAGCTAGAACTGATGGGAAGTACATGGCAAGCACATATGCTAACACGCCCAACCCTACAACAACGTAGCGGTTCATCTTTAATAGTTTTTTATCTGGGATATCTTTTTTGCTATACCTTTTGTACATATCATAGACAATGTTTCCAGAAGCCGAGAGTAAATACGACGTTCCCGTGGTGATGATAAAGGCCACAGACGCACAGAGAACTACCAACCCGATTCCTAATGGCAACCCATTTATCGCCATATTCAGCACTGCAGTATCAGGAGTAATATTAGGGAACATTACAATTGCCGCAGTTGCAAAAGTTATCGTTAATCCAATTACCAGAACACTTCCTACAAAAAAACCTATCGTAGAATTTCTAGCTGTTTTTTCATCCTTTGCCGCAGCAAATCGCTGATACATGTTTTGATCACCAAGTATCAATAAAAACAAAGGTAAGAAATACCCTAATAATTGTAAGTTACTAAGCCCGCCATTCCATTGCTTTGTCTGCTCTGGGAGATTTAGAGACAATCCCTCCAAGCCTCCAACTCCATTTAACACGAAAGGCAACCCTACTAAAAAACCAAAAACAATTAGCAGTGCACTTAGCGCATCTGTGTATGCAACCGAGAATAATCCACCACTCACTGTAAGGAAAATAACAAGAATAGCAATAATAATAGCACCTGTCTGAATTGGTAGCCCTGTCGTGATCTGTAATACATACGCTCCACCAGTAAACTGGTAAGCCGTAATTCCTACATACGCTAGGAGTATTAAAATACTTGCAACAAGTCTGGCCTGACTTCCAAAACGCTTTTCAATAATTTCTGGAACAGTAAAAGCTTCCCCTTTTCGAACCCTACCTGCGATAAAATAAAGTACGATAATACCGAAGATTCCACCCGACAGATTGAAAATGGCTGCCCATGGACCATATTGATATATGAAGCTTGCTCCACCCACAACCGTCCCTGAACCTACAAAGGTAGCTAATAAAGTTCCAGTCATAACCCATAAGGGGAGTGTTCTGCCTGCTGCCATAAAATCTTTGCTAGTCTCAATTGATTTTTTACTAAAGTAAACCCCCATCAAGGCCATTACAGCTAAATAAATAACGACGGCTATTAAATAAATACTCATTCCTTTCCCTCCCCTAATTAGTTATAAAATTAAATCCTCTAGCTTACTTGGATAATGAGTAATTAACTGTGTCCCCTCCCCCCTTAAAATGACTGTATCTGAATGCCTAAAGCCTCCAACACCTGGTATGTATAGCCCTGGCTCCACACAAAACACCATATTTTCCTGTAATACAAGGTCATTAGAATACTTTAATGACGGCTCCTCATGAAGACCTATCCCTATACCATGACCAGTCCGATGTCTCACATATTGCTCCATATTTGCATCTCGGAAAACCTGTAAAGCAACCTCGTTTACCTCTGCTGCTGTTACACCCACACGTATAAAGTCTAATGCAGCCTGTTGCGCTTCTTGAGCCAGCTTAAATGCTTCCTCCTGTTCTAATGTAGGATTACCAACAAAAAAAGTACGTTCACATTCTGCACGGTATCCATTTATACCAACCTGTCTGCTGTGAATCACAAGATCATTCTTATTAAGCTGCCTTGTATTAGAGAAGACATGCGGCATATTCGTACGTTCTATTCCAGAAGGTGACATAACGAAGTAATCTAACGTCGAATTAGGATGCCTCTTTGCTACCTCTAGAAAAAGAGCTGTATTTCCAAATTGATCTATCTCCATTTCAGTCATTTCAGGTGTTGCATGCTCTAACGACTCTTTTAATGCCAGGCTGACCAAGTTACCTGATTCAATAATTTGTTCTATCTCTGCTTCCTCTTTAATAGCTCTCATATGGATAATTTCATCATCTATGCTAACTAAATCAAATCCCTTATCTCTCAACCTCTTTCCTAATTCAACTGGCAGAGAGGCAAACTCGACTCCAATCTTGGAATTTTTCGGATAAGAGGCAATCACTTCTTCAAATAGTTCTGTATAAGAATTAGCCTGTGTTTGATGCAAAGGTGTTTCATAATAAACAAGTAGATGGTCCGCTATAGACTTTTCCTTGGCATGAGTCTCTTCTAAAGATGGCACTACTAGTTTTGTATGTTGTTGATCTACAAACAAAACGATCGGTCTAGAATATGTGATTGCCTTTAATCCACTAAAATAATATTGGTTTTCAAAGTTCAAAATAACTGAACATGTCAGCTCCTTGTCATCCATTACCTGGCGTAGCTGATGAACCCTCTTTTCTAAATTCATATGCTTATCCCCTTTCTTAATTAATAAAGTGTCCATCCTTCATAATCCTTTTATTACCCTTCAAAATTGACAAATCGTCTAATGGGTTATCCTCCAAAATTAATAGGTCTGCGTACATTCCTTTCTTTAATAAGCCCCTATCACTCAGCCCTAAACATTCTGCAGCTACTTGTGTAGATGCTTGAAGAACTTCCATTCTAGACATTCCCGCATCCTCCATTATTAATAATTCGTCAAAATAGTAGCTCGGTGGAGTAACTGGTGAACCACAATCTGTCCCAGTTGCTATCTTTACTCCAAGCTGTACAGCCTGCTTTAGCATGTTCTCATGTGGTTCCACTACATGCTTTGCCTTTTCTAACGCCCATGCTGGTATATGCTCATCCGTAGCTAATCTTTTCATAACAATCATCGTGGGCACTAAATAAGTGTCATTCTCCTTCATTTTTTTGAGTGCACTTTCATCTGCATAAATGGCATGCTCAATTGTGTCCACTCCTGCCTCTATACAATTGTGAATTCCTATCAAGCCTTCAGCATGTGCTGCTACCTTCTTATTCTTCTTATGTGCTTCTTCGACGGCCGCCTTCATCTCCTCCACATTTAACTGCGGAGAACCTGGCTCCTCTCCAAAAGTATAAATACCTCCTGTTGCCATAAGCTTGATCAGATCAGCGCCTTCCTTCATTACCTCACGGGTAGCTCGCCGAACAGCATCGGGACCGTCTGCTTCTTTACCTAAGTAATGGACATGTCCCCCTGTCATACAAACTGCAGGACCAGAAGCAACAATTGTTGGGCCAATTAGACTTCCGCTGTTTATCACATCTCGTAAATTTAAAACACTTTTCCCTGGAGAGGCAACGTCTCGAACTGTGGTGATCCCCTCCTTTATCGTTAGTAGTGCATGCGAGTACGCCTGAAGGGCAACCTTCGATTCGTCTAGATGCTCTATCTTCTTTTGCGGATCTTCCGTTCCATCCCATACTAAATGCACATGACAATCAATTAACCCTGGCATAACAAACTTTCCCTTTACGTCAACTAAATTTGCAGATTCCGTCTGCTCTACTTTTCCAGTGCCAACCTCTACTATTTTTTTATCCTCTATTATCAGATAAGCGTTTTCCTTTATATCTTTATTTAGTCCGTCAATTAACGAGCAGTTATACAAAATAGTCTGCATCTATATCCCCGTCCTCTCTTTAGTTAATAGAAATTTTAGATTTTTCTAATAAATTTTCCATTAGTTAAGGAGCACAAAAAAAAGAGACTATTTTATAGCCTCTAAACAAAATTAGTCGATTAACCTTAAGGCAATCGCAAATAGTAGGTAATGATTTTGATTTTCAAAGCTAATATCCGGGTATAGATCTTGAATTTTTTCTAGTCGATAGCTCACAGTATTACGATGGACAAATAATTCCTCTGCACTTTTTTTCAGACTAAAAAAATTCTTTAAATAGACATCCAATGTTTTTGTTAATTCTGCATGATTACATTCATCAAATTCTAATAAAGGCTTAAGCAATCCCCTTGCTGCCTCCTGCATCGAGCTCTCCTCTTTAATCAAAAATAAAAATCTTTCCACACCTATGTTCTGGAATAGAATTAGATTACTATTCCATTGATCTGTAAGCTCTAGACAACGCTTTGCTTGTTTATACTTAAGCGAAAGATCTGCTTCAACCTTAATAGGTCTTCCATCACTAACTCCACATTGAACTCCTTGCAAAGCGGATAATAGCTCCTTCAAATGTTGTATTTCATACGGAATGGAAGTGAGGCAGATAACCTCCTGTTCATATATCCAAATAATATTATCTGAATTTATTCCACCCAGCTTATCGTAAATGACGGTAAATCCATAATTAATTAAATCTTCATTATCAAAACGAAATACATACAGATAAGGCATTTTTTTTAGAGAAGAAGAAAGGCTAGAAGAGCGACTAGATTCACGGCGTTTATTTTCAATAATCGCTTCCAATGTTCGTATCTCTTGGTTTTTCAAGAAACGCTCTAACGATTTTCTTTTTACGGCATCCAGCAGTAATGCCGTCCTCCCATACTGAATGGCAGAGTTAACCATCAACTCCTCCACCCCGTTATTACATATGATTAAGAATCCGTGATTTTCTGTATGCTCCATAATAGGGAGAACCGAAAATGCCAAATCATGCTGTGTAGAAAACGACTCGGTCAATACCTTTTCTACCTCCATGTATTTCCCCTTGTATAACGATTCTTTTTCTTGCTCTAAGACGGCTTTAACAGTAAGGCTATATTCCTCTCGATTGTATGTATTGTTAGTCCAAATAGAAACAATGTTTAAGCTTTGATCCAGAAAAACGATTGGTGAAGCAAGATACTTCCCTAACGTTGCAACGATATAACTAACTCCCTTATCTTGCGCAACTGCCTCTAGTAATTGAAGATTCATCTCCTCAATTTGAACACGAAGAGCATCATTCTCTCCTAAAAGTAGCTCATTAAACTCTTTAAAAATCTCCTTATAAGACAAATCAATGGGTATTGTAAAAATAGGAAGCGAATGCGTATTAGAAAGCTCCAACAAGCTTTCTGGGACCACCGCACAACCAGCAGCATGGATACCTAGTGCTGATATCTTTCGTGAAATCAGCCATTCCACATGCGAAACGATTCCCTGCTCACCCTCAAAAGCCGCAAAAGTAGTCAAAATAAACCCAAAAGGATGAACACGCTCACTCCTTAACGGAAGCTCCTGAATATTAATATAATCTATTCCTCTTCCCTTCCCTTTCTCCCCACCAACCAAAAGAATCCCATACTTCTCTAGCCTACAAGCCAACTGCTCAACTGAAACCAAACCAATCACCACCCACATCATTAATATATTTAAATAACATACTAACAGAAAATTTAGTCACTTTTCTAACTATTTATCCAAGCAGCCATTATTACCCTTCTATTCCTCACTATTCCCCCATTATTCCCCCATTATTCCCCCCCATTATTATATGGATATTATGACAGGTGCCAGGCACCTGTCATAATATCCATATAATAAAACTCAACACTTTTCTTACATAACCGTCCTCAAATACATAGAAAAAAAGCCTATCTCATCTTTTAAAGATGAAATAGGCTTTTTCTTCTTTCCCTAACCACCAACTACTTTGGGAAACTCAGAGCGACTAAAAATCATTAGTGTCCCAAAAGCTATCTTCTACTTCACTACAAATTTCACTAACACACTTTCCGTTAAAGGTTTTCCATCTGTCCCCTTCAGCTCATTGGTGATCATTAGCTCGTAGGAACCTGGTTTATATCCACCTTTTGGAGCGAATACCTCGACTTGCTTCCCATTTGCCTTGGACACAGCTTTATCAACTGGTATTGCTATTGAACCATCCTTCATGACAAAAATGGATTGATTCAAACTTGCACTGTCGACATCCTTGCTTAACGTAATTGTCCATTTTTTATCAGAGGCTACGGGTATATTTTTCTCCATTACTCTGCCCCATCCAAGCGGTAGCTCAGGCAGTGTTTTTAAGAAAAATTGGTCAGCTATTACTTGGTAGCCAGCTTCGTTTGGGTGAATATCCTTTGGATTTTCCAAATAGACCGTCCCCTTTGCATCAAACGCTGGCGCCACATTAACAAAATGCACCCCTTCACTTTCTGCAATAGCCGCTATTCGGTTATTTACAATATTGAATGCCATTTGTAGCTGCTGTCTCGTTGCAATATCCGTCATATGTGGGAACGGAAAAAAGTAGCCGAATAAATAAATCTCAGCATCTGGGTTAATAGCCTTCACTTGTTTAACCGCTGTTGTCAGATTCTCCGACACCTTACTCAATATTAAAGTTGCTGCTGTAAGGTCCACATTCACACTTTCATCCTTAGGGTCATAAAAGGCCTGGATAAAATCATTAGCACCACTGACGATTGTTACTAATTCAGCTTCCTTCAACGCCTTTTGAACATCTTCTCGCTTGAGCTTCTCTAAAAGTCCATCCGTCGTTTCACCGGATTTAGCAAATTCCTTCGTAAAAGAGCCTAAACGTCCTTCCTTCTCAAGCTTCTCGCTAATTATGTCTGTAAATCCACGCCCAACTCTTTCTCCATATGGCGTTTGACCACTAGCGATGGAATCTCCTAACGCCACGTAATCTATTTTGTCATTCGCCGCAAAAGCTGCTGGCATATTTACACTAAAGACAAACAAACATAAAACCAATAATATTTGTACCTTTTGTTTCACTATTTTTCCCCCTTCTACAAAACTCTATATCTTATCTTATTCCCTAAATCACATCAAAAAACCTTTAGGTAAATAAAAAAAGTACAAGCTCCATAAAAATCAAATAGCAAAACAAATATTATTACAGGTGCCAGGCACCTGTAATAATATTCCTATAATAATCCTATTTGCTTTTCCAAAGGTCCAAAACTAATCAAACCGCAAAGCCTCACTAGGATTCATACGAGCAGCCTTCCAGGCAGGATAAATGCCGAACAGGCTACCGATGCCAAAGGATGTATACAGCGCAAGCTTAACCGCCCATAAAGGAAGCACCAAGGCAAAGATATCCACATTATTGTTCCAAAACTCTATAAACAAATATCCAAGACCAATCCCGGCAGCTCCACCGATTACACATAGCAGCAAAGTTTCGAAGAAGAACTGCATCAAAATTTCGAAGGTGGTAGCACCAAGTGCCTTTCTTATACCAATTTCCTTCGTTCTTTCTCGGACAGACATCACCATGACATTCATGATTCCCATACCGCTGATCACTAAGGCCGTGGCAGTAATTCCGAACAACATCACCTGCAATATAGAAGTTACCTTGCCTAACGCTCCGAGCATTTGCTCCTGCTTCACCACACTGAAATCAATTTCTGTATGGTTCGTCATGATTGCACTAAACACTTGCTCATCCACCTGATCGACGGCGTCCACACTGGAAGCCTCCACAATCATCTTCGTTAAGTTCTTCATATCTGTATTCTCAAGAGCCGTCTGAATCGGAATAACCACATTATTATCTGTACTAGACCCTAGCGTGGCGTTTGGGGCGAGCACTCCAATTACCTCATACGTTTCTTCATTTATCGTAACAGTTTGTCCGACTAATGAAGGCTCTTCCGCAGATGCGGTCTCTCCTAGGAGCTTATTCATGATTCGCTTCCACCATGGATCGGGTTCCACTTTTTCCTCCGAAGGCATCCCTCCGCCCTCAGCAGGAACTTCCTTATTTCCAAGCAATGCCTCGTGAATATTGTTACCAAGCACAATGACCTTAGCCTTCCCATCCTGCTCCTCTTGCGTAAAGAATCGTCCCTCCGACAACGCGGCATGCTGCACTCTCAGAAATTGATCCGTTGTGCCAACCATAGCTGACTGAGCACTCTTTTCATCATATTTCACTACATTGATCGTTTCCAAAATAGGAGTTACCGTTTTGACATCCTCCACATCTGCCACAACTTCTGCATCTGCATATGTAAGCGTACTTGGCACGCTAGTCAATCCGCTAAGTAAATCCTTCTCTCCGTTTGTAGTATCGAGCAGTCTACCCGGCATGACAAGAATTTGTTCTGCTCCTAGGCTTCCCATCTGTTTCATCAGCGTGTCTTTTACCCCTATAGCAATCGCAGATAACACAATGACTGCAAACATCCCAATAATCACCCCAGTCATCGCCGATAACACGCGAAGCCGATTCGACCATAAACCAAAGCAGGCCAATTTAAATGATGTAAATAGCTTCATATAAGTACCCCATTCTGCAGCGTTAAAATGCGCTGTGCTCGAGAAGCTACTTCCATGTCATGCGTGATGATAATAAGGGTTGCTCCTTTTTCATGTACTCGATCAAATAAGTTCAAAATGCTTTTCGTTGTTTCCTCATCCAAGCTCCCTGTCGGCTCATCGGCAAGTATAAGCGAAGGCTCGTTGACCAAGGCCCTTGCAATAGCGACACGTTGCTTTTCACCACCCGATAATTGGTCGGGCTTATGGTTTTTCTTATCTAAAATGCCCATCTCTTCTAACATAGCAAGAACGCGAGCTTTCTTTCGTTTAAGCCTTTTTCTCCCGTATGTTAAGGGGAGTAACACATTTTGATATACAGACAAGTTGGGGATCAGCTGAAAATGCTGAAAGACAAATCCTATCTCCTCATTCCGTAGCTTTGCCCGACGAGCTTTACCCATTTTATGTACTGACTTTCCAGCTAACATATAGCTTCCTTTATCTAACAAGTCCAGAGTTCCTAACAAATTGAGCATCGTGCTCTTCCCTGAACCGGACTTCCCCATGATTGCCACGTACTCTCCCTGCTCCACACGAAGATCCATCCCGCGCAATACTTCCATCTGCTTTGTCCCTGAACGATATTTTTTTTGCACATCTCGGAGTTCGATCATTTCGCATTCCTCATTTCTTACATCCTCAAGTGTCCTCATTCCCCTCCATAATACGACAAATCAAATCAAATGCCTCCAAAAAGTGGGTAAAATGCCTCTATTCTACCACAACGAAAAAATAGGGACATGAGATTCTGACTGTCTTGCACAGAGCATGAATCTATCTTTCTAACCGTTTTCCCTCATTTCCCTCTCTTTCCGACAAACAATCCACCATCGAATAAAAATCGTTCTTTTTAATTGAAAATAGAGTTCAATTACTATGAATAAAAGATTACAAATAGACCTAGCCTTTAGTATGTTCCTCCTAAAAAAAACGTTCATAATAGAACACGCTCCCTCCATATAATCTATTAACAGGAAATAGTCGAAATCAAATCCAAATTTCTGCCGGCTTTCGACGAATAATATGGTTTTAACTTGCTATATTGATACAAAAGCAGAGGGAGATGTAGAATATGCAGTCCGATTTTAATCAGCTGTTAGACAACGTCATTGGTCCTCGTCTCATTTTTCATGTCATGGAGTGTTACATTTGTGGGTACGATGAAATTTACTATCAGCACCCCGATACCCAAGAACAAATAGGCCACGCTTGTGAAGGGTGCAATTATGTGAAACCCTTCAGCTTCCAAAATGAACATTCATAAACAAAAAAAGACCACGTAAAAGTTTAGCTTTTACATGGTCTTTTTTTGTTTAGTTAAAAACTAGTATAAATACGACATCCAAGGCACCATTATTAACGGTGACTGGAAGATTAAATGACTTGCCTTTTAATTCAGATAGCACTTTTGCATCTGCAGGAAACAATGCCTTTAATTCATTCATAGCCGCCTCTGACAATGGATCGTTTCCATTCACCTTAGACACACCTAAGCTACTAATGAGGGTCGGATAAAATCCTTTACTCAAAAAGTCTAACATACTGATATCTTCCTGAACTGTTATCGTTATAGAATTGGACGTGCTAGAAGATAAAAGAATATTTTTTTGGCTAGCATTTACTGCCTTCACGAGGCCTTCCACCTTTGCATCAAGTACCTGCTGTTCTGTGGACTGGATAGGAAGTCCATCCACTATCCCTTTAATTTTAGCTACCTCAGCCAATAAAATAGGCGAATACTTACTTGTTTTCGGTAACCCTTCCATTAAGGCATTTATTTCTGCATATACTTTTAAAGCTTCCGATTGTTTCCCAGCCGTATATAAGCTGTTTAACTCTACTAACTCCATATAAATGGTGACTGGTAGCATTAGTTCATCACGTTTTGCATCAGCAGGCTTTTTATACTTTTCTAGTAGTAAGTCCCGTGCAGCTTTGCCAGAAAAACGATATAAAATAGAGGATCGATCCTTTAATTGATACGATAGCTTATGATATCCAGCAGCTACTCCTGCAAAATCGCCCTTTGCTTCCGCTTGGCTAATCTCCCTCATTAGAGGTTCTAAATACTTCGTTGCGTAATTATACGCATCTATATAGGAAACTAATCCCTTAGTTACTTTTTCATTGTAAATGGCATCCATTTCCTTCAATGTGCCTTCTATCTCGCCTGTAGATAATTTGGATGAGGTAACGACACTTTTTGTGATCTCATAATTTTTCTTCACACTATTTAACGTAGCATAAAGCGAGTCACTTGGGATTAAATTCCCTTCAAGCGCCGGAGATACGTATATCGTAGTCGCCTTGTGTAAATCACTTTTCGCTGTGGCTACCGATTGCTCCACTGAAAATGATTTACCATACGCAATTGGTGAAAAGGCTATAACCGAACTTGTTAATAAGGCTACCGCTGTTGCTGTCTTCCATCCCTTATTCCTCAAAACTATTCCTCCTATTGAATTGCTCAGTTTTTTATTTCAATTCTTAGTGCATTATTCAAAAGATCATTAATATACTATATTTTATCAAGTATCCCCCCCTAACTACTTTAAGAAACCATTTCTCATTTGCAAAATCCCTTAAAAACACATACCACTTAAGCTTATACGAAATGATTTTCAGAAAATATTGAGGAATGTTAATTATTTTAATTTTTTGAATAAAAAGTTGCAGATTAATAGTATAATAGATTTACAAGGAGACTAGTTAATTATTCTTATGTTTTCCAAAGTATAAGCAACCCATGGAGGTAAAAGAGGATGCAAATGGTCTGGTTGAGTTCCAAAACAACGGTACCAAAAGCTACAGCAGAAGCATTAGATAGAGAAAGATTATATGAATTACTTCAGAAAAACCATTCAAAGAGAATCACCATTCTTCAAGCACCAGCAGGCTACGGTAAAACAACGCTATTAAGCCAATGGTTTAACCAAGCAAATGACACCGTTACATGGATTTCCCTGAATACATCTGACAATGATCCGATACGATTTTGGAAATATGTTATTCATACGACATCTAATGTTACGGAGAGTAACATGTATAACACGCTCGCCTCATTGTTCCAATCACAGGATCCTTCCACGTTAGAATTTTTGATTGATTCTTTCTTAAACGAAATGAGTTTAATGGAACGTCCCATCAGTATTGTGTTGGAAGACTATCATCTAATTGACAATAAAGTGATTCATCAAATGCTTACCCAACTAATTGAATATCTACCTGACAACGTACACGTCTACGTAACTAGTCGTGAGAATCTCCCCCTCCCAATCGCCAAGTGGCGAGTTAAATCCTGGCTCAATGAGATAAGCATGGAACAACTGTGCTTTACATTTGAGGAAATTGAACAATTTTACGAAAAGAAAAACCTCGAAGAGAAGCTACTACATCACGTATTAAACACCACAGAAGGCTGGCCAGCCGGCATCCAATTAACGAGTATTTCAATGAGGACCAACTCCAACAATGCATTAACATTAGACAAGATGAACCCTTTACAGCCCTTGATCACTGATTTTTTATTGCAAGAGATACTAGATACACTTCCGTCAACTATTCAAGATTTTCTTCTGAAGACGTCTTTTTTACAATCTTTAGAACCGGAAATTTGTAATAGCCTAACGAACCGAAGTGATAGCTATGCAATGCTTATAGAACTAGAAAACAAGGGAATTTTCACTGTTCGTTTAAACAATGCCCAACCGATGTTTCGTTACCATCATTTATTCGCAGAAGCTTTACAAATTGAACTTAAAAATCGTTATCCAAAGGAATTTGTTTCATCCATCATCTTGGAAACCGCGAAGCTGCTTTACTTAAAAGGTGATATCAACAGTGCGATTGACTTGGCCTTACAAGAAAGCGCCTTTACGCTAGCGGAGTCGTGGATAACAGAACATTTAGTAGAAATATTCAAGAATGGAGAAACCTCCACTTTTTTAGGTTGGATCCAAACTTTAAGAAGAAACGATTACCCAGTTAATTATGAAATATTAGTGATGTACACCATTACCTTAATATCTGCCCTTCAAATAGAAGAAGCGGGTCTAATCATTTATGAGTTAGAGCTAAAGCAACAACTAGAACAATGGATGGATAAAGAGGAGAACAAAGGAATAGCTGATATTTTTACAACACTGCAGGTATATGCACTTATTAGCATGGGGACAGGGATTGAAAAAGCGATAGAAATAATTCAAAGGCAAGTAGACCAAGGATATGTTAGTTCTAGGTGGGATGGAATACCGATAAGGTTCAACTTATTTGAGCATAAGCTTACTCGAACTAGCATTGGATCCAAGGGTAGGTTTATGTCGTTAGAAAAAGCAATTCCGTTTGCAAAATTATTCCGTGAAACAGAATTTAAGGAAAAAAATATGACTCTCTTCAGCTACGGGGCGTCAGCAGAAACATTGTATGAAAGAAACTATATCGATGCGGCCATTGGAGAATTAGAAATTGCTTTAAAGTATGGCCATAGCCTAAAAGATCCTGGATTATTTATTCCCATGTATGTTTTAAAGTCTCAAATTTATGCCTTAAATAAAAACTTTGTAGCAGCTCATGCATTATTAGATAACGTACTAGATTCAATAAATGATAAGCATTGGCAAAATATTTTACTCACGATGAAAGCTCGTTGCTTTTTATTAGAAGGAAATACGTTAAGAGCAGAAGCAGAGCTACGAAAAGCTGAATCGAGACAACCTTTTTGGTTACTCGTCCATGCTCGACTGTTGCTAGCAACAGCAAAGGTAGAAGAAGCCTTAAAGACTGTAATCCAAGTGAAAACTAAAGCAATAGAGGAAGATCAAGTATCCACAATCGTAGAAGCTTCCTTGTTAGAAGCAATTTGTGAAATGGAAATGGACCATAAGGACAGCGCCTTGAACGCATTGCATGAAGCTTTGAGCTACGGCTCTACTTATGATTACGTCCGAACCTTCCTAGATGAGGAGGGGAGTATTAAATTATTAAAAGCATATACCAAAGAACGACAAAAACATAAAAAGACAGGCTGGAATTCGGTGCCGTTAAGCTACGTAGAACGGCTCATAGAAAGCAGCAGTCAAGCAGAGAGCAGCATACTAGACCAACTAACACCTCGAGAGCTGGAAGTTTTCCAACTACTTGTAGATGGTGCAACCAACAAGGAAATCGCACAAAAACTATTTCTATCCGAAGGAACCATACGCGTTTACCTAACAACGATATACAGCAAGCTAGGCGTGAAATCAAGAGCTAAAGCAATCCTGCTATACAACCAAAAATTCTTATAAACACAAGAAAAGCGGAATCGCCTGTCTCTGTCCCGACAGGCAAATGGGAAAAAGCGAGGAGGCAGTTCCTCAGCCACCGGAGCTTTTATCCATTTGACCCCGAGGGGC
>NZ_JABAFC010000045.1 GCF_012843435.1 Psychrobacillus sp. BL-248-WT-3 | reverse complement strand
AAGGAAAAAGAGAAATTGAGTGAGCTCAATTTCTCTTTTTCCAATATTAGAAGCTAGTTTTGTCCCAGCCTCTTTTTATTAATGATGTTTAGCTTCTACAGGCTCATCCGGAATTACTTTAGTAATTAGTATAATTATAATAGCTGCTGGGATAGCCATATATAAACCATGGAAAAAGTTAAATTCTTCTACGCCATTAACTGAACCTACTACATAATTTAACATCGTAACCAAGATAAGTGTCCAAATTACTGTCATAACATATTGCATATAATTTCACCTCAAAAAAATTAATTTATCTATAGCTATCATAACATAGGGTTGTCCTATACAAAAGAATTATTCTTAACATCCAACAACTATGTTGAAAAATGTTCATATATTCGCTATTATTAATACCAGGTACTAATAATAGATTACAAGAAAAGAGGAATTTCATGAATGCAGGAATTATAGGTTTAGGAACTTATGCACCTGAGAAGATTTTAACGAATGAAGACCTTGAAAAAAGAATAGATACATCGGATGAATGGATAAAAACAATGACTGGTATAGAGGAGCGTCGAATAGCTGCTCCTGGAGAAGAAAGTTCACATATGGCTGTCAAGGCAGCCAAGGAAGCAATAGCGGATGCAGGAATTTCTCCGGAACAAATAGGACTAATTTTGGTAGCGACAGTAACTCCGGATCGTCCTTTTCCTAGTGTCTCCACGATGCTTCAGGAGCAATTAGGGGCTACTAATGCAGCAGCAATGGATATATCCGCTGCATGCGCAGGGTTTATGTATGGTGTCGTTACTGCAAAGCAATTTGTAGAATCTAAAACGTATTCTCATGTGTTAGTAATTGGTGTGGAAAAGCTGTCTAAAATTACAGACTGGGAAGATCGAAATACTGCTGTCCTCTTTGGGGATGGAGCAGGGGCTGTAGTAATTGGAGAAGTCTCTGAGGGCAGAGGCATATTGTCCTTTGAGCTTGGAGCCAATGGTAGTGGAGGAAAGTATTTATTGCAGGACGGACCTTACATTACGATGAATGGAAGAGAGGTATTTAAATTTGCGGTTCGTCAAATGGGCGAATCTGCTATTAACGTTATCGAAAAAGCAGGATTACAAAAAACAGATATTGATTTGTTAATCCCTCATCAAGCAAATATTCGTATTATGGAGGCATCTAGAGAACGACTGGAGTTGCCTGCTGAAAAAATGGCCAAAACTATACACAAATATGGGAATACCTCATCTTCGTCTATTCCACTAGCATTAAAAGAAGAAGTAAAAAATGGAAAAGTGAAAGATGATGATATTATTGTAATGGTAGGTTTTGGTGGAGGCTTGACTTGGGGAGCAATAGCGCTTAAATGGGGAAAATAATTTAATTTGTCGAAGGGACGGACATACATGACGAAACGTAGGGTTGTAGTAACAGGATTAGGTGCCGTAACACCACTAGGTAATGATGTAGAAACTACTTGGGCTGGTATTAAGGAAGGTAAATCAGGTGTCGGAATGTTAACAAGACTTGACGCATCTTTGTTTCCAGCGAAGGTGGCCGCAGAGGTAAAAGATTTTGACATAGAGAAGTATATTGAAAAGAAAGATGCACGAAAAATGGATCGTTTTACTCACTATGCTTTAGCTTCTGCAATTATGGCAGTTGAGGACGCCAATTTAACAATCACAGAAGAGCTAGGTCTACGTACAGGCGTTTGGATTGGTTCAGGTATTGGTGGAATGGAGACATACGAGAATCAGTTCCGAGTATTTTTAGAAAAAGGAACGAGACGCGTAAGTCCATTCTTCGTGCCAATGATGATTCCTGATATGGCTGCAGGTCAGGTGTCAATTCATTTTGGGGCAAAGGCGATTAATTCATGTACGGTAACGGCTTGTGCATCTGGCACTAACTCTATAGGAGATGCATTTAAAGTAATCGAGCGAGGAGATGCAGATGTGATGATTACCGGCGGAGCAGAGTCTCCGATTACTCATATGTCTGTAGCTGGTTTCTGCTCCAATACTGCACTTTCTTTAAATACAGATCCTAATACCGCATCGAAACCTTTTGATGCTAATCGAGACGGATTTGTTATTGGTGAAGGAGCTGGAATTCTTATATTAGAAGAATATGAGCACGCTGTTGCTCGTGGTGCTAAAATCTATGCAGAAATAATAGGTTATGGTTCTACAGGAGATGCCCACCATATTACTGCACCAGCTCCAGAAGGAGAAGGGGCAGCTAGAGCGATGAAGCAAGCATTAGACGATGCAGGAGTGTCTCCGGAGAAGATCGATTATATTAATGCGCACGGAACTAGTACGCCTTATAATGATCAGTTTGAAACAACGGCTGTAAAATCCGTATTTGGTGAGCATGCGTACAATTTGGCTATGAGTTCCACTAAATCTATGACTGGTCACTTGCTCGGTGCGGCAGGAGGGGTAGAGGCAATATTCAGTGTATTAGCTCTCCATGAAGGCATCTTACCGCCTACCACAAATCTGGAAACGCCTGATCCGTTATGTGATTTAGACTATGTTCCAAATGAGGCAAGAAAAGAAGAAATTGACTATGCCATGAGTAATTCATTAGGTTTTGGTGGTCATAATGCAAGTATATTATTTAAAAAAATCAAATAAACAACAAAAAATCCACGTTCTTGTGAGCGTGGATTTTTTTGTATATTATAGTTCTTTTAGAACAAATATATATTAAAAAGTATTAAGAAATAAGTGTATATTTAATTTATTTTCATAACAATTTTCCATTATTTAGCCTAATTAAAACCTTGATATTCCAATGTTTATAATAATTTTGTATGGTTCAGAATATATTAAATAAACAAAATATATAAAAAATTTATATTGCGCTTGTAATCATCCTGTAATAGACTTTACAAAAGGAATCAAATAACAGAAAGGTTTTAATCTTTAATTATTTGGGAAAAATCAGACCGAACATAAAGTTGCGTGAGAGGAGAATTAGTTTGAACAACTCAGAACAGCTATTAACCATAAACAATTTACATACCGGATTCAGAATAAAAGATACATATTATGATGCCGTGGATGGGGTATCCATTTCGCTAAAGAGAAATGAAATTCTGGCAATCGTAGGAGAATCAGGTTGTGGGAAATCTACTTTAGCAACGTCCATTATTGGGTTACATGACCACAACAAAACAAGAGTGGAAGGCGAAATTATATACAATGGTATCAATCTTGCTAAATTGAATGATGAAAACTTTAATGCTGTTCGAGGAGAAGAAATAGGGATGATTTTCCAAGATCCCTTATCTGCATTAAACCCGTTGATGAAGATTCAAGACCAAATTGAAGAAAGCCTTGCCTTTCATACAAAGCTGAGTAAGTCTGAAAGAAAAAAAAGAGTATTAGAGTTATTAAAACAAGTAGGTATCCCAAATCCAGAGCGAACTGCAAAACAATTCCCACATCAATTGTCTGGAGGGATGAGACAGCGGGTTATCATTGCGATTGCAATCTCTTGTAAGCCTAAAGTAATCATTGCAGATGAACCAACTACTGCATTGGACGTAACCATTCAAGCTCAAATATTGGACTTACTTATTGACTTACAAAAAGAAACAGGTTCGGGAATTATATTAATAACACATGACTTAGGCGTAGTAGCTGAAGTAGCAGACCGGGTTGCAGTAATGTACGCAGGACAAATTATTGAAGAGGCTCCTGTAGAGGAACTATTTTCTAATCCGTTACACCCTTATACTCGTTCATTATTTAACTCTATACCACAGATGAATAGTGAGAATGATAGGCTTGAAGTTATTCAAGGAATTGTACCTTCTTTAGCCAAATTACCTCGAGAAGGATGTAGATTTTCTGCCAGAATCCCTTGGATCAGTGAAGAGACACATGAAAAAAATCCAGTATTGCATGAAGTTTCTCCAGGACACCTTGTCAGATGCACATGTTGGCAGCATTTTCATTTTGAGGGTGAGAAAGGGGAAGTAACCAATGAGTTTTATGCAAATTAAGGACTTACATGTTCATTATCCTATCAGGGGTGGATTTTTTAATACAGTGGTTGATCGTGTGCATGCAGTAGATGGAATCTCGTTAGAAATTGAAAAAGGGAAAACGTATGGATTGGTAGGAGAATCTGGCTGTGGAAAGTCTACTACTGGTAAATCTATTATTGGACTTGAAAAAATAACATCTGGACAAATCATATACGAAGGACAGGATGTTACAAATAGCCGTCGTAGTCCATCTTCTTCCTATAATCGAGATATTCAAATGATATTTCAAGACGCTCACTCAAGTTTAAATCCTAGAAAACGAGTTCAAGATATCATAGCAGAACCTATTAGAAATTTTTTGAAACTGTCTCCTACCGAAGAAAAAAGAAAAATTAATGAACTGTTAGAAATAGTGGGAATGAGCGAGGATGTCAAGGTAAAGTATCCTCATGAGTTTTCAGGCGGTCAGAAACAAAGGATTGGCATTGCTCGTGCTATTGCAACAAATCCTAAATTGATCATAGCAGATGAACCAGTATCAGCACTAGATTTATCGGTTCAAGCACAAGTGTTGAATTTTATGAAAGATATACAAAGAGAATTTGGATTAAGTTACTTATTTATATCCCACGATTTGGGTGTAGTTAAACATATGTGTGATGAAATTTCTATTATGTACAAAGGTAAATTTGTAGAAACTGGAAGTAGAGAAGATATTTATACAAATCCTCAACATATCTATACAAGGAGATTGCTATCGGCTATACCTGACGTAAATCCAAAAGGTAGAGAAGCAAGAAAAAGAGAAAGAATTGAAGTAGAAAAAAATTATGTAACTGATCATCAGAAATACTTTGATAAGGATGGGAAAGTATTAGATTTAGTACCAATCTCAACTACTCATCAAGTAGCAATGGCCACTAGAAGCAAGGAGGTCATCTAATATGTGGAAAACAATATTGAGAAGAGTTTTAGCCATGATTCCACAGCTTTTTGTCTTAAGCCTACTAATATTTATATTAGCTAAGCAAATGCCTGGAGACCCATTCACAGGCCTAATAACACCAGAATCCGATCCTAATCGATTAGAAGAAATGAGAGTGTTAGCAGGATTTTACGATCCTTGGTATGTACAATACTACAATTGGATAACGAATGCAATTCAAGGGGATTTTGGTAAGAGTTATACGTATAGCATGCCTGTTGCGGATTTAATAGGATTTCGGGCGATGAACACACTGTGGCTATCCTTGCTCAGCGTTGTTCTTCTATACTTAATAGCTATTCCGTTAGGAGTATTGGCGGGACGCTTTCAAGATACATTCCTAGATAAAACAATCGTACTATACTCTTTTGTGACCTATGCGATCCCAACATTCGTACTTGGCTTGCTAGCATTATTCTTTTTCGGTTATCATCTTGGATGGTTTCCGACAGCCGGTACGGTGGACATAAAGTACGAGGAAGGTACCCTTGGGTATGTATGGAACCGAATTTATCATATGCTATTGCCTGCAATGACCTATGCGATCCTTGGAACTACCGCAGTAATTCAGTACCTAAGATCTGAAATTATAGATGCAAAATCGATGGATTATGTTCGTACAGCAAGAAGTAAGGGAATTCCTATTAAAAAAGTATACAGTAGACATATTTTCCGAAACTCATTATTGCCAATTGCAGCTTTTCTAGGGTTTACAATTACTGGGTTACTAGGCGGCTCCATATTTATAGAAACCATTTTTGGATATCAAGGCATGGGGCAATTGTTTATACAGTCTATATCCTCCAGGGATTATAGCGTTATTACAGCTTTAGTATTGCTGTTTGGCTTCTTAACTTTATTAGGTAGTCTATTGTCTGATATCATCATGAGCATTGTAGATCCACGTATTAGAATAGATTGACCAAAATATAAGGTTAAGGAGAGAGTATGATGAGTGAACAAATACTTAATACAGAAATTCTAGAAAAAAACACACAAAGCTCTCCGCCTACAGGTTTTCAAGTATTAGTGAGAGAGTTTAAAAAAGATAAGTTAGCAATGTTCTCGTTATTTTGTTTAGTCATTGGGATAGTAGCTATCTATATCTCAGCCGCGATGATCAATCAAGAAGAATTAATGAATGTAAGTTTAAGAGACAAATTTTCAGAACCTGGCGAAAAGTTTATTCTGGGAGCTGATCAGGGTGGGCGTTCCATTTTAGGACAGTTAATCATCGGAGCTAGAAACTCCATTACTATAGCTTTATCGGTGACAATTATTACAGGTATTGTAGGTGTGGCCATTGGTATGATTACAGGCTACTTTGGTGGTTTAATCGACAATATATTTATGAGAATTATTGACTTTTTCATCACTATTCCAACTTTGATGATCATCATTGTGTTTGTAACAATTATTCCAAAATACTCTATATTTGAGTTCGTTCTTATTATGAGTACTTTTTTATGGGTGTCAACGGCCCGACTGGTTAGAAGTAAGTCATTAACCGAGAGTAGAAGAGATTATATAAATGCTTCTAAAACATTAGGAACTGGCAATGGCAGAATTATCTTTACAGGTGTTATGCCTAATCTTAGCTCTATTCTAATAGTTGAACTGACTTTAAGTTTTGCAGGAAATGTAGGTTTAGAAACAGGATTATCTTATTTAGGTTTTGGATTACCGCAATCTGTACCTAGTTTGGGAACTCTTGTGAGTTACGCGAATAATCCGTTAATTTTAGAGGACAAATGGTGGGTATGGCTACCAGCTTCCTTGCTAATTTTGTTATTAATGCTTTCCATCAATTATGTAGGGCAAGCGCTACGTCGCTCGGCAGACGCAAGACAAAGGCAAGGATAATGAAGATGGTATTAAACGATTTCGTTTGATATATAAAGATATATAAAAAGGAGGAAAAAGGATGAATAAGAAGCTTTGGACATTATTAGCTGTACTAATAGCATTTATGCTTGTGTTAGGCGCATGTAACAACGAAGAAGAATCATCAGGTTCAAATACTGAAGGAACAACAGAGCCAGCAAAGACTGAGGAAGATAAGGATAAAGAAGAAGATAAAGAGGAAGAACCTGCTGCAGAAGAAGGTTCATCTGAATTCGCTCAAAAAGTAGAGCATGAGGGCGAAGCAATTGACGGAGGTATCTTGAAAGTAGCTTTAGGAACAGATACTCCTTTTGAAGGCATTTTCTCTCTAGTATTATATCAAAATGGTGTAGATGCAGATATTTTAGATTACGCAAGTAATTCCATTTTCTCTGTAGATGGTGACTTTTTAATTGATGACAGAGGTATTGCTACACTTGAAGCAGACCCTAATACAAACAAAGCAACAATTAAAATCCGTGAAGGTGTAAAATGGTCAGATGGTGAGCCTTTGAAAATTGAAGATGTTATGCTTCCATATTTAATCATTGGACATCCAGACTATCAAGGTATTCGTTATGACGGAGATTTTAAAAATATCATTGGTGCAGAAGAGTATAATGCAGGAACTGCTGATACAATTTCTGGATTAAAAAAGGTTGACGAAACTACATTAGAAATTTCCTTTAAAAAATTATCTCCAGCAATTTATTCAGGTGGAGATGGTCTATGGGGTTCTGCTGAACCAAGTCATATTTTAAAAGATATTCCAGTAGGACAATTGTTAGAATCTGACCCAGTTCGTAAAAACCCATTATCTTTAGGTGCATTTAAATTTGAAAAAATTATTCCTGGTGAATCTGTTCAATTCGTAAAAAATGAGCATTACTTTAAAGGTGAGCCTAAGTTGGATGGAGTACTTTTAAAAGTAGTACCTTCTAGCTCTATCTCAAAAGCTTTAGAAACTGGTGAATACCACATGACAGCTGGATCATTACCAGCAACGAAATATGCGGAAGTAAAAGAATTTAAAAATGCTTCAATACTTGTACAACCAGAGCTATCTTATTCTTACCTTGGATTTAAATTAGGAAAGTTTGATACTAAAGCTAAATTAAGTACGATGGATCCAAATGCCAAGATGGCTAACTTAAACTTACGTATGGCAATGGGTTATGCTTTAGACGTAGAGTCTGTAAATGAGGCATACTACGATAATTTACGTACTCGTGCTACTGGTTTAATACCACCAGCATTTGCTTCTTTCTATGATGACACTTTAGAAGGCATTAAGTATGATCCAGCAAAAGCAGAGCAATTATTAGATGAAGCTGGTTATAAAGATATCGATGGAGACGGATTCCGTGAAACTCCAGAAGGCGAAAAATTAGAGATTAATTATGCAGGTATGTCAGGAGACGTTACAGCTGAAGAAATGGCTGCATATTGGATTCAAAACTGGAGAGACGTTGGTCTAAAAGTGGTTTTAACAACTGGCCGTTTAATCGAAATGAACTCTTTCTATGATAAAGTAGAAGCAGATGATCCTGAAATTGATATTTACATGGGAGCTTGGGGAACAGGTACAAACCCATCACCACTAGGCTTATATGGAAAAGACTCAGCATTTAACTATAGCCGCTTTACTTCACCTGAATTAGATGAATTATTAGCAGCTATCGATTCACCGGATGCATTTGACTCTGCAAAACGTGCGCAAGCATTCCGTGATTTCCAAGTATACATGTCAGAGCAAGTTCCAGTAATTCCTACTCAATTCCGTAGCGCAATTTATGTTGTAAACAAAGCAGTGAAAAATTATGATGTAACTTACGGTACTGATTTTGGATTACATGAACTTCAATTAGTATCAGAAGAGCCTTTAAAATAATCTTCAAAAAAACCGTTCCTAGACGAAAGTTTAGGGACGGTTTTTCATATGTTTTATGAAGGATGTGATACTAATGAGACTACTAATTTTTCTAATAAGCTACGGAATAGCAATTATCAGCTGCTCCCATTTAGTACTATATTTAAATTTCTTATCTTTAGGATATTCATGGAAATCTGTGTTGATGTATATGCTAAACTCAAAAGACTTTATTGTATTTTGTCTATCTATTTTAGGATTAACGATTAGTGTCTTCTACCGAGACCCATTGCGGCTTCCATCTTAACAAGTGTTTCATTTGCTATCTGGTTAGCTTTTTCTGCTCCGCGGTCTAGAATGGAATCTAATTCTGGTGAATTTAGTAATTCCTCGTATCTCTGTTGAATAGGTGCTAGATGATTAATAATAGCTTCTGCAACAGATGCTTTAAAATCTCCATAACCTTTTCCTTCATATTTAGCTACTAATTCTGGAATAGGTGTACCCGTCAAAGCAGATTCTATTGTTAATAGATTAGAGACACCTGGTTTGTTTTCAGTATCAAATGCTACGATTCCTTCTGAATCAGTAACAGAGCTTTTGATTTTCTTTTCTATTTGCTTTGGCGTATCTAAAATACGAATAGTTGCTTTTTGATTAGGGTCTGACTTACTCATTTTTTTCGTTGGATCCTGCAGGGATTTGATACGTGCGCCGTGCTTAGGAAGCTGGATTTCAGGCATAGTTAATACATTGCCGTATCTTTTATTGAAACGTTCTGCCAAATCGCGAGTTAGTTCAATATGTTGTTTCTGATCATCACCAACAGGTACGATGTCCGTTTGGTAGAGAAGTATATCAGCGGCCATAAGTGGTGGGTAAGTCAATAATCCAGCAGTCACTGCATCTTTTCCATCTGATTTATCTTTGAACTGCGTCATTCTTTCCAGTTCTCCAATGTGAGAAATACATTGCATCATCCATCCTGCTTTAGCATGGGCTGGAACTTCTGATTGGACAAACAAAATAGACTTCTCTGGATCTATTCCTACCGCTAGATATAAGGCTGCCAACGAACGAATATGATTTTGAAGTTCTTGGGGGTCTTGAGCTACAGTAATAGCATGCTGATCCACGATGCAAAAAATACAATCGTTATCATTTTGTAAGTCTATAAACTGTCTAAATGCACCGATGTAATTTCCCAAAGTAATTGTACCGGTAGGCTGGACGCCCGAAAAAAGTGTTTTCATAAAATTTTCCTCCTTAGAATATAAAAAAACATCATGCATCCCTAAAAAAGGGACGAATGATGTAATATCCGTGGTACCACCCAGCTTGCTAAAATAAATAGCCACTCTTCTTCATAACGCGAAGGAAACGGTATAAGCTACTTGACCTTTCACTTATACTGCTCAGAAGCCCATTCCATTTATCGTATGATCTGCTTGCAGCATCCGCAGACTCTCTAAACACACTCTATAAATGTACTTTCTTCATCAAAGCTCTTTATTTAGTTTTGATTATTATATATAGAAGAAACTCAAAAATCAAGGGACAAAATTATCCATAATAAAAAAGTAACGCTATACATGTACAAGCTAAAATCGATAACCCTAAAGCTAATAATGGTTTAGGGGAGAAAGAAAAAACTTCGGAAGGAAGTCTCATATTCACAATCTCATCTTTTAAATGTTTTCTAGTGAAAAATTTCCTTGAGCCAGACGCATAAAGATCAAAAAATCCTCCTGATACAACATATGTAACTAGACCAATAAATGTGACAAGTCCTCCTATATAGAAGGAAACATTAGTATATGCTTCCAGATCGATACGTTTAGTCGTTAATAACATCACTAAAATTATAATAATCTGAGCACTAAAAAAATAGATAAGCTTCTTTTTCATAATTCACCTCTAATAAATTAAATTATAGAAGATTTGTTTGAAATAATCAAAACTAATAAAAAAATATGGCTATGTTAAAGGGCAGGGTTGATTTATGATGGAAAGAAATCTATAAATTAGAAAGTAGAATTGATTTTCGCCCCAGCCGGACGCTTTCCTCGGGGTGAGCGATAAGCCATCACCCATCGCTTACGCGCGTGGTTGTGAGGTCTTATCTGTCTCACTCATCCCGTAGGAGTCGCCGTCTGGCGCTCCAATCAATAAATGGGAACAGCTTTAATGCATCGATAAGTGCTTAAAAATTTACTCGCATAAACAAGGCCAAAAACTGTACCCAATCCCAATTTTATAATCTTAATAGTCATTTGAATGTCCCTTTTATAATGTTTACAGTTACTATAAAAAAGAATTGTTAGTCAAAATCAACCAATAACTTTAACAAAGCTAAAAATATAAAAGATAATTAACAAAATAGTTAGGAATCTTCCTAATTCGTTAGGACAATGTAATGATTTTGTTACATGATTGTAAAAATAATTAAAAAAAGGTATGTACAACTCTCTTATAAAATGTATAATAATAAATGTAATGAATTTTTCTGAATATTAGGGAGGTTATTTTTGTGAAGAATAGTAAATTAGTATGGCTTCTTAGCCTACTGTTAGTTGTAGGTCTATTCCTAGCTGCATGTGGCGGCGACGATGAGGCTAAAGAAACACCAGCTAACGAACCAGCAACTGAAACAGATGGAGAAAAAGAAGACGATGGTGCTGAAGAAGCAACATTAGACGAAGAGCAAGTATTAAACTTAATCATGGGTTCTGAAATTCCAACTCTTGATTCTGCTTTAGTAACTGACTCAGTAGGTTTCGATCTACTAAACAACGTAAATGAAGGTCTTTACCGTTTGAATCAAGAAAATGTAGCTGTACCAGCAATTTCTGATGGAGAGCCAACAGTTTCTGAAGATGGATTAGTTTATACGTTCAAATTACGTGACGCTAATTGGTCTGATGGTACACCAGTTACTGCAAATGACTTTGAATTCGCTTGGAAACGTGCTATGAACCCAGATACTGCTTCTGAATACGGTCCATACATGATGGAAGGCGTAATCGCAAATGCATCTAAAATTGTAGCTGGAGAAGTTGAGTATACTGAATTAGGTGTTAAAGCTCTAGATGAGAAAACATTAGAAGTTACTCTTGAAAAACCAGTTCCTTACTTCTTATCATTAATGTCATTTGGTACATTCTTACCACAAAAAGAAGAATTCGTTACAACTCAAGGTGAAAATTACTCTAAAAACTCTGAAGCACTTTTATACAACGGACCATTCGCTTTACAAGATTGGGATGGAACAGGCTTAAGCTGGAAACTAGTTAAAAATGATCAATATTGGGATAAAGATACTGTGAAACTTACTGAAATTAACTATGATGTAGTTAAAGAAGTAGCTACAGCGGTTAACCTTTACACTAATGGTGAAAAAGACCGTACTGGTCTATCTGGTGAGTATGCAATGCAATATGCTAATGATCCAGAACTAGTAACAGAAATGGAAACATCAGTATTCTATTTCAAATACAATCAAGAACGTAATGGAGAACCTACTCCACTTGCTAACGTAAATATTCGTGAAGCAGTTTCAAAAGCTATCAACAAAGAAGATTTAGTTAACGTAGTTTTAGCTAATGGTTCTGTACCTGCTCATTACCTAGTACCACAAGGATTCACTTTTGACGAAGATGCTAATGATTTCCGCGAAGTTAATGGAGATATGTCTACATTTAACGTAGAAGAAGCAAAAGCAGCTTGGGACAAAGGCTTAAAAGAACTAGGAGTTACTGAGCTTACTCTAGAAATTCTTGGCGGAGACTCTGATCTTTCTAAGAAGATGGATGAGTATTTCAAAAATCAATTAGAAACAAACTTACCAGGTTTAACTGTTACTCTTAAAGAAGTACCATTTGCAGTGCGCTTAGATCTTGATACAAACCAAGACTATGACATTCAAGTTGCTGGATGGGGACCAGATTACCAAGATCCTTACACATTCATGAGCTTATGGTTAACTGATGGTGGTAACAACCAAATGTCTTATTCTAACCCGAAATATGATGAGTTAGTAACTTCTGCTAACAATGAATTAGCATTAGATACAGAAGCTCGTTGGAAAGCACTTGCTGATGCTGAAAAACTTCTAATTGCTGAAGATTATGCTATTGGACCAATTTACCAACGTGGTCTTATGCAACTTCAAAAACCATATGTTAAAGGTATCGTTGCTCACCCATTCGGTGGAGACTATAGCTACAAATGGGCATATATCGAAGGTAAAAACTAAGATAGTTTAAAGTTTTAAAAATCTCATAAAATGAGAGTATATGTATTCCTTTCGGAACATATACTCTCTTTTTAAATGAGTCGAAATATACGCAATATTTTTACTATAAAATATGATTTTGACAAATTACTATTTTTTTTGTTTAATATATAGATTAGTAAAATTATAATTTATTAAATAATTTAGGAGGTGCAAAGATGGCGAAATATATTTTGCGTCGTGTTTTTTATATGTTTATCACGCTTTTCCTGATTGCGACAGCTACATTCTTCTTAATGAAGACGCTACCAGGATCCCCTATAAGCTCTGCTTCAAAACTATCCCCGTCTCAACTTGAAATAGTGGAAGCGAAATATGGATTAAATGATCCAGTTCCCGTCCAGTATGTAAATTACATGCTTAACTTAGTTCAAGGTGATTTAGGTAACTCGTTTCAGTTCAAAAATGCTGAAGTTACTGATTTGATTTTAAGTCGTATTGGACCATCGTTCCAAATTGGTGCCCAAGGTCTTATTGCCGGAGTACTAGTAGGTATTCTTTTAGGAATGATTGCTGCATTAAAACAAAATACATTTTGGGACTATGGAAGTACCATCATAGCCATTATTGGTATATCTATACCATCGTTCGTGTTTGCTACAGTATTACAATATTGGTTAGGTGTAAAGTGGGGAATTCTACCGGTAGCTTTATGGAAAGATGGATGGGCCTCAAGTATTATGCCTTCCATTGCATTAGCACTGGGACCACTGGCTACTGCAGCTCGTTTTATAAGAACCGAGATGGTAGAAGTTTTAAGCTCTGATTATATAACATTAGCAAAGTCTAAAGGAGCCAATGGTACTGAAATAGCATTTAAACACGCTTTGCGAAATGCTTTGATTCCGTTAGTGACTGTACTTGGTCCGATGGCAGCAGGATTATTAACTGGGTCATTAGTAATTGAACAAATCTTTGCTATCCCAGGAATCGGAGAACAATTTGTAAAATCTATTAACGTAAATGACTATTCTATTATTATGGGTACTACGATTTTCTTCTCTGTATTCTTAATTGTTGTAATATTCATTATAGATTTACTTTATGGAATCATTGATCCACGTATTCGTTTGTCAGGAGGTAAAAACTAATGAGTCAAGACTTGAAAAAATTACCTGCTGATTCATTTGATAGAATCCATGTAGATAGCAGTCAAGCGGAGAGAATTTCTAAACCGAGCGTAAGCTTTTGGAAAGATGCTTGGTATCGCATAAGAAAAAATAAAGCTGCTATAGTCAGTGTTTTTATACTAGTATTTATTATTCTTATGTCATTGATTGGTCCATACATTGGCCCTCATGATGCAGAAACACAAACAATTACACATGCTAACTTGCCACCAAAAGTTCCAGGAATCGAAAAGCTTGGAATTATGGATGGATATGGAAACTTGGCAGGTAAAGAAGTCAATTTATATGAATTAAAAAATGTAGATACTTATTATTGGTTTGGAACAGATGGTCTAGGTCGTGATATGTTTGCTCGAGTATGGGAAGGAACTCAGGTATCTCTTTTCATCGCATTCATGGCTGCCTTAATAGACATGGTTATTGGAGTGGCCTATGGAGGTATCTCGGGTTACTACGGTGGACGTGTAGATGATGTTATGCAACGTATAGTAGAGATTCTAATTGGTATTCCAAATCTAGTAATTGTTATTCTCATGATTATGTTTATGGATCCTGGTATCACGGCAATTATTATTGCCATTACGATAACTGGATGGATAGGTATGTCTCGCGTTGTTCGAGCTCAGGTTTTGAAATATAAAAACCAAGAATTTGTTTTAGCTTCTCGTACGTTAGGTGCTTCAAATAACAGAATCATAACAAAACATATTCTACCAAACGTTTTAAGTATTATTGTTATTAACACGATGTTTACTATTCCTGGTGCGATTTTCTTCGAAGCTTTCTTAAGCTTTATCGGGTTAGGATTACAACCGCCTGCAGCTTCTTTAGGTACACTAATTAATGATGGAGTTAAATTACTAAAATTCCAGCCACATATTTTAGTATTCCCAGCTGTAATTATAAGCTTACTAATGCTGTCCTTTAACCTTCTTGGTGATGGTTTAAGAGATGCGCTAGATCCAAAAATGAAAGACTAAAGGAGGAAAGCAAGGATGGATAAAATATTGGAAGTTAAAGATCTAGAGCTTTCCTTCCATACTTTTGCAGGTGAAGTTAAAGCTATTCGTGGTGTTAACTTCGATCTTTTAAAAGGTGAAACACTTGCAATCGTAGGGGAGTCTGGTTCTGGTAAGTCAGTTACAACTAAGGCGATTATGCGTTTATTACCGGAATCAAGCTCTGAATTTAAAAATGGACAGATTCTTTTTAATGGTAAAGATTTAACAAAGCTTACGGATAGAGAAATGCAAAAGATTCGCGGAAAAGATATCTCTATGATTTTCCAAGATCCAATGACTTCTTTAAACCCAACAATGACAATAGGTAAACAAATTATGGAGCCTATTTTAAAGCATCGTAAAGTAAGTAAGGTAGAGGCAAGAAAAATAGCGGTGGATTTATTGCGTCTAGTTGGTATACCAAAGCCGGAAGCTCGTATAAAACAATATCCTCATCAATTCTCTGGTGGACAGCGTCAACGTATTGTTATAGCTATTGCCCTAGCTTGTAATCCACAGATTCTGATTGCGGATGAACCAACAACGGCATTGGATGTAACAATTCAAGCGCAAATTTTAGAATTAATGAAAGATTTACAAAAGAAAATTGATACATCCATCATCTTTATTACGCATGATTTAGGAGTAGTTGCTAATGTTGCGGACAGAGTAGCTGTAATGTACGGTGGTAAGATTGTGGAAACAGGCACGGTAGATGAAATATTCTATAACCCTCAGCACCCATATACATGGGGCTTGTTAAGCTCTATGCCGTCATTAGATACTGCTGAAGAAAAACTCTATGCAATTCCAGGAACACCACCCGATTTGTTAAGCCCTCCTAAAGGAGACGCTTTTGCACTTCGTAGTGACTATGCGATGAAAATAGATTTGGAGCAATCTCCTCCATTCTTTAAGGTTAGTGATACGCATTACGCTGCTACATGGTTATTGCATCCTGACGCACCAAAAGTAGAGCCACCTGCTTCGATTGTTGAACGTATGAAAAATTTCCCTGGAAGTCGTTACTACGAAGGGAGTACTAACTAATGGCTGAAAAATTACTAGAAATTAAAAATTTAAAGCAATATTTTAACGAAGGTAAAGAAAATGAAGTTCGTGCAGTAGACGACATTAGCTTTGACATCTATAAAGGTGAAACTTTGGGTTTAGTAGGTGAATCCGGATGTGGTAAGTCTACAACTGGACGAACTATTATTCGACTTTATGATGCTACTGACGGAAAAGTTATTTATGATGGTGTAAACGTACATGATAAAAAATCGAAAAAAGATTTGAAAATCTTTAACCGTAAAATGCAAATGATCTTCCAAGATCCTTACGCATCTTTAAATCCGCGTATGAAAGTTTTGGATATCATAGCGGAAGGTTTAGATATTCATGGCTTAGTTAAAAATCAGACTGAACGTAAGGCGCGAGTAATTGAATTGCTGGAAACAGTGGGTCTTAATAAAGAGCATGCTGAACGTTATCCTCATGAATTCTCTGGTGGTCAGCGTCAACGTCTAGGTATAGCTAGAGCGTTAGCTGTAGATCCAGAATTCATTATTGCGGATGAACCAATATCAGCTTTAGATGTATCTATCCAAGCCCAAGTAGTTAACTTATTAAAAGAATTGCAGGAAGAAAAGGGTTTAACATATCTTTTCATCGCGCATGACCTTTCCATGGTTAAATACATTTCAGATAGAATAGGTGTAATGTATTTCGGTAAGTTAGTAGAGCTTGCACCTGCCGAAGAATTATACTCAAATCCATTACATCCATATACGCAGTCTCTATTATCTGCTATCCCGCTTCCAGATCCTAACTATGAGCGTACTCGTGTACGTAAGTCTTATGATCCTTCTTCGCACAAATATACGGATGGGGAAGAAATTGCAATGCGTGAAGTTACACCGGGTCACTTTGTATTTTGTTCTGAAAAGGAATTTAAAGAACTAAAAGCTATATCCCAATCACGTATTTAATAAACCATTAAAAGTAGGCTAATCGAAGAAATTCGAATTAGCCTACTTTTTTTGTCAGGACATATTTTCAAAGTTAAAGCTAAAAATAAGTTATACAAAATTTCTTTGATTATGGAGTAAGCGTGAAAAGAAATAATGATATAGCTGAACATTTAGATTAATTATAATTTTTATTGTAATATTAGACGTATGTACTCTTTTCATCGTACGATATAGTTGTTAGAATGTTAGACGTAAAGAAAGGGAGACGGTTATGAAACAAAAATTATTAACAGTAATTTCTGGTATTATGCTAGGTGTTTTAATGATGACACCATTCGAAGCTTCAGCTGAAACAAAAGCTTTCTCGAAGGATTTTACATCGAAGGAATTTGGCTTCAATTCAATAGAGGAAACGTTAGTATCCTCTTCTAAGCTATTTGTCTATGACTCCGGACTTACTTTTAACTATCCTGATGCGGTAAGAGGAGTGTACGTAACGGGTCACTCGGCAGGCGGTTCAAGGTTTAATCAATTAGTAGAGCTAATGGATAATACTGAGTTAAACGCTATGGTCATCGATATTAAAGATGATTTTGGGAACCTAACTTATAAGCCTAAAGAGGATTCACCTTTGTTCAAGTATGAAATTGGAAAACCATACATAAAAGATCTTAGAGGAATTCTGGAAGTGATGGAGAAAAAAGAGATTTATCCGATTGCCCGCGTTGTTGTTTTTAAAGACACAGAACTAGCGGAAAGAAAGCCAGAATTATCATTTGTTGAAAATGGTTCCGTTTGGAAGAATGGAAGAGGCGAAGCTTTTGTTAATCCATTTATGCAAGAAGTATGGGATTACAATGTAGAAGTTGCAATTGAAGCAGCGAAAATGGGCTTTAAGGAAGTACAGTTTGACTATGTACGCTTTCCAGAAGGATTTGAAAAAAGAGACACTACATTAGCATATGGTAAGGGAAAATATGAGGCATCTGAGTTGGATTCAACCCAGCGTAGAGTTTCAGCAGTAACTGACTTTGTTGCTTATGCTAGAGAAAAACTAAAACCATATGGTGTACAAGTGTCTGTTGATATATTTGGATATTCCGCAACACTACCAGAAGCTCCAGGTATCGGACAAAATTTCTCGAAGATATCGGAAAACGTAGATGTCATTTCATCCATGATTTATCCAAGTCATTGGACATCTTACTTTGGAATTGCGAAACCGGATTTAGAACCATATCGTCTTGTCCAAGAATACGCTAAGGTTGAGAATGCCAAGCTAGGAGAGCTAAAAAATCCTCCAGTGTCCAGACCTTGGTTACAAGATTTTACTGCTTCTTATTTAGGTAAAGGGAATTACTTAGTATATGGTAAGGCTGAGGTAGAGGCTCAAATAAAGGCATTAAACGAAGCCGGTATTAACGAATTCTTATTATGGAATGCCGGAAATAAATATACACCAGGTGTAGATTATACACCAGTTAACTAATGTGACAAGTGTCTAGGATTAAAAGCTCCCCAGATTTTACGAAAGTAAAATTTAGGGAGCTTTTTTACTATCTGCTATTTTGATAGGATACTTCCATACAGTTGCTTAAAGTGACTACAAGGGGGAAATTAAAACTATAGATGTACGTGATATCCAATCCAACTGACTATCCGATCATTTTACTTAAAAAATGAGCAAACGCGCCTTAATTACAACATAAAATGAAACTTTTTTTCATGAAAAACGTACTATATAGTGTAACAGTTGTTTTCATTAAAGAACTGCTAATTGAGAATGAATATTTTTTAGAAAACATGGTTTAAATGCTTTTAAAAAAGGGTATCATTGTATTAAAGAAACATTATTATTCTAAAAATGTATCAGGTTGTTCATTATATGTACAAATTGTAAATACTCTTTATAAGTGAGAAAATTTCTGGAAAAATGTATTTTAAATACTTATTAATTAGTGTATACTATAAAAGTGCTAAACTACATTAAATTAATTATAATCTACTTTATATAACACAAGTAACAATCGAGAGGAAGTGTTTTTTAATATGATGGTTACATTATTTACTTCTCCAAGCTGTACTTCATGTAGAAAAGCAAAAGCCTGGTTAGAAGAGCATGACATTCCTTACACAGAAAGAAATATCTTTTCGGAACCATTAAGTATCAGTGAAATTAAAGAAATACTACGTATGACCGAAGACGGTACAGACGAAATAATATCTACTCGTTCAAAAATATTCCAAAAATTAAACGTTGATGTGGAGAGCCTACCACTTCAAAGGTTATATGAATTAATTCAAGAATATCCAGGTTTACTTCGTAGACCTATCATATTAGACGAAAAACGTTTACAAGTTGGATATAATGAAGATGAAATTCGAAGATTTTTACCTAGAAAAGTTCGTGCGTATCAATTACTAGAAGCGCAAAGACTTGTGAATTAGTTCAGGATTAAGCTGATGATTTTCAAAGAAATTTTGAAAATCATCAGCTTTTCTTTATTAGTTTTTCTTGCCTCATGTTATAATTTTTAAAAACATAAAAAGTTGTATTAATATTTTTAAAAGTGAAGCTGGAATCCTTTTCTTTTTTTATTAAACAACATACAATAGTAATAGACACTACAATAATGAGGCGGAAGAAGCGAAAGGAGATGTGTTAAATGGATATCGAGCGCATCAATGACAACACTTTCAAAGTATACATTTCATACATCGACATTGAAGAAAGAGGCTTCAGCCGAGATGAAATATGGTTTAATAAAGATAAGAGCGAGCAGCTTTTTTGGGAAATGATGGATGAGGTTCATGATGATGATCATTTTGAAGAGTTAGATGGTCCCTTATGGATTCAAGTTCATGCGATGGAAAAAGGTTTAGAAGTGATTGTCACTCGAACGGAAATGGCAAAAGATGAACGATCAGACGATAGCTTAAGTGCAGAGGATTTATCAAACAAGATATTTAAAAGTGCTGTCTCCAATTCCATGGGGCCACATGAGTTTGATGATTTTTCAAATTATATGGATGACTTAGATGAAATACCCGCAGAATATACTTTTATATTCGAAAATTTTGAAGATGTTATTGGATTGTCCAAAAAACTAGATGATTTAGATCTTGACACTTCTTTATATCATTATAATGAAAAATATTACTTACACGTAATTTTTGATATGGATATGGTGGAGTTAGAAGTTATTTTAAATACGTTGAGTGTTATTTCAGAGTTTGGGCAAAGTACAAAAACAACAATTCACATAATACAAGAGTATGGCAAAGAAATTATAGCAGCCAATGTGATGGAAGAATTAAATAAACATTTTTAAAACCTTCTGAAAAGAAGGTTTTTTTATTTTAAAAATTTGGCTATGTTAAAGGGTAGGGTTGATTTATAATCCAAAGAAATCTTAGATCAGAGAGTAGAATTGATTTCCGCCCCAGCCGGACGCTTTCCGTGGGGTGAGCGATAAGCCATAACCCGTCGCTAACGCGCGCGGTTGTGATGTCTTATCTGTCTCACTCATCCCACTGGAGTCGCCGTCTGTCGCTCCAATCAATAAATAGGAACAGCTTTAGCATTAATAAAGAACTAATAAATTTACTCGCATAAACAAAGCTAAAAAACTGTCACCAACCCCATTTTCATCATCTATTTATGTTCTTAATAGCCATTTGAAAGTTCAATTGTTTATGTCTACAGTCACTATAAAAAAAGAATTGTTAGTCAAAATCAACTAGTAACTTTAACGAAGCTAAAAATTTTAACCTCATACCATTATGATTTTGATTATTGTGTTTTATTTCTTTTATTTGTATATTAAGAATGGAGGTGATTATCATATTAACAGCCCTAACAAAGGACGGCGAAATCTTCATACCAGCTCATTATTCAAGAGACAGTTTAAAAATGATGAGACAAAATGTCTATAATTGTGCTGAATGTAAAGAGACGCTTATTTTAAAAGTCGGCAACATCAAAATTCCTCATTTTGCTCATCAACATAATACCGTTTGTGCACAGTCATTTTCAGAAGGGGAAAGTGAAGATCATCTGAGAGGGAAAATTCAACTGTACGATTTTTTGCAAAGTAAAAAAGTACCTTGTAATTTGGAACCATTTATTTTAGATATTAAGCAAAGGCCGGATATTTTAATCTTTACAGACAATATAAAGGTTGCACTGGAGTATCAGTGTAGTAAAATACCCACTAGCATCATACGAAAGCGTAATAAAGGCTATATGCAGGTCCATATCAAACCACTTTGGGTTTTAAAAACCCCTAACCCACTGGATTTTCCCCTTCAGCAAATTGGTTCCATGAAGATTTCTGCTTTTCAAACAGAACTTTTATATCATAGTATGAATGGTAAAGTTCTAATCACGTACTGTCCTCAAACCAAATCCTTTTCCTATATTTCTAATCTCCTTTATCTATATTCCAATCATTTTATCGTAAAAATTAATAGGCTTCCCATTACTATGCAAACATGGCCCTTAGCTATGGTTAAAACAATTACTGAGCACGAGTTTCAGACTTATTTAAAACTCTACCAAGATAAGAGGATGAAACGTTTAAAAAATTTATATCTATATAACCGTAAAGGTATTCAATCTTCCTTTTTACAGGTGTGCTATAAGTGGAGAATAAATCCTATAAATCTTCCTTTGTTTATTGGGGTACCGTCTTATGGGGCTGATGCGTTTGATGAGCATGCCTGTGAATGGCAGCTGCAGTGGATCGATTTTTTACTAGGCAATAGTCTGATGTTAGACACGATTACCGACCAACACTATCGCTATTTCTTACTGGTTCATCGTTGGAAGGATCCCAATCGATTAGTAATGCGGATAAAGGCTTTAAAAGCGTATGTAGCGATTCTCTTGGAATGCTTAGATATACCGAAACAACTTCACCTAGAGAGTACATGCAACTATACCAAAATGCATAAATTACTTTATAACCAATTCCTTGCAAAAGGAGCTGAAAATTGAGAAAATAGAATTGGTTCGTAGTTCGAAACAATAGGAGGAGAGAGTATTTTGACAGCAGATACAAAAAATAAAATCTTAACAAGAAGTGAAGTAGATGAACGTCTTACTTGGAAGTTGGAGGATATATTTTCTACTGAAGCGGATTGGGAAAAAGAATTTAAGGAAGTAGCGGAGTTAGCTAAAAAAGCCTCTTCTTATCAAGGAACAATAAGTTCTGGACCAGAAGCATTATTAGAAGTTTTAACATATCGTGACGAGCTAACTAGCCGATTACGTAAGCTATATACTTATGCTCATATGCGTAATGATCAAGACACTTCAAATAGTAAATACCAGGCTTTAGATAGCCGTATAAAGTCTTTATACGTAAAAGTTTCCACAGAGCTTTCGTTTTTAGTACCAGAGATATTGTCTTTAGATGAAACGGTACTAGGAAATTATCTAAAAGAAAACAACGACCTTCAAGTATATAAACAAATGCTAGAAGAGATAAACAAAGAACGTCCACATGTACTTCCAAAAGAGCAAGAGGCACTACTTGCTCAGTTTTCTGAAGTGACCGGGGCATCAGCGGATACTTTCGGTAAGTTAAACAATGCAGATTTGGAATTCCCCTTCATTAAGGATGAGAATGGCAATGAAGTACAACTTACACATGGTCGCTATAGTAGATTTTTAGAAAGTGAAGATCGACGAGTGCGTGAGGATGCATTTAAGGGTATGTACGAAACCTATGGTAAATTTAAAAATACATTTGCGTCTACTTTGAGTGGGAATATCAAAGCAGATAATGTTAATGCAAAGATCAGAAACTATTCTTCTGCTAGAGAAGCTGCTTTGTCAGCTAACCACATCCCTGAATCTGTTTATGATAACTTAGTGGAAACGGTTAACAAAAATGTACATTTACTTCATCGATATGTCAGCCTTCGTAAAAAAGTTCTTGGTGTAGACGAGCTACATATGTATGATTTGTACACACCGTTAGTAAAAGAATTGAAAATGGAGTATACGTACGACGAGGCTTGTGCAGTAATGTTAGAGAGCTTTAAGCCTTTAGGTGAGGAATACGTTTCAATTGTTAAAAAAGGTCTTGAAAGCCGCTGGGTAGATGTTGTGGAAACGAAAGGAAAGCGTTCTGGTGCCTATTCATCTGGTACTTATGGAACTAATCCTTATATTTTAATGAACTGGCAAGATAACGTAAATAACTTATTTACGCTTACTCATGAGTTTGGACATAGTATTCATAGCTATTATACTAGAGAAAACCAACCGTATGTGTATGGGGACTATTCTATTTTCGTTGCAGAGGTAGCGTCAACATGTAACGAGGCTTTGTTAAATGATCATTTACTAAAAACAATAGAAGATC
The DNA here is from genome assembly GCF_012843435.1 of Psychrobacillus sp. BL-248-WT-3. Classification (GTDB taxonomy): domain Bacteria; phylum Bacillota; class Bacilli; order Bacillales_A; family Planococcaceae; genus Psychrobacillus. The sequence continues at coordinate 813 of NZ_JABAFC010000045.1, read as the reverse complement.
CTAAGAAACGCATTTATTTACTAAACCATTGGCTTGAAGGATTTAGAGGGACAGTATTTAGACAAACCATGTTTGCGGAGTTTGAGCATATCATTCATCAACTAGACCAAGACGGAGAAGCATTAACAGCTGATAAGTTTACTGAAGTGTATTACGAGCTAAACAAGAAATATTTTGGTGACGATATTGTTATAGATGAGCAAATTGGTTTAGAATGGTCTAGAATTCCTCACTTCTATTACAATTACTATGTATATCAATATGCAACTGGCCTAAGTGCCGCTACTGCACTGAGCAATCAAATCTTGTCTGAAGGACAGCCAGCGGTTGACCGTTATATTAATGAGTTCCTTAAAGCTGGTTGCTCAGATTATCCAATCGAAGTTTTGAAAAAAGCTGGAGTAGATATGAACACAGCTTCTCCAATTGAAGAGGCTTGTAAAGTATTTGAAGAAAAACTAAATGAATTAGAGCAGTTATTGAGCTAATTAGAAAAAGCCACCTCTTAATAGAAGAGGTGGCTCAGACTGTAGGGGTTGGAAATCGAAACGATTTCCAACCCTTTTGCTATTATCGCAGTTTACATTCTGGAAAAAGAGCTAATTCAGCTCTCGATTTTTTTGTTTTACACCATTTTTGGCGTTTTCCAGGTCCAGTTGGCCAACTTCTTAAGATTTTAGGCAGCAAAAGTTAGCATCGCCTGCATGGACAATTTTTTAAGACCCTTAAAGGTTGTCCAATGGATAGATAAAGGAAAAATCAATTGCCTCATCTAACTTACGAACAAGGTGGTCTTGTGGTACCAACTGTTCA
>NZ_JABAFC010000044.1 GCF_012843435.1 Psychrobacillus sp. BL-248-WT-3 | reverse complement strand
AGAAAGCGCCCGTAAAAGTCTTTAATGTGTCCCATAACCTTATAAGAAACGTCCCATAAATCTAGAAGAAGTGACCCATAAAAGTCTTGAAATGGCCCATAAACTCAGAAAGCGCCCGTAAAAGTCTTATATGTCCCATAACCTTAAAGGAAACATCCCATAAACCTAGAAGAAGTGACCCATAAAAGTTTTGATATGGCCCATAAACTCTCAAAGCGCCCATTAAAGGTATAATGTGTCCCATAACCTTATAAGAAACGTCCCATAAACCTAGAAGAAGTGGCCCATAAAAGAGGCCCCCCTCACATTAATCAGATTTAATCTTAATGGTGTATTACTTATAGGCGCTACTCCGAATATAACGCTTTAGATGACCTAACCTATTAAGCATCTTGGCAATGCTAATCGGCGTCATTATAAAGGTGAAATGATAATGATTAGTAATCAATACTAAACGGAAGGATGTGTTCCAATGGATACAGCAATTATTTTTGATATGGATGGAACATTGTTTCAAACAAACCTAATATTAGAGCCTGCTCTTGAGGCTACTTTTGAGCAACTACGAAATAAAGGCCTGTGGAGCGGCGAGACTCCGATTGACACTTACAGAGAGATTATGGGGGTACCTTTACCCGTTGTTTGGGAAACTTTATGTCCAGCTCATAGTGATGCAGTTCGTGAGGAGAGTAATCAATTGTTTCAAATGGCTCTTATCGAACAGATTCAAAACGATCGAGGTGCATTATATGAGGGTGTAGAATCTACTCTAGCGGACCTTGCAAAGGATTTTCCCATGTATATTGCAAGTAATGGACAAACTGCCTATCTAGAGGCAATTATGGAGCATTACACTCTGAATAGGTGGATAAAGGATATGTATAGCATTGATTTAGTTAAATCTGGGAATAAATCTGAATTAGTGTCGTTAGTTATGAAAGAGAATGGAGTAAAGCGAGGGTATGTAGTTGGGGACCGTTCCTCAGATATTAAGGCTGCTTCAGATAACAATCTACTCTCTATTGGTGTACGATTTGATTTTTCACAGGAAGCTGAGCTGATTCATGCTGATTATATTCTTGATAGCTTTTCTAATATCCATCAGGTGTTAAAAAAAAACTAGCCTTTCTCAGAAATAACTCCCATCTTTTTAAAGCGGAATCGATTAGCCACTAAAACTGATCTTTTCCTAATTTGAAAAAAGCATCGAGTCTCACTCGATGCTTTCTATGCCAATCCTTTAGATGTCGCTAAGTGGACTTGATTCCACAACACTATTTCTTCACTGGATTGTGGCTTTGAGTAATAATATCCTTGTACAACCGGCTTGATGCAGGTGTTTCGTAGGAACTCTATTTGCTCCTTCGTTTCTACACCTTCAAACACAATCGTTAGTTTTAGCGATTGACCAAGCCCAATCATTGCTTCAAGTATGGATGAATCCTTTTCTGATGTCGGAATTTCATCTATAAAAGATTTGTCTATCTTTAACGTGGAAATAGGCATTTTTTTTAAATAGGACAAAGAAGAAACACCTGTGCCAAAATCATCTAAAGCTACGGATAGCCCTTCCTTTCGAAAAGCGATGACAGCTTGGATTGCTTTTTCTATGTTTCTGACAAAGCTCGTTTCCGTTATTTCAAGCTCCAGTTGAGAGGCTAACACCTCATAATTCCGCATATTAGCTTGTAGTACTTGGAGAAGTTTTGGTGAGGTTACATAGTCTCCAGGTATATTAATAGAAAGTTGCCCGAAAGAGATCCCCTCTTCCCTCCAACTTGCGATTTGTTTACAGACTTCCTCAATTATCCAGTCCGTAACTCTCTCCATTCGATTATGTGCTTCGAGTATAGGAATAAACAAGGCCGGGGATAGTAACCCATGAATGGGGTGGTTCCATCTAAGTAAGGTTTCTAACCCTTCTACCTGATTCCCTTTAAGAGAAACTTTCGGCTGATAGACTAAGAACAGTTCCCCCATCTTAATGGCACGACCAATTCCATCCACTATCTCACGCTCAAAAGCATGTGTGTGAATTGCTGGATCAAAGAAAATTACCTCATTTTCAAACTTAGTAGAGGAGTGGCGGATAACAGCTAAAGCGTTAGCATACAAGGTTGCTGCCTCGGTTTTATTGTTAGCTTCTGCAACTGCACAAACGGAAGAAAGATATGTTTTTTCCCCATCAATAAAGAATGGCGTTTGTAGATATTCAGAAATTCTCTGCATAGCTTCTTTTACATGTGAGCCTTCCTTAACATCCTTCATCAAAAAAGCGAAGCGGTTCTCTTCAATTCTATATAGTTCAGAGGATGGAGGTCGCATTGTTTGAAATCTTTGAGCTGTTAGCTTAATCACTTCATCAACGAATTGATAACTATATTCTTTATTGAGCTCCTCTAATCCATGAAGCTGCCATATGATTAAGTATTCCGGAAATAAATGCTTTCGAAGATCTTGCTCAAATAGTCGCCGGTTTGGTAGTTTTGTAAAGGAATCAAAAAGATTCGTGTGGTACGCCACATAACGATCTATTTGACCCAATAAAAAAAGTATACCAAGCAGTAACGCCATTCCTGCAGTGACAATGATAACTAAACCACCTATATTCCCCATGTCATGTGCTAGTGCGTGTGCATGAAAATCACTAGGCACATAAAAAGTGACTGCTGACATACCCGTATAATGCATACTAGACACTGCTAAACCCATAATTAGAGCAGTTGATAATTGAATCCAACGATTTTTCATATAAAGTTGCAGGTTTGAAAAAATATAGACGGCTAACATCGAGATTGCCACTGATATACCAATAGAAACTATAAATATTAAGTAGTTATAAGAATAAAAGATATCCATTTTCATGGCATACATTCCCATATAATGCATAGTAGAGATACCAGCTCCCATCGAAACTCCAGCTAGGATATAAACCCAAAGCCCTCTTTTCGGCAGGTTAGATAAATAAAAGGCAATAAACGATGCTACCATTGCTGGCACAATAGATAAAACAGTCAGTGTAACATTGTATGTCATATGGACAGGCAAGGAGAATGCGCTCATCCCAACAAAATGCATAGACCATATTCCAAATCCCATAGCAATAGAAGCAAACATTAACCATAGATTACGATGAAAAAACCCAATCCTCTGCGCCCTTCCATTCATCGTCAAGGCTGAATATGAAGCTATTACGGCTATTAAAATGGACAATATAACAACAGAAGTAGCATAGTCACCTTGAATGACGACCATATCCTCTTCCAAATAATTTTCAAACATTCAATTGATCTCCTTATACATTTTCGTGTCTATAAACGTAAAATCCATGTCTCTATAGTAATCACCCTCCTTTTATCGGCAGTGAGTACTACAAATTAACTCATCTCGAAGCTCTACGGAAACTTTCTTTTGAAGGTGATACCGGTCTCTTAATATACCTCAATTGGGTGTGATAAAGATACCAAAATCGTAAGACGAGAAAAATAGCTTCATTTCCATTAGATTTTATGAGTTATACCATCCAGTAAGACTTGGCTATACAAGTAATATAATATTCTTTTAAGGGGGAGATTATATGTCTTTAAAGGCTGGAGATATAGTTAGGTTTGAAAGAACTTTTACATTAAATGATGTGGAATTATTTATAAAGATCTCAGGGGGTGAAGGTATTCATCATATGAATCTAGATGCTCAAGGGAGAGTCGTCATTCAAGGATTACTGACTGCAACATTACCGACTAAAGTGGGTGGAGATAACAACGTATTGGCTCGTCATATGGACTTTGAATTTCTAAAACCAGTATATACGGGAGATACAATAACTTGTGAGGTCACGATTGATCAATTAGAACCGAAAGAGAAAAGAACTTCTATCTTTGCATCCTTTAGATGCCACAATCAACATAACACTTTAGTGCTAAAAGGAAGTTTCTCAGGGGTAATATTATAATCACTAAAAAAGCAGTCTGTTCCAACTAGGAAGTGGACTGCTTTTTATAAGGCTAAGTAAGCTAAACGATTGCTTGAAAGTATTCGCCAAAGTATAGTTTCGCTTCCTGCTGTCTCGACCTGTTAATACCTACTAGTACCGTCGTTGCTGGACCTGCAGATTTTTGGACTTCCCAGCCTTTCATATCGCACTCGAGCTTTAGTTGCTTACATTCATCTGCTATTCCTTTAGAGCCGACCGGCCAAACAGCATGAACCAATCCAGACCTCATTGCCTCCCAAACTTTTTTTAAGTCTGCGATTTTGTTTGCTTCTTTAATAACCTCTTCCCCTACACATGGCTTTCCGTAGGCATACCATTGAACATCTTGATCGTGTTTTAGCTGTTGCTGACCAAGCATCGTAATAGCCACGGCAGATTGCATGGTTTCTATATTCGTTTCGCTGCTACCTGTAATGGTTGGACATTCCTCTGCAATCTCATTAAACAATTTCTTTATTCCTTTTATATACTTGTTCCAGCTGTCATTCCCTGAAAAATTATGGACCACTATCGTTTGTGGGTAGGCACTAGCTGCCCATTGCTCCAAAATGGAGACTCGAGTGGCAAAGTACGCAACTACCTCATCTGATATAGATACCACATCGTTTTCCTTTTCACCTATCGCTGCCGAATTATCAGTGGTTAGTACTATCCCATTTGGCAATAATATAGCATTACGCATGGGTCTTCACTCGTTCCATTACCTTTTCAACAACAGGAGACACAATCATAGCAATGGAAGCATTAAGTATAGTTGCCAGCGTGATACCCGGTAAAGCACCTATGAAGAACGCAGGTGAAATAATCCAGTAGAAAGGTAAGGTTGCTAATACACTATTAGCAAAGATAAAGAAAACCCATTTCCAAAAGTGATATCCCTTTTGATGGAGCTTTGTAAAAACAAATAGAATGACAAACATCTCCAGGGCTATGATTATATGTAATGGACCTAGTGGGAACCCAGCTGATAAGGATGAGACTAGATGACCTACTAGAGAAGCCGCTCCTGCGTATATTGGCGGTAAAAAAAGAGCGGAAATAAGTGCAGGCACTGTATCTAGTGCCGCACTTCCAATCCCCACTGGAATCTTGATCAACGCTCCAATTGCACAAAGAGCTGCGAACATGGCTGCAAGTGTTAATAGTCGAAGCTTCATATAGATTACTCCCCTTCTTTTTTCTCGCTTCCAACGTTTTTAAACACTTTTGCGCTTCTTACGTATTCAACGTCACTTACGTTTTCCCGCACGTTTGCCACACGAGCTGCTGCAAATAAATAATCCGATAAACGATTTAAGTAACGCTGTACAACGGAAGGTACATCCTCTTGCGTTTTAGATAACGTTACAGTTAATCGCTCTGCACGACGAGTAATGGTACGCGCAATATGAAGAGTCGCTGCAGCTGGAGTTCCTCCCGGAAGGATAAATCGCTCTAATACTGGACCTTCTTCTACTAATACATCAATGCGTTTTTCCATTGCCTCGATTGCCTCATCGGTCATTTTATAGATTCTACGATTAGAAACGTTTGCTAAATCACCACCACAGTCAAATAGCTCGTGCTGAATCGTTTCCAAATCCTCTAGAAGATCTGCAAATTTAGTTGGGTCTAGCTCTGTCACTGCTTTTCCTATAAATGAGTTTACTTCGTCAATTGTTCCGTATGCCTCTACTCGAATATCGTCTTTATCCGTTCTGCCTCCGATTAATCCTGTTTGTCCCTTGTCACCTGTTTTAGTGTAAATTTTCATTGTGAACATCTCCCTTTATAGTTTGTGGAATACCATACCAAATACGTGTAACACTCTCTGCAACAGCAAAAAGCTGCTGATAAAATCTTCCCACATCATCCCTAAGCTTCCGCATACTAGCCTCCATCGGAACAATCCCTCTTCCGATTTCATTAGCAATCACATAAACCTCTTTTTCCGCATCCCATTTCTTTAAATGCGTAAACCATATATTTAGCTGATCTTGTTGTAGGGTCTCAAATCCTGTTATCACCAGTATTTCTTTATCGAGAAATAATGTAGTAGGAAGTTCTTCACCTGCATCAATCCATTGAACATGACGTCCAGCTAGCTTTTTTTCTACAAAAGCTCTTTTTCCATTAAATGCTCCACCGAATATGACGTGCAATGCTTTCCCTCCAGTACTTCTTGTCTATCTTTCCAACACAGTGTATACATGCTTCCATGGGGCACATCCCAATCCCAAAACTTTTTAGAGTCATTTACAAATTTACTTAACAATGCTCGAATAGGCCCACCGTGAGTAATTATAATTGGATGATTAGAGCTAGTTATAACATCACAAAACCCACTTGTCACCCTTACTTCTAGCTGTCGTAGAGATTCCCCTCCTGGTGGGGCAATACATTCATAATCGTCTAGCCACGCCTGGTACTTTGCTTCATGCTTTAATTCCTCGTATGTTTTTTCTTCCCAGCTACCAAAGGAGCACTCTCTGAGATTAGTACTTTCAATATATGGAATATCTCCAAAAATTATATTGGCAGTCTGGCGGCATCGAAGTAAATCACTCCCAAACACTTCTGTAGCTTTCCCTATTTTTCGGACGGTCTTAAGATCAGAAATAATGGGCTCATCCGTCCAACCAATATATCTTTTGTTAACATTCCCTTTCGTCGGAAGATGTCTTATGAGAGTAACAGTAAAAAAGTCATCCATAAAATAACCTCCGTCAGCTCTAGGCTGGCACCGAGTAAGTCACCCGTAATGCCCCCGAAATTCTTTAACGTCCAGCTACGATATACACAGCTAAATACGACTAACACACTTAAGATTGTAATCGCAATAAGCCAATACGTCGTTAGACCAATTAAACAAATGGCTATAAACAATGAGCATGCTGTTAACGGTAATAGTAGTGGAATATGAATCCTTTGCTTAAAGAAATGGGCAAGACCGCTCTCTTTAGCATTTACGGTAGTACTAAATAGCGTCACAAGAACTATGCGTGATAAAACAGGAATAATCATTATAAATATCCAATGAAAACTTTCAGAAGACAACACCTCGGCTATGATGATTACTTTACCTACAATCAATAAAACAATAGCGATCACACCAAAAGCACCAACTCGAGGGTCATCTAAAATTTCCATTCGCTTTTTTAAATCTCTATAGGAAAAAAAAGCATCTAAAGTATCGATAAAACCGTCCATATGGAGTCCACCTGACAGTAGGATTCCCAGACTGACAATCACAAATGCAGTCATTAAGGAGCTCCATTCAAAATAGAGAGCCAAACTAGCTACTGCTCCAATGCCAGCTCCTACCAAAGGAAAAACAGTATACATCCCAGTTATTTGTCTTTTTTCCATCGGCAGATTTTTTTTAACCGGAATAATGGTAAAGAATTGAAGTGCCAATAACAGGCTATTCATCATTCCACCTCATTTCCACTGATGTCCTAATCCATACTCCATTTCGTATGCTTCATCCGCTTTAGCAACTAACTTTTGATGAATACGACCAATCCACTGCTGATAGAGAAGCACACTTTCATAGCTAGAAAGTTGTTCATCTAGCACTTCATTGGATACAACGACCATGACCTTTACCTTTTCTAACAATCGGTCGATTGTTTCAAATAGCCTCTTTTCCACCTTTTCCATGTCACTAACATAAAGCTCGTTTGCTAGCCAAGTCGTGACACAGTCCCAAAGGATTCCATCTGTCGCCTTGATTGCTGGCACTAGTTTCTCCAAATATCTCGGTTGCTCAATCGTAATCCAGTTTACCGGATAATTTTCCCGATCTCTCTGGTGATGTGCAATTCTTTGTTCCATTTCTCTGTCTGTTGCTACACCTGAAGCAACGTATATATTACGAGGAGCCCGCTCGTTCATCAGGTATTGCTCCGCAAAGTGGCTTTTCCCGCTCCGCACTCCCCCTGTTATAAAGACAAGCTTTCCTCGAACCATGTGGTCAACTCCTTTTTCAAGTGCTGCATGTCATCTTCTTTTTTCATCCCTACTCTAAACCAATTACCATCTAGTCCTTTAAAGTTTTCCGTATGTCGTAGCACGCAGCCTTTAGCTAGTAAATATTCAAAAAAATCATTCGACTGAACAGGGTCGGGAAGCTGAAAGCAAAGAAAATTTGTTTGAGATGGTAGCACTCTACAACTAAGCCCCTCTAAAAATTGGGTGAAGTCCGTTCGTGCCTTTCGCGCAAAATGAATAGCATGCTGTCTATACTCCTCTTCCTTGAAGCACTGTGCACCAATCGTAGTTGCCAATGCATTACTATTCCAGTGAGGCAGCCTTGAACGAATATCATCTATTGTTGCTTTTCCCGCTACTGCATAGCCAAGTCGTAGCCCTGGAATTGCATACATCTTAGTCATTGAACGGACAACGATAACATTAGGAAAATCACTTAAATACGGAATAAAAGATTCCTGTTCCTCTATAAAATCTAAGAAAGCCTCATCCAACACTAAATCACAATCATGCCTTTTTGCAGCAGTCGCTATCTGTATGATTTCCTCTAAGGGTACCAGGTAGCCTGTAGGATTATTTGGTCTGCATATATACAGAACATCTGCGTTTTCTACGGCGCTAAGCACCTCATTCATCGGCAGCGAACTTATTGCTATAATCTCCTTGATTACTGCCCCATATGGTCTGATCGTAGCCTCGTATTCAGAGAATGTCGGATGAATTATCACTACTTTTTTATGCTGATAGCGAATGGCAATGCTTGCAAATATCTCAGCTGCACCATTGCCAATGAGTATTTGTTTTAAGCTCACACCATGATACATTGCAGCCGCGCTTAGGAATGGCTCTCCATAGGGATCTGGGTATTTCGTTATTAGATTTGCATAGGATTCCCACTGCTCCCTCACAAAATCGGGGGGACCTAGTGGATTCACATTTTCGCTAAAATCAATGACCATCTCAGGTATTGGAATGTTTAGACGTTGATATAATTGGTGAGCATTTGCTCCGTGGCTAGGTAACGGCAAGTATTAAACCTCCTATCCCCGTCATTCCAAACCAGAAAAGAAAGACGGCTGTGTGTAAATGGGAAATCGCTCCTAATATATGTCTTGCACTTAAAGGAACCTTACGAATTCCCATCAATGCACGATTGGAAACGACTCCTTTATATGTATTTCTTCCGCCTAACTGTATGCCTAATTGATAGGCCGTGGCTGCTTCTAAAAAGCCGCTATTGGGACTCGGATGCTTCTTAGCATCCATCCACCACCCCTTCATTCTCTCCTTCAAGGGAATGTCAGCTTCCTTTCTTCCTCCCAGCATAATGGCCAACCCAGTTAATCGACTCGGGATATAATTCGCAACATCATCTAACTTTGCTGCTGTATAACCAAACTCCTCGAACTGTTCATTTTTATAGCCAACCATGGAATCTAAAGTATTGATTGCTTTATATGCCCACAGACCAGGAGCACCAAATAAGAAGGCAAAAAATAGAGGTGCAGTAACTCCATCACTTATATTCTCAGAGACGGTTTCTACTACCCCTCTAGTTATTTCCTCCTCGTCCAAATATTCCGTGTCTCTTCCTACAATCCATGAAAGCTTAACCCTTGCATTAGGTAAATCCCCCTCTATCAAAGGCTTGTATACATCCATTGCAGCGTTCTTCAAGCTTTTTTGGGCGAGGCCAGAAGCAATAAGTATACTTTCTAGCGCAATTCCTAAAACAATATGAATAGAATAAGCAACGGTTACAAGCACTAGAGCAACGCTAAATGATATGCCCACTATAACTAGGACTAGGATCAGCCCGTTAAGCTTCCTCTTACTACCTTTGTTTAATTGCTTGGTTAGCCATGAAATAAGCATGCCGATCCAGCGGACTGGATGAGGCCAATTAGGAGGATCTCCTATTAATCGATCTAGCAGAAGACCAATTGCTATTGCTATCATATGAGATGCCATCTTACACCCATCCCTTTGCCTTTTTGTATATCTGAATAGCCTCCACTGTACATTCAAATACGCCTTGCCCAATCTTTTTACCGATCTCTGTTATAGGACCTGCGTATTCAATAGGAGTGCCTTTTTGTGTAGCAGCAATTAGGACGCTATCTGTCGAGGTACCGGTCGCAAGTGTACCAGTTCTTGAATCCATCACTTGTTCGTGAGCCATCGCTTTCGTTTTAGCCTCCGTTGCAGTGATAACAGATTGAATAAATGCCTCCTCTGCTAGCTCTCCATTAATAACAATCCATGTATTGATCGTACCTACAGAAGGAAACATTTCAACCTCATGCGCTCTAGAGACATCCACTGCATTTCCAACCCCCGCAGTTACCATTACGACTAGATTACCAAGAGGTGTTTTGTACTCTTTTATGATAGCGTCCGTAGTTTTGACCGCTGTCATCATACCTACCGTATCAGCCTCTGATAATCCTTCGGCAGCAAGGTATTCTATCATTTCCTCCTGAACGTTATCACAATGGTAGCTCGCATCCACTCTTCGATTGACAAAGTTTCTATACCAGCCACTTCCTGCATTAATGACTGCAGATGACCACGTCTTTAATTGATTTTCTGCTCGGAAGAGAACATAATCATCCGTTACTTGAAAATTGGACACTGTAATTGGTTTATCGTCTTGTTTTTCCTTTACGTCTGGCAAAATGGTTATTTGTGGTTTAGGACGTTCTGGATGAGGACTAGTGCTAACTCTGGCTTCATAAACCGTTTCCACTAAACTCTTTTTTACTACCTCATGCGGTTCTCCAATTACTTTAATCCTCCCTTGGTCCATCAATAAAAGCCTGTCACAGTAAAGCGATGCAAGGTTAATATCATGAAAAATGCTTATAACCGTAATACCATTCTCAATTGCTTGTGTCTTAATCGTATCTAGAAGTTGTTTTTGATGAGCAATATCCAAGTGATTGGTCGGCTCATCTAACAGCAATATGGGAGCTTGCTGAGCCAATGCCTGTGCTACAAACACCCGCTGCTGTTCTCCTCCTGATAGAAGCTCTAGTAAATGCTTTTCATATTTGTCGATAGCAGTCAGCCTCATTGCTTCCTGTGTCGCTACCTCGTCCTCTTGCGACCATGTTGAAAACCAGCCCGACTGGTGAGGGTAACGACCGAGTGAAACCGTATCTCGAACGGTATGTGAAAAAGCTTGATTGTGCAGCTGCGGCAAAACGGCCAGCCTTTTCGCAAGCTCCTTTGAGGAATAGGATTTTAGTTGCTTACCTTCAATCAATACTTCTCCTGATGCAGGGGTAAGTATGCCACTCATCAATTTTAAAAGGGTAGATTTCCCGCTGCCGTTTGGACCTAATATTCCTAGCATCTCTCCTTTAGATACCTGGAAGGATACGTCATGCACGACTAGTTTTTGATTGTAACCACCAGAAATGTTTTTGATCTCTAGCATGCTAAGCAGCTCCTTTTTTACGTTGTCGGAAGAAGATAAATGCAAATACTGGTGCACCTATAAAGGCAGTGATGACACCTATTGGTAGCTCTGTTGGAGATATAATGGTACGTGACACCAAGTCACAAATGATTAATAACGAAGCTCCGTTTATGAAGCTTAAGGGAAGAACATGCCGGTTATCGGAGCCAAATAGCAGCCTCGTCATATGAGGCACTACGAGTCCGACAAATCCAATGGTTCCCGAAACAGCTACAGCGGTCCCGGTAAGCATGGACCCTCCTATTAGAATCATCATTTTACGTTTCTTCACTTCCACACCTAAATGCTGTGCCCGTTCTTCTCCAAAGAGCATTGCATTTAGCTCCCTACGGTTCAACCATAATAAAAGTGAACCAATTATTATAAACGGCAATGCCATTTGAACATAGCTCCAGCCACGCATAGAGACACTTCCAAGTAACCAACCGATAATTTGTCTCAGCTCTTCCCCTGTTAATGCAATCATTAAGGAAATGACTGAGCCGAGAAACGAGCTAAAGATAATGCCTGTTAAAATAATAGTTTCCATTTTCATCGCTCGATCAACAAGCTTCGCAAAGGATATGACGATCAGCATAGTGATTAACGCCCCTGCCATACTGAAAACAGGCAAGGTGAACATTCCTAAAAAAGGTACTGATATTCCAAAAAAGAGTGTAGCCACTGCACCAACTGATGCTCCGGACGACACTCCCAATGTATAAGGATCGGCTAGCGGATTTTTAAGCAGACTTTGAAAAGCTGCTCCCGCTATTGCCAGGGATGCTCCGACTAATCCTGCGAGTATAACTCGCGGCATGCGAATCTTCCAGACGATATTTGTTGCAATCGCATCTGTACCCGTATCCCATAAAGTACTGATCGGTACCTTTACAGATCCGACCGACACACCTAGCCAAATGGCTACGATTAACGTAGCCAGTGACAAGGTATAACCGATCATTGATTTACTCACTAAATGCCTCCGGATAAATAGCCTTAGCCACTTCCTCTAGGCCTTCTACTAAACGTGGACCTGGACGACTCGTTGCATCCTCATCCACTTGTACCACCTCATCGTTTTGAATGGCAGTCACTGTGTCAAAGCCATCACGCTGCTTCACCTTTTCTACAATTCCTTCCACGTAGTCATAGGTGATTAACATTACATCTGGGTTACGGCTTACTATTTCCTCTGGGTTAACTTGAAACCAGCCATCTTGATCAGCCATAATGTTTTCTGCATTGACCATCGTTAAAATTTCTTGCATAAATGTCCCATTACCAGGAGTATATATTTCTGGTACATCGGAAGTTTCTACGAATACGGTTTTCTTTGTCTCTACTTTTGCAACTTTTTCTTGAATTTCGTCAACCTTTGCCTTCATATCCTCTATAACGGCTTGTGCTTCCTCATATTTCCCCGTTGCTCGGCCAATTTGTTCAATAGTTGTATAGGTTAAGTTAAAATCCTTTGCATCCTGTACCACAAATACCTTTACACCAGCATCTCGAAGCTGCTGTAATCCTGATTCTGCCATTGAAACAATGGATTCATGAGCGAATACGATATCCGGACTTAAAGAGATAATTTTTTCAATGTTATACTCCATGCCACCAATTTTTTCTTTTTCTAAGGCTTCCTTAGGGTAGCTCTCATAATCATTCACACCGATAATTTCCTCATCTAGCCCTAAAGCAAATAGAATTTCCGTGTTACTTGGAATCATAGATATAATGGATGTCGGAGCTTCCTCTAGCGTAATTTCTTGTCCTACTGCATCCGTCAGTGTAAGTGGGAATGCCGTTTCTGAGTTACCAATTTCCTGGCTACTTTCTTTTTCTGTTGGAAGTGTCTCTTGCTCATTACAACCACCTAAAATCAGCAAGGTCATTCCAATAATTAACCACAGTTTCTTCATCCTTTATTCCTCCTAAATATAGACAACAAAAAATCCCCCATCCTAGGATGAGAGATAGATAGGTATAAATCAGCCACGAAAAACCGAAAGCGGACCTACACCAGACCTATCCGCGTAGGTAATGGGTGTGTACGTAAAGGCAGGTTTTCTGGCTTATGATGCATATGCATCACTTACAGTGGCGGGACCGCGCTGGACTTTAACCAGCTTCCCTTTTAACTCTAGTAACCGATAACTAGAGCACCTTTAAGCAAATGTTATTCTATTGTTTCTTGCATTTATTATACCTTATATTTAGATGTTGTCGAGTTGAAGTCGGTATTTGAAAAAGCATACATTTTATACATTTCAACAATACGAACGATTAATAAAGAATATTGAAGTTTATATGCTTTTAAATGTGGAAAGTAGAATAGATTTCCGCTCTGGCGGACGCTTTCCGCGGGGGGAGCGATAAGCCCTCACCCATCGCTTACGCGCGTGGCTGTGAGGTCTTATCGCTCCGCCTGCAACTTCAATCAATAATTAGAAAAGGTTCATGGTTGATTGGTAAAGACTTCTTTATAATATATAAAACACAACTTTAACCTTAAAAAAGCTTAATATAGTAGTTTTTCATCGCGATTTTTTGTTTTCATCATTGTTTTTTTCAATCGTTTCTCGTACTTCTTTTAGTATTTTTTCGTTGCTTTTGATTGTTCTCGTGCTGTTTTCAGGATATTTGGTTTATTTTCTTCTTTCCATCCAGTCAAAAAGAACACCCTCTCTTAGTTGTGTACAACTGAAATTCGCTCCATCTTCTTAATATATCTAAAAACAAAGGGAATAATTGAATCAAAACATTTTGAGATAAATAATAATATAAAAAAACTTTTACTGAAATGAGCTTTAATCCATTACTACTTTTTTACCTGCTATTAATAAAAATCACAGTATACAATCCAATCTTGTTTGCGTTGATTAAAGAAAAAATAAAAACTACCACTATCAACTATATTGAATTGTGCCTTCGGATCGGAGCTTATTTGAAAAACAAATGGATATTCTTCACCGTATGAAACTCCACTCTGTGTATAAGTGGGGTACCCACCGATCTTATGCATAGGATAGATATCCTCCACGATGTCATCGTAATATTCAATATCCTCCTCCAATTCAAGACGTAAAATCTCATCTTGGACTTCCGTTTCTATATCTTCAGAATCCCAGGCAGGAGTATCGTTCTTAACCAATCTTGGCTGTAACGGAAAAGACTTTATCCTCGCAGATTGGTTATTTATTTTTTGTAATCCATTGAAGCTTGTATAGCAATTGATAATAAAAAAAGGCGCTAGGTTATCATCATTTAAATGATCATATACATTAAAGTCCATATAAATGGTGATTAGTTGAATATTTTCCAATTCCTCCGGTACGTAAGGGAGATTGTTTAAAAAAATTGTACTTAAAGGCTCGTACTGTGAAGGTATATTTTCTTCTTTTCCCCACATGACCTTTCCAATCCAGCTCTCTCCTAATTCTTCTGTTGGTTGATGTCCACCCGTCTCAAAAATGGTAGCTTGCTTAAATAGTACTTTTTTTAATTGAGCAATGTTCATATAAATCCCCTCCTAAGCTAAGTAAGACTCCCAATCGTAATCTTCTATTTTATAGAAGACACCGTGGTCATTTCTTTCATATGCACATAGAGGTGGCTCATCAATAAAAGATAGAACAGAGTCATCTATATTTAAAATTACACCTATGGATATATACTGGAAATTATCAGAATTACTTAAAAATCTATCGTCTTCGTAACCACTTAAAACAGACCAACCAGAATCTTGACCATCTTTTGGATCGTCTTTTAACATAAAATTAAATTCATTTCTCTCTAAAACATCGTTGCTTACAATTATTTTCGTATCAAAATAATAATCCCATTTAGAAGCATTTGGATCATTATACTCAGTGTCACATATATGCTCTGCACGAAATGAAATTTCTTGTCCAATTTTTAATTCACTTATATTGAATGGGTCGTTTGAAAGAACTCCCTTAAAGTTTTCCATATCCCTATGGGTAATTTTCACCCACATTCTTTCACCAGCATACCCGTCTGCTCTAGTCTCGAATACGAAAATTAATTTGACCATATCTCCTATTCTTAAAATATCAATTACTTCCTGGCTAGGAATATAAAAAGTATAGGGCGCTTCTTTATTTCTCTTATAAACACTCTCTAAGTACCATGACATTATATCTTCTCCTTGAACAGTTTTAACATAATTTTTACGAGTCTTTCAATACCTTAATTTTTTTTGCAACTATCTTTTCTTCCTTTTCCACAGCCCATATTTCCACTTCTTGTCCTTCTTTTAAGCTCCGCATGTTATTTATTTTACCTGTTATTTTGGTGAAATTAGAGATATGAACTTTAGGAGTAAAATGCTCGTATTCAGGGTTAACTTCCAGAGGATATAAGGTAAAGTTATTATCCGTTATATCCCCTACTTTGCCATGGTAATCAGCTCTATTTAAAAGAAAAAAAGTAAGGACAGCAATACTGATTATAGTCATTCCAATAATTAAGCCTCTACTTTTCATTTGTTATGTTCCATTCGTGTCATTGCTTCTTGTAGAAGTCTTTGTAGAACAGATGCGAAGGCTGCAATTACAAGGGAAGCAAAAATCATGCCTAGTCCGATGCCTATGATTCCAGGCGCATCATCCTTATCTGCCATAAGAAAGAATATTGGCATACCTAAAACGTATAAAGAGCTAATAGCTAATCCACAGTATTTTATTTTCTTCAAGGCTCTTACTGAAGGTTCAGAGAAGGTATTATGATGACCTATATAATTTAAAAGCTTTAGTGCTTGGTATAGAGCAAAGTAAAAAGGAATAGCTGTTGCATACAAATCGATATAAACTAGGTATTTCAAATAAGCATATTCAGGATATAATTCTACTACAAAGCTTGCTATTTCAGGTACTAGAAATATACATAAAGCAAGAACTGGGATTCCCATTAAAACAATAGCTAACTTTAAAAACAATAGAATTCCTTTTTCCATAAAAGCACCTCCCTCATTAATAATTTACATTATATTACATATTTGATTGTTTTAGAATAAATACTATTGTAAATAAAATATATTAATACTCTAGGATAACAAAAGAACCAGAATAGAATTCTGAAAGTTTTTAAATGTCTTTATTCCTGAAAGAGATCCATTTGCTGCATTTAGCACTTTTTCTGCATTATAGAATTATGGATTTTAATCTAGTTTCGTCTTTTAAAAGGCAATGTGGACTGATCTCACATTTGAAAATTTCAAAAAATATTTATAATTACTTACACAAGTTACTCTTGAAAACATACTAAAAATGGGCATTTCCTCTAAGAAAGTGTGTAACAAAAAGAGCTGGACAAGGTTATCATAATATGAAAAGATTGAATTGTAAGAATAATCGGCCGATTTTCTTCCTAAGTATTTTGTTTTCTAAAAAAATAAAATTTGATACGGAGGAATATACTTTATGAAGAAATTTAAAATATTATTGTTAAGTTTTGTAATTGCTTTAAGTTTTGGATTCACAGCCCAAGCAGAAAATGTACAAGCCACTGAAAGTAAAGAAACAAAAGTTGATGTATCTTCAGAACAAATTTTTGTTTCAAGAACGGTTCGTTTTACTAGAGATCAATCTATGTGGGTAACTGAAACTAGAAATGGTAAAACGTATTCTGGGTATATTTATAATAGAGGTTTTGCAGACGGCTCTGGAAACTACTCATTTTTCTCAGGATACATTAAAACAGGTCCTTACGCACCAGTATCACGTGAACTTGATAAATAGGAAGATAGAATAGTTAAAATAAAGGCTTTCTTAGAAATCATCCCTTTACGTAGTTGTTTAACTCTGCAGTTCTCTGTAAGTTTCACTATTTAAAGGGATGTTTTCTTTTTCTAGAAAATATGCTCGATTCTACAAGCATATAATCATATATAAAGAGGAAGTGGAACAATCTACGTCTGTTTTTCAGGGGGGAACTCATGAGAGAAGTTATAAGTTTCGTTATGAAAGGAATCTTAAAAAGTAAATACATATTATTGGTACCTTTTATTATCATTCTATTTATCGTTTCTTTGATGGCTATTAATAGTAATGAATCCGGAACAACTCAACAAGAGCTACAAGACACATTTAATGATCGAAAGGAAACCATTAATTTTATCATTGGTAGCCTATTAAATAAAAAAAAGGATTTAGGCTTAACCGAGGAACAACAACTAGCACTAGACAGTTTACTCATCCAAGAAGTGTATTTAAAAGAAATATCAACTAAGCTGACTCGAGGAGATTTAAATATTTCCAACGAAAACCTCGCCTACTTAAAAGCATATAGTGAGTATGAAAGCTATGACTTTATAAGTTATATTAATCCTGAGGTTTTAAAAGTTGAGCAACAAAAAGCAGCCGCATTAACGAAACAAGGCCTACCTTTTACGGAACAAGAGACCCCTTTTAATACAGCACTATTTTCTAAGCAGTTATTCCAGCTATTATTCAGTCCCTTTACTGCATTTCTATTTTTTCTCATCTTCATTTATAAAATTATTTCGGATGAACAAAATAGGACGTTCGAGTTCTTTAAAGTTAACTCACTTTCAAATACAGCAATCTATTACGGGTATCTCATACCTTTTTTAATGCTTGTGATTGTATATACGATTTTAGTAGCATTCTTTACCTTATTGCCACCTCTTTTGACTGGGAATTTAGAGACGATACACTATCCAATAGATATGCTTATTGGTGCAGGAACAGTTATGGTGCCAGTATGGAAATGGCTACTCTTCCTACCAATTGGTTGGGCAATTTTTGTGGCACTTATGCTGACGATTGCAATATGTTTGTTTAAACAGCGGCTTTCATTTAGTGTACTTTTAGCAATCATTACCGTCCTGGTCGTGTGTGGCTATATTTGTTCTGTTCTATTTGGATTTCATATGTTTAATCCTATCCATCTAATTGTTTCTTATGAGATGCATTTACTACCTACCAATCGTTTTGTAACGTATTTAACTGGAATGCTCCTCTTGCTCATTCTAGGTATACTTGCATGCTTTCCGGTATTTAAATCGAAGAATGTGGTATTCACCTCCCCCCTCCCTGCTTATGCTCGCAAGCGATTTTATCCGAAACTAGAGGGGAGGATGCAGTTGCTTCAATTTGAACATATTAAAAAGAAGCGCAAAGGTCATGTGTTGCTTACCATTATTCTGTTAACTGGGATTATCGGTAGTACATTTATTATCGTCAATCAAACCTATCAAAAGCTGCCAACCATATACTTGAATGTTATGGAAGATTTACAAAACCTCCTTATTGAAGAACAAGTACAGTGGAGGGTCCATGAAGAGGATTTTAATAGAGAAGTTGAAGCGAATCGCATGTCGGAGGATTCAGGAGACGGGACGACAGACTTTCCCGAGGAAAACCCATTCACCATGATGATTAGACACGCTGAAAACGAATACAACGTATTGGATGAGTTAAAATATAATATTGGTTCGAAAGATTTCGCTCAAAAATATAATGAAATTACGAAGCCCGACCAATCCTATAAAGAGTTAGATTCACCCATGTGGAACGTTACTGTAATGGCTTCTGAGGAGCAACAGCATATATTAGATAAGAAAAATATTACACCATGGCCGATCGGGTATCAGTGGATTTCTCATTTCAATGATCCTAGTTATGCTTTAGGTAACGAACACTACACCTTACTAAAATCATCTCAAGAAAGAAACACGAAATATGGAAATAGTAGCTTGTTCACTATGTATAAATTTTTAGATTGGAACATAATGTTGGTGGTCTTATGTGTGTTTATACTTCTGCTATGGACATGTCTTTCCGAGGAACAGCGACCAACATCATCCATTCATTTTTTGGCTACCAAGCCCATTACTTTCCAATCTATTTATGCAAGCAAATGGGCCTACAATCTATTAATTGCTTATGGGGCAATTCTAATTAGCGGAGGAATTACATTTATTGTCAGTTCAATTATAGGTGGATTCGGTGAACCGGACTATCCGATTTTAGTTTATGCTCTTAAAAATGCGAGCGAAAATACGTTTTTTTCTCCTGTCGATAATAGTTATTTTTACTTTGAGAGTTTACTAGTGTTACTCGTTAAAAGTGGATTTCTTATCGTTGCCCAAATTTTCTTTCTGAACAGCTTATTTAGTTTAATTGGGAGATGGATTAAAAACTATTATGTTTCTTTAGTTATCACATTATTAGTTTCCGTATTGGGTTATTACTTCGCAAATCAATACATTACTACTTCCTTTATGTATCTTAATCCATTTGTTTATTTTGATACATGGAACATTGTAGATGGCTGGAAATCCGTATTAGCGAGCTCGTCCTCCGTCAATTTCCGTAATGGGTCGATGATTCTGTTACTTAGTGGTTTGCTATTGTTCCTAATAGGCTTCATACCAAGAAGGAAGAGGGTGTCATGATGTCAGTATTAGAAGTTCGCCAGCTTAGAAAAAAGTATGGGAAAAAAATTGTTTTGCGAGATATTTCATTTGAAATTTATGAAGGCGATGTTATCGGTCTAGTAGGCCCAAATGGAGCAGGTAAATCCACTCTTTTACGATCCATTCTAGCAATTGAAGAGTTTGAATATGGAACGGTGAAGGTCAAAAACGTCTCTAATCAGAGTCCTGACTTTTATAAACACGTTACCTTCTTACCGAGCGATAACTATTTATATATGCAGCTAACTGGATTCGACCATTTAGCATTTGTTGCAAACATCTATAGGTTGGAGAAAACGGCAATTGAAGAAGTTATTGAGCAAATTGGAATTCGATCCTATGTCGACCAGCCCGTAAAATCCTACTCGTTCGGGATGAGACAGCATTTACTTATTGCATTATGCATTCTAACAAAGCCTTCTGTCATTTTAATGGATGAACCTTTTAATGGACTGGACCCTACAAGTACGATCGAATTGAAGGAGCTGATTCGCACCTTACATGCGCAAGGAATTAGCTTTCTCATTTCCACACATAACCTGGATATTTTGGAGGATCTGACGAAAAAAATATGGTTTATCAAAGACGGAACATTGTTTAAAGACGACAAAACATTAGTAGTAAATCTCCCTTATCAAATTGAAGTTTTAGTTCCCAAGGATACCGTGTTAGAAAAGCTGATGACCGACAGTTCATTACCTTATCAGGTGTGGGAAAACCGAATTATTACAGATCAAAATCATGATGTAGGAGAATATTTGGAGTGGCTACTAAAGAATAAAGTACAAATTCTATCCGTCAACCAAAGGAAGCCTAATCTGGAGGAAAGGTATAAGCATTTTTACGAGGTGTAGCCCCTACCTATTGCTTGATTATATTAACGGTCATACAGGTAAGTAAAAGCTTTAGCATAAAATGAGCTTGGAGTATATTTCCTAAATCATTTATTATGTGAATATATACAGAATGGGAACGTTAACTAAAAAGAAAAGAGGAGGTAATAATTTGAAGTATTTTCTATTATTTTTTGGGGGCATTATTACCATTATTTTTGGTGGAGGATTTTTGATTCGTTTGGTGCGAGATGGAGATTTTTATATTGCTGAATTTATCGGAGGTATTATAGGTATTATTGTTTTAACTACAGGTTTTTTTATCAAGGGCTCAATGAAGCAAGATAATATCTTCTTAAAGTAACGGGGTGCGTTAAGAAATATAAAATGAGCTTGGCAATGCTTCCTCAAGCTCAATTTCTATACTTATCAACCATTAACTTTAACATAGCATAAAAAAGGCATTAAGAAGCGAATTCTTAATGCCTTTAGAGGTTTAATTACATTTTTTCTGGAGCAGATACACCAATTAGTTTCAATGCATTTGCAATCGTTTGACGTGCAGATGTCACTAATGCTAGACGTGCCTCTGAAAGTGGCATATTGTCTGCATTTAATACTTTGTCTGCATTGTAGAAGCTATGGAATGTTGCTGCAAGCTCTTGAATATAGGTTGCAACTCGGTGAGGTGCACGAAGTTTTGCAGCGTCTGCTACCACTTGTGGGAAGTCACCAATTTTTTTCAATAAATCTAATTCTTTTTCACTTTGCAGTAAATCCAAGGAATCAGTAGTAGCCTTCATACCTTGTGTTTCTGCTGAGCGTAAAATAGAGCAAATGCGAGCATGTGCGTATTGTGCATAATATACTGGGTTTTCATTTGATTGGGAAACAGCCAAATCTAAGTCAAAGTCCATGTGAGAGTCACCTGAACGCATACCGAAGAAATAACGAACTGCGTCTAGTCCTACTTCTTCTACAAGCTCACGCATCGTTACCGCTTTACCCGTACGCTTACTCATTTTCATCTTTTCGCCGTCTTTATATAACTGAACCATTTGAATAACAGATACTTCTAGTTTTTCACGGTTATATCCAAGTGCTTCAAACGCAGCTTTCATACGTGGGATATATCCGTGATGGTCTGCTCCCCAAATATTAATAAGCTGATCGAAGCCACGAGCTAGCTTATTCTCATGATAAGCGATGTCCGGTAATAAATACGTGAAGGAGCCGTCACTTTTGATAAGTACACGATCCTTGTCATCTCCGAATGTAGTAGAGCGTAACCAAGTTGCCCCCTCTTCTTCAAAAATATGACCATTTTCACGTAATTTGTTTAACGCAATATCAATTTTACCGCCTTCATATAAGGAAGTTTCAGAGAACCAGTTATCAAAGTTAACACGGAAGTCTGCTAAATCCTTTTGAAGCTTCGCCAATTCTACCTTTAACCCGTGAGTACGGAATGCTTGGAAACGCTCCTCATCAGACATATGAACAAATTTGTCTCCATGTTCTTTTGCAATGTCAGCAGCAATATCAATAATATCTTGACCACGATATCCATCTTCAGGCATATCCTTTTCCATACCTAATGCTTCAAAATAACGCACTTCAATAGAAACGGCTAAGTTATTGATTTGATTTCCTGCATCGTTTATATAATATTCACGAGAAACATCGTAGCCAGCAAAGTCTAATACGTTACATAAGGAATCTCCAACAGAAGCTCCACGTGCATGTCCTAAATGTAAATCACCTGTTGGGTTGGCAGAAACGAATTCTACTTGAATTTTTTCGTTACCACCAGATGTTGTGCGGCCGTAATTTTCTTTTTCTGAAAGTACTGCTTTTACTACATCCTGCAAGTAATCTTTACGTACAGTAATGTTCATGAAGCCTGGTCCAGCGATGTCTACTTTCTCCATCATTGTTCCGTCCATATTAAGGTTTTCAATAATTGCCTCTGCGATTTGACGAGGGTTTTTCTTCGCAATTTTAGTTAATTGCATAGCAATGTTTGTTGCATAGTCACCATTTGCTTTATCTTTTGGTGTCTCAAGATGAACTGATGGCAGTTGCTCCTCGGTTACAAGCTCTGCTTTAAGGATTGCTTGCTGCAAAGCTTCCTTAATGGATTGTTGGACTTTTTCTACTGCATTCATTTTATTCCGCCTCCGTATATGTTAGTTCTAATTTATATGTACCGACCACTTCTTCGTCCACTATAAGCTCATAATGTACTAGGAATTGACCATCTGTGAATTGCAATTTCTTTGTATTGGTTGTAATCATGAATGTGCCGTAGCCTGTGTCATAGCTACCGGTCTGCTGTTCTCCTCTTTGAAATGGCAGGCGCATTTTGACACCACCACTTCTAAGTATTAACGCAGATTCAGCATTTAATTTTACTGTTGTTCGAACTACCTTTTCGTTCTGTACTTCCTCATAAACTAAATAAGGCTGCTCTCCCTTTAAGGTTAGAACGCCAGATGTACGAATGTCAAAGGATTCTTTTTTAGACTTCGGGTGTTGGATTGTTGATCGCAACCGAACAGTAACTTGTTTTTTTAATGGTTCAGACATGGACTTCATCCTTTAAAGCATTTTATAATAATTTATTTATGTAAAAATATAACCTTCATATTATAGCTTAAAAACAGCTTAAGTTACAACGTTTCTCTCTATTTCTAACGTAAGCCATCCAAAATTTCTTCTAATTCACCTATAAACCAGATATCTTTTTTATAAGCATTTCCAGCTTCGTCTCTTATGCTTTCTTCAAAGCCTAATGTTTTCATATTTTGTGGAATATCTAATCTCCAAGGGTGGCTTTTTTCTTTGCTCAAAGGAAGCCATTTTTGAGAATCATTGTTTCGATTAAAGAACTGTTTGAAGTATAATTCTTCCGCAAACACTATGATTTGAGCATCAAATAATGCTTTAAAATCAATATAAACAACTACTCGATAGTACCCTAAAGAATTTGACTTCTTTTCAATTAAATGAACAGCCTGTTTCAATAAGGTTTGAACACAGGTCTTCTTTACTCCTATGGGCGTTCTGTTTGAATCGATAAACCCTTCTGAAGTTGGTAAATGGAGATGCCAATACCCATTATAAAAGTCCGAGGGAAATTCCGAGGTTTCCTCCAAAATTCTTTTTATCATATTTCTAGTTTTTCTTCTTATTCCTCTTTGTTTCTTATTAGACATGTTTGACTCCTCTCTTTTTTTCTATTCATTCGGTTCACCTTTTTAATTACAAGTAAGAAATGATTTTGGAAATATCTACAAGCCCATTGTATTACTTTATCTATTCTTCTGCTCAGACTTTTATGTTCACTTCATTGTTTTAGATAATATCCTAAAAAAGCTCTTAAAATTTTACTGGTTGTAAAATTTTAAGAGCTTATCTAATTCAACTTTTTATTACATAGGACTGGGCATTTACCTGCGCATTGCTCGTCGCAGAACATTAGAGACCACTTTCTACTTAACCCATCCTAGTAGCATTTCTCTTATGAGCTTCGATGCAGTGTTGGCTGTTTGGCTTCCGCTTCACTTCGTTCAGCTCCGCAGAACATTAGAGACCACTTTCTATTTAACCCATCCTAGTAGCATTTCTCTTATGAGCTTCGATGCAGTGTTGGCTGTTTGGCTTCCGCTTCACTTCGTTCA
>NZ_JABAFC010000043.1 GCF_012843435.1 Psychrobacillus sp. BL-248-WT-3 | reverse complement strand
CAACAGATCCTCCAGCTGTCCGGATCAACTGGAAATTCTATCGGAAAGAGCTCTTATTACTAATATACGAGGGGGAAGCCAATGCTTAAGAGGGATATTCGTACGGAGCAAGAGATAATAGCCCTAATAGAAGATGACAAATGGATGATGGATTTACTGAGAGTCGCAGAGCAACTAAATCTTCCCGATTGGTGGATTTGCGCTGGTTTTGTTCGGTCAAAAATATGGGATACTCTCCATGGTTACGATATTCGTACCCCCTTAGCAGATATTGACGTTATCTATTTTGACCCAAAATGCTTGGATGAGGCAGAGGAGAAAAGATTTGAACAGCAGTTAATGGCCTGGATGCCAGGTATCCCTTGGTCTGTGAAAAACCAGGCGAGGATGCATACGGTAAACAATCAACCACCGTATCAATCAGCAGAGGACGGGATAGCAAATTTCCCGGAAACTGTTACAGCATTAGGAGTGAAGTTAGGAGCTAATGGTTTAATATTAACGGCACCTCATGGTATCGGAGACGTAATTCAAATGCGCGTCCGTCCGGTACCTCGATTTGAAGCGAGCAACGAGCTCAAAGCTGTTTATAAAAAGCGTATGGAGAGTAAGAATTGGAAAGTTAAGTGGCCAATGGTTACTGTAAAATAAGATGATTTTAAAGAAGGAGTATTTTATGCCCAAAAGAACCTGGTTTTTACTGTCTTTGTCGATACTTACATTTGTTATAGTTGTCATTATCCTAAAGCCGAGTGAAACTGATTATGCTAAGTGGATGGAAAGTTCCTATCAAGTACACTGCCTCGATTATAATTGCGATACTTTCCAACTCGATGTAAAAGAAGGAGAAGAACCAGTTATGATGCAAACTATTAGTGGCAATTATTCGCCAGGCATATTTATGAGGAAAATAAATCGAGATTATAGAAACTTAGATGACTCTTCATATGTTTTAGACATTGAAGTAGAAGGATTTTTGGGCAAATTCAAGCTTAAAAATGAAGAAATTAAGAACGTGCTAAGAAAGTAAAAAAGACCTCAATTTATCTTAAAACTGACTAGATAGAAGAAATACTAGTTGTTTGGAGTGTAGGCGGCGACTCCTAGGGGAACAGCACGAGGGCGAGACTACAGGCTCGAGCCGTGACCCCAGGAAAGCGACCGTCGTAACGGAGAACAACCGCTAAGAAGTAGTTGAATTGATTTAATTAGGGATGAGTTATCTCCTCACCTCCTTGTCGAATTCTAACGAGAAATGAAATTCTTTCTCCTTTAATCTACACAACATCTTCAAACGGATGAACCGATTGGGCAAACGGTGCATATGATGTTATGACTTGATTACAAGGAGGAAGAACATGAAATATTTGCGACATATCGTGACGAAAGCAGTAGTTGCTAAGGGTAAAAAGAGAACGGAATCTTGTGAGACGCTTCGACCACCAAACACACCTTCTAGCATTTTAGGGTGCTGGGTTATCAATCATACGTACCAATCTAAAAAACACGGGAAATTTGTAGAAGTATCTGGGAAATTCGATATCAACGTGTGGTATGCCCACCACGATCACTCTAAAACATCTGTATTTACGGAGACGGTGAATTACAAGGATCGCATTAAACTAAGCTATAGAGACAAAGATGCAACTGGTGAGGAAGTTCATGTACGTGTCATTCAGCAGCCAAATTGCACAGAAGCAATTATTGTAAAAGGCTGTGAATTCCAAGTTACGGTAGAGAGAGAGTTACTTGCAGAGGTAGTCGGAGAAACAACTGTTTGTATTCAAGTTTATGATGAGGACTTCGAGGAAGAATGGTCTTACGAGGATGAGAGTTCATCTAGCTCATCTAGTTCATCCAGCTCATCCAGCTCTTCAGACGATTTCCACGATTCATCTTCACTTTAATAAGCCGGCGCTGGCCGGCTTTTTTTTGCTTTAAAGTATGAATTTTTTTTTGAGATACCATAAATTGCATGCACTGGCATGGTCATGTAGCTCTTCTAACTAGTCCCTTCTAATGATTGCAATAGGTCTCCTCTAAAGCTAGTTTTTCCCACAAGAAACATCTAAAAACAAGTCGTATTATGTCTGCGGTGATTATTTAATTTGTTATAATAGGGGGAGTAACAATGAGAAGAGGGAAACAATGACTACAATTACTCCAATGATGCAACAATATTTAAAGATTAAAGAAGACTACATAGATGCTTTTTTGTTTTTCCGTCTCGGTGACTTTTACGAGCTATTCCATGATGATGCGATTAAGGCGGCATCCATCTTGGAAATTACTTTAACAAGCAGAAAGGATGGCATTCCAATGTGTGGAGTGCCACATCATGCTGCACAGAGCTATATAGAGACCCTAATTTCGAAAGGGTATAAGGTAGCGATATGCGAGCAGGTGGAGGATCCGAAGGTTGCTAAAGGTGTGGTTAAACGTGAGGTTGTTCAACTGGTAACTCCAGGTACTCTGATGGAGGGAAAGGCATTACAAAATAAAACGAATTATTTTATTGCCTCAGCAGATTTATTGTCCACGGAGGAGGTTGTCTTTTCCTATTTGGATGTGTCCACAGGTGACGGGTTTACTACTATTATAAAAGGAGACGAGAAGGAAGTCGTTCAGCAGCTCTTGGCGCTACAGGCAAAGGAGTTAATCGTAAGCGAACAATTATACTTAGTGATAAATGACTTATCCTCTATTCACGATTTCACGTTATCCATTGAGCAAGAGGAATTGTCGGATGATGAAGCTGCGAAGTATGTGGTAAATCATCCAGCAGAGACCTATCGTACAGTCAAGCGCTTGTTAAAATACATACAGAAAACACAAAAACGATCATTGCTTCATATTCAACCGTTTAACTTTCAGGAAAGAGAATCATTCCTTGCAATGGATTACCATTCTAAACGTAATTTAGAGCTTGTTTCCTCGATACGAAGCGGAGATCAAAAAGGAACGTTGTTATGGCTTTTAGATGAAACGGTTACTGCTATGGGCGGTAGAAAGCTAAAGCAATGGATTCATCAGCCACTTGCCAATAAAAGTGCGATTGAATCTAGGCTCAATATAGTTACCAGCTTCCTAGATGATTTCATGTTAAGAGAGGACATAAAAGAGCTTTTCAAAGAGGTCTATGATTTAGAACGACTGGTTGGAAGAATCGGCTTTGGAAGTGCTGGAGGACGCGACCTTGCCCAACTTAGACAGTCTCTTTCTAAAATTCCACAGATCAAGCAGCTTTTATTGGAGACACAAGACGAAACGCTACAAGTATTAGGAGAAGCGATTGAAGATTGCCAGGACATTTGGAGAAAGCTAGAGGATGCGATTAGCGAGCAGCCACCAATTTCTGTTAAAGATGGCGGAGTTATAAAAAATGGTTACAATGACCGCTTAGATAAGCTTCGAGATGCTTCTGTTAACGGGAAAAAATGGATTGCAGAGCTCGAGAGAAGAGAACGAGAGATCACTGGGGCTAAAAATTTAAAAATAGGCTATAACCGAGTATTCGGATATTATATTGAGTTAACGAAGTCGAACATTCACTTGGCAGATGAATCAAGATATGTCCGAAAACAGACTCTAGCAAATGCTGAAAGGTATATAACTGATGAGCTCAAGGAGAAGGAATCCCTTATCCTTTCAGCTGAGGATGAAAGCCTAGTTTTAGAGTATGAGCTTTTCTCTGAGCTGCGAGAAGAAATTAAACAATACATCCCACTAGTGCAAAAGCTAGCGAAGCAAATTAGTGAGCTAGATGTGTTCATTTCGTTTGCAGAGGTCGCTGAAAAGCATCGTCTGACAAGACCGATGTTCCATGACTCGAATGCGATGATTATTAAAGAGGGAAGACATCCGGTTGTGGAGAAGATGATGAACAATCAGCTGTATGTCCCAAATGATTGTGTACTGACTGAAAAGGAAAATATGCTACTTATTACTGGACCGAATATGTCAGGTAAGAGTACCTTTATGAGACAGGTAGCCATTACTGTCATAATGGCTCAAATTGGCTGCTACGTGCCTGCTAAATCTGCTGAGCTGCCAATCGTCGATAAAATATTCACTCGAATAGGAGCAGCCGATGACCTGGCAGGGGGACAAAGTACCTTCATGATTGAGATGATGGAATCTCAGCATGCCATAGTCAATGCAACAAGCAAAAGCTTACTATTGTTTGATGAAATCGGACGTGGGACTTCTACTTACGATGGTATGAGCTTAGCCCAGGCCATGATGGAATATATACACGACCATATTGGAGCAAACACGTTGTTCTCCACTCATTATCATGAGCTGACAGAACTAGAGCAAACGTTATCGATGCTACGAAACGTCCATGTGGCTGCTACTGAACAAGATGGTAAGGTAGTGTTCCTACACAAGCTAAAAGAAGGTCCAGCCGATAAAAGCTACGGAATACATGTCGCAGAGCTTGCGCAGCTACCAGAAGAGATTATCTCAAGAGCTCGAGATATCCTGAAGTCGTTTGAACAGCAGGAGAGAAAAGAGTCAAATGAGAGAAACGGGGCAAATACTCAGCTGTCATTTTTTGATGAGGCGACCTCTTCTGAAGCTCCCGTAGCCATTGTAAAAGCGGAAGAGACTAATGAAGAAGAAAATGAAACAGCAAGAATTATTATGAAAAAGCTTAAAAAGGTCAACATTTCGGGTACAACACCTTTAGAGGCCCTTCAATTATTATACGAGCTACAAAATGAGCTAGATTAAAAAATATAGGTGGTGAGCAACAATGGGGAAAATCGTCGTAATGGAAGAGCTCTTATCTAACAAAATAGCGGCAGGGGAAGTCGTTGAAAGGCCAGCCTCCGTAGTGAAGGAGTTAGTAGAGAATGCCATTGATGCAGAAAGCACCTCCATAGAAATTATGCTAGAGGAGGCAGGATTAGCTAAAATTCAGGTGACAGACAATGGTAAGGGAATGGACGAGGAGGATGCTTTACGTTCCTTCTCCAGACATGCCACTTCCAAAATAATGACGGAGCACGATCTGTTCCGCATACGCTCCTTAGGGTTCCGTGGAGAGGCCTTAGCCAGTATAGCTTCTGTTTCTAAAATCGATCTTTGGACATCAGATGGAGAAAATGTAGGGACTAAGGTTATGCTAGAAGGAGGAAAAGTTATCTCCTGTACTCCTGCCCCAATCCGAAGAGGGACGGACATTGTAGTAAAACAGTTATTTTTCAACACACCAGCTCGACTAAAGTATTTAAAAACGATTCAAACAGAGCTAGGACATACAATTGATTTGATCAATCGCTTAGCGCTTAGCTTTCCTGAAATAGCATTTAAGCTATCTCATAACAATCAGACAATCATACAAACGAGCGGCCGTGGAGACTTAAGACAAGTGCTTGCTTCCATATATGGCGTGTCCAATGCCAAGAAAATGATAAAATTCGAAGCAGAATCGTCGGATTTTAAAATCTCAGGCTATGGAACACTGCCCGAGATTACAAGAGCGTCTAAAAACTATATGACGATTTTGGTTAACGGGCGCTGGGTCAAGCATTACGGATTAAATAATGCCATTGTAGAGGCATATCATACGCTACTACCGATAGGGCGCTTTCCAATTGTCGTTTTAAACATTGAAACAGACCCAATGCTGACTGATGTTAACGTACATCCAGCGAAGCATCAGATTCGTTTGAGTAAGGAAAAGGAACTGATGGAGCTGGTGAAACAAACCATCCGTAAGGTGATGCATCGTTCTCAACAACCACTAGAGATTAAAGAGAAGCCTGTAAAGCCAAAACCTCAGCCAAGTTTCCAGTTTGATTTTTTTAAACAAACATATGAGCCAGTAAAGCAGGAGGTAACGGAGCAGGAAGGTATGTCTGTCACACCTACTCGAAGTGCTGATCAACAACCTGAAATAGAGTCGACTAAATGGGATGACAACACGACAGTCATGGAAGAGAGCTTTCCTACTAATGAGGAACCTTATTCTGAAACTGAACTCGAACTAAGAGACCCGTTTCCCGATTTGCATGTGGTCGGCCAAATCCATGGTACATATATTGTTGCTCAAAGTGAAGATGGATTTTATTTGATTGACCAGCACGCAGCACAGGAACGAGTGAAGTATGAGTATTACAAGGAAAAGGTAGGGGACGTGGATGTAACAGAGCGTCAAGCACTTTTACTGCCACTAACCTTCCATTATTCTTTGGATGAGGCCTATCGTATTAAAGAATCCATCGATGAGCTGCACAAAGTAGGGATATTCTTGGAGGAATTTGGTTCCTCTAGCTTTGTTGTGAGAGACCATCCCGTATGGTTTCCAAAAGGACATGAAACTAAGATTATTGAGGGACTAATCGAGCAAGTATTGACGAATCGCAAAACAGATATTAAAAAGCTCCGGGAAGAAGCAGCAATTATGATGAGCTGTAAGCTTTCGATTAAAGCAAACCATTATTTAACGTTGCATGACATGGAGCAGCTGCTAGTCAGTCTTAAAAATGCGAAGCATCCTTTGACGTGTCCGCATGGCAGACCGGTCATTGTCCATTTTTCTACGTATGAAATTGAAAAGATGTTCAAACGAGTAATGTAGGAGGGGTTATATGGGAAAATATATTTTATCCATCGATCAAGGTACTACTAGTTCAAGAGCTATTCTATTCGATAAAAAAGGGAATATCGTTCACTCTGCGCAAAAGGAATTCAAGCAGCACTTTCCAAAGTCTGGCTGGGTGGAGCATGATGCGAAGGAAATCTGGGGAACCGTACTATCGGTATTGGCGGCAGTTTTAACAGAAAGCGGCAGTCAACCCGGAGACGTCCATGCCATTGGGATTACTAATCAACGCGAAACAACGGTGGTATGGAACAAGCGCACGGGAAAACCAATCTATAATGCAATTGTCTGGCAATCGAGGCAGACACAATCTATTATTGATGAGCTGAAGAAAGAGAATCTGGAATCCTTCTTCCAGGAAAAAACGGGCTTAAAGCTAGATCCCTATTTTTCTGCAACCAAAGTTAAATGGATATTAGATAATGTCGAGGGGGCAAGAGAACAGGCAGAGGCTGGCGAGCTACTGTTTGGAACCATTGATACATGGCTAATCTGGAAGCTTTCAGATGGAAAGGCTCATGTCACAGATTATTCTAATGCCTCCCGGACAATGCTCTATAATATATTCGAACAAAAGTGGGATCAGGAAATTTGTGAAAAGCTAAATATTCCAATGGGCATGCTCCCTACGGTTGCTTCCTCCTCTGAGGTTTATACGAAAACTGATCCTTCTGTATTCTTCGGTAAGGAGATTGATATAGCAGGCGCTGCAGGTGATCAGCAGGCTGCCTTGTTCGGACAATGCTGTTTTGACAAGGGAATGGCTAAAAATACGTATGGTACTGGTTGCTTCATGCTATTGAATACCGGAGAGGAAGCGGTAACCTCTGAGAACGGTTTATTGACGACAATCGCATGGGGCATAAATGGGAAGGTGACCTACGCATTAGAGGGAAGCGTTTTTGTCGCTGGTTCTGCTATACAATGGCTTCGTGATGGGCTTCGTATGCTAAAGCGTGCGAGTGAATCTGAAAGCTATGCGAAGCGGGTGGATTCGACAGAAGGGGTATATGTCGTCCCTGCCTTTGTAGGATTAGGAACCCCTTATTGGGATTCTGATGCAAGAGGCTCTATATTTGGTCTGACCCGAGGCACGACCAAGGAACACTTTATCCGTGCAACACTCGAGTCGCTAGCCTACCAATCGAAGGATGTTTTAGATACGATGATTAGTGAATCTGGTGTCGATGTGGAAGTATTGCGAGTAGATGGTGGTGCTGTAAGTAATGAATTCCTCATGCAATTTCAAAGTGATTTGTTACACTTACCAGTGGAGCTTGCAAAACTTAACGAGACAACCGCACTAGGAGCTGCCTTCCTTGCCGGCTTGGCGACAGGGTTCTGGAAGGATGAGCAGGAGCTGTCCGATTTAAGGGAAAGCCAGCGCTTATATGAACCTCAAATGGAGGAAGAAAGAAGAAACCGATTATATAAAGGCTGGAAATTAGCCGTTGAAGCAACGAGATTATTTAAATTTCAGGATGAGGAGTGGAATAAGTGAAATCTTCAGTAGAACGTGAACAAATACTTAATACATTAAACTTTTACGAATTCGATGTTTTAGTTATCGGAGGCGGTATTACAGGAGCAGGTATAGCGCTTGATGCGGTAACAAGAGGGATGTCCGTAGCCTTAGTTGAAATGCAGGACTTTGCAGCAGGGACATCCAGCAGATCGACCAAGCTAATCCATGGTGGCTTGCGTTACCTTAAGCAAATGGAAATTAAAATGGTAGCCGAGGTTGGGAAAGAAAGAGAAATTGTCTATGAAAATGCAGTCCATGTTTCCAAACCAACTGGCATGCTCCTTCCATTTCATAAGCAAGGAACGTTTGGTCCATTAAGTACTTCAGCTGGGTTAAAGCTATATGATTATTTAGCAGGTGTAAAAAGAGAAGAGCGTCGTCTGATGCTTTCTGCCAAGGAAACACTAGAAAAAGAACCTTTAGTTAAAAGTAAGGATCTTCTTGGTGGTGGGTATTACGTTGAGTATGTAACGGACGATGCGAGACTAACGATTGAGGTTATAAAAAAAGCGATTGAAAAAGGAGCCGTATGCTTAAACTATGCTAAGGCTAGATCATTCCTTTATAGTGATGATAATAAAGTAGTTGGTGCTGAAATAGTAGACATGGTCACTAACAAGAGAATCGCGATTCATGCTAAAAAAGTAGTAAATGCAACTGGACCATGGGTAGACGGCGTAAGAGCGCTAGACGCAATCGAAAATAAAAAGAAATTGCGACTAACTAAAGGTATCCACGTCGTAATCGACCAATCTATTTTCCCATTGCATCAGGCCATCTATTTTGATACACCTGATAAACGAATGGTATTTGCTATACCTAGAGACGGCAAAACATATGTTGGTACAACCGACACCTTTTTTGAAGGAAAAATTCAAAATCCAGTAGCGACTTTACAGGACGTTGAATATCTTTTAGATGCCATCCATTATATGTTCCCTGGTGTCCAAGTTGGGATTGAGCATGTGGAATCTACATGGGCAGGTGTACGTCCTTTAATCTATGAGGATGGAAAAGATCCATCTGAAATTTCACGAAAAGACGAAATTTGGCAATCGGAGGCAGGCCTACTAACAATAGCAGGCGGCAAGCTAACAGGCTATCGTAAAATGGCAGAAACAATCGTCGATAAGATATCGAAACAACTTGGGGATGAAAAGTATGGCCCTTGTGTAACGAAGCATTTGAATTTGTCTGGTGGTGAAATTGGTGGCTCCGAACAATTCGAAGGGTTTGTTGCATTAAAAGAGCAAATCGCTCCTTCCTACGGGTTGACGCAAGAAGAGGGAAGAAGGTTGGCTAAGCTTTACGGCTCTAATGTCGATAAAGTGTTCCAATACGCTCATATCCTCTCTACTGTTCCATCCAATTTGCCATTAGGTTTGCTAGCGCAGATTTACTATGCAGTGCATGAAGAAATGACGTACTCCCCTGTAGACTTCTTGGTAAGAAGAACGGGTATGCTTTATTTCCGTATTGACCAATACAAATTGTATAAAGATGAAGTGCTGAATGTCATGAAGCAATTGCTCCAGTATTCAGAGGAAGAGACCGAAAGTTTTTCGCAACAATTAGAAGAAGCTTTAATGGATGCTATGTTTTCGAAAGGTAGTGTTGTGGAGTGAAGGAAATTTTAGAAGCAAAGATGTCAGACGGACACCTCATTTATGTGATGAGATGTATACCAACTGATACACCAATTGGCCATGTTCACCTTATGCATGGATTGGCTGAGCATATTGAGCGTTACGATGAGTTTGTCGATTTTCTGGTTGATAAGGGTTTTATCGTAAGTGGTCATGATCATCGCGGTCATGGAAAGACGGCTGTAAAGAATGGTCAGTTAGGCTATTTTGCAGACCGTGCTGGCTTTGAAAGAATTACGGAAGATGTACGTGAAGTGCTGTTAACTGTTCGAGAAGGATTAACGAATCTTCCACTTATTTTATTCGGACATAGTATGGGCTCGTTCGTCGCTCGTCGATATATGCAAAAATATAGTGATTCTCTATCTAAAGTCATCCTAAGTGGTTCAGCATATGATCCTGGCGTTTTAGGAAACATGGGAAAACTAATTGGTAAAGCAGCTTCTAAGATTAAAACACCACAGGCAGAAAGTCCTTTGCTTAACTCGCTAGCATTTGGCGGATTCAACAAGAAAGTGGCTCATCCGGAAATTCCTTTCGATTGGTTAACTAGAGACGGGGAGGAAGTAAGGAAGTATATAGAGGATCCACTATGTGGTTTTATCCCATCTAACCAGCTATATGTCGATATGTTTGGTGGCATGAGAGCTATTCATAAAGAATCAGAGATTATGAAAGTTCGTAAGGATCTACCAGTGCTAATAATAAGTGGAGCAAAGGATCCGGTGGGAAAAGACGGCAAGGATGTATTTAAAGTAGCGGAAGGTATGAAAAAAGTAGGTATGAAAAATATAACCGTGCAATTGATAGAAGATGCAAGGCATGAACTTTTAAAGGAATTAGGGAAAGAGCAAACAATGGAATTTTTATATAAGTGGATGATGAAGGATGAATAGTAATCCAGCAGTTATCGCGATTGTAGGACCAACTGCAGTTGGTAAGACAGCATTAAGTATAGAGCTGGCAAAGTTTTGTGACGGGGAGATCATTAATGGGGATTCTATGCAGGTCTACCGAGAACTTAACATTGGAACAGCGAAAATAGCAAAAGAAGAAATGGAAAATGTTCCACACCATCTGTTGGATATCAAAGATCCGACAGAGGGCTTCTCTGTGGCGGAGTATCAAAGGCTCGTACGAGAAAAGATTAAGGATATTGCCTCTAGAGGAAAAGTACCCATTATTGTTGGGGGGACTGGACTTTATGTTCAGTCGGTTTTATACGATTTCCGCTTTTCAGAGCAGCCAAAGCAAGACAGCTCAAGGGTGAAGGAGCTGGAAGGTATGTCCTCTGAGGTATTATATTCGATGCTGCAGGATGTAGATCCAGTGGCTGCGAAGGACATTCACCCGAACAATGTGCAAAGAGTCATTCGAGCAATCGAGAGGCAAGAGCTAACTGGAAAGCAAAGAGACGAGATTGAGCAAAACCAAGGCAAGGAAAAGGTTTTTCCGCATTATATCATTGGTCTAACAATCGATCGTGAGATATTGTATCAGCGCATAAATAAGCGGGTAGATCTGATGATAGAACAAGGGCTGTTACAGGAAGTAAAAGGTCTTTATGATAAAGGCATAAGAGATGTTCAATCCATTCAAGCAATAGGGTATAAGGAAATCTATGCCTATTTGGATGGGAATTCGACTCTTGAGGATGCCGTGGAAACGCTTAAACAAAATTCTAGAAGGTATGCTAAGCGACAGTTAACCTATTTCCGTAACAAAATGGATATTCAATGGTTCGATCCATTTAATGACCGTGAAAGTATTTTAGAAGAAATTAGTAGGTTCTTGCAGGAAAATCAATAATTTAAGCGAATAGTTAAAGTGATACGTTTTTAAGTGAATTTGCAAACGGGGGTATTGGGATGAAACCAATGAATATTCAAGACAACTATTTAAATCAGTTAAGAAAGAACGAAATCTTTGTAACAGTCTTTCTGTTAAATGGCTTTCAACTAAAGGGGACAGTGAAATCCTATGATAATTTCACTGTATTGTTCGAATCTGATGGGAAGCAACAGCTCATTTATAAACATGCGATTTCTACATTTGCTCCATCTAAGCTTGTAAAGCTATCAGAAGAGTAAAATCTAATTCATTGACAGTTCCACTTGCTCCAATTATTATTTGATAGAATCTTTAAATGAAGTGGAGAGGTTATTTATGAAAACTATTACGACAGATGAACTTCTAAAAAAAATAGATGCGGGCGAACAAGTCAACATTATTGATGTGCGCGAACAAGAGGAAGTAGATGCAGGAATTATTCCTGGAGCTAAGCATATTGCTTTAGGTCAGGTGGAAACAAGCTTGGATCAAATCGACCCGTCCGTTCCTCATTACATAATTTGCAAAGCTGGTGGCCGCAGTGCGATGGCTTGTGAAGTCCTTGAAGAGAATGGTTACGATGTAACGAATGTAACAGGTGGAATGATGGCCTGGGACGGGGAAGTGCAATTCTAAATATTTAATGCAATAAGGGGCTAATTTCATTTATTGAAATTAGTCTTTTCTCTTTTATCAAAAACGAGTTTAAAAGTATAATTCATCAAACAAAATACAAAGTACAATGAATAGAATTAGGAGATGCATCATGGAATTTACAACTACCTTATCAGAAAAAGTATTGGCTCTGGCAACTTCGGCAGAAGCCAAGATTGCAGATTATCACAAAGAAGTAGAACGTATCGCGTTTCACAATCAACAAAAAGTCCTTCATGCCTTCAAAACACATCATGTGAGTGATCATCATTTTAATCCTTCGACTGGCTATGGCTACGACGATGAAGGTCGGGATACGTTAGAACGAGTATATGCAACAACCTTCGGAGCAGAGGCAGCTCTAGTTAGACCGCAAATCATTAGCGGGACTCATGCAATCTCTATCAGTTTATTTGGTGTTCTTAGACCAAATGATGAGCTGTTATACATAACCGGCAAACCGTATGATACTTTACAGTCGATTGTCAGTGGCGGAGAAGAGGATACGGGCTCTTTAGCTGATTTTGGTATCAGTTATCAGCACGTTGACTTGCTAGAGGAAGGAGCGGTGGATTGGGAAGCAGTTAAAAATGCAATACATGACAAAACCAAGGTGGTCGCCATCCAACGTTCAAAGGGCTATGCTGTTCGTCCTTCTTTCACAGTGTCGCAAATCAAGGAAATGGTAGAAAAAATTAGATTGATTAAGCAGGACGTCATTATTTTTGTAGATAATTGTTATGGAGAATTCGTGGAATCCTTAGAGCCGACTGATGTCGGGGTAGATTTAATGGCAGGATCTCTGATTAAAAATCCTGGTGGTGGGATTGCTAAAACTGGTGGGTACATTGCAGGAAAAAAAGATTTTGTTACAAAATGCGCTTACAGAATGACTTCTCCGGGTATAGGTTCAGAGGCGGGTGCTTCACTGAACACATTATTAGATATGTATCAGGGATTCTTCCTAGCTCCCCATGTTGTCTCACAGGCAGTTAAAGGCGCAATCTTTACTTCCGCAGTATTGGAGGAAGTAGGTATGTCAACGGAGCCACATTACACTCAAAAACGTACGGATTTAATACAATCCGTCTCCTTTCAGACACCTGAGCAAATGATTCAATTCTGCAAGGCAATCCAAATGCATTCACCCATTAATGCCCAATTTGCCCCAGAGCCGGCCTATATGCCAGGCTACGAGGACGATGTTATTATGGCTGCGGGTACATTTGTGCAAGGCTCAAGCATGGAGCTGACTGCAGATGGTCCGATCAGACCTCCATTTACGGCGTTTATACAAGGTGGGTTAACATACGAACATGTCAAATATGCGATTTTAGGAGCAGTTCAGTCCTTGAATAAATAACAAAAAATACCACTTTCTAAATATAGAGAGTGGTTTAATTTTTTTGAAAATTTTATGTAAGTTTTTCTGACATGGTGTTGACATGTTAGCTAACATCACATATACTATGTTTATAACCTACATAGGAGGTGCAGCGATGGAAAAGGAATGGAGACGTTCCATGCCACTGCTATCGATGAATATTGTCATGCAGCTAACTGGTTTAACCGCTAGACAAATTCGCTATTATGAAGAGCAAGAATTAGTTCAGCCTGCACGGACGGAAGGTAAGCAACGCATGTTCTCACTGGATGATATCGATGTCTTGTTAGAGATTAAAGACCTTCTGAAATCGGGTGTGAACATAGCCGGTATTAAACAAATTTTTGAAATGAAGAAAAATCCTGCAACCTCTAAGGATGTTCGACAAGTAATTTCTGATCAAGAGTTACGCGCCATTGTAAAGGAAGAGATGCGACTGGCACAAAGTCAGCAACGTGCTTCTTTAAGACAAGGGGACTTATCCCGCTTTTTTCGTTAAGTAAGCTTCAACAAAAATATCAAATATTTAGGAGAGTGGAAAAATGAGTAAGTATACTAAAGAAGACATCAAAAAGTTCGTTCAAGAGAATGAGGTGAATTTTATTCGTCTTCAATTTACAGACATACTAGGTACGATTAAAAACGTGGAAATTCCAGTGAGTCAGCTCGATAAAGCTCTTGACAATAAAATGATGTTTGACGGATCCTCAATTGAAGGATTTGTTCGTATAGAAGAATCAGATATGTTTTTAGTTCCAGATTTAGATTCATGGGTAGTGTTCCCTTGGATTACAGGTAAAGGGAAAGTAGCTCGTCTTATCTGTGACGTAAATAAAGCAGACGGTACTCCATTCGCTGGAGATCCACGTAGTAACTTAAAACGTATATTAAAAGAAATGAAAGAGTTAGGGTTTACTAGCTTTAACTTAGGGCCAGAGCCAGAATTCTTCCTGTTTAAATTAGATGCTCAAGGCGAGCCGACACTTGACTTAAATGACCATGGCGGTTATTTCGATTTAGCTCCAATGGATCTTGGGGAAAACTGTCGTCGTGATATCGTACTTGAATTAGAAGAAATGGGCTTTGAAATTGAAGCATCTCATCATGAGGTAGCTCCAGGGCAACATGAAATCGACTTCAAATATGCAGACGCTGTAACTGCTTGTGACAACATCCAAACGTTCAAGCTTGTAGTTAAAACAATTGCTCGTAAGCATGGTCTACATGCAACATTCATGCCAAAACCATTGTTCGGTGTGAACGGCTCAGGAATGCACTTTAACGTTTCATTATTCAAAGGGAAAGAAAATGCATTTTTCGATGAGTCTGCAGATATGCAAATGAGTGAAACAGCAATGCAATTTATGGCTGGTGTATTGAAGCATGTACAAAGCTTCACTGCAATCACTAACCCAACTGTTAACTCGTACAAACGTCTTGTACCAGGCTACGAAGCACCTTGTTACGTTGCATGGTCAGGTCAAAACCGTAGTCCTTTAATTCGAATTCCTTCTTCAAGAGGTTTAAGCACACGAATCGAGGTTCGTTCTGTAGATCCAGCAGCAAACCCATACCTGGCTATGGCAGTTATTCTTCAAGCGGGATTAGATGGTATTAAAAACAAATTAACACCACCACCAGCAGTAGACCGTAACATTTATGTTATGTCAGAAGAAGAGCGCATTGAAAATGGTATCCATAACTTACCACCATCATTACATGCTGCAGTTCAAGAGCTAGGCAAAAACGAAATCATTCGCGGAGCACTAGGTGAACACATCTATGCTAACTTCGTAGAAGCAAAAGAAATCGAATGGGATATGTTCCGTACGACTGTACATCCTTGGGAACGTGAGCAATACTTGAAGATGTACTAAGCTTAATTTAACGAGGATTGTTGACTAGATTTATGGGGTGGTTTTAGTAGAATTATTGGTGAAAATTATTTTCACCCCATAAAATAGGTAAAAAATATTATTTGAAAACATCGTTCAGTCGTAAGTTGACTTGTTCGGTGTTTTTTTTATTTTGTTTGATACATGAGTATATACATCAGCAGTTATTTGGTTACTACCATCCATTAATAAAACTTCATAAGTATGCGTAAGGAATGTATAGGCAAAGACTTTTATTTCTGCCCTTTTGAGGATTCGTTCGAAGGCATCAAATAGAGAAGACTTTGGCATAGGTTCTCCGTCTTTTCTACAGAGTATTAAGTTGAGATCATGTCGAAATACATCTTTCAATATAAGTTTGTTTTGATTTTGAATGATAAGATGAGTCTTTAAAGTATTGATTGTTGTATCGGCCATTCATTGTTTCTCATTTTGCGTATCTTTGTTTCACCGATCAGTTCATCTTCGGCAATAAATATTTGAATTAGAAGCTTTACTTCAATTTCAGCAGAGAGGTTTCCCGAAATCTGGAATATAATTTGAATTCTACCCATATTATATACAAACAAGCCATCCAATAGCCGTCGTGCTTGGTGTAGAAATAATAATGAGGAGGCCAGACTTAAAATATGTTACGTTCTCAAAGCACTAGGAAGCTGAAACGGCAGTGGGGTACGGAGCGTCACTCAACGCCCCTGTCGATTTTTCATGACAAGCCGTCTACTAGGAAAATGGCATATGGCGGCTTAGCAATAATAATGACTATTGGATTCTGGATTGCTTATGTAATATCGACAATTATAAAGGAGTATTTCAAGGGTCCGATTACATATCAGTTCGTGATGGAGTCACTCGGATATCTGTTAATTGTCACACTTCTAACTTTTTCAGCTCTAATGTATCTCATAGCACGACAGGGTGCCTTGCAGCGTTTTAGTAAACATGTACGTATACCTCGTGCTGATATTGATAGGTACTTGGAGAAGAATCAGCCGAAGGTTACTGTATTGATACCGTCTTACGATGAAGAGCCGGAAGTTGTTCGAAAGACCCTGTTATCTGCTGCTCTACAGGAGTATCCCCATATCCGAATTGTTCTCCTTTTGGATGACGCCCCGTACCCGAAAGATCCAGCGGCTTCAGATCGACTCAACGCCACTCGGCAGTTGGTTAAGGAAATCAATGATTTATTTGCTGCCCCCCGTCAGCTATTTGAGTCTAAACTTACAGAATACCTAAGCGAGCTGGAGTCGTCATCGCATATCAGACCAGAGATTACGAAGGAACTGGCTGAACACTATGCCTGGGCGGCGGATTGGTTAGATCAGTTGGTCAATAAGGAAGAGATTGGTGACCATGTTGGGGAATTTTTTGCAGATGAAGTGGTGGGCGGTTTATCAAGTGAGTTGCGCTTGGTTTATAAAGCTTTGCTTGCTTCCTACAATGAAAAGGTAAGTATTCCCGTTAACAGGATCAGTCAACTCTATAAACGTTTGACCTGGATATTTAATACGGAACTGGATATTTTCGAACGGAAAAAATTCGCTTCATTATCTCACGAGCCCAATAAAGCCATGAATCTTAATTCTTATATCGGACTTATGGGTCGCACGTTTGATCAGGTAGAAACACCGGATGGTCCTATACTGGTGCCCGCGACCGAAATTCAGAACGGCAGGAATATTACATTTCCGGATAGCGAATTTGTACTTACATTAGATGCAGATTCCATACTGCGTCCGGGTTATTGTTTACGCTTGGTCTATTTCTTACAGCAACCGGATAATGTACGTGTTGCGGTGGTTCAGACACCGTATTCTTCATTTCGTGGAGCCGCTACCCGCATTGAGCGGATTGCTGGAGCTACAACTGACATCCAACATATTCTACACCAAGGTATGACTTACTATAACGCAACATTCTGGGTCGGAGCCAATGCTATTATACGGAAGTCTGCATTGGAACAAATCAGTGAGACGGAATGGGTGGGTAACTTTGAAATACGAAGGTATATTCAGGACCGCACTGTTATCGAAGATACGGAATCTAGTGTCGATCTAGCCAAACATGATTGGACGCTTATCAACTATCCTGAACGTCTAAGTTACAGTGCAACTCCGCCTGATTTTGGTTCACTTATTGTACAAAGACGTAGATGGGCGAATGGGGGGCTTATCATTTTGCCGAAGCTATGGTCATTGGTTCGAAATCGTAAAAAACAAGGAAACACGGTGTCTAAGACCGAAATATTAATCCGTGTGAATTATCTGGCTTCTATTTCTTGGGCGAGCTTTGGGCTATTATTTATGTTAGCTTACCCCATAGATGGGCGTCTCCTAAGTCCATTAGTAATTTTTGCGGCGTTACCATACTTCTTAGCGATGTCCAGCGATTTAAAATATTGCAATTATAAACGGAGCGATGTCTTCAGGATTTATGGTTTCAACTTGATACTCTTACCCGTGAATTTAGCTGGTGTGCTTACATCAATACAGCAGGCTCTTAGTGCCCAAAAAATCCCCTTTGCTCGCACACCTAAAATAAAGGACCGTACAGTATCTCCAATGTTGTATGTTATTTCACCACATCTCATTATTGGAATCTCACTGGTTATTTTGTGGCGTGGCATCATGCTGGAAAACTGGGGAAATGCTGCTTTCGCAGCATTCAATGTAATTACAGCCACATGGGCTGTAGTGGAATTTATTGGTATAAAAAATTCAGTTGTTGACGTATGGCTCGGCATCAAAAATTGGTTATACGTTCCGGTAAAGAAAAAACAGAAAGATCAGGAGAAGGAGCATGCACAAAGTCTTGACTGGCAAGCAATTCTTTATCACGGCGATGCCGGGATGCGACTGTCTAATAATGCCTCCAATCAGAGTACATTGACTACATTAACACCACACGTAGAAGAAAAAGAAGTGGTGCACTCATGACCAGAGTCACGAAGATACAAGTAGAGGAACGGAGATTATCACTATTTCGTTTGACAATTCTATGTATGATTATTGCTGGT
Organism: Psychrobacillus sp. BL-248-WT-3; assembly: GCF_012843435.1. Classification (GTDB taxonomy): domain Bacteria; phylum Bacillota; class Bacilli; order Bacillales_A; family Planococcaceae; genus Psychrobacillus. The sequence goes on along the minus strand of NZ_JABAFC010000043.1, from coordinate 6,848 downwards.
CTTTTCACCGGTGGTTTCCTCGGTGCAACTGGCAAGATAGGGAATTTGTGGGTCTCTCGGGCTGCAGCGCAGAATCAATGGTTTGCACCATATGTAGACGTAACTGCTACCCCAATGTTTATGTTTCAGAATCTAGGGTCCACCGAACATAAGGACGCTGTTTTGGCATTCATTGTTTCTGATCCGACAAATCCTTGTGCACCCTCCTGGGGCGGGGCTTACACATTGAATCAAGCTAGCGAAACTCTCGATTTAGATCGGCGCATTGCTCGCTTACATCAACAAGGGGGGAGTGTAGCCGTTTCCTTCGGCGGTGTAAAAAACAATGAACTGGCAGTAGGGTGTACATCCACGGATGAACTCTTATCCGCATATCAATCAGTTATTGACAGATATAATTTGACTACAATAGACTTGGATCTTGAAAATTCTGGACTTACAGATACTGCTGCTGGCAACCGTCGTGCTGAGGTAATTGCTAAACTACAGTCAGAAAGACGGGCAGTTGGCAAGCAACTGGCGGTATGGGTGACACTACCTGTCTCACCCCAAGGATTGAGTCAGGATGGCACGAATGCTGTTGAACAACTGCTTGAGAATGGCGTAGATCTAGCGGGAGTAAACGTGATGACGATGGATTACGGTTCAAGTCTATCGTCTGATCAAACGATGCTGACTGCTTCAGAAAACGCTTTAATACAGACTCAACGACAATTGAAGATACTTTACAAACGGGTAGGTATCCACTTAAGTGATAAAACCTTATGGTCAAAGATTGGTGCAACGCCGATGATCGGCCAAAACGATTTTAGAAACGAAGTCTTTACCTTGAATGACGCTCAAGCCCTAAACGAATTTGCTCATTCCCGTGGTGTTGGCCGAATGTCCATGTGGTCGGTTAATCGAGATATTATGTGCGGAAGTAATTATGTTGACGTCGGTATAGTTTCAGACGCCTGTAGTGGCGTGGAACAAACGCAGTTCGGCTTTTCTGATTTGCTAGGTATGAATTTTAAGGGGGATATTGTTACGAGTGCTGGTCTCATAACAACGTCCGATCAAGTGTCAGCCAGTGAACAGGAACCTGATAACCCGGAAACAAGTCCCTACCAGATATGGTCACCAACGGTCATGTACCTTGAAGGTGACAAAGTCGTTCGGCACCATAACGTCTACGAGGCTAAGTGGTGGACAAAGGGTGATGTTCCTGACAATCCGGTTCTTCAGTCATGGGAAACGCCATGGAATCTCATAGGTCCCGTTATGCCTGGTGAAAAACCAATTCCACAGCCTACATTACCGAAAGATGCCTATCCTTCCTGGTTAGAAACGGCTAAATATGAAGCCGGTCAGCGGGTAATCTTCGAAGAAGTGCCCTATCAGGCCAAATGGATGAGTCAGGGGGAAAGCCCCGCATCAGCGTTATCCGATTCTGATAGCTCAGCATGGGCGCCACTCACACAGGCACAGATAAACGCTGTATTATCAAAACTGGAGGGAAAGGAATAGCATTTAACATTTCTCTCTTAATTAATTAACAATTCCAACAATATGATTTTGAGAACTTGTTGATTGTGCTGCTAACGCGTAATTCGGTGTTTTAGTTAAGTAAGACCATCAATTTGATCTGCCCCGTAAATGTTAGACACCAACTAACATTTACGGGGTGTTTTTATGTTATTTGTCTGAAGCAAATACAAAGAGTTTTTTTCTTGAATGTTGTATATTGATTACTGAGGAGTGATGAGCTTGACTAACGAAGAAATAAATAAAATATCGGATATTTTGTTACAAAGTCTGTATGATTATCATTTTGCTAATAATGGCGCGAGCTATGTATTACCTAAAGCTATGGTAAATACTGACCTTAATAGTAAACAAGCGATTGAATACCTGATCAAAATGGAATATGCAGTGGATAGCGGGCAGGGTTCAGATAACCTAGTTTTAGGGATCACTGCTAAAGGTATGGAGTATCTTAAAAACAAATAAGATTCACCATTGGTAAGTCCAAGTTGTTAAATCCAACCGATTAATAAGGTAAATAAAGCATCGTTCAGTTGTTGACTGGAACGGTGTTTTTTTATGTATAGAAAAAATGAGTAGTGTATAGACGTCTAACTTATTTAATAAGAAAAAATAGAGGGGAATTGGTAACTGAAGTCGAAGTAGTAATGCTTAAAGCTTAAATGAGGTGAGCCGTTTTTATGGAATTTATAATAGATAGTGCATGTTTTAACAAGGCAATTTCAGAAGTGAATAGAGCAGTTTCTTTAAAAACACAGTTCCCTATTCTCTCAGGAATTAAGATAACTGTTGATCACAATCACTTAACTCTTGTTGGAAGCAATTCTGATATTATTATCGAAAAAGTTATTCCTGTATGGAAAGATGAACTGGAAGTTTTGGAAGTCTGTCATACAGGTAGTATTGTAGTTTCAGCCCAACTTCTAAGTGAAGTTTTAAAGAAGCTACCTGGAAAAATACATATAAAAGTAAATGAAGAAAAGCACGTTACCATTCAAGCGAATGAAATTGTAACTACTCTATATGGATTCAACGCAGATGAATATCCTAGTCTTCCACAAATGGAGGAGACTGAATCCATAAAAATTCTAAGTGATGAGTTGGTAGAAATTATTAAACAAACAGTGTATGCAGCCTCGAAGAATGAATCTAGACCTGTCTTAACAGGAGTTAATATGTCTTTCTATCAAAAGCGGCTCACGTGTATTGCAACAAATTCACAGCGTTTGGCTTTAAGGGAGCTTACCACAAATTCATTTATTAATGGTTCTTTCAATGTTCTAGCCACAAGTTTAATTGAGCTATCCAATCTAATTAACAAGGAATCTAGTGTAATAAACATATTTGTGACAGAAAGGTACATAGTATTTAAGTCAAATACCATCTCCCTCTTTTCTAAACTAATTGATGGAAATTATCCTAACATATCCGGCCTACTATCAAATAATTTCAGGACAACCATTATACTTAATACAGTTCAGCTATTAAAAGCAATAGATAGAGCTTGTCTTTTTGCAAGTGAATGGAAAAATAACAATGTACAGCTAGAAATTAACGATGGTGCTAAAATCAAAATCTCCTCTAATTCTACAGAAATAGGGAAGATTGAAGAAACACTAAGTATTAAAGCAATCACTGGGGACAATAATCTAACTATTTCACTTGATGCGATTTTTTTGTTGGATGCGTTAAAGAAAATAAAAGATGAAGAGATAAAAGTTAGTTTTAACGGATCAATGAGCCCAATTTTAATTGAGTCTATTGAACAGTCCTCTTATCTTCAACTCATTTCACCGGTACGTTCTTATTAAGTAAAACAAATAACTAGTATAGAAATTAAAAAACGTGAAATCAGCAACTTGATTTCACGTTTTACGGGTCCTTATTTATTCAAAAACGAGCTTTCAAAGAAATCTAGAAGGTGCTCTAAAGTTATAGGGTCGCTGTAGGTAGAAGCCTTTGTATTGATTTCATATACTTGACCATTCTTAACTGCAGGGATGTTTTTCCATAGATCTGTTTCTAGGAAAGAGTTATCGACGTCTGGATTTTTGCTTAAAATTACATAATCACCTGCGTATTCTGGAAGTAGTTCAGTTGAAATAACGTAGATCCCAGATTCAAGAGCTGTATCCTTTACCTTTTCGGGCATATTCAACCCCATTGCTTGGTACATGATTTCTGTTCCACGTGCATAATTATTTCCAAACACATAAAACTCCTTGTTTCCACTTTCAATCACAGAAACTGTTGCATCTTCACCGATTTTAGCGCGAATAGCCTCGCCAATCGATTCAGCGCGTGATTTGAAATCCTCTATCCATTCTTTCGCTTCTTTTTCTTTGTTCAGAAGCTTCCCAATTTCAAGCTGCTGTTCTAAGTAATCTAGTTTTCCCCACGTAAAAACAACTGTGGGGGCAATTTCATTTAATTTTTCAATGTTATTCATATGAGAACCTGCAATTATCAAATCTGGATCAAGTTCGATGATTTTTTCTAAGTTCTCCTCGGTTACAACTTCCACCCCGTCTAATCGTTCTTCAAAAAGAGGGTTCATCTTTGTCCAATCATCAATTCCAACTACATTTGCCTCTAATGCCAAAGCATTTGGCCCGTTTGTAAGAGTAATTATTCTTTGTGGATCTGCCGGAACCTCGATAGGGCCAGTTTCTGATTGGTATGTAATCGTATCTGATTTTGTTTCTTCTTTTCCTTGCTCCTTATTTGTTTCCTTGTCTCCACATGCAGCAAGGATAAGTACAAAGAACAGTAAGGATATCATAAATAGCTTTTTCATCATTTAAACTCCTTCTTCATCATTAAAATTTGAAATAAATTGAAGATTAATTAGTAATGATAATCATTTTCAATTGACTCTTTTAAATGTTAATTCTATTAGTTTAAAATGTCAATGTAATAATTGTTTGGATGCGTATCATTTATAAATTATTTGTACCGGCAAGTTAAGTAAGTCTTAGATAGGTTAAACGATGAGCCAAGGTAACGACTAATTTGATTCATGTATAAAAGCATTTATTTGATGTAGAAATTACGTTTTATATGAATGAATCATTAAACGAGCATTTTATATATTTTTCTTTTTTAAGGACAAGCTATTCATGTGGAATAATGGAGGAGGAATCAAAATGGAAATACTTTTAAATAGGTTGCACGAAGGAATTGAATATCTTACTTCACAAGGTAAGCAAGTTACTTTAATCAGAATGAATCCTGACATTTTTGAGTCATTGACACAAGATGAGCTTTCGAATGTTGAAACGACTATTAACGCAGCAACTGTATTTGGTGTACCTATGGAAGCAGATGAAAATGTGGAAAAGTATGAGTTTATCATATCAAGACCACTAAATTAATTATAATTGGAATGGAAATAGGGGATCTCAGTCCAGAGAAATGCCCCTATTTTTTTAGTATTATAAAGCTAACCTTTCTAAATTATTTATCGTTTGTTGAATGCCTTCCTCGATGCTATTGTCTAAGTCCTTTTCATATACATAAAAGATTAAAACATTTTTCACTTCGTAAACACCATGAGATACAGTATTCATACTTTCTGTTTGTTTCTGAAAATCTTTAAGACCTTTTTTTCTATTTTCTTCAGAGTCGAAAATATAGATCAATAATGATTTGTCCTGTAACGTATAATTGTTTGGCTTTATACCATTCAGCTTATTATTAAAAATCTTATCCTTAGATTTACTTGTCTCTTCTACATCAAGATGTTGATTTTCTAGTGAAACAATCACATCATTTAAAGTAATGTTTGCAGCATGAACTTGGCATGCAGTTAACACCAAGACGAAGATTAAGATTATACAAACTCTCCTCATGTTATAACTCCTTTTCACAAGCTTTTGTAAGCGTACTTCAACATCCAAAAACCTTTCTAGTTGAATATGTATTCCACATATATTTCCAAAAACCTTCTTCTCGCAGTTACAATAGAGTATATGAAAAATAGACAGAGAACATCACGTTGTTCCATTTAGTTCTTCCAGAAGGTGAGATTAAATGAATTCATCTATTTATAGTGATGCATTGGGCTGTTCAGTTATGAAGAAACAACTAAAAAAATTAAAAACTGTGAAGGTGAAATCATTTGGACCTTGAATAGTAATAATAGAATGGGTGCAAAGCAATTGTTAGTTTTTGCAGAAAATCTGTTTTCTTCAATAGAAATTTTCCATAAACAAGTTGGAACTTCTGTGGCTGCATATTTACTTGACTATAAAATGACTTTTGCCCTGAATACGATGAAAATGATCTGAGTCTTAGTTGGAAAGCAGTAGATGCAGGTGAATACAATATAACTTTTGAGAAGTTTGTATCTTCAATGATGGTGATTTATTTGGCGGGCATAGAATTCATGCAACTTTTTCTAACGATTTAAGACTATTAGAGGCAACTATTTAAACTAAATCGAAAAGGGTGAATTTATGGGGAAACCTAGTGATGAAAAGAAGAGTAAAATTGAAACGGATGACGCGTGGAATCGGGCTCTGTATGGTAGTCCTACTATTGGAGGGCTGGTAGTAGTAGGAATCATTGTGTTAGTTATTATTATCAATATTTTTAAAAATTAATAAGTTATAGCTAATAGTTTTGTCTTATTACCCTGATAATTATTTTCCTTGTGGGCACAATATTAGGAAAATAATAAAGGTGTGAATAGGATGAAAAAAGCAGTATTCCTAGACCGAGATGGTGTTATAAACGAAGTGTTGTCTAACCGAGTAAAGTTTGTGAATAAGCCAAAAGATTTGTATTTTCTTCCTGGTGTACCAGAGGCCATAAAAAAATTAAATACTGTATTCGATTATATTTTTGTGGTGACGAATCAAGGCGGCGTTGGCTTAGGTTATATGCAGGAACAACAATTAATAAAAATCCATGACCATATGGCGAAAGCTTTAAAGAAAATGGGGGCAGTTATTCATGAGGTAGTCTATTGCCCACATAAGCCAAAGGAAGGCTGTACTTGTAGAAAGCCCAACAGTAAATTAATTGAGGACCTTGCTAAAAAATACGACATAATATTAGCTGAGTCTTATATGGTGGGAGACACCGATACGGATATAATAGCAGGAAAAAAAGCTGGTACGAAGTGTGTATTTCTTGGGAAAAGGGATCCGCTAGCTGATGCCATCTTTCCAGACTTAGCAACAGCTGCTGGATGGATCATTAAAGATAGTCTTAAAGGTAAGTGAGATGTATACACCTAGTTAAGCCCAGTGGTAATATGTCAAGCGAAAAAAAGAAATGAATTGGAAATTACTTAAGTGATACTTTCCAAATGAACA
>NZ_JABAFC010000042.1 GCF_012843435.1 Psychrobacillus sp. BL-248-WT-3 | reverse complement strand
CCTTTAGAATTCAGAGCTCAAGCCGCTTAGTTCAATTTTTATTATTTACACTGTCTACTTGACAGGGGGCAGTCCATTGCTGATTTCACGTCTTTACTTTAGTGGTAACCGATTTTAATAAAAAACTCTCTATTATTGTTGTTTGGAGAGGAGAGCGGCGACTCCTGGGGGAAAAGCACGAGCTGAAAGCCCCGGACTGAGCGCAGCGAGGGAATTTCAAGGAGGGAAAACTAAGAACGTCACATCGTGTGACAACGTTTTCCTGACCAACATCCTGTTGGCCTAAGCCGTGCCCCCGGAAAGCGTCCGCTGTAACGGAAAACAACTACGCTCTATTTTGAGGGAACTTTTGTCCTGATCTCTTTCTCTAACTTATTTACCACAGCACTTTTTATACTTTTTACCACTGCCACAAGGACAAGGGTCATTTCGGCCAACCTTTGTATCAGTTTTTGTAGTCTCTGATTTAGTTGAGACTGTTTTTAGATCTGGCTGCTCCATCAATGTGATCTCGTGAGGCGTATGTCCTCTATTGATCCAAAGGCGAGTTGTTACGGATACGAAAGCAATTGCCTGTACATACTTATTAAAAAGTTCTTGATCTTGTATTTGATGACGTACCGCAAATTGCTGTGCCACCATATTAATACTACTGCCGACTGTTTGCATCTCACGGATTAGTTGATCCATGTTTTCTTTAATCATTAAGGAGCTGCCACCAAAGAAATCCTTTTGCATCATGGAAGCAAGCTTTTCTTGATAGATTGTTGCTTCATAATAGTTCGCATCCGCATATCGAAGAAGCTCTTCCTTTGCTGGGATATAATAAGGCTTCCCGTTCGCATTATCCTTTATGATTTTATAGTCATTGGGACGTATCGTTGTATGTATGAATTCATCTTTATCCACACGTACAAATTGATTTTGTAGCGATTCCAAAGAATTATCTACAAATGACAATAATTCATTTCTCGTCAATGCTTTATTGTTTTGTGCATTATAAATCTCTAGAAATTTAGGGAAATCAATAACCCCGTAAAGGTTGGTACAAGCAACTACATATTTTAATACCGTTTCCTTATCTTCTATCTCACCTTGTGGGCTGGATTTCACACCTCGATACTTATCCGAAAGAACAAGATAGTTATCATGGTCGATTTTGTCCCATTCTGTTTTTTTGTATTTCACAAATTTTAACAAGTCATTTGTTCTGTCTATATCAATTGGTTTATACCCCTGTTGCTCTGCCCATCCAAACATATGTAAGTAATCAGGATGATTTGGATTATCCATAATTTTTTTAAACTCTTCAAACCCTGGGGGACCACCGACATCTTCGGGTGGGGCAGTTCCTTCTCCCTCTAATATAGTAGGAAAACCAAAATAGTAATCCTCAACTGTCTCTTCTAACTCTACACGTATACGCCAATCGTCTCCGAAGTCGTAGTTATAAATGAGGTAACCCATTTCCTGAAGATACGAGTCAATCTTGATACGGGTTGGCTGTTTAACCTCTCTACCCTCGTACTTCTTTCCTTTATACTCATGTAAGATCGTTTCATTATTCGTAATGTATTTATCGTTTGTTGCTATTCCAAAGGAATGATAAGCTTCCATCGTGCTTCGGAAATTTGTCACGTATTGAATGGTCTCATGAAGTCTATTAAATGTCGCATCTGCCGGCAGAATAACCCGTCTCCACACCTTCGGATCTACGTGCTCAAATGATAATTTTAAAATATAAGCTTTCAAATAAATTCACCTTCCTCCTTTAATCATACGGTATTAAGCGGTTTTCATCGAGTAAAAACTACTTTTGGGAGTAGACTTATGCAAGTATTCTATTTAATGTATTTTAGCAGGGTCTATTTCTGCTCGAATAGAGTATCACATTAGTAAATATGGCTTGTATATAAACCACGAAAAGCTAGTCCTCCTGTCAGGCAAGGACTCTACTATGTATTTAGTCCTTTTCATGCTACTGCTCGTTAATAACGGAGCGGATGATATGAAAGGAGCTCCACTCACCCAGAGAAAACCGATTAATAGGATATTTCTTTGGAAAAATAATACTGGTAATCTCTTTTTCACTTTTCCCCTCGGCGTGAAGCTGCAAAATATGTTGCTGCATCTCTAATAAATAATGTAACTTTCTCTCTAAGTATCTTCTTCCCTTTTCTAAATACCCTGCATGACAGCAGTAGACATCCCCAAAATCATAGGTGAGGACCCGTTGAAGGGATTCTATGATGGTTGGAATACTTTCTTCTCGAAGAATAATCTTTGTTCGTTCTTGGCAATAAAGGTCACCTGTCAACAATTGACCCGTTTGTCGATTGAGCAATGCTAGATGATCCTTAGCATGACCCGGTGTTGGGATGACATCCCAGGTAGCTGATTTAGAGGTAAATGTTTCGCCTAACGGATTAGCTTTAAAGGGCTGTCTCTTACCCCAAAACAGCTTGCGATAAAGGGGGTAGTCTGCTTTCTTTTGACATTGATCTATGAAATGTTCTTTCATATAGATCCGTTTCCCCAGCTCCTGCATATAAGCAGCACAGCCAGTATGGTCCTCATGATGATGAGTAATCATGACCTTCTCCACCTCTTGCTGCTTCAAAAAAGGCTTGATCTCATTCTCTAGTGACTGTGATCCCGTATCAATGAGGACACCATCTACCACGAAACAATGTACATTTAACCTCACGCCTTGAAAAGACACCTTTTCATTCGCCATTATTACACCACTTTTAGTCGAAACATCGAATTGTTTCTTGAAAAGCATCTCAACCACCCCTATAAACAAAGATTTATTTTAGAAAAGAATACCATAAAATGAATGACTATTCACTCTATTCAAGGTCTTCAAGTGCTGGTATCACTGCGTTACCTTTAAGAAAAGCAGTAGACTTAAGTGCTTCTACTTATTCGGTTAATAAAAGAATTTTAAATAACCTAAGTACATTACTGGACAAATGACATTAAACGTTATATACTAAGTTCAATAGTTAAATTGCTTCAAAAGAAAACATTGAATTCACATATTACAAAAAGTGATCGTGAAATGTTTGTCGATACTTTTTCTAATATGTGAATTTTTTTATCTGTTGAAAGATTTATATTATTTAATTTATTTTATGGAGGTTTTTTACATGACACAAGGTACAGTAAAATGGTTTAACGCAGAAAAAGGTTTTGGATTTATCGAGGTTGAAGGTGGAAGCGACGTATTCGCTCATTTCTCAGCTATCCAAGGTGACGGATTCAAATCTCTTGACGAAGGTCAAAAAGTTGAATTTGATATCGAAGAAGGTAACCGCGGACCACAAGCAGTTAACATCGTAAAACTTTAATTCTTCGGAATTAATTTGATAAAAGCCGTACACTCGAAGCAATTCGAATGTACGGCTTTTTATTGTTGATATTTATTACTTCCTGGTAGCTGCTTAATAGTATTCCATGCTTGAATAGCATCCTGACGTGTCTTCCCTTTATTGTTAGGATCTGCAAAGAAATCTTTCGTGAATTGGTTATATTCAAATTGAGGTGCAATCGCTTTCGAGTAAGTCGGATCTTTCTTACGTTCTTCCTCCTCCATCCAAGCGTTCACTGCATCCCGATATGTATTTCCTATATTGTTTTTAAAATAATTTTGAATATAAGTAGAGAAATGAAAGTTTGGTCCAATGACTTCCTGAAAAAATGCCCTTACTTGTTGGCTACACCGATGTCCTTCTGTTATAACAGTATCCAAAGAAAGTGGTTCTTCTACTTTAGAGATTTTAGCTCTTCTGACTGGCTGGAGTATTTCTCCTGAGTGAAGGAATACCTCTATTCGATTAGCAATTTCTCCTTTCGAACCGGCTGGGCTTATAAGGTGCTCTCTACAAAACGCTTGGAGCTCTTCCTTTAACCAATAATACTGTTTAAATTCTTCTATGTTTATATCTTTAGTTAGTTGTGGTCTCATCTCTTTTCCCTCCAGTTAACCGACCTACTAATACCGTAGGATCTATAAAACCCTTTTCCTTCCATTGTAACACTCCAGCAACCATTGTTTATATCCCATACATATTAAACTGTACACGATTATCTCCATATAGAATCCCTCCCCTATTTTTACTTTAAAGGGTGGAGTTAACTCCATGTCACCATGTTTTATTAAGATAATTTATTTATTAATTTTTTATCAATAACTTCCAATTATCAATAATTTTCCATAATCATACTTCAAATACCAATACTAATAGCCGATAAAAACGAGGTGATTATATTTACGGGAAAGAAGGCAGCTTATGAGTATCGGAAAAAAGTTAAACATCGCATTTATCGTCATTATAATTTTATTATTAATCTCTACTGTAACGGCTATGCTTACATCTGCTAATGTAGAATCTAAGGTGGATGAGGCTCTTGATTATAGAGTCACCCAATTACGAGTAATTGACGAGATTCGTTTTGGTATTGGAATGCAGGGGCAATATTCTCAAGAATTGTTAATCGATAATTCTCCGGAAACGAAGGAGCAGCTTGAATACTATATCCAGTATGTGGATGAGCAAATTGCTCAAATTGCTTCTCTTGCCAGCTCTAAAACAATGAAAGCTTATGTAGAGGAGATTTATGTTTATAAAAATGAGTTCAATGAAGCTTCAGAGATATATTTAGAATATGCAAAAACCGGTGTTATGAGCTCTGGATCAAGAATTTTAAAGGACCGAATTACTCCTGCTAACGATGGTATATTAGAAGTTGCACAAAAAATGCTTGATTATCAGGATAAAGAACTGAAAAAAATCTCTCAAGAAACAGATCGTGCCATGACTCTATCCAACATTGTAGCCATTGTTATGTTATTATTTGTTTTGCTAAATGGAGTTCTCCTTATGTGGTTCACTCGTAAGCAAATCTCTAATCCATTAATAAAAATGGTAGACGCAGCCGAAATAATTGCTACTGGAGATTTATCGGGGGAAGACCTGAACTACTCTTCCAATGATGAAATTGGAAAACTAGCTACAGCTACTAATCAAATGAAAAATAATCTTCAAGCGTTACTTAAACGAATCCATGAAAATTCGGAGCATCTAAGTGCTGCTGCCGAGGAGTTATCCGCAAGCACCGAAGAGGTAACTGCTTCTACAAATGAAATGGCTAACCGAGCTAATGATACTTTAGAAGCCTCATCGTCTGCTGCCCAGTCGGCCAATGAAAGTTCTCGAGCTATGGAAGAGACTGCAACAGGAGTTCAACGCATTGCCGAATCAACACAGCACTTATACGACAACTCGAACCAAACTTATCAAACAGCACTGGCTGGAGGTAAAATTATTCAACAGGCAAGTGAACAGATGAACACCATAAATCATTCCTCTGAGATGATGAATAATTTAGTTCAAAAACTAAGTAAACAAACCTTGGAAATTGAAAATATAACTAATGTAATTACGAATATTACAGAGCAGACTAACTTACTAGCGCTCAATGCGGCGATTGAAGCAGCACGTGCTGGCGAACATGGGAAAGGATTTGCAGTTGTTGCAGACGAGGTTCGTAAGCTTGCTGAGGAATCTAGACAATCTGCCAATCAAATTGTCGATTTAATCAAGGATATCAAACTAGATACAGGCAATGTAGAAAAAGCAGCTGAGGAATCACTAGGTTCTGTAACAGTTGGAGTGAAAATCATTGGTGAAGCAGGACATGCTTTCGAGGAAATTGTCACTGGAGTAGAACAGATGAATGTCCAAATCGAAGAGATTTCAGCAACTTCTGAAGAGATTTCTGCATCTGCTGAACAAGTTTCTGCTTCTGCCATGGAAATCGCTAACGGGGCTACAAATGCTTCCTCTAATGTTGAAGGTATTGCTGCCGCTATTGAGGAACAAACTGCTACCATGGAACAGGTCAGCGGTGTAGCAATTGAACTTTCACAAAATGCACAGGACTTACAAGAGGAAATAAATAAATTTAAGCTAGCATAAAATGCTGCCGGGCATATGAGTCCGGCAGCATTTTATATTTAAATGGCTATGCTTAATATCTCATTTCCCACAGCATTTTTTATATTTTTTTCCACTACCACAAGGACAGGGATCATTTCTACCGACCTTTTCGCTTACTGCTGGCTGAGGTGCTTGTGCTTGTTGCTCTTGTTCGAATTCTATGGCGTTTTGTTCGGCAATTTGCTTCCACTCTTCCATAGATGGATGGGAATGTCCCATTACTGTATAGAACGCATAAAGCGTCTGTTCAAGATCAATTAATCCACCATGATAGCCGTTATGGAGATAATCCTCTATCAACGGGAAGGCTTGCTCTGTTAATTGGGCTGTCAGGGATTCGATAACCGTCTCTTTACCACTTTCATCTAATTTGTCGTAGCTCTTTACCAGCACTTCTATTGCCTTTTCAGTTTTTGTTTCTTTTAAAATACTAGCAGCATAAATACACGTCTCATTCTTCATCGCATATGGAGCAACTGCTTCTACTACGTCATCCGTCTGAAAGCTACTTAATGCAACTGCCAATTCTTCTAATAGAATTTCTTCTTCTCTATCTAGTAGGGATACAAGTGTAGGTATATATTCGTTTAACTGTAGTAGGCCAACCGCTCTTACTGCCAAAATACCAAACACGGAGAAAAACTTTTCCCCTAGTTCTTGCTGTAGGGTCTTCTCTACTTCCTGTTTCCCATAGCTGCCAACATCAATCAGTCGCTCAAGCAGCTTTTTCGACTTCTGAAATTCAAGTGCATTAAAGCCATCGCGGTTAACGTCACCCACAACGTCCTCATACGTTTTCCAAAGTGTATCCTCGCTTGCCTCCAACAGTAGCTTATTGAAATCAGTATACTCTGTTCCTATATAGGGAGTAAGCTGTTCTGCTTTGTCTACTAGAACCTGTGAAGGAAGGTTCATGACATATTGAAGGACTAGATGTCTTTTCGATTTTTTTACCTTTTGGAGGAGCTTCATCAGAATCGGGAACGTTTCTTCTGTAACGTTATTTTCTTGTCCCCAGACTAGAATAGTATCTCTTTCTTGTTCATCAGCATGTAACGCATTCGTCAGTTGTTCATTTACCACCTTGCTAGGTGTAAATGGAAATTGATTTAGTACATACGATGCAAATTCTCTGACCAATCTCTCTTCATGATTGATAAGGGGGGTTACTTTGTTTAAGAATGATTGACTCATTAGAATTCCTCCTTTGATACTATCAATATACTTCCTTTTAGTAGTTAAATGCAACTGACCTATCAATTCCTACAGGTTGGCCAAACTAAAATACCTCTTACCGAAATATGCTCGAATACCACCTCATCTCATCATACAATTAGTTTATAAGAAAAACGGGAGTGATATTTGTGCATATCATTGAAGTTAGAAATTTAAAAAAATCGTACGGGGAGAAGGAGGTTTTAAAAGGAATAGATTTTCAAGCGTCACCTGGAGAAGTCATAGGGGTGATAGGAAAAAATGGAGCAGGTAAATCTACTTTTTTAGAAATTCTTATGACCATCAAACAATTTGATACAGGAATTGTCTATGTGTTGGAAGAAGACATTCGATTAGCCTCCATGAGCCGTTTAGAAGAACTTAGAAAACAAATTGCTGTCGTTCTTCAGCCAACCCAATTTTATCGAACATTAAAGGTGGAGGAATTATTAAAATTGTTTAGGTCTTACTATAGGTCCTCCATTGCTTTAGAACAAATTATACATGACTTCAAGTTAGATCCCCATCGCCACAAGTATTTCGATAAATTATCAGGTGGCTGGAAGCAGATTGTTAGCCTAGCGATTGCATTTTTGTGCGAGCCCAAGCTACTTATATTAGATGAGCCAACTACCGGATTAGATCCACATATGCGTAATTTGTTATGGTCTTATATTACTGAATACAATGAACGCACTGGGGGCACTGTCATCTTGACTACCCACAATATGGATGAGGTGGAGATATACTGTGACAAGGTTTTACTTATCAATAATGGAATAACTGAAGTTTTTTCAACTACTGACAGTATTTTAGCTTTAGGCTATCGTTCTGTACATGATTTTTATCTTCAAAAAGTTGATATTTAGGAGGCAATTCTAATGCTAGCTACACAATTAAAATATGATTTACTTATGTTTAGTAGAGAAGTCTTTTATATGTTTTTCACCATTATTATCCCACCCGTAACGTATATTTTTATGGGTCAGTTATATGGGGAAATGACGTATGATCATGGTCTAAACTATGCTCAATCTTACACACCATCCTTTATATTACTCATCACATTTACGGTAATATTTTTTGCTTTTGGCTTTGATCAGGTTAACCACCGTATAACTGGTGTGGAAAAACGAATACGCTTGTCTCCTGTTCCCAAAAACATTTTACTCGCCTCAAGCATTTTACGAGCGATTATTATTACGACCTTAGGTTATCTTATGATACTTAGCATTGGATTAGTTATGTATGATTTATCCTTCGTGCTACTCGATATGTTTTCTTCTTATGCTTTTTTTATAGCTATGAACATTGTCTTACTAATCATGGCATCTGCTATTTATTCCTTATTTGATAATATAAACAGTGCTCTTGTATTTTCTATCCTTATTATGCAAATCGTTATTTTTACCGGCGGCTTCGCACAGCCAATTAACCTAATGCCAAACTTTATACAAGTATCAGCAAAGCTTAACCCACTCTATCATATGAATAACATGTTTATAGATGTATGGAACGGCCAGCTCTCTCTAACTATTGAAACCATTCTCGCTGGAAGCTATATTGGAGTACTTCTATTTGTATCGGTTCTTATTATTCGCTTCATGCACAGGCGGAAAATCTAAAGACAATTATTATCAGAACCTTTACACTATTAAAGAAGAGAGGTGTCAAAGATGAAAGTATCGTTAAATATTGATAGTGATTTTAAAGAGACGTTGGTTAAAATCGAAACACCTACGCTAGATGGACCAGTCCAGGACTTACTGGAATTTATAAAAGGCAGTGAAATAGAATTTTTAGTTGGAAAAATCGATGAAATGCAACACATCTTAAAGCCCGCGGATATTCATTATATTCATACAGATCAGGAAGCAGTCTATGCAGTAACAGCAACCGGCTCATACAAATTAAAGGAAAAGCTATATGAGCTAGAGGAAATGCTACCATCAAGCAAATTTATACGTTTATCAAAATCTGTTATAGCAAACCTCTATGAGCTTAATCGATTTGAAGCTTCTTTCAATGGAACGCTATGTGTGTATTTTAAATCCGGAGCAAAGGAATATGTGTCTAGGACATACGTCGCTCACATTAAGGACGCACTGAAAATGAATAGGAGGAAAAAATAAATGAAAACATTTTTGTTTAGAAGTATGATTGGGATTTTCTTTGGAGCATTCATATCAGTAGTTTTTACAAGCGGGGTAGTACTCTTTAGCGACAGAGAAACGTTAAACGGGGCTTTGTTTCTAAAAAATTCTTTAGGCTCTATATTTTGTGGTTGGTTATTTACAGTAACCCCACTCTACTTTGAGAATAAGCGTTTTACTATGATGCAGGCTACCGGTTTCCATTTTCTTACCGTCTTCGTAGCATACTTTATCTTAGCTTTCTTTATTGGCTGGATACCATTTACTTTGTTAAGCTTTGGAATTGGCCTGGCAATTTTCATTATTGTTTATATTTTACATTGGCTGGCATTCTACTACTATTTCCGTCTACAAGCCAAAAAATTGAACGAAAATTTAAATTCTATCTCGGAATAACAAGGAGCTGCTTCGGGTAGGAGCAGCTCTTTGTTATTCAATCATTGGCACGTAACCCGTTTTCTCAACCAGCTCCTGACCCTGAGGAGATAGAATCCATTCTATAAACTCATCAACATGAGGATTATCCGTATTAGTTGTCACTAAATAAAATTCAGATGCAATCGGATACTGGTTGTTACGAATATTTTCTATTGTAGGTGCAATTCCGTTAATATTTAATAATTTAATCTGATCGTTCTTAACCATTTCGTTCGAATAGAATCGGAATGTGTACCCGATTGCGTTTTTATAATTCTTGTATTGAGCTACTTCTTCAATAATTCCCCCCATCCCACTAACAATATCTTCAGTCGGTGCTTCCATTAAAGGAATTTCTCCCATTAGATTTTCTAAAGCCGTTTGACTCCCACTGCCTTCGGGACGCTGGAATGCTCGTATAGAATCGTCGCTTCCCCCGACATCCTGCCAATTATTAATGCTCCCTGAGTAAATATCCTGGATTTGTTGAAGGCTTAGCTCGTCCACTTCATTTTTTTGATGAACAAAGAACACGAATGCTTCTCTTCCAATCGGTGTAAGTTTAAGCTCCATACCATTACGCTTTGCATGGTTGATTTGCCCCTTAGAGGGGCCTGCAACAAAGATCATATCCACTTTTCCTTGGATTAAGTTATTGTATGCATCGGGAGTCGTATTTACCATGACTTCACTGGAGTATGGCTCATATGTTTTTTCGGGATAAACAGCTTGAGCAAAAGAAGCATACAAAGGGTACAAAGCCGTTGCTCCGTCCAACCTTGGTAAGTCCTCTGTAATTTTAAAAGTTGACTCCTCCTCTAGAGTTGCAATTTTTAAAGGCTCCATGAATGGTTGATAGTCCCAAACATTTAATTCTGCATCTACAGTCGGAATATTATTCTCATATATTTTTTTGACCGGGGTAATTGCACTGATCACTAAGGCCATTCCCATTACCCCTAAAACCCATTGCTTTCTTTTTTTAGTAGTGAAAAAATTAAACAAATAGAATAGATAATATAAATACAGTACCATGACTCCAGTAACTAACATCGAGGTATAATGCATGTTGCCAGTAAAAATAATTACAATAAAGAGAAATGAGGCAATGAAAAAAATACAGATTAGCCAAAATACTGCGTATAAAATTTTATCACTCAAGGACTTTTGTTTTCTTTCCTCCATTTTTACCAACTCCTATTACTCACTAGATGTCGTTAACATTGGCTCATACATCATGATTGCATGATTTTGAGTAATGAACTCATCGTCTATTAATTCACTTTGCATATTATAGGCTTTCCTATAAATACTGTTATGTCGGACATAGCCACCCCAATATTCCAAGGAAATCAAATGATCCTTCTCATACACCTCGTATGTTCTAGTAGAAGGATTATCTGCTCTCCATTCCCCTACTAGATGGGTATCGGTTAGATACAGTACTAGTTGATAAGCCTGCTTAGTATCATTTTTGATTTGCAAATCCAGGTAGTTATATGCACATGTAGCTCCACTTCCAAAAGGTTGACTTCGGTTAGAGTCCGGGAATACATCATAGCTATGTCGATACCTTTCCTTCACCTGAAGTGGTGTATGTAATGTAATCCAGTAAATAAGGTTTGATAGCTGGCAAAGCCCTCCACCTACTCCAACAGTAACTTTTCCATAGTGTAAAATCATTCCTTCAACGTATCCCTTTCTCTTACTCGTATTTCCAATTAATCGCCAATAAGAGAATGTTTCACCTGGTTGGACGATGACAACATTTAATTGCTTAATAGCTATTTTAAGATTAGTAATTTTATTGTGCTGCAGCCACATGTCTACGTCTTTTAATTCACGTAGCAACTGGGTTTGATGAGTCGCAATGATCTCCGATTTTCTGGTTGATTGCTTTTTTAAAGCATACTTTTTCTTCCCAGCATACCAATCCATATAACGCTTCATACGGAAATACTTCTTCCCAAAGTAGATACGCATCCGACTTCTATTTCTCGGTTCAAGTGATTCCATTATCCACTTCAACTCCCTATAAATGGTATACAATCAATAATAGACCATTTATTCAGAAATAAGAAGATATTTTGGGAACCTAACACTGCTCCTAGTTACGAGATAAAATATAAAAACCACTACCTTTAATAGGTAGTGGCATACTTTTTAAGCATTTATAAATAATTCAAATACGTCCTTGAAGTCTTTTTTCATGTATTTGTCTTTTTGCTCTAGCATCCAGTTGGAGGAAAACTGGGTTATCGATTCGAACGAAGACAATGGAGTAATGTCTTTACTTTCCATCTTTCCTACTGACTGGGCAGCGTAGCCTAAGCTATTTTGAGCAATATCAAATTTCTTTTTGTTGTCTAGCATTTGAGTTGATATGGTATGGATTGCCTTATAAAGATCTTTGATTTCCGTAGCAAACTTTTTATGGATATCTATGCTTAATGGCACATTTCCAATCGTGAACTTAATCTCCATATCCAGATCGATAGTTCCTGCAGTTTCAAGCGCTACATCGGTGATTGGATAGTAAGCATAATCATAGCGACGAAGCGTTCTTTTCTTACTAAGGGCATTCTCTCCGTCTACATGAATTAAAGCAAGGTTAGTAAAGCAATATTCATCTGCCTTAGTTTTAATAAGAAAATAAACCACTTCACCTGCTTCATGCATGACAAAATCATCAGACTCCGTTTTATCAAAATCTGCTTTAGAAACAACCACTCCAATGTCTGAAATACCCAATGCATCTGACGCCAACTTTTTAAACATATGATCGCTCTCCTTTACGTAACTTTATCCTATCGTACTCCTTTCTATTCACAAAGAAAAGTGGTAAAAATTATTATTTTTTGATAATATTAATTTCTACATGAGAGGAAAGGAATGTGATAAATGAAAAAGTTAGCAAAAGTACTTGCAATATCGTTTCTTGTAGGGCTTACTCTTACAGGCTGTAAGGACGAAGAGGCAAAAGATGATCAAGATAAAGTAAAGGACGGAGTAATCAATCAGTTAAAAGATGATTATTTATCATCTGTTGATGTAGATTATGCCTATGAATTTACTAAAAGCTTAGAAGAGTTTAAAACAAATGAAAAGCTTGGATACCGAACAGCTGGTTCTGAGGCAGAACTCAAGTCCGGAGAAAAAATTGGACAAGAAATGGAGAAAATCGGCCTTACAGAAGTAACGAAGGACGAGTTTACTTTAGATACTTGGACATTTGAAAAAGCCGATTTAACGTTTACGGATGAAAACGGTAAAGAGCATTTAGCGGTTCTTGGTGGCTACCAGGTTAATTTCAATACAAATGGCGTCAAGGAATACGACATTGTTTACGGTGGCAAGGCCACAGCTGAGGACTTAGATGGACTCGACATCGAAGGCAAGCTCGTTTTAATAGACATAAATCAGCGTGAGGAATGGTGGATCAACTACCCCGCATACCAAGCTCATGTAAAAGGTGCAGCAGGAGTTATAGCTGTACAGGAAGCTGGTTATGGAGAAGTCTCTCCAGATGCCTTAAATGCTCAAGATTTTTGTGGACCGGATGATGCTCCTGCATTTTCCATGTCCCAAACGGATGGAAATAAGTTAAAAAAATCATTGGAAGCTAGTGAGACGGGCTCCTTGAAAGTGAAATTTGATGCAAAATCTACTGTTGAAATGGATGGCAAATCCTATAATTATTATGGAAAAATCGTAGGGAAGGATCCAGAGTCTTATATTATCTTATCTGCCCATTATGATTCCTACTTCACAGGATTCCAGGATGATCATGCTGCCATAGGATTATTGATGGGAGTAGCCAAGGGTCTAATCGATAGCGGCTATCAGCCAGAAAAAACGATTATCTTTAACGCACTTGCTGCTGAAGAGTGGGGAGTTTCAAATTCTCGCTATGACTGGTCCACTGGTGCATACAATCAAATATTTAACATTCACCCAGAATGGGCTGGAAAAGCATTTGCTAACATGAACTTTGAGCTCCCTGCATATGAGCACACGACCCAGGACGAGATTCGTGCTACATACGAATTGAACAATTACCTTACAGAATTCTCTAAAGATGTTCCAGCTGTAGAAGGTGTTTATAAAGATGGAATTTCTGTAATATCTCCATTGCGTACTTGGTCAGATGATTTTTCCTTTAATATTGCTGGGGTTCCAGCTTTACGTAATGATTTCCAAGATAGCGATTTTATGCGCTCTCATTACCATTCACAATTTGATACCGAAGAAACGTATAATGAGGACGCTTTTAAATTCCACTTGAATTTATATGGTCTTCTAACTATGCATTACGACAAAACAGCTGTGGTGCCTTTAGACTTTACCACTCGTTTGAATGCTATGAAGGAAACAATTGATGAAAATGCCTTTGAACAAGCAGAGGTATCTAAGGACGAGCTGATTGACGAAATTGACCATGTAATGGATACAGCAAAGGATGTAAACAAAAGAGTTGCAAAGATTAATGAGGATTACTTAAATGCCCTAGCTAAAGACGACCAAGCTGCGGCTAAAAAGCTTTATAACGAAAGCCGTCAGCTTAATAGTGATTTATTAGCTGCATTCAAGCATGCTGAGGACAGCTTCACTCGCCTGACTTGGGAAGACGTTGTTATATTCCCTTACGAGCACGCACAAAACAATATAAATAATTTATCGCTTTCTATTGAAGCGTTAGAAGATGGAGATCTTGCTACACCTTTGGATGAATATTTATGGAACATCGATAACAACTGGTATGCCTATGATTTCGATCAAGAAGTATTTGATTACTTCACAGACTACGTGATAGATGCACCTGCCCAAAAGCTGATGTGGGGTGCTGGAAGAATTGTTGGTCATGAAGATCTGTACGAAGTCATCCATTCTCTTAAAGAAAAAAGCGACATAGAAAATGCTGACTTAACAGAAGAAATTGAATCACTCAAACAATCATTAACCAATCAAAAAGCTTTACTAAAAACAACTACCTCAGAGCAAGTTGCTGATTTAAGAGAGCTAGGCAGACAGTTAGAAAATTTGAAGTAAGATAGAAAAAGGCACAAGACTATGGGATAGTCTTGTGCCTCTTTTGTATGAATCGGTCGGTTTTCATTCATAATCGATCGGTTTTGCCGGATTATCGGTCGGTTCTCATTCATTATCGGTCGGTTCTCGCTCATAATCGGTCGGTTTTCCCGGATAATCGGTCGGTTCGCGCTATTAATCGGTCGGTCCCCCTAATTATTGGCCCACTGGCTTAATTTATCTTCCGAATTTCTGCTCCCTCAAGAAAAGCTACAATGTCCTCTACCGCTTCTGTAAAGTAGACGCGGTAATTATGTTCACTTACATATCCTAAATGAGGGGTTGCCAGGACGTTAGGTAGCGTACGATATGGATGTTTCTCTGGCATTGGCTCTTCCTCAAATACATCTAAGCCTGCTCCTGCAATCCTGTTTTCTTCTAGTGCTTTTATTAATGCCTCTTGGTCTACGATTGCTGCTCGTGATGTATTGATGAGATAAGCACTACGCTTCATCTGCTCTAATTCCTGCTTGCCTATTATTCCTCTTGTTCTGTCACTTAATACAAGGTGAACCGACACGAAGTCACTTGTTTTCAAGAGCTCTTCCTTTGAATTTGCTAAGCGAACTCCTAATTTATCTGTATCTTCCTTCGTAAGGTTTTGACTCCATGCAATAACGTCCATCCCAAATGCTTGGGCTACCGTGGCCATACGTCCTCCGATTTTACCCAATCCAAGGAGTCCCAACGTTCTTCCGTGTAAATCTGCTCCTACTGTGCTTTGCCATGGACCGTTTTCTCTTAAAGCTCTATTCTCCAAAGTAATATTTCTAGCGAGATTTAAGAGTAGTGCCCAAGTAAGCTCAGTCGGTGGCTCAGAGGAGCTCGCAGTACCACATACAGTTACTCCATACGTTGAAGCAGCAGCTAAATCAATCGAGGCATTCCTCATCCCTGAGGTGATTAAGAGTTTTAATTTAGGTAATTTTTCAAATAAAGAAGCCGTGAAGGCAGTTCGTTCTCGCATAATCACAATAATTTTATACTCTTTGATTTCCTCTATTAGATCTTCTTCATTTTCGAAATGCTGTGAGAAGGAGTGTACCTCCACCTGCTCCTCAATAGTCGTCCAGTCTGCCATTTTTAAAGCGACCTGCTGGTAGTCATCTAAAATTGCACATTGTAATTTCATCGTCATTTCCTCCTCACTTATTACTTCACATAATCCCAAATTATTTGCACAATCAATAATACGGTTACTACTCTTAGTAAAGGCTTAATATGCTCTGATTTTAATTTTCGGGCAAGCCTTACACCTAGCTGCGCTCCAATAATTGCACCAATCATTAAAGCAATGGTCACTGGCCACATGATCTTCCCCGTGGATATATACGTAATAGAAGCACCAAAGCAGCTTGCGAATACACCGATTCTAGCAAGGCCAACAGCCCTGATGTATGCAATTTTTTCGCTGGCATACAAGTAAAGGGCAAGGGTGCTGCTCCCTGGGCCAAACATTCCATCATAAATGCCTATACCTAATAAGGATGGTATTGTTTTTCTATTCAACTGAAAGGTCGATGTCCCATCAAAATTTCCTTTTCCCATAAATGAGTTAATGAAAGCAAAGCTTAATAACAGGATGGCTATGACCATGAGTGTCTCCCCACTTAGAAAGGATGCCGTAAGTCCCCCTAAAATTCCTCCGCCTAAACAAAATACTAGAACAGACAGCGCTTCTTTCGCTGACACTTCCCTTTTAGTAAAAATAACTAAAAAACTAGATAGGGAGCTCACAGTATTTGAAACCTTGTTGGCACCAATAGCTGAATGAATCGGTAAGCCCATTAGCAGCATCATTGGAAGACTGATCAGTCCTCCCCCTCCAACTAGCGTACCAACCATATTTCCTGCAATCCCAATAATAAAAAATATTAGAAATTCCATTATTTTTCCTTCTTTCTAAACTTCTCTGTTAATTCAGCATACTCCTCCATTTATGATAAGTAAATTTGATAGAATCTATCGTTTCTCATTTGTAAAACTTAAGGTAAAGAGCAGGAATCTGCATTTCATTCCTAGAAGTAGTAACTAGAGGAGGTTTTTATATGAAAAGACTCATACTTTTAACACTTCTATTAGTTGGTTGCTCAGAAGAAGCAGCTGAACCAGAAAAAGAAGCCGCAGATAAAATAGCAACCAATTTAGAAATCCCTTGGGCAATCAACCAACAGGACAGTATCTTTTATATATCAGAGAGAGTAGGTACAATAGCTGTCATTGATGGGTCTACCGTTACCCATGAGGAAGTCATTTTTTCGGATACCTTGTCCTCCGCGGCAGAAGCCGGACTTCTCGGCTTTGTATTAAAGTCTGACTTCAGTAAAACCAATGAGGCATTTGCCTATTATACGTATGACAAAGACGGGGAATCCTTTAATCGTGTAGTGACTCTAAAACGAGAGAATAATCAGTGGCAGGAAACTGAAATACACCTCGATGACATTAAGACCGGTAATATCCATCATGGTGGACGACTGGAGATAGGTCCTGATCATAAGCTATATGTAACTATTGGAGATGCAGGTGACCCTGAGCTTGCTCAGGACGAAAATTCCTTGAACGGTAAAATTGTGCGAATGGAAGAGGATGGATCATTCCAAATTTTCTCCTCTGGTCACCGTAACCCACAGGGACTTGCCTGGCACGAGAATGGGACTCTTTTTGAGGCAGAGCATGGCCAGTCAGCTAATGATGAGGTCAATTTAATTGAGCAAGGAAAGAACTATGGCTATCCCATCATTGAAGGATCTGAAACTAAGAACGGCTATGTAACACCGCTTATCACTTCTGGCAGTAACGAGACATGGGCACCCTCTGGAATAACCTTTCACAAAGGAAAGCTATATGTCGCTTCCCTACGCGGAGAAGCTGTAAAGGTCATGAATGTAGAAACTGGTAAGGTTGAACAATCCATCACTGGCTTCGGTAGGGTACGTGATGTCTTCTCTAATGGGGAATCGTTGTACTTTGTCACTAATAATACCGATGGACGTGGTAATCCAAGCGAAGAAGATGATATCTTATATAAATTAAACTAAATAAAGGAAGTAAAAAAGTGAAATCGGATTTTCCGGTTTCACTTTTTTATGGGAGGTATATCCAGCCTCTTACCTTTAAATCTTTCGCTTATATTTTAAGGAAATTGCTTGGTCCTCTAGGTTACTCTCATAAGATTGCTCCTCGTGTTGAAAGATAAAGCCACGTGACTCGTAAAAAGGAATTCCAAGCATATTGTTTTTGGCTACCGACACCCATTGCTCGTGCGCACCATACTTCGATTTCTGAACATCCGATAAATAGTTTAAAAGCTTGGTCCCGATCCCTTTATTTCGTTTCTCTGGATCCAAGTAAAGAACGTATACTTCAGCAATTCCTTCTTCATCTACCCCACCGCCTATAGCTCCAACTATTTCATTGTTCAATAGAGCGACGAAGTATCCGTTCCAAAAACGATTGGTTTCTGCAATTTCCTTTTCAATTCTATCCACAGTATAAAACTTTTCAATTACACCTTCTATGTATTCCATGGAATATAAATTCTTGTATGTGTTCCATTGGGCTGCCACACATACATCCACGATCCCTTGTTCATCTCCAGGCATTGCTTTCCTTACTATTACCTGGTCAACCTTAAGACACAAAGCTAATTGGATTCCGGCACTTCCTAAGTACCTGTGCCCCTCGTCGATAAACCTATTTTTTAAATAGACAGCCTGTGCAGCTTTATTAGCCTCATTTACACCGAGCACAACCTGCTTAATAGATGGAAAATGCTCCATTACAAACTGGGGTAAAAGCTGCATAGAAAACTTTGCTATTCCTCTCCCTTGGAAACTAGGATGAACAGAATAACCTCTAAGTAGGATACTGTCTTTCATATCCGTATAATTTAACTTATCGTCTCCAGTGTCCAATACAAAAAATCCAGCAACCTGTTCACCGTCTAAAATAACAATCGGTGTATAGGTAGGACACATTTCAACCTTTTTAAGCATTTCTATTGGGTGTCCTGTGAAGCCTAATTGCTCTTCAGACAACGGATAATTTTCTAATGCCTCTTTATGCTTGGACTCATAAATGACCAATGAAATCATATTTTTCCCTCCTCTTTTAATTAGCATATCATAAAATTTCTGCTAGACTAGAGGTACTTAAGGAGAGTGATTTCAGTGAACATTGCCATCGTAGGAGGTGGTATTGGAGGACTTTGTGCAGCAGTTACTCTGCAAAAGCAAGGTCATGAGGTGCACGTGTTTGAGTCTGCTCCAGTTTTCCACCCAGTTGGTGCTGGAATAGGAATTGGCTCCAATGCTATGCAAGCACTAATGGAGATTGGTGTTGGAGAGGAGATATTCCGCAATGGCTATATCCTAAACACACAAGTCTTTCAGGACATGCATGGAAAAGTGCTCAATACGATCGATTTCTCGGTTCTTAAAAAAATGTTTGGACAAGAGAATATCACCATCCATCGAGCAAACCTCCATCGAACCTTTCTCGAAAATCTAAAAACAAATACCATTGAATTTAATAAAAGATGTATACGTGTTGAGCAAAATGAGCATAAGGTTACTGCTTTTTTCAAGGATGGGACAGCCTTTGAAGCTGAGCTTTTAATAGCAGCAGACGGCATAAACTCTCCTATTCGCCAACAGCTCGTTCCTGAATCTAAACCAAGATATGCTGGGTATACTTGCTGGAGAGGGATAACTGAAAACAATGGTCGAGTAAAAGAATTTACATCCACAGAGCTTTGGTCCACAAAAGGGAGATTTGGTATGGCACCTATGAAAGATGGTTTCATTTATTGGTTTGCTTGTATTAACACCTCTCCAAGAAATCCAACCTATCAACAGCTTGAACCTAATGAAGTGTCATCTATCTTTCATCATTTCCCTGAAACGGTTTCCGATATTATTGCTAGCACACCTTCTGAACAAATTCTTCACCATGACATTTCAGATATCAAGCCACTCCGAAATTTTGTGTTCGATCGAGTTGTCCTATTAGGTGATGCAGCCCATGCGACTACGCCAAATATGGGTCAGGGTGCTGGACAAGCTATCGAAGATGCAATAGTCCTCGGGAATGGCTTTAAACAATTTGAAGATATAAGAAGCGTATTAGATTTTTACAATGAAAAACGAGTAGCACGTACCGGAAAGGTGATTCGTCTTTCCAGACAAATTGGAGCGATTGCCCAAATTTCTTTTAGCCCAATAGCAGCTGCTCGTGATTTGATCTTTCCCCTCCTCCCTTCAAAGTCTTTACTATGGCGTCTTAAGTTCTTATTTGATGTAAAACTATAAGAGCTGCTGGAAGGATGCCAGCTTTAAACTTTTCCTTATAAGATAGAAAAAGTGCCCGCATTAGCAGGCACTTTACTATTCTTTATCCCGTATTTTTTCTAAAATTTCAATGACACGCTCGTTTTGTCTTTCAATGTTTTTTAATCTCTTTTCGATTATATTAGAAGAGAAAAATACGATAAGTACTAATGCTATTCCTGCTATTATATCCAAAACTATTTCCTCCCCTTAATATATTTGCAATCCTAAAGCATCATCAATCTCTATATGCTTTGGAACCTTTAAGTGAATATAGGTCATACCTCTTACATTCTGATAGGAATAGGTTTCGCCACTGCTAGCTTTTGGTAGATTTACTAAACGGTTAGAAAACTCACTAAACTCCAGATTTATTCCTATTGGCTCCTTCACAGATAAATGGTTTCCAGCCCAATATAGCTCATGTAAGGGAATTATTTTATCTAAGAGAATACCTTCTATAATAAAGTTAGATCTATATTCTTTACCTTCTATCAATTGATTTGTAGCATCTGTCCATTCTACAACAAATCTAGTGGAATAAGAATCAGTGCCTTCATAGCCTATAGATAACGTATTTCCACTTAACTCATGAGACCACTCATCTATTAGAAATCTTTCAGTAAGATTATTCTCCTCGTAGTTTTTTAAAGCTTCTTCTAATTCAATATTTTCTACTTCTAGCACCTGAACTTCTTCCTCCGTCAACAGCTCTAAATGGTTATTAGGCATGAGCTCATAAACTAACATTGCTATAAATAGTATGACAATATAAGCGAAAACGATATATTTTTTAAGCTGCAAGGAACCATGTAAATTTTTTGTACTTTTCTTTATACCACCTATTAATATAAAGGATATTAATAATATTAGAACAATAGGGAGCAGACCTACTATGAACGCTATCCATACACCACTCACGCTCTTACCTCCCATCTATTAGATACTGCAACTGAAATTAAAAAGAAAATTACTGATAAACCAAATATTTTAAGCATGAATACCCACAAGTTTCCCTCTACTATAAAGAAAAATTCTATAATATTAAGCCCTATAGAACTCATTACTATCCCAACGAGAATTATCGGAAAAATTAATATCAATGCCTTATGCTTTTGGACTAAGGATCCCATTAAATATCCAAAGGAAGTGAACATAGATATTAAGATGAATAGTAAGAGTAAAGTTTGCATTGTTGCCACAGGCTCATCCAGTATTCCCGGGCCGTCAATAAACACCACGTTACTAAACAATACCTGATATAATCTCAACAAATATGTACATAAAAAAGTAGTAACCGCCGCAACGGCACTGACAATCATCAACACCACAATATTCGCGATGTTGCTACTTAGGCGTGTGGAAACAAACGTAAAATCATCATAACGGTAGGCCTTCGTCGTGATTAAGTTCCCTACAAATACTGCCCATGCAGCTACAAAGAATAAGACCCCATCAAGTGTGTATGTGTTGATAGTAATTTCTGTACCAATACTGCTTGTTCCTATCATTCCAGTGCTACTAGTAAGAAGTAAACCTAATAGTTGTATAAATATAAGCGATAGAACAGCCCCTATATATGCCTGTAATTTGAATTTAACCTGCATCCTTACTATGCTTCCTAAACTGACATTACTTAAAAACATCATCAATCCCCTCCTTTGTTTCACTCGTCACATACATACACACATCGCTCGCCGACAAAGCCTGGGGCATAGCACCCTCTGTTCGAGCCTTCTCTATAGAAGAATTGTATTTTACAACAACATATTTTCTTTGATGATCTAACTGCTTGGAGAAATAAACCTCTTCCCCTTGCGTCCATCTTTCAATATCAGTTGCATTCCCCTGTAATCCCACGGCATACTCTCTTATTTCATCAAGCGGTTGATGTAAAACCACCCTTCCTTGGTGAATCAAGAGGATATCCTCCAACAAGTGCTCAATCTCTGCTAAATGATGGCTAGAGATTAAAATAGAACGAGGATGAGCTATATAATCCTTTAGCAACGCTCGGTAAAAGTCTGACCTTACTGCTTCATCCATCCCATTCATCGGTTCATCAAGCAAAGTTAGCTCACAACGAGTAGAGAGCCCAAAAATTAGATTAAACGTAGCAGCTGTTCCTTTAGATAAGCTAGAGTGATTAAGCTTAGGATTTAATTTGAAATAATCCATTAGTCTTTTAGCAAGCTCTCCATCCCATTTTTTATAAAAGGCTGGAGCCATGTTCAAAATCTCTTCTAAATTCAGTGTGTCAGGAAAAGTCATTTGGTCATCCACTAAAATACTGTTCGCAGATACTAACAAATCATTATAGGGACTTCTATCGAAAACGCGCACTTCTCCAGAACTATGGCTGGTAAAACCAGATAGTATTTTCAGTAAGGTTGTTTTCCCAGCTCCATTGCGGCCAATTAGCCCTGTAATTTTCCGATCACTTAGCTCGAAGCTTACATCCTCCAAAGCATTCGTCCGATGAAAAACTTTTTTGACATTTCGACATTCAACTACCTTCATTAGACTTCCTCCTCACATTTATGTATGAGTTGAATTAGCTCCTCTTTGGTTATTGACAATCTTTTAGCTTCCATCACTAAATCTGATACCATTTGCGTCAACGTCTGGTCTCTCCGTTTAGCTAATATCATTGCCTTGGCTTCTGTCGCTACGAACATTCCCAGTCCCCTTTTCTTATATAAAATCTCTTCTTCTACTAGTATCGTTAACCCCTTCGCTGCAGTCGCTGGATTAATATTAAACAGCTCTGCAAGCTGGTATTGGGAGTAAATTTTCTCATCATCTTTAAAATGCTCGGCTATAATCTCATTCTCTAACCATTCCGCAATTTGTACATAGATGGGCTTTGCACTATCCGAATTTAAAATCATTGCGGTAAGTCTCCTCTCAATCTAAAGTTAGTGCATTAGTGATGTAATGTAGTATATAACATAAAAATATAATTGTCTATACAATTTGGACAATAAAAAAAATCACACCCTTAGGATGTGATCAAGAACTCAAAGAATTTATTGCCGATAAAGAACTTGATAAGAATAATTACTACAAATGTAAAACCTATTAAAAGATAACCTACTATATTTTTTATTTTCATACGACTAATTTAGCTCTATATCAAAATTTAAGTTAATCGGTTCTGCAGGCATATTATCCGGAGCTTTTAAATTGGTTGTTGGAGTTTTCTCATCTACTTCTTCAAAAGTAAACTCATCCATCCATACCATTCCGGAGCCTTGTAGTAAAACACCGAAATATATCGCTCCTGCATGCTCGGGTACATCTAAGACGACGCTATAATAGTTCCACCCAGTTGTACCAGTAATAGGACGATTACTCATATTATCAAACTGAAGGGTATCGCCATCCTTGGCGTCAATGCGCATCCAAAGACCTGCAAATCCTTGTATATCCTCAGTTTTAATAAAACAAGAGAGCTTTAATCGTTTCCCACAGTATTTACTAGCATGGAACTGTTGCATAACTGTCCCAAACTGTTCTT
Organism: Psychrobacillus sp. BL-248-WT-3; assembly: GCF_012843435.1. Lineage (GTDB taxonomy): Bacteria > Bacillota > Bacilli > Bacillales_A > Planococcaceae > Psychrobacillus. Next base: position 2,240 of record NZ_JABAFC010000042.1, on the reverse strand, counting down.
CTCCTACTGGCTTAATGGAACGCAAATAACCGGAAGCATTTCCCTTGTGCACCACTTGAAAATCTCTACCCATCTCAAAGTTTTGTGGGGTTGCCCCACTTAAAAACCAACCATTCATAACCTCTACCTCCTCTGTTTTTTCTAGTAAGGTTCGCATGAGTGTTCGATACTTCCCTGGTGGCAAACCATGCACCTTACGAAAAGCTCTCGTAAAAGCTTCCTGGGACTCAAATTGATAAGTTAAGGCCAAGTCCAAAATTCGTTCATCTGTATAAATTAGTCTTTGAGCTGCCAAGGTAAGTCTCCTATTACGAACATATTCGTGTAACGACATTCCAACCTTTTGTTGAAATAACCGATGGAAATGATAAAAAGAATAGCCAGTGACTTGTACCACTTCTTCATTTCGAACTGCCTCCTCCATTTTCTGTTCCAACCAGTTGATCGTCTGATGAATGATCTTCATTCGCTCATGCACCTCCTATTAACTACAGTTTATATGGTATAGGCTTGAATATTTTGATATTTTTTGCGGAAGTTGAGGCTAAAAGTTTGGCGACCGACCGATTATTGGGGAGAACCGACCGATTTTTCACTGGAACCGACCGATTTTTTACTCGAACCGACCGATTATTCCATTAAACCGACCGATTATCTCTTTTTCTATAAAAGGTTCTCTTATTCGATCCACATTCTTTTAAATTCATCGACTTTATAATTCGTAAAGTTGCTTGCTGCGAGTTTAACTGTAAAAATTCTCTACATTCTTTATTATTCAAGCTGTCTTTTACTAGAATAAACCATTCTTTTATTGCTTTTTCATGTGCTTTACGATTTACCTGTCCACACGCCTCACAATACCAACCAGCTTTAATTTTCTTCATTCCGAACAAAGAACAAACAGGACACTGAACACCTTTAATCAAATCTTTCGGATCTATTCCCCAGGTTTCACACATAGGGTAAGGCCAATAATCCTCATGATTGTTCTTTAAACTATTAGTCACCTGCTGAAACTGTTCTAGCGATAGGTAAGCCTTCTCTCTTGGGAGCCCCCATATAAAGTTGGGGATAGTAGTAGGATACATAATAGGAGAGGTAACTGGAGATTTATGAACTCTTGACTTTGTAGATCCTAATATTATTGCTCCTATTACTGGAATATCTAAACCATTCGTTTTTAACCATTTTTGAAGCAAATTAATATTTCGTTCTAATTGAACCTCTGGGCTCTCATATATATCTACCTGACCACTTTCTAACTCTCTTCTTAAACAGAATGGATCTCTTTCAAAACTTAAGGTTCCAACAATATTCTTAGACTCTAAAATTAGTATATAATGTCGAGTAATGAATAAGGCATCAATTTGAAATTTACCATTAGAACTCAGATTTAAGTCTAACAAAACTGCATAGTCAAAAGGAAAACTATATTTACGGAAAATGGCTTCTACATTTTTCTCTCCTATAATACCTGCTTTAGCAGATAATATTTTGGAGTGAATACGTTCTTTTAGTACATGATTATTACCTAAGCGTTCATACAGTGCTTGTAAGCCAATATAATTATAATTAATAGCCTGCTCTTTTAAAATCAAATCTTCCCTCCTTTTTGCATAATATAACATAATTTTAGAAAATGTAAATTTTACACATTTAATAACTTTTTTATTTTCCCTCCAATTATCAGCTCTTTTTTCTATTTTCCTCGTTATTACTCTTTGAAAATTTTATTTTGATTGTTTCTGTCGTATATAGTTTCTATTTCCCGGGAAATGTCAATTTAGAGGAAAAACTTAAAGGTTGTATTCGACATAAATTATAAATTGCAACGGGATTCTCAGTTGTATGCTTCGATGAAGAGATTATCTTTCGCTTTGGTAATAATAAAAGTAAAAAAAGCCGCCACCGATTACTGGGTGACGACTTCCTTTAGTTGCCCAAAGACTTCCTACTCTTGCAAGGGCGACCCTCCAACTACCATCAGTGGCTGCGAAACCAGATGGGCGGCAGATTTCTTCGTCAGCCTCGGTCGTTCGGTTCCTCGAACTCTTTACCCCTCCGGCTTCTCGCACACTTCCTTAGGGAGAGAGATTGACCTTCGGCTCTTTCCTGTAAAAGACAAAACAAAAAAGCCGCCACCGATTACTCGGTGACGACTTCCTTTGGTGCCCAGCGACGTCCTACTCTTGCAGGGGGAGACCCCCAACTACCATCGGCGCTGAAGAGCTTAACTTCCG
>NZ_JABAFC010000041.1 GCF_012843435.1 Psychrobacillus sp. BL-248-WT-3 | reverse complement strand
AGGAGGCAGTTCCTCAGCCACCGGAGCTTTTATCCATTTGACCCCGAGGGGCAAGGCGGTGGAGCTAGACATCAATTTATCCACAGGTTCAGTATTTTGTAATTTCCTAAACAATAAAAAAAGCCCAGAATTTGCATTCTGAGCTTTTACATATTTATTAGTCTACCATGTTGTCGCTTCCGAAGAAGTTTCTAAACATTTGAACTGTAGTATCACGGTTTAATGCAGCGATAGAAGTTGTAAGTGGAATACCTTTTGGACATGCAACTACACAGTTTTGTGCGTTACCACAGTTTGCAAGGCCTCCATCTCCCATGATCGCATTTAAACGCTCGTCTTTATTCATAGCTCCAGTTGGATGCGCATTGAACAAACGAACTTGTGAAAGCGGAGCTGGTCCGATAAATGAAGCATTATCATTTACGTTTGGACAAGCCTCTAAACATACACCACAAGTCATACATTTAGACAATTCATAAGCCCATTGACGTTTACGCTCTGGCATACGTGGACCTTCACCAAGGTCATAAGAACCATCAATTGGAACCCATGCTTTAACTTTTTTCAAAGCATCAAACATACGGCTTCTATCTACTTGAAGGTCACGTACGACAGGGAAAGTGCTCATAGGTGCTAATGTAATCGGTTGAGTCAATTGATCAATAAGTGTTGAACAAGATTGACGTGGACGACCATTAATAACCATTGAACATGCACCACATACTTCCTCTAAGCAGTTCATGTCCCATGTTACAGGAGTAGTAGCTTTACCATCTGTGTTAACTGGTCTTTGACGAATTTCCATTAATGCAGAAATTACATTCATATTTGGACGCCAATTTACTTCGAATTTTTCCCAATAGGGTTTGGATTCAGGAGTATCTTGACGGTAAATTTCTATTTGAACCTTTTTGGTTTCTGTTGCCGTCACCATGATTATTTTGCTCCTTTCGATGATGAGTAATCACGTTTACGAGGAGCAACAAGAGATATATCAATATCTTCATAATGAATAATTGGAGCCCCTGTAGCTGGATCAAACTTAGCCATAGTAGTTTTCATGAATTCTTCGTCATTACGTTCTGGGAAATCAGGTTTGTAATGTGCTCCACGGCTTTCATTACGTTGAAGTGCTCCTAACGTGATAACACGTGCTAAGTATAACATATTTTTCAATTGACGAGTAAATGATGCGCCTTGGTTTGACCAGCGTTGCGTATCATCCATGTTAATGTTTTCGTATCTTTCCATTAACTCTTGAATTTTTCTGTCAGTTTCCTCTAGCTTGTCGTTGTAGCGAACTACTGTTACGTTATCAGTCATCCACTCACCTAGCTCTTTATGTAAAAGGTAAGCGTTTTCTGTACCTTTCATAGCTAGTGTTTGCTCCCATTTTTCTTGCTCAAGCTTCACTTCATTTTCATAAATAGAATCATCTAAGTCTTCTGCATGAGTGGAAAGCCCTTTCATGTATTCAACAGCATTAGGACCAGCCACGCTTCCACCAAATACAGCTGAAAGTAATGAGTTAGCTCCTAAACGGTTAGCTCCATGTTGAGAATAGTCACATTCGCCAGCAGCAAATAGACCAGGGATGTTCGTCATTTGATCATAATCTACCCATAATCCACCCATTGAATAATGAACAGCAGGGAAAATTTTCATAGGAACTTTACGAGGGTCGTCCCCAGTAAATTTCTCGTAGATTTCAATGATTCCACCAAGTTTTACGTCTAATTCATGTGGATCTTTATGAGAAAGATCTAGATATACCATGTTTTCGCCGTTAATACCTAATTTTTGATTAACGCAAACGTCAAAGATTTCACGAGTAGCGATATCACGTGGTACTAGGTTACCGTAAGCAGGATACTTTTCTTCTAGGAAATACCAAGGTTTACCGTCTTTGTACGTCCAAATACGACCACCCTCACCACGAGCTGATTCTGACATCAGACGAAGCTTGTCATCTCCAGGAATTGCCGTTGGGTGAATTTGAATAAATTCTCCGTTTGCATAGTAAGCGCCTTGTTGGTAAACGATACTTGCAGCAGATCCTGTATTAATAATAGAGTTAGTTGTTTTACCAAAAATGATCCCAGGACCACCAGTAGCCATGATTACAGCGTCTCCACGGAAAGCACGGATTTCTGATGAGTTAAGGTTTTGCGCTTTAATACCGCGACAAGCACCCTCGTGGTCTTTGATAATACCTAGGAATTCCCATCCTTCGTATTTTGTTACTAGACCTTCTACTTCAAAGCGACGAACTTGTTCGTCAAGCGCATAAAGTAACTGTTGACCAGTTGTTGCACCAGCAAATGCTGTACGGTGCATTAAAGTTCCTCCGAAACGACGGAAATCTAATAGACCTTCTGGTGTACGGTTGAACATAACTCCCATACGGTCAAACAAATGAATGATTCCTGGAGCAGCGTCTGCCATTGCCTTAACAGGAGGTTGGTTTGCTAAAAAGTCTCCACCATAAACAGTATCATCTAAATGAACTGCAGGTGAATCCCCTTCACCTTTTGTATTTACAGCCCCGTTAATACCGCCTTGTGCACATACAGAGTGTGAGCGTTTAACAGGAACTAATGAGAATAGATCTACTTGTGTGCCTTCTTCGGCAGCTTTCATTGTTGCCATTAATCCGGCTAATCCACCGCCGACAACAATAAGTTTATTTTTTGCCATGCTATTTCACTCCTTAAATTTATAGTAGCTTAGGTGTAGAAGGGTCTTATACGAATGCTAAAAGTGCTTGTACACCAACTACAGATAACGCTAAGAAGATTACTAATGTTACATAAGTTGAAATTCTTTGAGATTTTGGTGATTGAGTGATTCCCCAGCTTACAAGGAATGACCAGATACCGTTAGCTAAATGGAAGGTTGCAGAAATTACACCTACAATATAAAAAGCTAACATCCATGGGTTTGATAAAATTTCATTCATCATGTTAAAGTTAACTTCCTTAGCTCCAATTGCAGCTTGGAAACGTGTTTCAAATACATGCCATGCGATAAACACAACAAGGAATATTCCAGTAAAACGTTGTAAAATAAACAACCAGTTTCTTAGAGTACCGTATCTGTTAGGATTGTACTTAACAGTAAATGCAATATAGATACCATAGAATGCATGGAACAACAAAGGAATATAAATTACAAACACTTCCAGCATTAGTCTAAAAGGTAGACTCTCCATGAAATGTGATGCCGTGTTAAAGGCTTCTTCACCTCTTGTAGCAAAATGGTTTACTACTAAATGTTGCGCCAGAAATAATCCAACTGGAATAATACCAAGTAAAGAATGTAATCGACGCATGAAAAATTCGCGATCTTTCGACAAAACAGTAACCCCCCTCAAATTTCCAATTAGCGATGATTAAACTATTGTAATAGAATAATAAATCATCACATGTTCACACCTTCTTGTTACGAATTTATGACATATCCATTGTACTCTCAACATTTTAGAGCGTCAAGGTATGTTTCCTGATTTTGTTCATCTTTCTGACACTCACCTATATAATGATTAGTTTATTTTTTCACAAAGTATTCTCTCCCAGTGAAAATATTTTATGCTAGAATAGATTATAGTTTTTATTTATCTTTGGAAAGAAGGGTTGCTGTTTGAATGAAAGAGAACATTCACATGTAACTTCCTTTGGATATGAAATAATAAGAGATCACGTGCTCACTTCTATTCTCGGAAAACATGAAAAAGAAATATTGTACTGGGCAGGTAAGGACCTTGCTCGAAAGTTTCCACTCTATTCAATGGAAGAAGCCATCTCTTTCTTCCAAGAGGCTGGCTGGGGAAGGCTTGAGTTAGATAAAACATCAAAAGATTCGGCCTATTACACGCTAGAAACATACAATCTTCCTCAAAGTGGAATTAATAGATGTCACCGATTAGAGGCTGGCTTTCTTGCAGAGCAGAAGCAAAAAATAGATGGCTATGAAACTGAATGCTATGATGAGTTTGTAAAAAAAACTGGGTTGGTCACCTTCCATATTAAATGGGACTTAAAAAGTAAACGCTAAAGATACATAAAGAGGAGGATGGAGCAATTTCCATCTTCCTCTCTTTTTTTAATAAAGCTTTGTTAAAGTTATTGGTTGATTTTGACTAACAATTCTTTTTTTATAGTGACTTTAAACATAAACAAAGGAACTTTCAAATGGCTATTAAGAACATAAATAGATTGTGAAATTGGGGTTGGTGACAGTTTTAAGCTTTGTTTATGCGAGTAAATTTATAAGCACTTATCCATGCATTAAAGCTGTTCCCATTAATTCATTGAAGCACCAGACGGCGATTCCTACGGGATGAGTGAGACAGATAAGCCATCACAACCACGCGCGATTGCTGTGGGTGGTAGCTTATCGCTTACCCCGAGGAAAGCGTCAGGCTGGGGCGAAAAATCAATTCTACTCTCTGATTTAAGATTTCTTTGTATCATAAATCAACCCTGCCCTTTAACATAGCCTATAATTATTACTTAATTTATAGCCAAATCAAATTCATCATGGAGTGCATTCGCTGCTTGAATCATATTGCCTTGAGGCACTACAACTGAAACCTTTATTTCTGAGGTACTAACCATTTTAACTGGTATGTTTTCCTTGCTTAATCGGTCGAACATTTGTGCAGCGACACCAGGATTAGATACCATCCCTGAACCTACAATAGATACCTTAGCTAAACCCACCTCAAAATCCGCAAAGGTAAAACCTAGATTCTGTTTCGTTTTCTCTAAAACGTGAATTGCTTCCGAAAGAGATTCTTTTTTTATAGAAAAGGAAACGGTAGGCTTCATTCCTTCGACAATCGACTGAACAATAATATCTACATCAATATGGTTATTGGCAAGGGTAGTAAATATGGAAGCGAGTGAACCATTAAAAGGCACTGTATACTCAATCGTTAAACGTACTATATCTGATTCAAAAGCTACCCCTCGTACTACTAAATTATTCTCCACATCTACTTCCTCCTTTAAAATGGTTCCTTCCGTTTCTTCATAGCTTGAACGTACTCGTAATGGAATCTTATAGTTTTTTGCGAATTCCACTGCTCTTGGGTGCAGCACTCCAGCTCCTAAATGAGCTAACTCCAGCATCTCATCATATTCTAGCTGTTCTAGTTTTCTTGCATGAGATACGTAGCGTGGATCTGACGTATAAACACCATCTACATCCGTATAAATATCACAAATGTCTGCTCCGATAGCTGCAGCTATGGCGACGGCTGTAGTGTCTGACCCTCCTCTCCCTAAAGTAGTAATCTCCCCTAATTCCGACATACCTTGAAAGCCGGCCACAATTACTACTCGATTAGCGATTAAATGCTCATTTATCTTCTGGCCATCCAATTGCTTAATTTTTGAATTTCTATGTACTTCATCCGTAACTATCCCTGCTTGCCAACCTGTTAAAGAGAGCGTCTCTACTCCAAGTGCATTTAACTGAATAGCTAGTAAGGACATAGTGACTTGTTCTCCTGTAGCAAGCAACATATCCATTTCTCTTTTTGTTGGATTGTTAGTGATTTTACTAGCCATTTCCGCTAAGTCATCTGTTGTTTTTCCCATGGCAGATACAACTACGACGATATCATGTCCTTTCTCCTTTTCTAGTTGTACCCTTTTTGCTACGTTACCAATTAACTCTATGGAGCCTACAGAGGTTCCACCAAATTTCATCACAATTTTACTCATTAACCTATCTCCCCTTTATCTCCTTGAGCGGACAACAAGAAAAGCGCAAGCGCCTATCCCTGCCCTGAGGGGCAAGGCTGCTTGCGCTAGACATCAACTTATCCACAGGTTCATAATCTTATAATTTCCTAAACAATAAAAAAAGCTTTCCACATATTTGTGGAAAGCTAACTCTTCTCATACACGGTCAACAATGATTGCCCATGTGAGATAGCCCTCCAGAATATATATATTCTGACAGTCCTGCATCTCTTAAATACAGAACCAACATAGGAAAGGAAAAGCTTTTCTATGTTTCGGCGAACAACCCTTTCTTAATCGGTCGTAGGATCTTTCATCCTCACGATTAGTACTCTTGCAATTCGCACCTCTACCTTCACTGTTTGAATAGTGAATATTAAATTGTTTTAAAGATAACATAAGATTATTCAGAAGACAATAAATTTTTCTGAAAATGAGCCATTAGATTATCGGCTAATTTACTAGGGAGTCCAGATTCTATTAGTTCTTCTCGTGATGCAGCTTGCATTCGTTTGAGGGAGCCAAAATGCTTAAGAAGCATTTTCTTCCGTTTTGGACCTATTCCTTCAATTCCATCTAACGAGGAGGCAATTGTATGTTTCCCTCTCTGTTGTCGATGGAAAGTAATTGCAAATCGATGGACCTCATCTTGAATTCTTTGAAGAAGATAGAATGCTTCACTTGTTCTTTTCATCGGGATAATCGCTAATGGGTCACCATATAACAAGGAGGATGTTTGATGTTTGGCATCTTTTGCTAGTCCTGCAATTGGAATATCTAAGCCAAGTTCATCCTCTATAATTTCTCTCGCTGCTTCTATTTGTCCTTTACCTCCATCAATAATGATTAAATCAGGTAGAGGCAATCTCTCTTTTAGCACACGAGTGTAACGTCTACGAACGACCTCACGCATAGCGCCATAGTCATCATGCTTTGCTGCAGTTTTCGTTTTATACTTCCGATAGTCTTTTTTGTATGCTCTGCCATCAACGAATACAACCATGGCAGAAACCGCATCGGTACCGTGAATATGAGAATTATCAAAGGCCTCAATTCTGCTTGGCATAGCAATTCCCATAAGACTACCTAGTTCTTCTACTGCCCCTACAGTTCGTTCCTCTTGTCGTTCAATCAAGTGGAACTTTTCTTTCAAAGCTATCGCAGCGTTTTTTTGCGCTAAATCCACTAGGTTCTTTTTGGAACCCTTTTGAGGAATAATAACCTTCATTTCCAACAACTCAGAGGCTAACTCTAAATCAGTCGTATTAGGTACAAATATTTCCTTTGGTTTAATATGCTCTGGTTTGGAGTAGAACTGACCTAAAAAGGTAAGAAATTCTTCCTCCGGGTCACGGTAAATTGGGAAAAGAGAAACATCTCTTTCTATCAACTTTCCTTGACGTACAAAAAACACTTGGACACACATCCATCCCTTATCTACTGTGTATCCGAAAATATCACGATTTGTGAAATCATTCATCGTCATTTTTTGTTTTTCCATCACTTGATCAATATGTGCTATTTGATCGCGGTACTCTTTTGCACGTTCAAACTCCAGCTGTTCTGCTGCTGCATTCATTTTTTCAGTTAGCTCTTTCTTGACCGCTGCATGGCCACCGTTTAAAAAACTAGAGATTTCATGAATAATTTCGGTGTACGTTGCCTCTTCAATTTCTTTCACACAAGGGGCAAGGCATTGTCCGATATGATAATACAAGCAAACTTGGCTAGGTAGCTTTTGACACTTTCTTAATGGATATAATCTATCCAGTAATTTTTTTGTTTCATGAGCAGAATGAGAATTTGGATATGGTCCAAAATATTTACCCTTATCCTTTTTTACCTGTCTCGTAATGATGAGCTTAGGATTCTTTTCCGCAGTAATTTTTATATATGGATACGTTTTATCGTCCTTAAGCATGACATTGTATTTTGGATCATGCTTTTTAATGAGATGGAGTTCTAAAATGAGTGCCTCTAACTCGGACGATGTAACGATATATTCGAAGTCGACTATTTCTTGTACTAATCTTTGAGTTTTTCCGTCATGTGATCCCGTAAAATAAGATCGTACACGATTTTTTAATATTTTTGCTTTACCTACATATATAATGACGCCTTGTCGATCCTTCATTAAATAACAGCCTGGTTGATCTGGCAAAATTGCACACTTTTGTTGTATAAGTTCGTTCATCTCATCACCTGTTTAAAAAAACCGGGAACCATAGAGGACCCGGTTTTTATTATTATGCGTTTTTCTCAACGAATTGAACTAGTGCTTCTTTTGGTTGGAAACCAACAGCTTTATCTACTGGTTGACCATCCTTGAATAACACTAATGTTGGAATAGACATGATTCCAAATTGACTTGCAGTTGCTTGGTTCTCATCAACGTCTACTTTTACGATTTTAACTTTATCGCTCATTTCAGCGTCCATTTCTTCTAAAACTGGAGCAATCATTTTACAAGGTCCGCACCATGTTGCCCAAAAATCTACTAATACTAATCCTTTTTCTACTTCTTGTGAGAAGGTTTGATCTGTTCCATGTACAATTGCCATAAATAATTCCTCCTTTAGTAACTCTAAACTGATTATAGCAGACAAAAAAAGCTACATCTACAATTTAGCTTACACACTTCTATATAACCATATCCATAAAAAACTCGGCCCAATAGGAGCCGAGTATTTTCTTATGCATTTACTTTAAGCTTTTTGAATTCTTCTGTAAGCATTGGAAGAACTTCAAACAAGTCTCCAACAATTCCATAATCAGCAACCTTGAAAATGTTTGCTTCTGGATCCTTGTTAATTGCTACAATGATTTTCGAGTTAGACATTCCTGCTAAATGCTGAATTGCCCCTGAAATACCAACAGCGATATAAAGATCTGGAGTTACCACTTTTCCTGTTTGACCGATCTGTAGTGAATAATCACAGTAGTCAGCGTCACAAGCTCCACGAGAAGCTCCAACTGCACCGCCTAATACGTCAGCAAGCTCTTTCAATGGTCCGAAGCCTTCCTCACTCTTCACTCCACGTCCTCCAGCAATAACAACCTTCGCTTCAGATAAGTCAACACCTTCAGAAGATTTGCGTACCACTTCTTTAATAACAGTACGAAGGTTTGTAATTTCTACTGATAACGATGAAACGTCGACAGATTTACTATCGTCTTTTGCAAGTGGAGCAATGTTATTAGGACGAACAGTTATAAAATCGATTCCGTCTTTTACTTTTACTTTTTCAAAAGCTTTTCCAGAGTAAATCGGACGAATATAAACTGCATCATCCCCTTCTCCTTCAATAGCTGTTACATCAGAAACTAATCCGATTTGTAATTTACCAGCAATTTTTGGTGATAAATCTTTTCCTAAAGCAGTATGACCAAAAACAATAGCTTCTGGATTTTCTTGTTCAACTACTGCCATAAATGCTTGACCATAGCCATCAGAAGTATATTGCTTTAAATGTGGATGTTCTACCGTAATAACACGGTCTGCACCATATTTCCCTAGCTCAACAGCTAAGTCTTGGACTGCATCCCCCAATAATACTGCTACTACTTCTCCACCATCAGAAATTTGCTTTGCTGCAGCGATTGATTCATATGATACGTTACGAAGTGCACCTTCACGTGCTTCCCCTAAAACTAATACTTTTTTAGACATGATTTGTTCCTCCCATTTTATAAATGATTCGAACCCTCTTTAATTTCGAGATGTTCATAGATTACTAGAAACTAAATGTTATACTACTTTCGCTTCTGTATGAAGAAGACTCACTAGCTCTTTCACTTGATCAGCTAGATCTCCTTCTAATACTTTTCCAGCTTCCTTTTTAGGAGGTAAGTAAATTTCGATTGTTTCTGTTTTAGCCTCTACATCATCTTCGTCAATATCAAGGTCATCTAATTCTAGTTCTTCTAAAGGTTTTTTCTTCGCCTTCATAATACCTGGTAAAGAAGGGTAGCGTGGTTCGTTCAAACCTTGCTGTGCAGTAACTAAAAGAGGTAATGATGCCTCTAAAATTTCTGTATCTCCTTCAACGTCACGTTTGATTGTAGCAGTTGTTCCATTGATTTCAAGGTTTGTAATCGTAGTTACATAGTTTATACCTAAAAGCTCTGCAACACGTGGTCCAACTTGACCTGAACCGCCATCGATCGCAACGTTACCTGCTAAGATCAAATCTGCATCCTTGTCTTTTAAGTATTCGGATATAATATGAGCCGCTGTGAACTGGTCCATTTCTTCTATGTCGTCTTCTGTATTGATAAGTACTGCTTTATCAGCACCCATCGCTAAAGCTGTACGTAATTGTTTTTCTGCATCCTCGCCGCCCATTGTGATAACCGTTACTTCTCCGCCATGTGCGTCGCGTACTTGGATTGCTTCCTCTATTGCATACTCATCGTAAGGGTTGATGATGAACTCTGCACCATCCTCTTGAATTTTCCCTCCGCTTACAACAATTTTCTCCTCTGTGTCGAACGTGCGTTTAACTAGAACATAAATATTCATGTTGAAGTCCTCCCCATATTGTTATTTACCTTTAAAGTCAGGCTGTCTTTTTTCGATAAATGCTGAAATACCTTCTTTTGCATCCTCTGAAACAAAAACTGTTCCGAAGGCATTCGCTTCTGCTTTTACACCCTCGTGATAAGATGCAGGCTTCACATATTGAAGCATTTCCAATGCTGCCTTTACTGCAACTGGGCTTTTCTTTGCAATTTTAGCTGCTAGCTCCCCAGCCTTTTCAAACAATTCTTCCTCAGGGTAAGCATGGTTTGCTAGCCCGTATACAGCTGCATCCTTCCCACTGATAGGATCGCTTGTTAAAAGCATTTCTGCTGCTTTAGCAAACCCAACATAGCGTGGTAGACGTTGGGTGCCGGCAAAGCCCGGTATTAATCCCAACTGTAGCTCTGGCAATCCAAGCTTAGCATTTTCAGCAACTAGTCTAATATGACAGCTCATTGCCAATTCCAATCCCCCACCTAGTGCTGCACCATGAATGGCAGCAATAATTGGTTTAGAGAATGTTTCGACTCTTTCAAATATAGTTTGTCCACTAGAAGCTAGCTTTGAAAACTCTTCTCCAGAAGTCACTGTGGTAAATTCCTTAATATCTGCCCCTGCTGAGAAAAATCGTCCTTCTCCTTTTAGAAGGATCACACGAACGTTATCGTCGTGCTCCACTTCGTCTAACAAGCTATTAACTTCTAAAATAACACCCCTTGCTAGTGCATTTGCAGGAGGACGATTCAAAGTAACAGTTGCTACATGATTTTCGACATTCCATGACAAAAACTCCATTTACCCACATCCCTTTTTAGGTTGTTATCCCTTTTAATAATAAACGATGTACTTTCTCTGTAAGTCCGACCAAGTCATATTTATACTCATTCATCACCCAGGAAGTAGTCGTCTCATCAATTGTACCAAAAACCATTTGTCTTGCTAAGCGAATATCTACAGAATTTTCGAATTCCTCATTTTTTATACCTTCTTTTAAGATGGTGTCGAGCAATGTCAAATAATTTTTTAAGATAGCATTTATTCGTAAACGCAAGGCTAGATTGGATTGACGGAGCTCCAGTTGGGTTACAGTTGCTAGATGCTTGTTACTTGCCAGTACCTTAAAATGATTTTCAATCATCTTATATAATTTTTCAGAGGCACTGATGTCCTCTTTCAAAATTTCTTTCAAGTTATCCGCAAATACTTCCATTTTTTCTTCAAAAACCGATATTAAAATATCTTCCTTGTTTTTAAAGTATAAATAGATGGTTCCATCTGCAACACCAGCTTGTTTAGCTATTTTAGAAACCTGAGATTGATGGTATCCGTTTTCAGCTATGACGATGATTGCTGCGTCAATAATTTGTTTATACTTAGGTTTGTCTTTCTTCAATGAATTCACCACCAAAAAATAAAAATATGAATGATGATTCATTCATATTTTTATTTTATATTCAATTTTTTATATTGTCAATAAACAATTAACTCTCAACCGCTACCTTCTTCAACTTTTCTCTTTCTTCCTCTATTAAGTTTCTTCTTAAAATTTTCCCGATGGCAGTTTTAGGAAGCTCATCTCTAAATTCATAAATTCTAGGAACCTTAAAGGAAGCAAGGTTATCGCGACAATGTGTATTGAGGTCTTCCTCTGTTGCAGTCATACCCTCTTTTAATACGATGTATGCCTTTACTGTTTCTCCACGATATGGATCTGGTACTCCAGCTACTACACATTCTTGAACAGCTGGATGTTCGTATAATACTTCTTCTACATCACGCGGATAAATATTATATCCACCAGCGATTATAAGGTCTTTTTTGCGGTCTACAATATAAAAGAAACCGTTTTCATCCATGTACCCTAAATCACCTGTTAATAACCATCCGTCTCGCATCGTCATTTCTGTATCTTCTTTGCGATTCCAATAGCCTTTCATTACCTGTGGGCCTTTGACAGCGATTTCACCTATTTCTCCATGTGGCAATGACTCAGTAGATTCTGGTCCAAAAATGGTAGCTTCTGTATCCGGCCAAGGAACACCAATGGAGCCTTTTACCCGGTCCTCACTGTATATTAAATTTGCATGTGTAACAGGAGATGTTTCAGTTAAACCATAACCTTCTACTAGTCTTCCACCTGTTATTTCTTCAAACTTTTCTTGAACCTCGGCTGGTAGGGCTGCTGAACCACTTAAACAAGCTACGATAGAAGATAAGTCATATTTTTTAACATCTGGGTGATTTAAAATACCGATGTACATAGTTGGAGCGCCTGGAAACAGTGTGGGTTTTTGTTTATCAATTGTTTTTAGTGCCGTCTCCACATCAAACTTAGGTAATAATATCATACGATTGCATTGCATGACAGAAAAAATCATTACAGTAGTCATTCCATATACATGAAAGAAAGGTAGGATACCTAAAATCGACTCTTCTCCTTCACGACATTCATGCAACCATGCTCTACTCATAGAAACGTTTGAAATCAAATTCTTATGCGTGAGCATAACGCCTTTAGGGAAGCCAGTAGTACCACCAGTGTATTGAAGTAAAGCTAGATCCTCTTCAAAATCGAATGTTAAGTCAATGGTATTCGTCTTACCGACCTTCATAATTTCAGTAAATAGATGGTTCATACCTCGATGCTCAACTTTTACACTAAAGCCATATTGCTTCTTCTGTATAAATGGATAGATAAGATTTTTAGGAAAGGGTAGGTAGTCCTTAATTCCTGTGATGATGATATTTTCTAAATCTGTTTCTTTAATTACCTTAGTAATTCTAGGAAAAAGAATGTCCATAGCTAAAATGATTTTTGCTCCTGAATCCTTTAACTGGTACGCGATTTCTCGTTCAGTGTACAGAGGATTTGTTTGTACAACAATACCACCTGCATATAAGGTCCCAAAATAACCTATAACCCCTTGCGGACAGTTTGGCAGCATAATTGCTACTCTGTCCCCTCTTTGCAGGCCTAATGACTGCAAATAATTCGCAAACTTCATCGATGATTCGTAAAGCTCTTTGTAAGTTACATCTCTCCCCATGAAATGTATGGCTATCTTCGCTGGAAATTTCTTGTACGCTCTCGTAAGATACTCTTGGACAGGAATAGTTTCATAGTCAAGCGTGTGTGGAACTTCCGGCGGATAGTGAGAAAGCCATGGTTTTTCAATCATTTGTTTGCCCCCTTTGTATGATTTTAATAGAGTGAATATTCCTATTTTTTATTATAGATAAAAATGAATGACAATTCAATTCATAAAAAAAGAAAAGTAGTAGTCACTTTGCATTCCAATCCAAATTAAAGAAGGTAATAGGCCTGACAAAACATAAACGTTAGTGAAATCAACTTAAAACAGATAAAAAAAGAGACTGTACTAATTCGTTAATTCATTCAATTGAATTTACTAACGCATTATTACAGCTTCCCGTGGAGCTTAAATAACTCTATGAATTTTTTACTATATATATTATGCCAATTGCTAGAAAAAATATTCCAACTACAATTAATACCTTTGATAATTTCTCCATCTTTATCTCTCCTAATTAAATACTCGCACCAATAACAAATGATAATCCTACAGAAATAATTAACGAAATAAATCCAACGGATCGATTATCATTTTCTATTTCTTTATCCACATTAAAGCCGGGAGTAAAAAATTCAAATAACCAATACGCGATAATTAGAAGAGCGAATCCATATAGTCCCCAACCAATCATCTCAAAAAGTGTATTATGCTCTTCAATTGAATATTTAAAGATATTACATACACCAAATATCTTCCCACCCGTGGCTAGTGCCACTGCGACATTTCCATTTTTAATTTCCTGCCAGTTTTTATATTTGGTCACGATCTCAAACATAACCATGGAAACTATTAAACATAATATAACCACACTAAAATAACCTGCAGATTCTACTAATGGATTTGACCAAAAACTACCTAGCAGCATGATATAGCCCCTTTCAAACTTTTCTATCTTTACGATTTATAAAAATGAAAGTTTCATTTTTTATATAGCTGAATAAATTTCCATTTCCCGTGCTTTTGTTAAAAAGAAAACAACGAGTTATATCTACTTTACTAATAAGGGGAAGAAAGAGAATACGGATTAAATGACATCTGTTTCTCCTTCCTTCCAACATTACTTCAATTCAACGACAGTAACGCCGTGTCCACCTTCGCCAGCCTCACCGAATCGATAGCTTTTTACTCGCGAATGATTTTTCAAGTACTGCTGAATAGCCTGTCTTAGGACACCTGTTCCTTTTCCGTGAATAATAGAAACTCTCGGATAGTTCGACAATATCGCATCGTCTAAATATTTTTCTGTTCGAATAATAGCATCCTCGTAGCGCTCTCCACGTAAATCCAACTCAAGCTTCACATGTGCATCTCTACCTCTTACTGCATTCACTGATACGCTCTGTTTCTGCTTTTCTGGTTTTATAAATTCTAAGTCTGATTCATCTAGCTTCATTTTGAGCATTCCAATTTGTACGGACCATTCGGATTTAGACACCTTTTCTAGTAAGGTTCCTTTTTGGCCAAAGCTTAACACCTTTACTTCGTCGCCCGACTGTAATTCTTTCACTCGTTCATTTATTTTTTTCTGTTTTTTCAATACAGGATTGTTCGGAAGGGCTTCTTCTAAACGTTTCTTAGCATCTATTAATTCATGTTCCTTTACAAGTTTATGTGTATTAGATTGCATTTTTCGTAGCTCGCTAATAATTTCGTCCGCTTCTCTTCTTGCCTCTTCCACTATTTTTCTAGCTTTGTCTTTCGCTTTTTGTTCTAGTTTTTCTTTTTTCTCATCGTATTCTGCAAGTCTCTGCTCAAGATCATCCTTTAAATGCTTAGCCTTTTCTAACTCAGCCTCGGTTTCCTCTGCATCTCGCTCAGCTTGTCTACGACTATCCTCTAGGGAAGCAATCATAGAGTTTACTTCTCCACGGTCAGTTCCTGTATACGTCTGTGCCTGTGAGATAATATGGTTTGGCAAGCCTAAACGCTCTGAAATTTCAAATGCATTGCTTCGTCCAGGTACTCCGATTAATAGCTTATAAGTCGGACTAAGCGTTTCAATATCAAATTCCACACTTGCATTGGCCACACCAGGTCGGTTGTAGCCATAGGCTTTTAGCTCAGGATAGTGTGTAGTTGCCATGACACGGGCTCCAGTTCCATGGACCGCATCTAGAATTGAGATAGCTAGAGCTGCTCCCTCCTGAGGGTCGGTTCCTGCACCAAGCTCATCAAACAAGATTAATGATTTATCGTTATATTTTTTTAGAATATCAACAATGTTGACCATGTGAGAGGAGAATGTACTTAGGCTTTGCTCAATAGACTGCTCGTCGCCAATGTCAGCAAACACGGACTCAAATAGCGCAAGCTCCGACCCATCTAATGCTGGAACTGGTATCCCGCTTTGAGCCATTAAAGTGCAAAGACCAACCGTTTTCAATGTAACGGTTTTTCCTCCCGTATTTGGACCAGTGATTACTATAGCAGTAATATCCTTCCCAAATTCAATTGTATTAGGAACAGCCTGTTCTACTGAAATAAGAGGATGTCTCGCCTTCACCAAACGGATGTATCCATCGTTATTAATCAATGGCATCGTACATTTTTCTGCTTGTCCATATTTAGCCTTTGCTAATATGACGTCAATTTCACCAAGTATATTAACTAACAGGAATATCTCATGTCCAACAGCCTCTACCTCGCCTGACAACCGAATAAGAATACGTTCAATCTCTTCTTGTTCTTTTACCTTTAATGCACGAATATCATTGTTTATTTGGACTACCGCTGATGGTTCAACAAAAAGTGTTTGTCCAGAGGAAGACTGATCATGTACAATTCCACCGTAATGGCTGCGATATTCTGATTTTACAGGTATAACATAGCGGTCGTTTCGAATGGTAATAATAGAGTCGGAAAGCATTTTAGATGCATTGGCCCCACGTGTATAGCTCTCTAGCTTCTCACGTACGCGACTCACTTGAATTCTTAACTGCTGACGGATGGAGCGCAGCGTGCTGCTTGCACTATCAAGTACACTTCCATTCTCATCGATACAGTCGTTTATCTCATGCTCTAAAGCCGTTAAAATTGGAAAAGAGTCCTTTTTAGATAGAAAATGTGGGATTGCTACTGACTCTGCTTCTGCGACATTCTCTAAGAAATTTCGAAGAATTTTACTAGCTCTTATCGTGCTCGCAGTCTCCATCAGCTCCATCGGACTTAGCATCCCACCAATTTGAGCCCGTTTTGCATGAGGACGTATATCGACGATTCCTCCCATGGGAACATTTCCTCTTAGCCGTAGTATGGTAAGTCCCTCATCCATCTCCTCTAAAAGCTTAGTTACTTCCTCGTAATCAACAGATGGAACTAACTTTTCTATATGCGTTTTTCCGATAGAGGAGGTACAATATTTCCCTACCTCTTCTCTGATCTTATAATATTCTAAAGTTTTCAGTGCTCTTTCGGCTATCACCTTGGCACCTCCTATTTATTCTTCAAATACTGTTTGAATTTATCAAATGTCCATGTATTAACAATGTTGTCCTTTTTCAGCCATGCTTTTTGAGCATATTTAACCCCTACATCCATATATCTTAATTGATCGATATGGTGGGCATCTGTATTAATGGCTATCAGAACGCCTTTTTCCTGTGCTAGCTTTAAGTATTCTGTCTCTAAGTCGAGACGATGTGGGTTTGCATTGAGCTCTAGTATTTTTCCAAATTCACTAGCCCACTCTATTAACGTTAGCACATCTGGATCATAACCTGTACGACTTCCAATAATTCTTCCCGTAGGGTGAGCAATCATATGAACGTGAGGGTTTTCCATTGCGGTACGAAGTCTTGCCATAATTTTATCTTGTGACTGACTAAAGCTAGAGTGTATAGATGCAATGACGAAGTCTAGCTGCTCTAGTAACTCGTCATCAAAGTCCAGCGAACCGTCAGGAAGTATATCCATTTCTGTTCCAGCTAATATTTCAATATCGTTATATTTTGCATTTAATCCTTGTATCGTTTGGATTTGCTGTAACAGTCTCTCTCTCGAAAGACCATTAGCAACTTTTAAGTAGTTAGAGTGGTCTGTTATCACCATATGGGAATACCCTTTTTCACGACAAGCCTCTACCATTTCTTCAATAGAATGAGCTCCATCTGACCAAGTGGAGTGCATGTGAAAATCGCCCTTAATATCCTCTAGCGTCACAAGACTTGGAATCTTTTCTAGCTTGTCTAGTTCTGTCCCATCCTCTCGTATAGTCGGAGGTATAAATGGTAAATCGAAGAATGAATAAAACGCTTCCTCTGTTTCAAAGGACTGTACGGAGCCGTCCTCTTGCTCCACACCATATTCACTTATCTTCAGCCCTTTCTCTTTGGCAATTTGTCTCATTTTAATATTATGATCTTTAGATCCTGTAAAGTGATGTAAGGCAGAAGCATATTGATGAGGTTCTACTAACCTAAAGTCTACATCCACTTCGTTTTCAACATCTAACGTAACTGATACCTTAGTGTCTCCAGCTGCAATAATTTTTAGGAGGGGAAGCTTTTCTAGTAATTCCTCTCTGACCTCTTGATGGGAATTCGTCGCAACGATAAAATCGATATCCTTACTAGACTCTTTCACTCGTCTATACGACCCTGCAACAGAATATTTCACCACTTCTTCTATACCTGCTAATGTATTTTCTATAAAAGCAACAATCGGCTCAAGCTGCCAAATAGCAGTTCTTTCCGGTTTGGTTTGAAACACTTCGAGCTGAGCTAGTATCTTTTCCTCGGTTTTAGCCCCAAATCCTGCAAGTCCGCGAACCTTCCCTTCCTCACAGGCAGTCTTTAACTGTTCGATGGATTCAATACCTAATTCTTTGTACAGCTTGGCAATTTTCTTTCCTCCAAGACCCGGGATTTTTAGCATAGGCAACAGACCACTTGGCACTTTCTCTTGCATTTCTTTGAGAAGAGAGGATTGTCCAGTTTCCATTAAATCAGTGATTACGGATCCAGTTGCCGCACCAATACCCTTAAGCGAAGTTATATTATCCATTTCAGACAAGCTACGATCATCTAGCTCTAAAACTTGTGCTGCTTTTCGAAAAGCAGATACCTTAAAAGGATTTTCTCCTTGAAGCTCCATATATAATGCAATTTTTTCTAATGTTTTAATTATCGTCTTTTTATCCATTAGTAGACCTCCTTTAAGTAAGAAAACATAAGTCCTTCATAACCTATAAGCTGACTATTTAAAAAAACTTCCCTCTACTGAGAGAAGTTGATCATAGACATTGTTACTTTTCCAAATAAATATACCACCAGTTTTTGACCATTTCAGATAAAATTGGCGTATGCTCAAGCATCCATGAAGTTAAGAATGAGCCTGATACAGCATTTTGGATGAAATCAATCGGTAAAAGCACAACGACGTATAGAAGTACGAATAAAATGAAATAGAATTCAATAAACCCTAGAATCGCACCAGTTACAGTGCTGACAAATCCTAGTATAGGCAAGTACTTTAAGAAATCAAACATAGAGGCTAATAATTGTAACCCGAACTTAACTACCATGAATATCAGTGTGAATGCGATAATACGGTAAAACGTTTGATCGAGATCCAAAGTCTCTACTGCTATTGTAAATGTGGACTCTGAGGTTACTGCAGGAAATGGAATCCAGAGAACAAATTTATCCGCCAGTGGTTTATAATAAGTGTAAGCAACGATTAGAGCAATGATGAAGCCTACCATATGAATGAGCTGTACTATCAGCCCACGTCTAGCACCAGTTACAAAACCGGCAATTAATAAAATCAGGATAATTAAATCTAACATTTTTTCAGTCCTTTAGCCTTTTCAATTCTTCTTCTAGAAGTTCTAATTGTTCTTTTACTTTTATGTAATCGTTTACTGCATTAACAGCGGTAAGCACTGCCAATTTTGCGATGTCTAGCTGTTGATTGTGAGAATGTATTTCTCTCATTTTAT
Source organism: Psychrobacillus sp. BL-248-WT-3 (assembly GCF_012843435.1). Taxonomy (GTDB): domain Bacteria; phylum Bacillota; class Bacilli; order Bacillales_A; family Planococcaceae; genus Psychrobacillus. The sequence goes on along the minus strand of NZ_JABAFC010000041.1, from coordinate 8,985 downwards.
CATCTACCATGGAGGCAACGAGTCTCATATGACCAGAAGTTTCTGTACCTACCATTTTATAATTCTGTCCATAGATATCAACAGAAATTCTTGTTTTCTCTTGTTCTGACAAAGACATACCCTCCCCCAGAAAATCCTATGTATAATAATAACACGAAATAGATTACGATGTGAAGAAAGGAACATATGAATGTCAAATGAAGTTTTACTAATGCCCGCAAATGAAATAGAAAAAGTAAAGGCACATTACTTAAAATACAAAATCGAACGCTCGGCACCTGGAGTCGTTTTCGCTGCTAAGCTATCAGATACAGCAATCACTATCTATAAATCTGGGAAGGTAATGTTCCAAGGAAATGGCGCTTCTAGGGAGGCAGCTCTATGGAATGGTGGAACCTCCTCTACAACAACCACTGTAAAAAGCCCCCTAACTAAAGGTGACACGCTCCCGGAACACTTTGAATTACAATCTGTAGTTGGTTCAGACGAAACTGGAACCGGGGATTATTTTGGACCTATTACGGTAGCAGCCTGCTTTGTACCTGCTCATCAAGTAGAGCTTGTAAAAGAGCTCGGTGTGAAAGATTCTAAAATGCTTACAGATGAGCTAATGCGTCGTATTGCTCCAGATTTGATGAAAACCTTAACACATAGTGTGCTCGTATTAAAAAATGAAAAATATAACGAAATCCAAGGACGTGGCTGGTCACAAGGTAAAATAAAGGCTATGATGCATAACCAAGCATTGAAGCATGTTTTGAAAAAAATGGAGCCCGAAAAGCCATCATTCATCCTTATTGATCAATTTGCTGAGCGTGGTATTTATTATAACCATATTAAAATGGAAAAGGAGATCATTCGTGAAAATGTTTTGTTTTCCACAAAAGCAGAGCAATTACACGTTTCCGTTGCCGCTGCCTCTATTATAGCAAGATATGCTTTCTTAAAGGAAATGGACCGCCTCACAGAGATAGCCAAAACTGCCATTCCTAAGGGTGCTAGTGCAAAAGTCGATGAGATAGCGGCAAAAATTTATTTAAAGCATGGCGAGGAATTCCTCAAATCCATTACCAAATGGCATTTTGCCAATACACAAAAAGCCATGAAGCTTGTGCAAAAAAGGAAATTTTAAAGGATGGGATCATAAATGAACATTATAGGGGAAACAGAAAGAATACGCCTTGTTGTATTTGAGGAAAGCCATGTAGAACCAGCTAAGCTTTTTTGGGGAGACAAAGAAGTGATGAAATTATGTGGTGGCTCGGCTTCCGTCGAGACATTGCCCAAAACTATCGAGTTTTATCGCCACTGTCATGAAAATAATAATCTTTCCGTTTATGCAGTGATGGAAAATAGCACAGGAGAAATAATTGGAGCAGCTGGCTTCAATGTTGAAAATACAATAGAGGAAGTAGAATTGATTTATCATTTCAATAAAAAATCTTGGGGGAAAGGGTATGCAACGGAAGCAGTGGGAGCTTGTATGAACATTGTAAAACTTCATCCAAAAGTTAAACTTGTCTCAGCTTCTGCAAGCAAAGAAAATGTTGGATCCCTCAAAATTTTAGAGCGAGTGGGCTTTACTTATATAGGGTTGAAATGGTTTGAAGATACCCAGCAAGAAGAACCAGTGTATGAATGTAGATTGATTAAGGAAACTATATCACAATAGATTATTGTATCGATTAAATGGAGGATTTTCATGGTATTACTGTGAAACTCCTCTTTATTTAATTGGCTATGTTAAAGAGTAGGGTTGATTTATGATACATAGAAAAAGAAATCTTTAAATTCGAGAGTAGAATTGATTTCCGCGCCAACCGGACGCTTTCCTCGGGGTGAGCGATAAGCCATCACCCATCCCGTAGGAGTCGCCGTCTGGCGCTCCAAACAATAAATGGGAACAGCTTTAATGCATCGATAAATTGCTTATAAATTTACTCGCATAAACTAAGCCGAAAAACTGTCACGAACTCCAATTTCATAATTTATTTTTGATCTTAATAATCATTTGAATGTCACTTTTATAATGTTTACAGTCACTATAAAAAAGAATGGTTAGTCAAAATCAACCAAAAAATTTAACAAAGCTATTTAATTTAATGTCACCATATTTCTTAAAGCCTACTTATTTAAGATTAGGTTAGCCTCATTTACAACACGACGAACAAGCCGTTCAACCGTTTCCTCTCTAGCTAAAGTTGGACTTTGGCCCGACCAGAGAGACATGAAATCTGCGTCCTTTTGCTGAGTGGCTGCTTTTCTTAAGTTTTGTGTAAGTGCATTTTGGACGGGAAAGGGCGGTAGCTTGTTTTCATGCACATGCATTTCTTTCATAAAACGATTTTCAATTCCTCTTGCTTCCTTCCCGGAAAATGCTTTCGTACTCACTATGTCCTCGCTTTTCGCTTGCAGTACGGCTTGTTTATGCACTGGGTTTGCCCCACTTTCCTTGCAGGTTAAGAAGGCTGTTCCCATTTGTACGGCATCTGCTCCTAAACATAACGCGGCAGATAGTCCTCTACCGTCCATTATTCCTCCTGCTGCAATAACTGGTATTGACACCTGATCAGTAACTTGGGGAATTAGTGCTATTAAGCCAATCATGCTGTTAGGGGAATCTACTAAAAAGTTCCCTCGATGCCCTCCTGCCTCACTACCTTGTACAACTACCGCGTCCATCCCCGCCCGTTCGATAGCTATGGCTTCTGGCACAGTAGTAGCTGTCCCTATTGTCATAATCCCGTTTTGTTTAAGATTTTCAATCGTTTTTTTGGTAGGAATTCCAAATGTAAAGGAACAAGCGGCCACTCTTTCTTCTATAACAATCTTTAGTAGTTCCTCATACGTTTGCTTTTCAATTTCTTTTGTAGGTAAGTCCGGTTCTTTCATTTTATGATTTAAAAGAAGCTCATAATTGTCTATTAGCTGCTTAGATTTTGCAACCTGGTCCTCATTCAATTCAAAATGCTCAGGAACGAACAAATTTACTCCAAAATTTGCATTCGTAAGTGCCTTCACCTGATTTATTTGAACTCGTAATTGATCAGGCTTTAAATATCCTGCACCAATCATTCCAAGTGCACCCTGATTGGAGACTTCACTGACTAGCACAGGAGTTGTAATTCCTCCAGCCATTGGCGCTTGAATGATAGGGCACTTTAAATCTAATGATTTCATAAAATTATTTCCCATCATCGAAAACCTCTCCTTATTTCAGTTTTCTTTAACTTTCCACTGTTCATAATAAGTAGCTTCAACAGATATCTTTTTTGTTCGCAACCATTCAAATGCTTTTAAGACTAAGGGCGAGGAATTTTCCATCGATGTTTCCTGTTCCGAAATCCATACAGCTCCTAGTGAGTCCTGTCCTTCAAACTGCAATGGTTCAGATATCGACCCTCCTACATGCTCAACTTCATAAAAAACAGCTACATGGTGTACAGCCGTGCCTTCTCTCCAATCGGTGTGAATAATAAAGTCAGCTGCTCCAATCTGTTTACGCACATCGATTAATAACCCTGTTTCTTCATAGAATTCTCTTTCAATTGCCTCCTGCAGCGATTCACCTGTTTCTAAATTCCCACCTGGAAGGTCATAGCGGTTGATATAAGGGCCACCATTTTTCTGAATAACTAGAAGCTTGTTTTCATGTATACAGATACCATACACTCCAAACGCTCTATGAAAATTCAACTGAATTCTATTATTCCATTGCATAGCTTTTTCCTCTAATGATTGCACGAACTTGTCCTTACCAATAATATAACTCTCCACATCATAAGGAAACTGTTGGGCAAGAGCTCTCTTTAGCTCACCATATTTCTTTGCCTCCACAGAATGTTTTCTTAAATAATCTCTAAAAATAAGATGTCTATCTATTTCAGGATTCCCTTGTTCATAAATATGTACGTGATGAGTCCTATTGTCACCCCCTTTTTGAAAATAGCGTCGACCTGGTAAACCGTTCTCTCCTTTTGGGGTATAGCCAAGTTGAATCATTTGCTCATCGTATGCATCAACTCGTTTAATATCCCGGACAACAGGCATTATATCTATAATCGGCTTTGCGGAAAGCCCCTCTATAGAAGTGCTACCTATATGGTGTACCTCTACTAGTTCTTCCTTGAAAATATCATTTAAAGACTTTGATTCTAGTTGAAAATCACTAGCCCATTTCTGTGAAAACTCTTTAACTTCAATTTTTCTCATTTTACATCCTCACTTTTATTTAAGAAGTGCTGTCAGCTCGTTTTTATGATATACGGATAATCTTAAAAGGTTCATGTTATTTTCCTCTAGCTCATCCATGATTTTTTGAGCTACATTTTTAGCCAGCTCATATTTCTCTTGATTTATTAGACCAGAATGTAAAGCCTCTTCAAGCTCCTCTTCATCCACGAGAAAATAATCACCAGATGGAAGGACGATAATATCTAAAAATAAATCATCCCACCAAGGACCTTGATCGTCTAAACCATGTTTATAACATATATCTATATACCATTGAACAACTTTTCCGTTTTGATCAAACATGGTCGTTACCGTAAAGTTTTCATCCAGTGGGAAGTGTTGCAGCCACATATACCCGTGGTCGACAATACAAATTTTCTTTGCATCATAACTAACCCATAATGGTTTTGCCGTCTCTACTAAATGTAAAAGGGATGCCCCTCCAGTAAACTGTTCGGAATTAATCTCTACAAAAGTATATCGTCTTTTTAAAATTCTTGACCATCCCGGGCGTTCACCGTATTTTCTTATAACCATCCTAATTCTCCTTTAATAGGATAATGTTACTTCTATAGTGATTAAAGGTAAATCCAAATTGTTTAATCCATATAAATCAATTATCTCTGGGATTTCACTTCTATTATTTAGAGTGATAGATACACTGTTGCCTTCTACAATGATCTCTCTGTGTTTAGAATCATACAAGGTATCTCCTTTTTCTATAAGTATATCGGTAGATAAATACATATAAGTGGCAATTGGAGTAAAGTGGATGAGTATGCCAACTCCTAAATCATCGTCATCGTATAACCTATCAGCCTTACTTCCTACATTTTCTTTGCTAGGACTAATATTTTTAAATAAATGAAACACTTCCATTCCCTCCTAATTGTTTTGAAACGTATAGGGTGCTGCTGAATTTAACAAGCTTTTTATTCCTCCTCGGTGATAGGGCATCCATTTATTAGCGGTTTGATAATCCACCCATTTTAACTCTTCTATTTCATCTGGATATTGTATGCTACACTCTCCATTAAGTACGTTCATTTTGAAGGTTACGAACAACACCTGGCTATCCTTGTGTGTAAAAAATGCTTCATTTAGTGCCACTACTCTCTCTACTTCCGTTATTAATCCAGTTTCTTCTTGAATTTCTCTCCTAATTGCTTGCTCCAGTGTCTCGCCAGGCTCGACTGTTCCACCTGGAAGTGTCCAGCCTGCCCCCTTATTTTTGACCATTAGTATATTTTCTTCATTCCTATCCGTTATTAAGCCGTATACCACGTCTACTCTTTTCAATATATGATTCTCCCTTAATTATTTTAGCTTGGTTAAAGTTATTGGTTGATTTTGACTAACCATTCTTTTTTATAGTGACTGTAAACATAAACAAAGGAACCTTCAAATGCTATTAAGAACATAAATAGATTGTGAAATTGGGGTTGGTGACAGTTTTTAGCTTTGGTTATGCGAGTAAATTTTTTTAATGCTTTATAGATGCTAAAGCAACCACGCGCGTAAGCGATGGGTGATGGCTTATCGCTCAACCCGAGGAAATCGTCCGGCTGGTGCGAAAAATCAATTCTACTCTCTGATCTAAGATTTCTTTGCATTATAAATCAACCCTAACCTTTTACATAGCCATTTTTTTAGGAAGAGGTCTTAGCACTCAACCCTTTAACTATCGATCAGCCTCAATAAAGAAATTATAACAAAATAGATAAATTTATGTTCTGAAATTTTTGAATATTCATCAAACAAACGTTCCGAGTCTTTAGGATTATCTTTTTCTAATAAGGGTATATATTAATATATTTATTTAATAATTAATACGTCTCACTAAGCGTTTTTCTTTGCATGGAAGAGCTTTTGGTGGGAGGTGATTAGTTGAGAAGAGTCTATGGAGTAAAAAAATTAACGACATATTTAGATTCTGTTGGCTACCCGCTTACAGAAGAACAAATCCATCAATTGATTCTAAATAAAGAAATACCACATCTTAGACCAATCGGAGATATTATAGCCTTTAATTTAGAACACATAGATTGGTGGATTAGTCACAAAAAAATTTCTCCATAGAACAAGCCCTGCCTTTTATGGCAGGGCTCTAAATTTTTGGAAGTATAGTTTTACAAGTTGGTCTTAGGACAGTAACCGCAAGCCCCTTGCCCGGGTATATCCATTGACATACAACAGCTCCGTCGGATCGGCTGATTGACTAGCACTGCTGGATTTCTCCCTTTTGTATATTCATAAAAAAGAGATTTAGTAGAAAATGATTTCCAAGCCTCAGTACTCTCTAAAATTTCAATATCATCCATCGCCTGAGATGCAGTAGATGGATTCTCTAAAAGTTTTTCATACATTTTAACAATGGAAACAAAAAAGCTTTCCCAAATAACCAATGGCGAGATACTTGTTGTCTTTCTCAAATACTGAACAATCTCGTACCCTTGCTTCTGTAATATTTTCATAATCACGTCTTTTCGTTCTGTTTCTTTCACATAACGAAAATCATTTGGATTGATGAACATAGCAATGGTATAGGCATCATACTCCTTGGTGACATCGAAATGAAGCTCAGTATGCTTACCATCCCAAATCATGTCATAAGCTGCTAACATATAAAATTGATTGGCAAAAAACATACCATATCTTTTAGCAAAATGAGAAACAGCTGCTACCTGATTTTCTGCTTCTGTAATTCCTTGCATCAGTTTTGCAAAATCATCCTGGAAAAATTCTTTGCTGAGAAGTTCTAACGTGAATAGTGTACGAAGCGGCCTAGTCGTATATATTCGGTGTTCATTTAATATAAATTCTTGTTCAAACGTAATTGCTGGCATATTCTCACCTATTCAAATAATTTATTCAACACTTCTATTTTATCGAAAGAGACCGTCATTGCAACATTTCCAGCTTGAACGAGAGAAACCCCTATACCGATAGCTGAATCGGTATAGGGGTGCATTCGTTAAACCTCTAAAGATGTCTCTTTTGTAGTAGGAACCATTTTAGAGATGATGATAGTTAACAATACAGATACTAAAACACCCCATAAAATTCCTAATGCAAGTGAGGCAATAGAGCCAGCAACTATACCAACTCTTGCTCCCCAAACGGAAACCTGACTGTTACTTGAACCCATTGAAAATTCTTGACCCTTTCTATTTTTCCAAAGGAGTCCTACGACTAATACTGGTACAACTCCCCCTCCTGCCATTGAATAAGCCAAGGAGAATAAATCGATAATTGAATCCGCCCAAATAGCTGTCCCAATTGTAAAAGCTCCAATTACGATAACTCCTATTCTCGTTAATTTTAAATAATAGGAATCTTCCTTAGGTTTCATATTTGGGATTACTAAGTCGTTTACAATGACGACTGCAGCGGAATGCAAAAGAGAAGAAGCACTGGAGATTGCTGCTAGGAATATCATGATAAAAAAGGCTAGTGCAGCAAGTTGTGTCATTTCCTCAAGGATAAGCCACGAAATAGCTTCGTCTGCAGCTAAATTAGGATTTTGTATTTTTACTACCATTCCGGCAATTGTTGCAAAAACAGTAAATACAATTGCTACTATTCCACTGATTAGCATAGCTCTGCTTGCTGCCTTCGGATTTTTAGACGCGAAGCACCTCTGCCAGTATACTTGAGCAGCTAGTATCCCTAAAGTACCGGTTACAAATAGGGAAATTACTTCCATAGCTGAAAGATTCATTTGAGCTAGTTCGATAGCTCCAACATTTTCTAAGCCAGTCTTAAGTGTTGTATAGCTAAAATCAATTTTAGCGAATACTTGTATGTAAAACCAAATAGCAATAGCGATCAATATCCCACCCTGTATGAGGTCTGTCCATACAACGGAATACATCCCGCCAACAGCTGTGTAAATGATGAATACAGCAGAAAAGACTAATATCATCATCAGAGGATCTGCTCCTGTAAAAGCTGAAAATAAAGCCCCCATTCCCATAGCCTGACCGCTTACCCACGCAATCATAATTGCGGAGGTTAAGATTGCTATCAAACCACGAGACAATCTATCTCTTATGATTAAATCATCCATCATTTCTGCTAGTGTATTATATGTAAACTTTGCCGCAAAACCTGCAAATACCAGTGCAAATAATATTTTTGCACCCTGCTCTCCAATGACGAATGGCACATTAGCTATTCCAATCTCGTACCCCTTTGAGGAATGGCCTACGAAATTGCCGACTCCCATGATGGTTGCAATGTCCGTAAACAATAATAAGAAAAATGGCAACGTTCCACCAGCTATTGCATAATGCGCAAAGCTCGTATCTGCTTTTTTCTTAAATAGGAAAGACATCCCTATAAAAGCTAACGATAATATAATCGTAACTGTCCATGTCCAAAACGATAAACCCATACAACCCCTCCTGTAGAAAATGTAACGCAAACATTATTAATAAAATTAGTAAATTATTAAAAATTTGCTATTACTTTCTTACCCCAGGTTTGATAGACATAAACCATAATAAAAGAACGAATAAATATCTATTTATCTAATAATAAGATTAGAATTTCCCATAAAAATTGGAGTCTCTCTTTTGTTAAAGAAATAGGCTATGTTAAAAAGTAGGGTTGATTTATGATGCATAGAAAAAGAAATTTTTAAATCAGAGAGTAGAATTGATTTCCGCCCCAGCCGGACGCTTTCCGCGGGGTGAGCGATAAGCCATCACCCATCGCTTACGCGCGTGGTTGTGATGTCTTATCTGTCTC
>NZ_JABAFC010000040.1 GCF_012843435.1 Psychrobacillus sp. BL-248-WT-3 | reverse complement strand
GGGAAATTAAAAAAAGCCGCTGAAGGGATAGAGGAAGGGAAGGACTTTTTAGAGCATGTCATTGATGCTCAAAAGAAAGCGGAGAAAGCTAAGGATACGGCAAAGGATGCTAATAAATCCGTGGAGAATGTAGGGATTGAAACTAAGGCTACGGGAGCCAGTGTAGCTGATGATATTTCTAAACAAGGCAAAAAGGTAGTTGATAAATTTAATATTGATGATGCATATGTCAAACCAAAGCATTTATCAACAACTAAAGGTAATGGAGCAAAGTTTTTAGGTGATTCTAAAGGTGCTGCCGAGCAAATATTGAAGGATTCAATGAAAAATGGTACAGTTCAGTCAATAACAGATAATGGTTTGACTAAATTGGGAAAACAGAGTTATTCAGTAATAATAGACTCTAGAAAAACTATAGGAACAAAGGGAGAAAACTTAATTAAAGTTGTATTATCAGAAGATGGAGGCATGTTATCAGCTTATCCAATAAAATAGAAGGGAGAGATTATTATGAACGTTTTAAAAGGGTTTTTGCAGGCAGAAATTAATACACAGGAATTATATGAAGATATAATGTCTTTTATAACTTCATATCATATCAGATGTGGAGAATTTGAAGGAAATGAATATGTAATAAAAAAAATGGATCAAACGAATTTTATTTTATTTCCGGAATATATAGATGAAGATGGTGAAAGAGAAATACACGGAGCAATATCAGTTTATAGAAACAACTTAATCAAAGAGATTAATGACTGCGCTCACCTTAAAGGAATACAAGTAATTCATGTAAATTAGTAGTAACTAAGATGGTTTGAGTTCGAAAACGTAGTCTCATTGGAAAGAGTAACCCCCCTCTTTAGTAAACTTTCAAGAGTGGATTTCCGAATCCTCCTATTAAAATAATTAAAAGTAAGAAAAAATAATAGGGTGTTAGAAAATATATACTCCCCGATGGTTGTATCATCATAGAGTATTGTGTGCAATGATAGACGTTAACAGTAAAGTTTCATATACTGGAAACCTACGTGAAGATTTTATATAGTTGCTATCAATCAAAGCTTATTACTAAAGAAAAGAGTGATTAACATTAGAATTTTTGAAGAGTTGCACACAATCGAAGAAGTTGATCGTTTTATTTCCAGCAATCCATTAAGCTTTATTTATGTCTCCCATATAAATTGCACGGTTTGTCAAGCTCTTTTTCCACAAGTGAGGGTGCTTATGGAAAAGTTTCCAGATATACAGCTCGCACACGTTGATTCGGCTGAAGTAGAAGAGGTTGCAGAAAGGTTTATTGTTTTTTCAGTCCCTGCTATGCTTCTGTTCATTGAGGGAAAAGAATATTTGCGGGAAGCACGCATGGTCCATATGAGTCTTTTCGAAGAGAAATTACAAAAAATTTATGAAGGATATAAAAATGAAAGGCTATTCTAGCATGAGCTAGGAATAGCCTTTCATTTTTATCTAATAGGAAAATAAAATTGTTTCGCTGCAAGATAAACAACTCATCATTATAAAGCGTCTAAGAGCAAACCCATACTAGCATATATAATCACCGTAAAGTAAATCACAATCATATGGATTAATGAGAATTTAAACATTTTATTTGCCCAGTCTTTCATATCCATTTTGCGTGTTCCGAATAAGCTTAATCCCAACCAAAATAGACCTAAAACGAGTGAAACTAATGTGAGACCTAAGCTAAGCGGTAAAAACAAAAAGCTAGATAGCACTAATAGAATTAAATAGAAATTTGTTTGGATATATGTGCGTCTTCCTGCTTTAACAACGGGAAGCATTGGAATTTTTGCAGCAGCATAATCATCCTTTTTTCGAATGGCGATCGCGTAAAAGTGAGGCATTTGCCATATTACCATGATTAAAAATAATGCCCAACACGCTGGGTGCCAAATATCAGGAGCGACAGCTGCCCAACCGATTAAAGGGGGCATCGCACCTGAGATGCTTCCTACTTCTGTGTTCCAAATTGTATGGCGCTTTGTCCACATGGTATAAGGAACTACATAAAAAAATACTCCCAAAAATCCAAGTAGGCTGGCTAATGGAGACGCCAAATATAATAAAAATAATCCAATTACTAATAATAAAATCGCGACTATTAAAACTTTCTTAATCGATATAGCGCCTGTTACGGTTGGACGTACCTTTGTACGAGCCATAATGGCATCGATATCACGATCATAAATGTTATTAAACGAACCAGCGGCAGCAATAACGGCTGCTGTTCCTAAAAATGCAAAAACTACATTCCAAATATTATCTACAAAGCTGTACTGATAAGTATATAAAGCAAGCATTAAACCAGCAATCATTGGAATAAGATTAGACTTAATGATTCCTGTTTTAACTACTTGAGCCCATAACGTTTTTTGTGATTGTTTAGTCATCGTATTTCATAGCTCCTTATTTATCCACTTGAACTAATATAACCTATATGATTAACTAAAATCTATATATTAACTCTTTTTTATAATCATATTTGAACAATTTAGGTCTATTTCTACATATATATAATAGTCGCATAGCAAAAACAGTCCTGCTGAATGCTAACAGGACTGTTTAAGAGAAATGCTTTTAATGTAAAAAATGGAAAATCTGATTATTAAAAGAGGATAGTAAAATTAAAAACTTTATTTCTATATTATCCGTAATTGTTGGTCTGCCTATATTCGTTTTAACAATTATCATAGTGATTGTAAATATCGTACTAAATCCATAGCTAAGGTTTTATGCTCTATCTTTTTATTGAGCCTATTTATTGAAGTTGTTCAATATATTTTTGCATTAGGAGCAACGGACATTGACGATAATATTTTAAATTTTATTGGTGGATCCCTTGGAGTCATTATTTATAAAATTGCAGAGAAATTACGTTTCCCCAAATATTCATATCTCCATAATATAATTTTTTATAGAATGCAATGGAATGAAATTAACACTTCTAAAGCTATCTCTCCCTAAAAACACGATGTCAATTAACAAAAATAGGTAGAAAAATAATATGCCCCAATAAAATATATTTAAATACTTTTTCATTATGGTTTATCCCTTCACTCAATTACTTCTTACCCACTATACATTAAACTCTTTAAGAAAATGTAAGGCAAACTCTTAAGGAAATATTAAATAATGTAATTTATTTTCTTCCACCAAATAAATTATTTCCTCAATCTTCTAGATTGAATTTTGTCCTCAATAGTAGTTTTATCGAGTAACTTAACTCTTAAGGTTTTTGTAAGAAATAAGTAAGACAAAAGATATTTCTGAAGTTTAGTATAAATCATACAGTAGGGAGGAGGAAGGGGGTGTAATCATCCCAAAATCGTCCAAGTCAGTTCTAGTTAATTGGAACTTTGCTATGTACGTGATAAATAGGGTCATCAACCATTTGGGGATTAATTTTAGCTTGAGTTAGTGTAGAGGACTTCGGATAAAAGGTAGTTTTTTCAGAAAAGCGAGATAACCTTGCGGAGATGGAGCAGAACCTTGCAGAAACGAGCTAGAACCTTGCGGAGATGGGATTAAACCTGGCGGAAACGAGCTAGAACCTTGCACAGATGGAGCAAAGCCTTGCCGTACTGAACTAGCCTTTGCTAAAAGCATGCTAGTTAATAATCTAATATTCACTTATATTTTCTCAATTACAATTCATAAAAAGGAGCCAAAAAGATGATTAAACGAATTCTTGTAGTACTCATTTTAGTTAGTACTTGTCTTTCTTTCAGTCCTGTTTACAGTGCGGAAAATGGAAGTACGCCATCAGGTATTCCATTAAATAAGTTAAAGGAGGAAATCGATGGGTTTGTCTTAAATCACATTGGTCAATCAACACCGGGTGCTTCAATTGTAGTCGTAAAAGATGGAGAAATTGTGTTTTCTAAAGGATATGGTTACGCAAATATTGAAAAAGAGATATTAGTAAATCCACAAAAAACGGTTTTTGAATATGGTTCTATTAGTAAATTGTTTGTATGGACAGCTGCAATGCAACTAGTCGAACAAGGAAAATTAGATTTAAATGAAGATATTACAACATACCTTCCTAAAGATTTTGTCTCCAAGTTAACATATGAAAAGCCTATTACAATGAATCAAATTATGAGTCATACAGCGGGTTTTGAGGATTATTACTTTGATTTAATCATGTCTACCCCAGAAAGTGTAGATTCTTTAGAAGAAGTTTTAATCAGTAGGCAACCGAAGCAGATCTATGAACCAGGTAGTACAATGGCATATTCAAATTATGCGACTGCTCTAGCGGGTTACGTCATTGAACGAATTGCAGAGCAAACTTTTTTAGATTACGAGATGGAGCATATTTTTCTACCACTATCCATGCACAGCACATCAGGCGATCCTACTTTAGCGAATTACACAGAACTTGAACACAAAGCGAAAGGTTATATACCAAAAGAAAATAAGGAGTTTACAGAAGGAAGTTGGTCATATGTTCCACTCTACCCGGCTGGTTCTGTAAATGGAACAGCTGAAGACTTAGCGAGATTTGCTGTCGCGCTAATGCCAACGAATTCTACTAGCAATCCACTTTTTTCAACTGAAGGCACTCTCGACAAAATGCTAACACAAAGCTATTCTCCACATAGTAATCTGCTCTCTAACGCACATGGCTTTTGGGAATATGATGGTAAAGTGAGAGGGGTAGGCCATGGAGGAAATACAGCTGCCTTTAGTTCAAATATGGTAATTGCACCGGATGAACATTTTGGAGTAGTTGTTTTAACAAATGCCTCAGCTGAAATGAATGTGACATCAGGAGTCATAGATTTACTTTTTGGTAAACCCGATGACATGACTCAAACACCAACAATTGAGATGCCAAGCTCTGATGAAATTGCTGGATTGTATGTTGCAGCTCGCCAATCACGTAGCACATACACGGAGTTTCTTGGTTTTCTACCACCCTTAAAAGTCGAAGCGGTATCAAAAGATAAAATAAATATAAGCCTTTATGGAATGGAAGGTACCTACACTCAAATCGATCCTTATTTATATACCCTTACATCTAGTGAGAATCCGATTGTGGGATATATTCTTTCAAAAGCTTATTTTGAGGTGGACGAATTCGGAGTAAAACGGCTCACCAATGGTCAGGTTGCTGATTATTTACCTTTAGAAGGGGATCGAAAGCTGCCATGGCTAATAATTAGTTTAGGCATAGTACTAATTAGTGTATTATATTTTATTTTCTCACCTATCATTTGGCTAATAAAATCATTAAAAAATCACAAGCAAAATATGCAGCCCTCAAAAGAAACAAAACTATTTTGGTTGATAAATTTAACTGGAAGCTTGTTAGTCATAAATAATATTGTTCTTGTTATTCGTACTATTGTTAGCTCCTCGATGCTTTATTTAGATGCGCTTCAGTTACACATTTACTTAAACTGGTTCCTTCTTTTTGTAGCAGTAATTCTTGTCATTTTAGATTTAGTTAATTGGAAATTAGTAAATTTGAAAATAAGTCAAAAATTTATACGAGTTTTCACAATGTGTCTCATTGTATTATTAGTAGCCGTATTAATGAATTGGAATTTCTTTAATCTTCTATAAAAATAATTTTTGAACCAATAAGTATTGTACAGGATGGCTAGAAGATGTTATTAGGAGGAAAGATGTATAGTGGATAATAAGTTAAGTTATGCAAAAAAGCACCCCATTAAAAGTATTATACTGATTGAGATTAGTTTTTTACTAGTAGTTTTTATAGCGGGGGCGATTGCGACGATTAAACAATTAAGTTACAATGCGCCGATATTAATATCGTTCATACCAACTGCACTAGTATTAATTATTTATTTTACATGGAAAAGAAAATGGACTTATTTTGGTTTTAAACGCGTAGTAATAAGAAAAAGCTGGTATTCGTACTTCCCTCTATTTCTTATTTTAATTGTATTATGCTTTCAAGGGTTTAGTTTCCAGCCTATTGAAACAATTATATTCTTTGTTGGCTTTGCTATTCTAGTTGGTTTTGTGGAAGAAAGTATTTACAGAGGAATAATGATTAAAATATTATTGCCACTAGGTATGCTTCCAGCTATTCTAACTTCGAGCATATTATTTTCTGTTACCCACATGCTTAATTTGTTATCTGGACAAAGTTTAGGACAGACTGGACTTCAATTGATTTATTCTTTATTAATAGGAATAGTGCTTGCACAATTATTTATAAAAACAGAAAACATTTACCCTCTAATTTTGTTTCATGGCCTTCATAATCTGCTTCAATTTTTAGGAAACGGAGAATCCAGTGTCATTCTGGATACGACAGTGATTGGTATTTTAGTTATAGCTATTACTGTCTTAGCATTTTCTCTGCGGAAAAATAATACAGTAAAGAATGCTTTTATTCATGAAAGAATTTAAATGATTAAAGGCTATACATTTTGAACTAAACCCCGAATAGTGGCTGCTTTTAAAAGTAGACCAATTCGGGGGTTAATGTTTTTCATGGTGAATGTCGAGCTTCCGGATGGTTCATTGCTTCAAGAAGAGAAATAGCCTTTAGGAAAATAATCTTCACATAAGGTAAGTTAGTGCTTAGGATTTAATATGGCAAACATTTCATGGTCTTCCCACCGTCCGTTAATTTCAACACTTTTTTTTGCCAATCCCTCATTGTGAAAACCTACTTTTTCTAAAACTCGAATGGAGCCTGTATTATTTGGCATGACTCCGGCTTCTATTCTGTGTAAGTTGAGTGTCTCAAAAGCATATTTAATAACTAGAGCAGTAGCTTCAGTGGTATATCCTTTGCCATTATGCGCTTGATCCAAGGAATAGCCTAAAAGGGCGCTTTGACGAGGTCCGCGGACTACTTGAAATAGTGAGATAGAACCTATTAATACGTCGCCATCTACTTTAAAAATTCCAAACTGATATGCGGAATCCTTTGTCGAATTTTGTGCCGATTTTTCAATTAATTCTTTTTGCGTTTCTATGGTCCAGTAGTTTTCTGGAAGAGCTACGGAATAGTTTTGTAAAAATGCACGATTCCTGATTTCTAAATCTAGCATTTCTTTCGCATCTGAAACTATAAATGGACGAATGTATATATTTTTAGTTTTTAACATCTCATATCTCCTTCTCTAAGAAATAAATACAGTATATCATAGTGAATTATGGAGATAAATGGTTGAGGTTCTTTCGTTAAAATTGATATTCGCATTATTTCATTTTCTTTAATTAGCATGAGAATTATACATATCTAGTTTTCCAGAAAAGAGATGATTGCGATTGTCTAGAAAATCTTTCTTAATCGGTGTGTGCGATAGCACTGATCTCAATTAGTTGCTCAGGGAAAGCCAAGTAAGTCACGCCGATACAACTGCCGGCTGGACGATGTTCTCCGATATATTCCTTAAACATTTCTATGACTGGGGAGAAATGGGCTTGAGGATTCGTTAGATAGAGCTCCACATAAGCGAGATTAGATTTTGTTACACCAAACTCCTGAAGGACGAGGTCCAGATTTTCAAGTGTCTGACGGGCCTGCGCCTCAATATCTTCCTCTCCAACGAATACGCCGTCTTGATTGTGTGAAAATTGCCCTGAAATGTAAATGGTATTGTTGACGCCATAACCTTGTGTAATCCCATGATCCCAGAGATTGTGGTTGTAAGTTTTAACACTATTCATTATTTTCTCTCCTTTATTTCAAAGTAAAGTAAGTATAAAATGAATAAAAAGAAAAAAATAGTACGCACATTTTTGATAGTTACTATCAGAAAGGATAGTGTCAAATGAGTATGGAGGAATATAAAGACAAGGGGAATATTCAAGAGACATCATTTGGGTATACTTTGTCGGTAGTAGGTGGAAAATGGAAAATGCTAATTCTCTATCTGCTAGCTGAAAATCAACCCGTTCGCTTTAATGATATGAAAAGACAAATAGGAGCCATTACCTTTAAAACATTGAGTTCACATCTTAAAGAGCTGGAAGCAGATGGGTTGGTTTTACGGAAAGAGTACCCACAAATACCTCCTAAAGTAGAGTATAGTCTAACACCTAAAGCAGATACTTTATTACCTGTTTTGGAACAACTATGTGAGTGGGGAGAAAAAAATCGCAATAATTAATAGCTCATGATATTGCGTGGATTTACTAATACTAAAAGCTACTAATAGGGGGAGCATTTTATGGAATGGATCGTGTTGCTACTTATAGTTTTTATTGGTTTTAGTCTTTTTGTGCGCAAGAACACCTCATATAAGTTTGGTTTATCTCCAAAAACATTAGAATTAAAGCAAATTAAAGGGTTAAAAAAGCTAAATGATACACTGGAGCAATCCCTTCCTAAAAGTTTTATGGAAAATGTAGAAGTGAGGGTAAGGAATAATAATAGATTAAAAGAAAATGAGTATGAGTGGCGCCTCCTAGATTTAAAACGCTATTTTATTATGGCGTCACTATTAAAAGAGTCTCCAATGTTTAGTGAGAAAGTTGATGAATTGTGGCATGAGATGCTTATGTTTACCCGTGAGTATGAAAATTTTTCGATAAATTATTTAGGTGCAAAGCTACATCATAGTCCAAATGTAAAGATAGAACCCGATCCTGATTTACGTGGTTTTTTTGACTGGGTGTATGCAGAGCTATTTTTTATAAGACGCGAGAATATACTTCTGTATAAAGGTTTTTTTAAGAACCCTGTTCATCCAACTGTAATGGATGATTTTAAAAATTTACAAGAAAATGAATTAATCGATATTTACTTTAAACGTGATTCGAAATATATGAAAACTGTACTTGCGCTTATTACTTCCATGAAAAATACAGTAAATGGTGTAAGAGATTACGAGAAAAAGATTATACATGAAAAGTTGAAACAAGGAAAAAATCATCAAAATTACAACGCAATGCTCCTTCCTTTCTTGTCTGTTTCTTATTTCCATTATGATGAATTTTCAAGTTACATGAAAATAAGCAATGGCGATAATTTATCGAATTGCACAAGCTGTGGGTCGGCCAACTCTTGTAAGTCTTGCTCTTCAGATAGTTCTTGCTCAAGCTGTGGGGGAGGAGATTAATAAAGAGAGGCTGGGATATAGCGAGTCAATCAATGAAAAGAGGTGAAATAAGAAATATGATTTCACCTCTTTACTGTTTTTATAAGGTAACTGATCTCTAATAAAAATTCACTATCATTGTTTGAAGCGGAGGCGACGTTTCCTGGTAGTACAGCGAACTGAAAACCTAAAAAGAAACATAGCAAGGAAGTCTAATCATATTGAGGGAAGGATATAGCATACTAATTAAATGTGAAGCAAGAGAGTTTTCTAAAATATATTATCGGCCATTATTATAGTAATTTACTTTTGGAAAGCGTTTTCGTTAATTTGTAAGAAAATTCTTGATTTTCTATTAA
The DNA here is from genome assembly GCF_012843435.1 of Psychrobacillus sp. BL-248-WT-3. Lineage (GTDB taxonomy): Bacteria > Bacillota > Bacilli > Bacillales_A > Planococcaceae > Psychrobacillus. The sequence continues at coordinate 25,338 of NZ_JABAFC010000040.1, read as the reverse complement.
TCTAGGATTATAATTCTATTTGAAAGCGGTTTCACCTTCTAATTATTGCTTTTTTTTATATTATTTAGAAACCGGTTTCCGTAATGTCCTAATAAATCAAGTTTTTATGATGAAGACAACAATATTGGAGGTGAATGATACAAAAATAATAACTAGCATTATTTTTGTTGAAGAATTACAACCTGTAAGAAACATTGATCAAAAAAATGTAGGGGGAATCATTTTGAGAAGTTTGAAAAAAATAAGTGCATTGGGCTTGTCGACCGTTCTTGCATTATCATTGGCAGCTTGTAGTGGAACTGAAAAGGAATCGTCTGGTAATGAAAAAGGCGGAGGTTCACAAGAACAAATTACATTAAACTTTTGGACTTTTGGAGCTACTGGTTATGAAGACTTGGCGAAAGCCTATGAAGAGGAAAACCCTAATGTGAAAGTAAAAGTAAGAGCTGCTGAAACTGCAGAGCACCATGATGCGTTATTTACCGCATTATCGGCAGGAAGCGGAGCTCCAGATATAACGATGCTAGAGATTGATCAATTGGATCGCTTTAAAGCAGCACAAGACCAGTTCGAAAACCTTTATGATCTTGGTGCAAAAGATATTCAAGATCAATACTTAGATTGGAAATGGAACACAGGTGAAAACAATGCTGGTGATTTCTTAATCGGCTTACCAACGGATATTGGTCCAAAAGCTTTATACTACCGTACAGATGTATTTGAAGAGGCTGGCTTACCAACAGATCCTGAAGAAGTGGCTAAACTTATCAGTTCTCCAGAAGCATTTGAAGAAGCAGGTATACAGGTGAAGGAAGAGACCGGTAAACCATTCATCGATAGTATAGAAATGGCATTCAGAGCTTATTTAGATGCAGCACAAGAAACCTTTCTTAATGCAGAAGGAGAATTATTAATTGAGCAAGAGGGAAATGCGGTTAAAGAGGCATACGATTATGCTGTAAAGCTTAATGAGCTTGGAATTGTCGGAAAATTTGAAATGTGGTCGCCTGAGTGGGCGAATGCTGTAAATAAGGGGGAATTTGCAGCTGAATTAGGAGCTGGCTGGTTAAAAGGTTGGATGGAAGGCAATGCACCAGAGGCTGTCGGCAAATGGAGAGTAGCGACATTACCAACGGAATTTGCTGCAAACTGGGGCGGTTCTTTTATCTCCATTCCAAAAGAAACTAAAAATGCAGATGAAGCTTATAAATTTGCAGAGTGGTTAATCTCTCCTGACAATCAAATAAAATCATTCCAATCAAAAGGATTATTCCCATCTGCTCCGTCTGTTTACGAAATGGATTCCTTCAAAAACAATGAAGATGAGTTCTTTGGTGGCCAATCAACAGCACCAGTATTTGCTCAAGCAGCACAAGACATCAATGGAGCGGTGTATAAAGGAGAAAAATACTTCCCGGTTTATCAGGAAGTACTGAATGCCTTAAAGGATGTTCAAGCTAAAGGGGCAGATCCAGAAAAAGAGTGGGCTGTAGCAGTTAAGCGTGCAAAGGATTTAATGAATCGCTAGTAAAGAGAATAATAGATTTGAAGGTGGATGAGGAGTTGAATGAGCTTCCATTCCACCTTTCATAGGACATGAGGTGAGTATATGAGTGCTGTAAGTAATAAGGAAAAGGTAAGAAAAAAAAGGTACATGTCCGAAGCAAAAAAAGATATGGCTTCAGGTTATTTATATATTGCACCTTTCTTTATTATTTTTGCTATTATTGGGTTATATCCAGCATTATTTAGTATTTATCTAGGTTTTCAAAAGTGGAATGGATTAAGTCCTATGACTTTTGTTGGTTTAGCAAATTTTAAAATAGTATTAACAGATCCTCTTTTTTGGAAATCAGTCTACAACACAATTGTCATGGGAATCATGGGAACCGCCCCTCAATTAGTGTTTGGAATCATTTTTGCCTATTTATTAAATCTGGCATTTTTAAAGTTTAGAAATTTCTTTCGCGTAACAATTTTTATGCCGTATATTACTTCCATGGTGGCTGTAGCTCTTATTTTTAGTGTATTGTTTAGCGATCATGAAACTTCTTTAGCCAATTATGTATTAAGTTTGGCGGGGCTGGATCCTGTGAGCTGGAGCAGCTCTGAGTGGGGAACGAAGATTGCCATCTCGATTATGGTATTTTGGCGGTGGGTAGGGTATAACACCATTATCTATCTTGCTGGTATTCAAAGCATCCCAAGCTATTTGTACGAAGCAGCAACGATCGATGGAGCAAATAAATTTCAACAGCTTATATACATTACCATACCGATGCTGAAGCCATTTATCATTTTAACGGTCTTCACTTCAACTGTAGGAGCTCTGCAGTTATTTTCTGAACCAACCATCTTTTTAGGAACTAGTGCTTTTACAAGAGACGAAGCGATGACAATTGTTATGTATTTGTACCGGGACGCTTTTAAACTCCAATCTTTTGGGACGGCATCGGCTACAGCTATCATATTATTAGTATTGATAACCGTTTTTGCTACGATCAATACATTATTAACCTCAGGCATTGGTAGGAAGAAAAGAGGTAGAAACTAGTGAATAAATCGGAAAAAGGAAGAAAACCGTCCTTTAGTAAAATCCTTTCTTATGTACTTTTGTCCATTGCATCCCTACTTTCGTTGTTTCCGTTTTACTGGATGTTTGTAATGGCAACAAGCCCTAGCTCTGCTTACAATTCCATTCCACCAACGATTACACCTGGGAGCTTATTAATAGAGAATTTTAAAAAGGTCCTGGATAAAATTGATTTCTTTCAAGCCATGTGGAACTCACTGATTGTTTGTTCAATTGTCACCGTTGTCGTTTTGTTTATCAGTTCATTAGCTGGCTTTGCCTTTGCGAAGTTTAAGTTTCGAGGTAAAAATATACTTTTTACTGCTATCCTCTTAACGATGATTATACCGCCTCAATTAGGGTTAATTCCACAATATTTCCTAATTTCTAAGGCAGGACTACTGGATACGTTACCAGGTGTGATGGTATTGTTCTTCCTTAATCCTCTGGGTATCTTCCTGATGAGACAATATATTAGTCAATCTGTCCCAGATGAGCTAATTGAAGCGGCAAAATTAGACGGATGCTCCAACTTTAAAATTTATCGGAGTATTGTGCTTCCCATTATACTTCCCGCATTTGCAACTTTAGGGATTATTGTCTTTTCGGCTGCATGGGGAGAATTTTTATGGCAGTTTACCGTTTTAAGAGATCCGGAGATGTATACGATTCAAGTTGCTTTAGCCCAATTAAGTAATACACAAAATGCAGACTTTGGTATGATCTTATCTGGTGTTTTCTGGGCAACTATACCACTCTTAATTGTTTTCCTATTGTTTAACCGCTTATTTATATCAAGTATTACAGAGGGCTCTGTGAAATAAAGTGACGTGTAATGGAAGGGATAAGAAATGAATTTAACTATAAAAGATATCGCACAAATGGCCGGTGTCTCCCCAGGCACTGTTTCAAAGGTCATCAACAACTATGAAGGCATTAGTGACAAAACCAAGAAACAAGTGATGGATGTCATTAACCAAAAGGGATATGAGCCTAATTTTTCGGCAAGAACACTGGCAACGAAAAGGTCCAATCTTATCGGGCTAATTTATGCCGGGAAGATTAATGTGGAAATGACCCATCCTTATTTTAATGAGGTTATTTCAGCCTTTAAAAAGAATATCGGTCTACTAGGCTATGATATTATCATGTTTTCCAATGAACGGTTTCAAATGGGGCAAGGTAGCTATTTAGCGCGTTGTCGACACTTTCAAGTGGATGGCTGTATAGTAATTGCTGGTGAGGAAGTGGAAGAGGCTATCTATGATGTGGCGAAGGAAGGGATTCCATGTATTGGAATTGATATTGAGTTAAAAGGTCCGAAATCCAGTTACATCATGACAGACAACGTGGATCTGTCGAGAAAAGTAGTAGAATTTTTTTATCTTCATTCCGTTAGAAAGATTGGATATATAGGCGGAAAATGGGATTCAGCCATTTCTCGTTATCGGAAACAGGGTTTTTATGAAGCTATGCATCAATTTGGTCTAGAATTACGCGAAGAGTGGATTGAATATGGTGATTTTCATGAAGAAAGCGGATATGAGGCGATGAAAAAAATACTGCAATGTAAAGATTATCCTGAAGCTGTCTTTGCTACATCTGACCTGATGGCTTTAGGTGCTCTAAGAGCGATAAAGGAAGAGGGGCTAAGTGTACCGCAAGATATTCAAATTGTCGGGTGTGATGACATTGTGGCTTGTCGCTATAGTGAGCCAAAACTTACGACAGTAAAGCAGGATAAAGAAAAGTTCGGGAAATTATCCGCTTATATGTTAAATGATTTGATAAATGGAGAGACACAATTAAAGCCAGTGTTGATCGACTCCGAGTTGATGATAAGGGAGTCGTGCGGAACGAACAGGGTTGATAGGAGGTAATTTTGTGAATTACTATGCTGTTTTTGATGTTGGAGGTTCTTCTATCAAATATGCCCTTATGAATGATTTAGGAGAGTTTATTGAAAAGTCATTTGCTCCCACTCCTGAAGCTAGTCTTAAGCTGTTTGTGGATACGGTGGAATCTATCGTAAAGGATTTCCGAAAAAAATACGAACTAAAGGGAATAGCTATAAGTGTACCTGGTGCTGTCAATGTAGAGACCGGATATATAGGGGGAGTCACAGCACTTCCATATATCCACGGACCGAGTATTAAGGAGCTTCTACAGGACCGGACACATATACGGGTTGAAATTGAAAATGACGCTAATTGCGCGGGGTTAGCAGAAGGATGGATCGGTGCTGCAAAGGATATTAAGGATTACCTATGTATCGTGATTGGGACCGGTATCGGAGGAGCTATAGTTCTTGATAAAAAAATTAGACATGGCAAGAACCGTTTTGCTGGAGAATTTGGTTATATGATTATGGAGGACTATTTAGAGGAACCAATAGGAAAGACGTGGAGTACTTTAGCTGCAACCGGTGGATTGATAAACAATGTGGCAAAACGCGAAGGAATGGAATCGAATGCACTTACAGGTGAAAAAGTGTATGAATTGGCTGAAGGCGGTAACAAAGAGATACAAAAAGAAATAGAAAAATTTGTGAAACGATTAGCAGTAGGAATTTATAATTTACAGTATGTAATTGATCCAGAGAAGATCTTGATAGGTGGAGCCATCAGCACTCGAGAGGGTTTCATTGAACAGATCAATGAAACCTTAAATCAAATGAAACATGATGAGGATAGTTTAACTATTCAAGTAGAAAGATGTCAGTTTGGAAATGATTCTAATTTAATCGGAGCTTTGTATCATTTCATACAGAGACAGTCGATGCATGGAGAATAGCTAGGAGGGTGAAATCGATGATACATCAAACGCTTAAACCGTTTCCGAAGAATTTCTTATGGGGAGCAGCATCTGCAGCCTATCAAGTGGAGGGTGCTTGGAATGAGGATGGAAAAGGTGTTTCAAACTGGGATATGTTTGTTCGTATACCTGGTAAAACATTTAAAGGAACAAACGGTGATGTGGCAGTAGATCACTACCATCGTTATAAGGAAGATATTCGCTTGATGGCAGAAATGGGAATGAAAACCTATCGCTTCTCTGTTGCCTGGACACGTATTTTCCCTAATGGAAGAGGAGAAATAAATGAAAAAGGCTTACATTTTTATAATCAATTAATTAATGAATTAAAGGTAAATAACATAGAGCCAATTTTAACATTGTATCATTGGGATTTGCCACAGGCCCTTCAGGATGAGTACGGAGGCTGGGAGTCTAGGAGGATTATTGAGGACTTTACGAATTACAGTCTAGAATTATTTAAACACTTTGGTGACCGAGTGAAATATTGGGTTAGCTTGAATGAGCAGAATATATTTACAAGCCACGGATACCAAATGGGGACACATCCTCCAGGTATGAATGATGAAAAACTATTTTATCAAGTCAATCACCATGCAAACTTAGCAAATGCTAGTGTGATCAAAGAATTTCATAAATATGTTCCCGAGGGGAAAATCGGTCCAAGCTTTGCCTACTCACCAGCTTATGCCGCGTCTTCTAGCCCAAAGGATATTATAGCTGCTGAAAATGCCGAGGAGCTAAATAGTCATTGGTGGATGGATACATATATATGGGGTAGGTATCCAGAGGTAGCATGGAATTACTTAGAGAAAAAAGGGCTCTCTCCCACTATTGAAGAAGGGGATCTTGAGTTATTAAAAGAAGGTAAGCCAGACTTTATTGGTTTAAATTACTATCAAACAACAACTTTTGAAGAAAACCCTTTAGTAGGCGGTGTTGGATCATCGGAAATGAATACCACTGGTGAAAAAGGAACGTCGAAAGATACTGGCATACCGGGATTATATAAAACAATTGCCAATCCAAACTTAGAACGCACTAACTGGGATTGGAATATTGATCCGGAAGGGCTGAGAATTGCCCTACGTAGAATGACTAATCGTTATGGTCTTCCTATTCTGATAAGTGAAAATGGGTTAGGAGAATACGATAAGGTAGAAGCGGAAGAAGTGATTCAAGATGATTATCGGATTGAATATTTGCGTTCTCATATTATTGCCATTCAGGAGGCAGTTTCCGATGGCTCCGATGTTCTAGGTTATTGCATTTGGTCCTTCACAGATTTGTTAAGTTGGCTAAACGGCTTCCAAAAACGTTACGGGTTAGTTTATGTAAATCAGCATGAAGAGGGAGAACATGATTTAAAGCGCATTAAGAAGAATAGCTATTATTGGTACAAGAAAGTCATCGAATCGAATGGAACCAACTTGTAGTACGAAGAGCTCTTAAGATTAAGCAAAGTCCGTTTATTTTGAAACACCCCGTAAATGTTAGACTTGAAACTAACATTTTCGGGGTGTTTTATATGGCGTACAGCAGAAGCATATAGTTTACTTGAAACAAAAAACTGGCTTAAGCTCCATAATGCAGAACTTAAGCCAGCCAATTAGCTGTATAGAGAATCTCTTTATAGTCAATGAATCTACTACATAGAGATTAGTTATAAACTAAAATTTAACCTTCTAGTGTTAACACGCCATCTTCCATACGGTACACTTTGTCACAAAACTCTAGCATACGCTCATCATGCGTTACCATTACAGCAGCCTTATTACGTTCTTTGACCTCTTTGCGAATTTGTTTTACTACTTCAAATGCGCGGTTAGAGTCTAAGCTCGCTGTCGGTTCATCTGCCAGGATGATGTTTGAGTTGTTAACAAACGAGCGGGCAATTGCTACACGTTGGCGTTCCCCACCAGATAATTCGTTTGGAAACTTGGATAATTTTGAACCTAATCCTAGGTCGTTTAGCAACTCTTTAGCAAATGCTTTTTCTGCTGGAGTTACCTTTCCTTTCATTTTACAAACAAGTAGCAACTGATCGAGCACGTTTAAATACGGAATTAAGTTCGATGTTTGTAAGATGAAACCTATATCCGTTAGGCGGAATGCTGAAAGATCTTTTTCTTTCATGTTACCAACGTTTGTACCACCTACTAATACTTCCCCTTTAGTAGGCTGAAGTAGAGCACCGGCAATAGATAATAATGTACTTTTCCCTGAACCAGAAGGGCCGATAATGGCGATGAAGTCACCAGGTGCAACTGTTAACGAAACATTTTTTAAAGCGTCAACAGTTGAATCGCCTTCTTTAAATGATTTTGTTACATTGTTTAATACTAAACCTGTCATTTATTCCACTCTCCCAATCGCTGTTAATGGATCGATTTTCGTTACTTGACGTGCGGAAATAACGGAACCTAAAACAGAAACAATTAAAAGAACTACTCCATAGATCAATACCATATTAAAATCTAAGTTGAATGGCATGTCTTCTGGGAAGACTAATGCTGTCAAATAAGTCAATCCGATACCCGCGATAATGCTAACTAACGATAAAACAAATACTTGTGTGACGATTGAATTTTTAATAAATCGGTTTGAAGCACCAATTGCTTTCATAACACCGAACTGCTGCGTTTTTTGTAAAATGAATACATAGAAGAATACAGCAATAATAACTGCAGAGATGGCAAATAAGAAGGCAAGCATCATGTAAATAGTGGCACTTTCTTCTTTATAACCAGGCATTCCCATTACCGCTTCTGATTTCGTGAACGTTTCAATTAAGTCATAGTCATTAGCGATCTGGTCAGCTTCCATTGAAGTTCCTTGTAAAGCAATCATCGTTACAGGATCTTCTAAACCATTATTGGAACCAGGTGCTGCAAAGGCATAAGATTGCCAAGTTGAAACATCGACAAAGACTGTAGGTAAATGGTTAAATGTTTCGCCAGTTGTAAATCCTACTATGTTTAATTTGATGTCTGAACTAGTTACTACAATCGTATCGCCAATTTCATATCCTTTTTTCTGTAGAGATTCATCAATTAGTACACCGAATGGATCATTTGGATCTAATTGCTTACCTTCTACAACTTTTGGTTCGATAAATTTGCCAGGATCAACCCCGATAAAGGCAACATCATGTTTTTCTTTAGTGTTGGAAGTAGCTTCATTTTGAATAATAATTGTAGATTGTCCAAATTTTGCAGCTTCCTTAACACCGTATTTACCCTCAATGTCTTCTGAGATTGCTCCAGACACCTTCGTTTTCATCATCGTTCCCTCAGAGCCCTCTTCATATATGAAAAGATCTCCATCGATATTTTTCATCGTTGCAGCAGCTAATGTGGATAATCCATTACCTAAGCCCGATAAAATAAAAACAAGCCATGCAATTAGCATAATGATTGTGCCAATCATTGCAAAACGTGTTTTGGAATGTTTCATTTCTTTTATTGCTAAAAACATTCTATGTTCCTCCTCTTATATATGTTATTTGACGATAGATTTCTCTATGGTTCTGACTACTTGAAGAACAGATCATAAGAAAACACATTAACTCAATCCATTAAAACTATATTAATATAACAAAAGTTTGCAAAAAAAATAAATATAGCTTTTTTGAGGTTGAATAATATGTCCCTCCTATACGCCTCGATTTACAGTATAAATCACTTATATGAACTTTAGCTAAACTTTTTTAAAATTTTTTTCGGTTGTTTTTTGTATAAAAGATATATTTTAATAGTATTAATTCGTTATATTAATATTATTTTGATGTGAAAGTGTAATTTACTTATATCCTGGGGACCAGACTAGCGGTTTGTTGTTCAATAAATATTCGCACCCATTAATCTTTTCATTATTTTAAATCTTTTTACATTTTGTGGTGAAAATAATTCCCATTATATTCTATTGACCATTTAAATTAATCTTGTTATTATTCTCCTATTGTTTTTAAAAGAATAGATATACCTTGTATAATTTCAAGAATACGGCTTGAAAGTTTCTACTAGCTACCAGTAAATAGCTTGTCTACAAGGAATGGGAAATTAATGATGTTTTTTATTCCATTTTTTGTAGAAAAGCTTTGACCTAATAGTGGTCAAAGCTTTTTTTATATCAAATGGATAATAAAATGAATTGGTTGGAAAACTAACTTCTAAGTCATTCCCTTTCACTCTTTAATTATAGGAAATAGGAGATTACAACATGAGAAACTTTTTTAAATTCACAGAACGGAACACTTCCTATAAGCAGGAATCACTCGCAGGGATAACGACCTTCCTATCGATCGCTTACATATTAGTCGTGAATCCAATTATTCTAAGTCAATCTGGGATGGATAGTGGGGCTGTATTCACGGCTACGGCTCTTACTGCAATCATTGGATCACTACTTATTGGTCTACTTGCTAACTATCCAATCGCAATTGCACCGAGTATGGGTTTGAATTCATTTTTTACTTTTTCTGTCTGTATTGGAATGGGAGTAGAATGGCAAGTCGCTTTGACAGGTGTCTTTGTTGCAGGAATCATTTTTATGCTATTAAGTTTAATGAAAATCCGAGAAAAAATTATTAATATCATTCCTTTGGATTTAAAATATGCGATTGCTTCTGGAATTGGATTCTTCATCACATTTATTGGTTTAAAAAATGGAGGAATTATTACTGGCAATCCAGATACATTTGTTTCCATCGGTGATTTAACTTCACCGATGACCGTATTAGCCATCATTGGCCTAATTCTAACGATCGTTATGTTAGTTCGTGGAATAAAGGGCGGCATTTTTTACGGAATGGTCATTACAACGATTATTGGTATGATTTTTGGATTAATTAAAGTTCCCTCATCAATCATTGGAAGTATACCAAGTATTGAGCCAACATTTGGTGTTGTGTTTTATCATTTAGATGAGATTTTTACACCAGAGATACTGACAGTTATTTTCACATTTTTAATCGTTGCCTTTTTTGATACAGCTGGTGCACTTATTGCACTTACTAGTCAGGCAGGAATGATGAAGGGTAATACAATTCCAGATATCGGAAAAGGTTTACTTGCGGATTCTTCTGCTGGTGCAATTGGCGCTATTTTAGGTACATCGACGCCTGCTACGAGTGTGGAATCTTCCGCTGGTATAGCTGTCGGGGGAAGAACAGGCTTTACGTCTGTCGTTATAGCAGCTTGTTTTGTCATTGCGTTATTCTTTTCACCACTGGTTGCCGTTATTTCAGTCGAAGTAACAGCAGCTGCATTAATCATTGTAGGTGCCCTAATGGCCATGGAGATCAGTAAAATAAACTGGTCTAAATTAGAAATTGTCATTCCATCGTTTTTAACAATTATTATGATGCCTCTTACATCAAGTGTGGCAATCGGGATTGGATTAGGTTTTATTCTATATCCAATATGTCTAGTCGCACAAAAGCGCTATAAAGAAGTTCATCCAATTATGTATGTACTTTGCTTGTTATTCATTTTATACTTTGCTTTTATCGTATAGGAAGAGAACCAAAGCTCTGTGAAGAATACAGCATTAGGGTAATTAAATTAATGAGAGTAAACTATAAGAGACGTAGGTTAGTTCAGCTAATCTATGTCTTTTTTATCTCATAAATAACTTAGAAACCTTGCTATAAATATTGTGCCCACACACTACTATCCGTACCTTACGAATGCTAATCACACTTAAATCTTGTATTAGTTAGGAATGTGTTATTGTATTATAAATAATAAAACTAATGCCTCGATAAAAATTTATACTTTAAAGATGAAGGAGGATCACATGAGCTGGAGTAAATTGAAGAAAAATTTAGAGAGTTATCTCTGTCCTGCATTATATGGAAGGGTTGAATACAGTGCTAGTAGCTACCGTTATTTATCTGACAAATCAGGAACTTGTTATATTACGGTAGATAGAAAGAATGTAATGAATATGAGTGATAAAACTAACATAATCAAATGGTATATGACAGAGCAGGAAATTAAAAATGATTCAATTATCCAAATACCTGTTAGCGTGGAGGAAATAGAAACAGTAAAAAAAGAAAGTAACGGTAAAGTTCCGGATGATCGTCTACAAGTAATTGCTAGGAGTAGAAAATTATCGGAATATGCAAAGGAGCTTATGTCAGCACAATCCTCATTAAGCAAATCAAATTTTGTAGTGGTAGCCAATCATTTTTTATCCACCTCTATAGAGGAAAGCCTAGAGAGTAAGGATATATTATTGAATGTTCTTGCTTTGGTGGACAGACGACTTGGCAAAAAACGAATTTTAAACATGTCAGAGAAGATGAAGTTAAAACATCCAATTGTGCAGTATTTTTATGAGCTGCGGCTTAGTACGTTGTAATAATAAATAAAAGCTAAATGGTATAAACCAAACTATAGAAAAATATGCTTACATGAAGAGTTTCTTACCTTATTGAGTAAGAAACTTTTTCATATATGCGTCGTACTATCATTACTTTAATGGGAACCTGCACATTTCAGACAAACTCTCTGATGAAATATAGTAAATCTTTAAATTTACTATTATCAATAGGCTATCAATCATGTTAGTCTATATTAGTTCGAAAATTTCTTAAAATGAACAATATGATACTAATATAGGAGAATCCATAAATGAAAGAGAAAATGAAATATTTAATTATACTTTTAACGGCCATCTTCATGTTTGGTTGTACCGACGAAGAGGACGCAGCCATTCCAGATGTAGAAACAATTCCTCAAGAAGAAGTACCCACAGAATCAAATATAACTAGTGAAAAAGAAGAATCGCTCCCTCCTGTTGTGGAAGAACCGGAACCGGTAATTGAAGAAATACCAACACAACCAAAAGAGGATCTATTCTCAGGCTACAAACTGATCGAAGTGGATGGGGGAGATTTATCCGGATATCGTGAATCTAACGTAGTCGTAGACATTGGTTACGGGGAACGTGAATACTGGGCATTTACGAATGAACATGGGCAACTAGTACGTGTTATTGCTGAAGAAATTACCCTACAAGATGACAGTGCGGAGCCTGTATTATCTTCTGGCAGATACTACTCTGATGAGGCAAAGGTGCCGGGTGTTGAAAGTGAATTTTTAGATGAAGGACATATCATTGCGGATTCTCTCGGCGGGGTATCCAATGCGTATAATATTACCCCACAAGAAAGTACGCTTAATCGACATGGTGATCAAGCATATATGGAAGATGCCATTCGTAAGGCTGGTGGTGCTACTAATTTTGAAGCAATTATCACTTATCCAAACACCGAAACACAGATCCCTTCCAGTTATCAGTATACTTATACGATAATGGGTAACAAAATCGTTGATACATTTGACAACGTTAACCCTGATGAAGTAAATGCATCCCTCGGTTTAACGGGTAATAAGCCTCCTGCTCCTACTAGTTCAAACACTAAAGAAGATATTTCCAGTGTGGATACAAACGGTAATGGTCAGGTGACGATTAAAGAAGCAAAAGCAGCAGGTTTTAGTATGCCAATTACGAGTGATCATTGGTTATACCCATACATGCATGATAATGATAAGGACGGTATGGTAGGGGAGTAAGCTCTTAGACCAAAACGGAAAAATGATGAGAATTTACGACATATGAAAAGGGAGATTGTTTTTTAAAAAACAATCTCCCTTTTACTTGAATTATATGCTTTTAAGACTTTGTTAGTTTTGTTCCAAGTATTCGTCGGCCGAGATTACATTGGCATACATACCATGAAGTGCGCTGACAAACGAAAAATGGACTTGTTGTGCTGGCACTACTTTATCTTGGTACGTTAGTTCACGAGTTGCACATGCATCTTCAATAAGTGAAACTTCATAGCCAAGATCTACTGCTGCTCTGACAGTAGCATCAATACACATATGTGTCATCATACCCGCAACCACTAGCTTAGTTATTCCTTTTTCTTTCAATTTGCTTTCTAATTCAGTTTGTAAAAAGCTGTTTGCGAAATGTTTGATGATTATGCTTTCAGTTTCTAATGGTTGAATAGTTTCGTGTATTTCTGCCCCCACCGTATTCGGAAGGAAGAATCCTAATGCTAGATCCGCTGCGATATGCTGAACATGGAAAATGTTATCTTTGTGATTCTGTCTAAACCATTCAAGTACTTTCACAGCATTTGCAGCCGCTTTTTCCGGGTTACTTAATTCCATCTTACCATTTGGGAAATAGTCATTTTGAATATCTACAATAATTAGAGCTGTGTTCATTATTCTCCACCTCATCAGAAGTATTTTGTTACACTATAATCATAAATCCCATACGGTTTTTTATCGATAGGTTGACGAAACACTTTCATCTCAAAAAATTTCATTGTGAAAGGAATTTAATATGGAACTTGATAATATAGATTTTCAGATTCTTCGGATGTTATCCGAAAATTCACGTATTCAATTGAAAGACCTAGGTGAACAAATTCACATGACTGGGCAAGCAGTAGGCAATCGTATAAAGAAACTGGAGGAAAGCGGTGTAATTAAAAACTACTCTCTAACAGTTGACGAAAAGAAATTAGGGCTCACTTATACAGCATTTATCATCATATACATGATAACTACAAACCATGATTCGTTCATCCAAGTGATGAATGATCGAGATGAGGTAGTGGAAGTCCACCGCGTATCGGGGGAGGGCTGTTATCATTTAAAAGTAAAGGTTAGCTCTCAAGAGCAATTAAATCTTTTTCTAGATAAAATTCTGGAATATGGGAATTATAGGGTCCATTTATCGATAAAAGAGATTAAACAACAGAATCCATTGATTTCCAACAGTTGGACTTAATACGGGTAGCTCTTCTATCGAAATGTACAAACGATTATTAACTCAAGAGAGTACTTAGTAGACTATTGTCAGACCCGTTTGCACAATATATAAGAAACATTGAGCAAGCCAAAAACATTATAGAGATGCTTTGTCGTATAAGGGATAAAAGTATGACGAGTAATGATTTTATAGCAGGTCATAAATAATTATTGGTAGTCTTGCGCAAGAAATTTATGATTTGGCAACGTAATTCTTAGCATTAGGTTAATATAGTAGTTGTGTGAATAAACTTTTGACACAGTGTGAGTATTTCTACCTCCTTCTTTTTTTCTTAATTAGATATAAAGAAACCACCAACCAGTGACGGAAGGTGGTTTCTTTTTTTATTTTGTAATAGTAAATACAAACGGCTTAATATCAACGTCATAATTATCGCTATAACCTTCAGCATGTACTTGTAATTCAGTAATGGAAGAGTCCATTGATGGGAATGTGATAACTCCGCTTGTAGTTATACCAGGGAGTATATCTGATTGTAGATCAGGGAAGTCAGCATCGTAATCTGTTTCTTCCTCATATTGAGTCCCATTAGAAATAAGTTTTATACTATGACTGTAAAAAGAAATATTGTCATTTGTGTTATTAGTAACTGTTACAAATAAACGAGTGTGGGGCTCAGCAAATTCAATCTTTTCGACTTGCACAACGAATCCGTTTTGATCAATAGTATCCCCAGTATTTAAACTAGATATAGCTGGTGCTACTGCCTCTTCATAACTTAATACTTCAAGTGACGTTGCTCTCATAACAGGCGCAGTTACTACACCCCCAAGCATATTTTCACCCTCAAATTCATCTTCAATCACACCACTTACTTTAACATAGTCTCCATCAGCTACTTTAAAATTTGGATCTTCATACGATACTAATGTATTATATTCGTAATTTTTAGAATCTGCATACACTTGAAGATACACACCTTTATTATCCTTTTCTGGTGTGGTGAATACTTGGCCTACAAAATTATAGTTATAACCTTTAAATTCTTTAGGTGTAGTATATAATTTAGCAATGTCATTTTCTTCAATTGTTTTACTGGAAGTATTTGTATCTTTAGCAGGTTTTGTATCATCCTCGGAACTACATGCACCTAATAGTATAAATGTAAAAACAATGGGAATTAATAGGAATTTTTTCATAGATTTTTCTCTCCTTCTGTTGCTATTTTATTAGATTTCCAGAAGGAAGTATATATAAAATTAGAAACTATAGTCACTTATTTATTCCCTTTGTTACCAATATATTCATTTATATATATTTCATGATACAAACACTTAAAAAGTTAGCATAGACGTTAGCAGATAAAATACCTAGGAATGCTACGTGGCATGTGAAGTGTTTAAATAAATGTGGAGGAACATATACCAACTTCTGGGGTAGAACAAGTCATTTGCCGAATTCCGTTTTTGATGGGAATACAGGATAAATAACGGGGTGGAAGACAAAGAAATATGTGAAAATTATCTTTGATTCAGATGATATATATGAACGAGATTTTATGTAGGGTGAAGAGGCATCTAACAATTCTCTTTCAAAAGGAACCTAGGGAAGAGATTGGGAAGGTATTGTGGATACGTAACATCTTTCTATCCTGAATTTTAATAAAAAATTTATTAAACCTGGCAAACAAACAAAACCTTTTCCCAATTATTCATTAACTAAAAATATGATTTGATTGGAGTATGAAAATGAGTCGAGAATACCATATCAAAGAAAGTAAAGCAGATTTAGATAAATTGATGCGAACATATTTTGATTTCATAAATGGAAAATACTTAGAAAAGGCATTAGAAAGCTTTGCCTTAAGAGAAGGTTATGGGCAAGAAATTTGTTTTTTTTCATTCTGATTTAGATGAATACGATAAGCACCAATTACCTAGGGCTCTAGATGAAAATCATGTGTTAATAGAATTAGGTTACCCAGCAGTTGAAATTGATCAAATAGCATATATGGATTTTAAAACATTTTATAATTATTTGGACGAAAACGTTAAAAAAGAAGCGAATAATTATCCAGGTAATAAAGAGTTAATAGTTTTACTTGAAAAAGTGAAACGTAGCTTATATCTAATTTGAACAACTAAATAGCTATTAGTTCTAGTAACTTCACAATCTGAAAAGAACTAAAATTATAATGAATAATACAATTATGATGACTACTGAAACTTAAATATAAAAATATTTGATATGTTAGAACAGTAGGTTGATCAGTCTATTTATTAATAGAGGAGTTAAAAGCCGATTGAAAAATTTAAATGAGAAAATTATGTTGGAAAAAAATCATTTCGTAGTAATTGCATTTTTTAATGCTATATCTGATACAGATTTTGTTAGAACAGTTGAACAAATGTCTTTAGGTATAGGTACTGGAATTAATGTTGTTGATTGTACGTTTCCTAATGACCTTGAAGATGATGAAGAAAAATTTGAAGGTGTTATGTTTTCTTTGCATGATGAAGAATTAATATTAAGGTATTCCGATTTTTTATATTATCTTAAGTTAGCATGCAAACTATATATTTCTGTTTTTCCAAGTAACAGAGAAATTTTAGAAGTGTATCTTGATAAAATTGCTAAAAAATATGAATTATAAAAGTAACTTCAATTAATATTATTTCTAAAATGAAAACTGTCGAGACTGGAGTATAAATAACTAATATAAGATGAGGATACTAGACCAGAAACGCGAGGTGAGGGGGGAAAGATGGTATCTAAGCTAATTATCTTACGAGGAAACTCGGGAAGTGGGAAAACTACAACTGCGAAGAGTCTTCAAAATCATTTAGGGAGTGGAACGTTGTTGGTGTCTCAAGATATGGTGCGTCGTGATATGTTAATGGTTCAAGATAGGGAAGGGAACCTTTCCATGGATTTAATTCGCCAAATTGCTGAATACGGTAAAGATAAATGCGAATATGTTATTGTAGAGGGAATCTTGAGTAAAAATCGATATGGAGAGATGTTGAACAATCTAATTCAATTCTATAACTTAAATACATTTACCTATTATTTTGATTTATCCTTTGAGGAAACTGTCAAACGTCACAACTCTCGAACAAAAAAGTTCGAATTTGGAGAAGACTCACTACGTGCCTGGTGGAATCCAAACGATTATCTTGGTGTTGGAGGAGAAATCATATTGACTGATGAGATGTCACAAAACGATGTATTTGAACTAATTTTAAATCAACTAATAAATTAAAATATTTTGCTAGGCTTTTTAACTAACATCTACTTTAGCAAGATATGGCCATCATTAAGATGGTCTATTTTTATATCCACAACATCATGTTGATTCGGGCATGCTTTGTGTGATGGTACAATTTAGAAGGGATTCTTACCTGTTATTGATGAGTATTTTACGCTAATCTCTGGTGTTAGGAATGTAAATGATTCTAGGGTAATGAGTTTATGAATAAAAAAGATCTTAGATTATACGAAAGAGATGATTATAAAATGAAAATAAGGGATATTTATCAATTGCCACAGGGAGAAGTGCAAGATGACTATGCATTGGACGAATGGTTTAATACCTTAATAAATAAGGATGTTACAAACTTAGATATTTTTGATTTATGTAGGATGATTAAACAGAATATTTTTATTGAATTAGCAATAGATAGAGCAATAGAGCATCTTGAACTTAATCCTCTAGAAGGTGATGTATATTTTGGTCAGTTATTAGAGGTACTATTTGCTGTTGATATGGACAAAATTTCAGAACATAAGGAACTACTTAAGGTAATACTTATGGATGTAAAAGAAAATGTAGAAATAGATAATTTTATGAGTGTTGAAGACTATAACGAATATAAAGACGTAGTAGAGAAATTTTTAACTAAAATAAATTAATTCTAAACTTAAACTATTACCTTGGCTATCTATAGTATTTTTTTATTGTGGAGAACTATTCCTTAAATTTAATTTTTGGAGGAGAAAACTAATATGAAAGACTGGGAGTATAATGAATTATTTGATGCAATTCAAGAGACGTATGAAGAATTGTTAGATGAAAATAGGGGATATAGGTATGCTATCGCAAAACTAGCAGATGAATTTGATAACTTAGGTAAGATTGAAGATCTTATTGTTGATACCGCTATTGGAGAAATTACAATTCGCCATGATAAAGCTTGTATTGGACATATTGAAGGAATAACAAATAGGTTAAGCATGTTCAATCAACAAGAAGTAGTAGGTTCATTAACATTAGAAGAAATTAAAGACTTACAAGATCGAATAAATAAAGTGGTTGAGGGACTAAAAAATATAGAGGTTGAATATAATCCTTCAGCAGAATTATGATTTTTTAATTTGTCCATTGAGCTGAAACTATTTCAAGAGACATTTAACGAAATGTTAAACAAGAAATAAATGAAAGAAAAATAGTGTATTAGAAATTATTTATAAGATGGATTAGAGGTGTAATTTAGATGACAGTAGGAGTATTAGTAGATTGTTTTTATTACGAATTAGGGCATAGCGATTTTGTACATTCCTTCTTTTCGACAGTTTCATATCATCTAGAGAAAGAAGGATGGGGAACAAAATACCCATTATTGATGAATGATTTATATAATAACGAATTAAGTTGGAATGATGTCAAGGTTGCAAGAACTAATTTAATTGAAATTGAACAGCAATTATCAAAGCTCTCGCCAGAACATATTATATAGGATTTAGATGTTATAAAAAAAGAAACACCATGGGGCGAGACAATAAATCCAAAAACAACTAATTTAGCTAATTATTTTGCAACGGCTGATGGAGAAACATTTTTTGAAGTAATCCTCAAATCGATGGGTGTAGCAGTAGAAGATAAATGTGATATGAAACTTAAGGAAATTTAACTAAGTTTAAATTCTTATGGCTTATATGATAGGATCGACTAAACAATTACATATCGGATCAAGTCTAGTTACATTGACATCGAGCGGTTAAATATCTTCAAGTTAAGAGGAATTTAGTTTATGGGGTAGAAATCTTCTGAAGAGGGTAAAACATGAAAATTAATATGAAAGAAATTATTGTTCATTTAGAATCGCACCGACTTTAGATTGAAACTCTTGGGAAACAAGGAATAAGACTGGGTATAGATGAGATTAATTTACGGAATTTGAATTTGTCACATTACCCACTAGACCAAGCACATATAACAGATTGCATCTTTGATGGAATGGATTTAAATAACAAGGACCTCTCATCATCATTATTATGTTCATCAACTTTTATCTCGTCAAATTAGGGGGCCACTGTTTTATGATAACATTGGAAAATTATTCGAAGTGGGAGTCCTACATTATAATCGAGCATAACAATTATTCAATCAAAGAAGATAAGAATAGACATAGAGAAATACAAGGTGTGGGAGGGGTAAGTGAGGATGGTCAGGTGGTTGGTATTTATGTAGAAAATGAAGAGTTAAATTTTTTCTATAATAATCACTCATTTTTGGCTCGTCCTGAAAAATTAGTGTGTAAAAATGAATATGTTTCTAGTTCAGAGAGATGTTTTAATGTAACTATAGAAGGTAAAGAGATTTATAACATAATTTATAAACCTTATATTGATCCAGGTATGATTTATTATGATGCTGATCCAGAAGAATTTGATGTTTTGTTATACTTGAGTAGACTGATGAAGGATAAAGAGTCTTTAAAAGAATTTATGAATGGAATGAAATTAATTAAAGACCGAAAGAATCCTACAAATAATTAGGCTATACGGTGCAATTAAGAAGAGATATTTACTTACAGGGTTATACAAATATTAGTGGACTTAAGCTAATGATAGAAGAGAAACACCATCCTAATACTAAGTGGTACTTGAGTGGAGATTTAAAAATACGTCAACAATACTTGGGAGATGGAAGAATAGGTATTTGGGTTTCAATTCAAAAATTCAATGTTTGTTTTACGATGATAATGTATGATTTTATTGAATGGTGCAAGGTATTGGATATAGATTTAGAGTTTGATTTAACTTGGAAAAATCATAGAGGATTTGTGATTAATAGTAAAGATCAAGTGATAGTCTTAACAGAGATAAAAAGATTCATTGATATAAACAATATAAAACCTAGTGAAGCTGATGAGGAATTTTCTGATGAAGAGTGGTATTCATAATATAATTATTTTTATAATGAGATTCCATTCTCTTGGAGAGACATGATAGTATTGCGTCATAGTAAACACAGAAGTGCCTAGCAGGATTTTCTCTCTATTTTGACGAATTGTGGAGGGAAGAGGGAGGGGTTTTTAAATGTTTGATTATATTCTTAGTGTAAAAAATGATAAAGAGTGGGAAATTATTTCAAGTATTCAAACTAACTTATTTGATATGAAAGACCATTGTTTTGAGATAAATGATAATGAAAAAAACATATTGTTAGATTATAAAAATAAGCCTCTTCGTTTAACTACATTAATTACAGATACACAAAACCAGGAAGTTAACGGTTATGACGTAAAGGAATTCGCTGATTGGACTATAACTGCTAATAGGGTTTACTGTTTGAATCCTAATAAAAACTACAAAGAATTTAAATTACCACTTAATGAAAATTAATATCAAAAACTGCACATCCATTTGGATGTGTTTTTATTTATATAAAAAGGTTACACAAAAAATGTATCCAGAAATGAGGAAATAAAATGAATGATATTTTTGTAAAATCACTTTATGAGTCTATCATAAAAGAGAACCTTGAAATATACAAAGACTTGTATGAAACTACGAATGTTACTTCTATAACAGATGATTATTGGAAAAAAGCTATTGGTTTTTACGATAGTTTAACTGATGAAAATAAAGACACATTAATGAAGATTATTGAACAAACTATGATTGACACTATTTCAAACATGTTAGGAGTAATTGATGGAAGTTCGACTTTAAAAGATTGTTCGTTAGAACCTAAATTACTTCTCGATTCAATTGACACAGAAGGAGAACTGCAAGATTCGTTTTTAGAATTCATAGAAGAAAGAGATAGTACCATCTAATTGTTTTTTTATTTGTATATCGCAACCCAATAGGGAACCATTTGTTAACTGAGCTATTGAGCCACTTAAAAATTAATTATGCGGACAAAAGAGTAAACAGGTGGTCAGTATTACTCGTTGGATAAAACAGGTTGCTACAGTACGGTAATAACTAATGGTTAAAGATGGCTTATTGCTTAAATACTTAGAATGGGCTTCCTAAAAGTATACTCTCTATGTGTATAACAATATATATTCATTAGACCCGACGTCTTAAGTAGAAAGTACCCTCAATCAAAGGTGATTTAGTAAAGATAATAGTAATGAAATTTTATATTTGCCACTAGCTATTTAACCGTTTTTTTTCTTCGTCAGTAGGAAAAGAGTATCAGAAGGTTTTATACATACTAATACGTAAGGTTTATTTTAAAGGTTATTGTTGTTAATCCCTTTACCTCTTCGTGTGAAAATGGAATATTATAACTATTGATAGTTTGCTAGAGAGGGAGAAGAATGTTCACCTATGAGTCATTATTGTATACTAAAGAATATAGTGAGATGAGTTTTTCTAAACATGTGATGAGGACAAGCCTATGAAGGTATTGGATGTAGATTTATTACAAGATGGGCTACAGCGAAACATTACAATGTTAGAAAGATTAAATACTGAAATAGAAACAATCCAACGTGGAGTCGAAGGACTAGTTCAGATGGAGGATCAATTAAAAGGAGAAGGAGGAAATACCATTCGCTCCTTTTATGAGGAATGTCATTTGCCATTTCTTCAGTTTTTTCAATTGTTTTCCTACGATGCTAAACAAGTACTTTATCAAATTGGCAAAGCGCTTAACTCTCTCGAACCAGACCTATCAGGTTACATATTAGAAGAGTTTTTAGAGGGCGAACTGGAGCAGGGATTGACATTTATTGGCCAACTTACCGCTAGTCTAACAGATGAAACAAATAGCATCATGGATCAGGTGAGTGACATTGTAGCACTGCCCCATCTAGATGATAGTGCAGTGCAGGAGGGGGTTATTAGTTCTAAGAGAAAACGTGATGATACCCTATCGCAACTGTATGAATTTGATGCAACACAGACGACTGCTTTAAACGCCATGGAACAGGATATTCGGACAATGGAAACATGGCTCTCTGATATAGAAGGAATGTTTAAAAGTGGGCTAACGGATGTTCATTTCCAAGCAGATAACTGGGGAGCATTGGCTGCTAAAAATAAGTTGAAGACAGAATTGGCATCTCGTACATCTCCTATTGCCGTACTTTCCTCCATAGTGAATAGAGAAAATCAGTTGACGACTATGCTCCAGGCATTTATAGCTGGTAATGGTCCTATTCGATTTGGCTATGGTGGTTTGATTCACATAAACAATCCTTTTGTGGGTACAGATATGCTTGTCTTATCCTGTGCAAGACCAGAGAACAGTGGGATTGAACAAGAAAAAATGAATATCCAAAAGAACAGCAATATTTTTCAAGATTTCTATGATCTAGGAATAGGTGCGTTAAAATCTGTAGCAACAATAAACCCATTCGATGATAAGTCATTCGGTGAAGCTATGCTAGAAAGAGCGAATGATGTTGGTCAAAGACAGACGGACGATTTTGTCGAGGTACAGCGATTTACCCATCGGACAGCTAATACATCTCTTTTAGGTTTACCTTCAGAATTGCACAAGGCTGGAACAGGAGAGGAGCATTTATTTTATACTACACGTGAGTTTGGTGAAGGCGGTGGTACTGACCTTGTAGCTGATATGCTGGGCTATGGAGTACCTGGGCTTGGGGCTGCTAAAGCTATTAGAGGTATATCTTTAGGAGCAAAAGGACTAACAACCGGTATCTCTGCACGCAATTTAGGGCAATTTGCCAAAGAGGGTGCATCGATTGGTGGTATTATGTCCATCGGAGAAATTGGAGGTCGGGAGTTACTAAATCCAGAAGACACTAACTGGAAGCAAAATGCTTTAGATTTAGGTCTTAATATTGGAGCAGGTGCTACATTGGATCCCTTATTATCAATGGCAGTACCTATTGCTAAGTCTGTAAAGAAGATGGTAAATGAGAAATCAATTGTAGCAGCTGGTAATTCACCATTGAAAACTGGTGAAGTGATACCTAACCTTACAGGAAAAGATAAAGAACTGGAAAAAGGAAAGTACTCAGATCGATTGGATAAATTACATGATAAGTATGGTAAGCTAACACCTGAACAAATCAATCAACGAATTAACTTACGTGCTGAGACCAAGAATGAATTGGAGAGGCTTAAACAAATATATAATGGCAAACCGAATTTTGGAAGAGATAAAATGGGGCCAGCACTTGCAGGTGTGTATAATAAAGCAAATAGGAAATATTACTATAACATAAATTCTTTTGATGGTGCAGTTCCTGAATTAGTTCCTGTACTCCAAAATCGACTTGATAATATGCCAAAAGAAATTTTTGATTCTTACAGTCAACTAAGTAAGGGAGCAGGCTCACATGCTGAAGTATTGGCTGTAAATGAAGCACTGAAGATGCACCCTAGTACTCGAATAGAAGATATTACTGTGAATGTAATAAGAACAGGGATTAATAAGAATAAGCCTGAGGGGATTATGTTTAAATGTTGTCCCCACTGTTCATATATACTAGAAGGATTTGAAATAATATCAGAGGTGAATAAAGTTGGAAGATAAGTTATTAAACAAAGAGTACATTATGAATAATGGTAACAAGTTTGATGAAAATTTTGGATTCGGTGGAGATGATTATGATTCTTTTATAGTGAAATATGATCAAAATAATAATGAACATCTTTATAGTGGTATAATCTATGAATGTTATGAAAACGGTAATATAGCGAATTACTATAATGTAAAAAATGGGATTAAGAGTGGGAAAATGGTTAGCTTTTATTCAAATGGTCAAGTTAAGGAAATTAAACATATAGATAAAAATACATTAGAAGGAATACAAAAAGAGTTTTATGAAAATGGTTTTACAAAATTAATTGAATATAGATCATTAGGTAGATTATTGGGGTTTAAAAAGTTTGATGAAACAGGAAATTTATTAGAAGAAAAAAAACCACCTTTGGAATTTGATATAACTAATTTTAATAAGTTGGATAAATGATGAAAAGTGAAGAGTTGTATCGAATAGAACAAGAAAAATGGCTGTCTAAGATTTCACTAAAAAATAATTTTAAGTTAGCAGATATTCGATT
This sequence comes from Psychrobacillus sp. BL-248-WT-3, assembly GCF_012843435.1. Lineage (GTDB taxonomy): Bacteria > Bacillota > Bacilli > Bacillales_A > Planococcaceae > Psychrobacillus. Next base: position 872 of record NZ_JABAFC010000040.1, on the reverse strand, counting down.
GGTAGCTGGAGTTGATATTGCATATTGGACAGAAGGGGAAAATGATTTTGGAGTTTGTAGTGTTGTAGTAATAGATTATTTTACAAAACAAATCATAGAGAAAGTAGAATATTGTGGGGAAATAGTTGTGCCATATATTGCAGGATATTTAGCTTTTCGTGAGCTTCCATTAGTATTGGAGGCGGTAAAAAAATTGCAAAGTAAACCAGATCTTTATATGTTTGATGGAAATGGTTATCTTCATTTTAGAAATATGGGAATCGCAACTCACGCTTCATTTTATTTAAATAAACCTACTATTGGTGTTGCAAAAAGTTATTTGAGGATAAAAGAAATAGATTATAAAATGCCTACTAATGAAGTAGGAGATTTTACTTTCATTAAAGTTAACGAAGAAATATATGGAGCTGCATTAAGAACGAGAAAAAATGTAAAACCTATTTTTATTTCATGTGGTAACTGGATCGATTTAGAAACCTCAATAAAGATCACCCTACATTTTATAGAAAAAAGTAGCCGACTACCGATCACGACACGATTTGCGGATATAGCCACTCATGAGAGTAGAAGAAAATATTCTTAATTGTTTTATATTACTTTTTAAAATTAGAAACCGGTGTAGTATAAAATAAAGAAGGATGTAATTGTTGTTAACCTTGTTTATTTCTTGTATTTTTTTATTTTGAACTGGAAGGGGAAAGCCTCTTCTAGTTTTTTTGTTTGGATTGTAAACGCTAAAATAAAATGGACAGTTGCTGCTAAATAACATTGAACACTTTCGCTAATCTAATAGATTTTCGCTAATCTAATAGATTTTCAGTAAACTATATATATTCGTTTATTGGGGGTCAGACAAGTGGAGGGAAAATTAG
>NZ_JABAFC010000004.1 GCF_012843435.1 Psychrobacillus sp. BL-248-WT-3 | reverse complement strand
ATCCCCTTAACGGATAAAGTAAGTATGTGTTTAGAATAAAGATAGTAATACATTTACACAAAATATTTTACATTCCCTATAATTAGGTGCTTTTTGCGTAGTTATGTGCGGGTTCCTGAGTTTTAGGTGACACTTTGCTTTATTTATGCGCGTTTCGCTGGTGTTTAGGTGATACCTCTAGAAACTAGTTAGAGTAATTCAACCTTATGGGCGGATATCTCGCATTTATGGGACACCTTCACTTACTTTATGAGCGCTTTCCTCTTACTTATAGGACACTTCCCTCAACTCTATGGGCGCTTTTCAACTTTATGGCGGATACCTAGCCTTTATGGGACACCTTCACTTACTTTATGGGCACTTTCCTCTTACTTATGGGACACTTCCCTCAACCCTATGGGCGCTTTTCAACTTTACGGGCGGATACCTGTGATTTATGGGACATTTCTACATACTTTATGGGCGCTTTCTACTCACTTATGGGACATTTCCCTCAACTCTATGGGCACTTTTTAACTTTATGGGCGCAAACCTGTGATTTATGGGACACCTTCCCTTACTTTATGGGCACTTTCCTCTTACTTATGGGACACTTCCCTCAACCCTATGGGCGCTTTTCAACTTTATGGGCGGATACCTGTGATTTATGGGACACTTCTACATACTTTATGGGCGCTTTCCACTCAGTTATGGGGCACTTCCCTCAACTCTATGGGCTCTTTTCAACTTTACGGGCGGATACCTGTGATTTATGGGACATTTCTACATACTTTATGGGCGCTTTCTACTCACTTATGGGACATTTCCCTCAACTCTATGGGCACTTTTTAACTTTATGGGCGCAAACCTGTGATTTATGGGACACCTTCCCTTACTTTATGGGCACTTTCCTCTTACTTATGGGACACTTCCCTCAACCCTATGGGCGCTTTCCTCTTACTTATGGGACACTTCCCTCAACTCTATGGGCGCTTTTCAACTTTATGGGCGGATATCTCGCATTTATGGGACACCTTCGCTTTCTTTATGGGCACTTTCCTCTTACTTATGGGACACTTCCCTCAACCCTATGGGCACTTTTCAACTTTACGGGCGGATACCTGAGATTTATGGGACACCTTCACTTACTTTATGGGCGCTTTCCTCTTACTTATGGGACACTTCCCTCCACTCTATGGGCAATATCTCATTCCAACAAAAAAACAGCTACTTATAAAAGTAGCTGCTTGTCTCACGATTTTATTTTTTTTCCGCTAACCATGCAGCAACTGCTTCTGCATCTGCGCCTTCAATGATTTTACCTGGCATTGTGCCTCTACCATTTAAAATAACATTTAAGATCTCATCTTCTGATAAGCGAGAACCTACATCAGCAAGAGCTGGGAAATTACCTTGTCCTTCTAAATTTCCGCCGTGACAGCTAATACATTTAGAATTTACAATTTTTTCAGCATCTACAGACGCGGTTTCAGTTGAATCAGTTGTACCAGTGTCAGTTGTGCCAGTATCTTTTGCTTCGTCGTCTCCACCGCCACAAGCAGCAAGCATAAGACCTGCTCCAAAGATAACAGCTAATAATTTTTTATTCATTTAGTTAACCTCCCTCAACATTATGAATGCACTCATATTATACCAAATTTAGTACCTTTTGAAACCTTCTCCTAATACCTCATAGGCATCAGAAACTATTACAAATGCAGTGGGGTCAATGGTTTGAACCACTTGTTTCATCTTTGTGAACTCAGTCTGATACGCCACCACCATAAGGATAGATTTCTCTTCATTGGTATATCCACCATATGCAGGCAGTTTAGTTACCCCTCGATCAATCTCCTTATAGATAGCATCTCTAATTTCGTCCTGTTTATTCGTAATGATATAAATCATTTTTGATTGGCTAAATCCTAGCTGCACAATATCGATTGTTTTAGTAGTTACAAATAAACCTATTAAAGCGTATAAAGCTTGTTCAATATCAAATACTACAGCAGCACTCAACACAATTAGGCCATCGATTAGTAATACACTTCGCCCCAATGAAAAGCCAGTATATTTGGTTATGATTTGAGCTGCTAAGTCTGTCCCGCCTGTTGACGCGCCGCCTCTAAAAACAATTCCTAAACCTAGGCCAACCGTAATACCACCAAATAATGCACCTAACAAAGGATTATATGTCCAAGGCTCCCAGCTTGCAGTTAGCAAAACTACTGCAGGTAAAACTAAGGTTCCTACAAAAGATTTAATCCCAAATTTTGCACCAAGAAATATTAAGCCTGCGATAAACAAAGGTATGTTAAAAGCATATTGAACAAACCCAGGCTCCCAACCAAAAACTCCTTTTAAGATGGTACTTATCCCACTTACTCCACCTGATGCAACCTGGTTTGGCAATAAAAACACATTAAAACCAAGTGCTATGATGGCAGCACCAATGATTACGTAAAAGTAATCTCTAGCATTCGCCATCCAAGGAGAAATTTCTTTATGAACTCTATTATTTGTCGTAGTAGTCATTACTATTCCTCTTTCATGTAAATTCTTTTATTCAACCTGAAATAGTATAACAACAGAAAAGAATTTTGTGAACTTTAGCAAGATGGTGTATTAACAGGCTACTTGCACAAAACAAGAAAAGCGCAAGCGCCTATATCTGCCCCGACAGGCAAATGGGGAAAAGCGAGGAGGCAGCTCTTCAGCCACCACAGCTTTTATCCATTTGACCCCGAGGGGCAAGGCGGTGGAGCTAGACATCAATTTATCCACAGGTTCAGAACTTTATAATTTCCTAAACAATAAAAAGCGTATCTAAATTAAATTAGATACACTTTTAGCTTCATCCATTACTTACTAATAGATTGTGCTTCCTTATAGGTTTCGTCGATATAATCCGAAATGGCCAGCTGATCCTCTGTGATATTGACTAAAGTTGCATTGATTTCCTCGACAGTAGCTGTGCTTTCTTCAATGATTGCAGCAAACTCTGTTGTACTTACATTGATGGATTCGCTGTTTTCAGCAATTGTTTCAATCTCTTTTAAATAGCTTGTTAATGATAACTGAAGCGTCTTCATCGTTTCAAACAGACCTTTGAAGGACTCATTGGATTGTTCCGCTGTTTCGGCTTGTGAGTGAGTTTGTGCTAACCCTAATTTCAGCTTTTGAAGAGCAGCCTCGTTAAATTTATTGACATTATTAAGATTGTCATCTATTTTCTCTACTGTTTGGTTGGTCACGCCTGCGAGTTTTCGAATCTCTTCAGCAACTACAGAAAATCCTTTGCCATGCTCGCCGGCTCTTGCGGCTTCAATAGAGGCATTCAGTGCCAATAGATTTGTTTGCTCTGTAATTTGTCGAATATCTTTAGCAAATTGATTGGTTTCATTAATTTTTTCGAACAAGTTTTGAAATGTTTCATTCAACTCTTCAAAAAAGATTGTAAATTGGGTGATGTCTTTTGTCATTTCTTCCATCACTTTTGAGCCATCTGAAGCATCTTTTCCAGCAGTTTCTGCCTTTTGAACGATTAACTCTAAGTTGTTCGCCATTTCTTTTACTGAGCTGCTAGTTGCTTCCGTATTTCTTACTATATCAGACACATGATCTGCCTGACGTTGAGCACCGACACTCACTTCTCCTACTGCATATAGCATCTCCTGCTGTGCAATGTTAGCGGATTGTGTACTTGTACGAATCTGTTCTAAATTGTTTGAAATGACTTGCACTGCATTTTGTAATTTGTCATTCAAGAGATTGTCTTCTTGAGCTTTAATGGCAGCTTCTTCTGTTAACTGCTGCATCTTCCCAAACAAAGATTTACTTTGAGTAACTTGTAGGTAGACGCCTAACGCCATTATAAATTGTATAAAGAATACATTAATTGTCTGTCCAGCAAATAAATTTGGTTCATCCATTGCAACATTTATATACAAGGCGATAGCAGATAAAATATAGCCATATATAAAAACAAAACGGTCAGTATGTATACTACTTAATACGAGTACAAAAAACGATAAAATAATTGTGGCTATGCTAATAATATTAAAGTAAGCAGTACTAACTGCAACGATTGTGGCAGCTAAAATAATAATATAAGGAAATAATTTGGCTATTTTCATAGATTTTTTTGCTAAAAAGTAAAAAATGAGAGAAACACCAAAAGGTATGCCTATTGAAATAATAATTTCAGATTTTGCTTGAATAATGATTTGTACTAGTAACCCCAACCCACTAGCTAATGCAAATGCTAAATAAAGAATATTATTTTTTCTTAATAAATCCTTCTGCTTTAAATCATCAATGTTCATACTTATTCCCCAATTCAATTAATATAATAAAAAATCCCCACTATTTGATTATAGCATGGGATTTTTTACCGTCTATTAATTTATTTTGGAACGTAAGTAGGCATGAATAAATGGGTCAATTTCCCCATCCACTACTGCATGGACATTTCCACTTTCCTCATTGGTACGGTGATCCTTAACCATAGAGTAAGGGTGGAATACGTAGGAACGAATTTGACTTCCCCATCCGATTTCTTTTTGTTCTCCACGAATTTCAGCAAGCTGAGCTTCCTGTTCTTCGATTTTTAATTGGTAAAGCTTTGATTTTAACAGCTTCATCGCATGCTCACGGTTTTTGATCTGTGAACGCTCAGATTGACATGTTACGACTGAATTAGTTGGTAAGTGAGTGATACGGACAGCGGAGTCAGTCGTATTGATATGCTGACCACCTGCCCCAGTTGCGCGATACGTATCAATTTTCAAATCCTCTGTACGGATTTCAATTTCAATCTCATCCGTAAACTCAGGCATAACCTCACAAGACACAAAGGAGGTATGTCGTCGACCAGACGAATCAAAAGGTGAGATACGAACTAAACGATGTACACCCTTTTCTGCTTTTAAATATCCATAGGCGTTATGACCTTTGATCAGTAGCGTTACAGATTTAATACCTGCTTCGTCTCCTGGCAAGTAATCGATTGTTTCTACTTTAAAGCCACGTTTGTCTGCCCAGCGCTGATACATACGTAAAAGAATTGAACCCCAGTCCTGAGACTCGGTTCCCCCAGCACCTGGATGTAATTCTAAAATAGCATTGTGCTTGTCATATTCCTCACTTAAAAGAAGTTGAAGCTCAAACTCTCCCAGTGCAGCTGTAAACTCTTTCAGTTCACTGCCAAGCTCCTCTTGCAATTCCTCATCCGGAACTTCTTTCAATAACTCTAACGTCATTTCTAAGTTTTCTTGTGTAGACATCAGGTTGTTGTATTGCTCCACTATGCCTTTTAAAGCGTTTAACTCATTGATGACCTTTTGAGCTCCTTGGGAATCATCCCAAAAGTCAGGAAAAGTCATTAATTCCTCTAGCTCTTGTATACGAACCTCTTTGTTTTCTAAGTCAAAGAGACCCCCTAAAGTCATTTAACTTGCCCGCCGTACGGTCTAATTCATTTCTTACAACTGAAATTTCTATCATTTTTTATTTCCTCCGAATATCTCTATTATCTAATTGCTCCGTGGCAATTTTTAAACTTTTCTCCACTACCACATGGGCATGGTTCGTTACGTCCCACTGTTGCTTGTTTGCGAACAGGTTTTTTCTTTACAGGACCGCCTTCTTCTTTTGGATTTACAGCTTGCCCTTTTGCTACCTCTTCACGCTCTAGGTTGTTACGAATTTCTGCTTTCATCGCATATTTAGCAACATCTTCTTGAACTGACTCAACCATTGCCTCGAACATTGCAAAGCCTTCACTTTGATATTCACGAAGCGGATCTGTTTGACCATATGCACGTAAGTGAATCCCTTGGCGAAGCTGATCCATCGCATCAATATGATCGATCCATTTTGAGTCAATTGAACGAAGCAGTACAACTTTTTCAAATTCGCGCATACGTTCAGCTGTCATTTCTTCTTCTTTTGCATCATAGAAGGAGATTACTTCTTCTTTAATCTTCTCAATAACTTCTTCTTGAGAAAGATTTTCTAAAGTTTCTTGCGTAATAACACCCTCTGGAAGCATATTCGCTTGAATATAATCCTCTATCGCTTTGTAATTCCACTCTGCTTTATTTTCCGCGTTAGTGTGCGTAGTTACAAGACGTTCAATAACAGCGAAAATCATGGTTTCCACTAAGTCACGCATGTTTTCTGTTTCCAGAACTTCATTACGCTCTTTGTAGATGATTTCACGTTGCTGACGTAATACATCGTCATATTGCAACAATCGCTTACGAGAGTCAAAGTTGTTACCCTCTACTCGTTTTTGGGCAGATTCTACCGCACGTGACACCATTTTAGATTGGATTGGTTGTGAATCATCCATACCCATCTTAGACATCATATTACGCATATTATCTGAACCAAATCGACGCATTAGTTCATCTTCCATAGAAAGATAGAATTGTGTTACCCCTGGATCTCCTTGACGTCCTGAACGACCACGTAGCTGATTATCAATACGTCTAGATTCATGACGCTCTGTACCAATAACAGCTAACCCGCCAACTTCTAGTACCCCATCTCCAAGTTTGATATCTGTACCACGTCCAGCCATGTTAGTGGCAATCGTTACAGAACCAAGATGTCCAGCTGTTGCAATTATTTCTGCCTCATGCTCATGGTTTTTTGCATTTAATACATTATGCTTAATGCCATGCTTTGTTAACAGCTTGGAAATGATTTCAGAAGTTTCAATTGCAACCGTACCAATCAGTACTGGCTGACCTTTTTTATTTCGTTCAGCAATATCTGCAGCAACCGCTTCAAATTTCCCATTCATAGATGCATAGATTAAATCGGCACGATCATCTCTAGCAATTGGCTTATTCGTTGGTATCGCTATAACATTCATATTATAGATGTTACGGAATTCCTCTTCCTCCGTTTTAGCTGTACCAGTCATCCCTGACAGCTTGTCATACATACGGAAAAAGTTTTGGAATGTAATAGTAGCCATGGTCATGGATTCATTTTGAACCTCTAACCCTTCTTTTGCTTCAATAGCTTGGTGCAAGCCATCACTATAGCGACGACCTTTCATCAAACGTCCAGTGAAGGAGTCAACGATTACTACGTCCCCATCTTGCACCACATAATCTACATCTAGATGCATAGAAACATGCGCCTTTAAGGATTGATTAATCGCATGGTTTAAGCGAACATGGGTTAAATCAAACAAGTTATCTATACGGAACGCCTTTTCAACTTTTTCCACACCTACATCAGTCAAAGTAACACCTTTTGTTGATTCTTCGTACGTGTAATCTTCTTCCTTCGTTAACGTACGAACAAAAGCATTGGCTTGCATATATAAAGCTGCAGCTTTGTTAGCCTGTCCTGAGATAATTAAAGGAGTTCTTGCTTCATCGATCAAGATTGAATCGACCTCATCAATTACAGCATAATTAAGCGGACGTTGTACTTTTTCTTCTTTATAAAGCACCATGTTGTCACGAAGATAATCGAAGCCAAGCTCATTATTAGTTGAATAAGTCACATCAGCAGCGTAAGCTTCACGTTTTTCATCCTTAGAAAGAGAATTTAAATTCAATCCTACCGTTAAACCTAAGAAATTATATAATTTACCCATCTCTTCTGCATCACGACTAGAAAGATATTCATTGACAGTTACTACGTGTACACCTTGTCCACTTAACGCATTTAAATAAACAGACATCGTGGAGGTAAGTGTTTTACCTTCCCCGGTTTTCATCTCTGCAATATTACCCTCGTTTAATGCAGCAGCACCCATAATTTGTACTCGGAAAGGATACAGTCCAAGTACTCGTCTAGCGCCTTCTCGCGCAACAGCAAATGCTTCTGGTAGAAGCTGGTCTAATTTCTCTCCACCTGCAAGTCTTTCACGGAATTCAACTGTTTTTGCACTTAATGCTTCATCAGAAAGAGCTTCCATCTCACCTGCTAATGCTTCTACTTTATCTGCGATTTTTTCTAATCGTTTTAACTCGCGTTTATTTAAATCGAATACTTTATTCAGAACGTTAAGCATATTATATTCACTTCCCATTTAGTCTTACTCTCCATTTTACCATTCGTTACATACTCACGCAAATGAGTAACACAAGAAAAGCGTAACCGCCTATGTCTGCCCCGACAGGCAAATGGGGAAAAGCGAGGAGGCAGCTACTCAGCCACCGGATTCCCTAAACAATAACAAAAACTCTTCTCCAGGTAAGAGAAGAGTTTTGTCACTTTTTGTCGTTAAAAAGTATTTATTTACGATTATACAACTAGCTTCCAGGTTGTATTAGTTTGTTTCGATTAAACCGTATTTCCCATCTCTACGCTTATACACAATATGAGTACCCATTGAGTCTGCGTCAGTAAAGATGAAGAAGTTGTGACCAAGCATGTTCATTTGTAAAACTGCTTCTTCTTGGTCCATTGGTTTTAAATCAAATTGTTTAGTACGGACGATATTGTATTCGTCTTCTTCTAAACTTGAAACTGGCGCATCAGGCGGATCGATTGCAGCAAAGTAAGCTCCAACCCCTTCACGCTCACGGCTTTTACGGTTTACTTTTGTTTTATATTTACGAATTTGACGTTCTAATTTATCTACTATTAAATCAATAGCGGCGTACATATCAGTATGACGTTCTTCCGCTCTTAAAGTTAAATTCTTCATCGGGATTGTCACTTCGACCTTAGTTTGTTTGTCATTGTATACCTTTAGGTTGACATTTGCAGTCGCTTGAATTTCCTCGTTAAAGTATCGACCAACTTTTTCGATCTTGCCTTCAACGTAATCACGAATTGCAGGAGTCACCTCAAGGTTTTCTCCACGAATGTTAAAGTTTAGCATGTAAACTCCTCCTTTAATTTAACTCTATATAATATTTCTACAATCCCTATTTAATATCCTTCTTTTTAAGAAATAAAATAATTATTTTTTGTCGAATCTTGTCACATCTTTGGGTTTGTTTTCCACTTCTTTTCGCCGGCGAGCTTTCAGTTCATTAACAATTCTTTGCTCCGTGTCATGATCTCCAACTAATCGTACTCCGTATTCGAAGAAACCATGCACACTCTTCTTACACCAAACAAGCTCACCTATCATATCCAGCGAAGTCTCATCAATAATAAAACTTATCTCGATTCGCTTTATTAGCTCGATAGCAATGGATAGCTCTGTGACCATTCGCAAGCCATTTGGGCTTATATCTACGATTTGACAGTTCCCCTTATTAGAGAATTCAGCAGGCTGGTCACCTCCCGAGTCTTTTATTAGACGAAAAGTTGCTTCAGTAGGTTCACCAAATGTGTAACGAAAATATTCATTTCTCTTATATTGCATAACATGTCCTCCCACAGGAACCAATAATAACCTTCTATTTTTCTTCATTATGCCTAATAAAGAATTTATTTACAAGAAGTTATTCAACTGCCAGAGGTATATGAAAATAATGTTTCTACTACTTTTATACCCTATTTATGGATTTTAAACACTTTGATATTTCATAATATAATTCCGCTTTTATTGGAGTTTTAGTTGGTAATCATAAGTAAGTGAACCTTTAATGTGGGTATAATTTCCATAATCCTATAAAAATTATAAGGCTTAGAAAAGGAAAACCACTGATATATTAAATGCAAACCATCCTAGTATGATTAAAACTATTATTATATGAAACTATAAAAAAATACCTTATCGACTAATCCGATAAGGTACCTTGTTATATGTTTATTTATTTGCAGTCATCGTTACATCTGCTACTCGTTTAGCTCCGACAAAACGTTTGCCCCAATAGTATGGATCGCTTAGCTTATCTACCTTTACACCTTTTGAGCTTGAAGAGTGAATAAATTTCCCGTCTCCAATGTAAATGCCAACATGCGATACGCCTTTACCAGATGTATTAAAGAAAACTAAATCCCCTGATGAAAGATCGTCCTTTTCTACTTTTGATCCTTTTGCATACATACCTGCGGATGATCTTGGAAGATTAACTCCTAAATCATCAAATACGTAGCCTACAAACCCTGAACAATCAAATCCAGCAGTAGTAGTGCCGCCTCCGCGATATTTAATGCCTATTAAGTTTTTAGCAGTAGATACTAATTCAGATGAATCTATTGAGCTAGAAGCTTCAGTATTAGCTGCATATGGAATTGTGACTAAAAGCATAGATAAAATAATTATACCAATGACTTTTTGCGATATAGACTTCAAGTTCATGTAGTTCCTCCGACGTCATAAATTTTCTGAAAACTTAACTATATTCATCTTATCACTCTTTAAACCTTTTTTATTTTACAGTTATGTAACATTTTCATTACAAAAGACGTCTAATGTAATCAAGGAAATTTCCTGTTAAATTTGGGACAACCCTTGATACATAAGGTTTTCAACAAAAAACCATCGACAATTGTCGATGGTTTCTACGCTAAATATAGATGTAAAATCTGTGAAATCTTCTCTTAATCTGTTTTTAGGACAAAACGAATAATTTTATCTATCTCTGCATACTAAAAAAATAGGTAGTTATAAAGTATTGAAAATAAAATATTTAACAAATTAAAAACAGCGTATAAATCGCTCTTTGGAGGGCTGCTGTTAAATCAAATATTGACGATCATATCGAAGATAATCATTTACACTGACAAATCTGAATATTAAATGTAATATATTCTTATAAATAAGAAAAGAAAGGGTTGAGTGCTTAAATGGACTTAGGACTCCAAAATAAACATGTTATAGTAACAGCATCAAGTAAGGGCTTAGGAAAAGCAACTGCTTTACAGTTTGCACAAGAAGGAGCAAAGGTGCTTATCTCTAGTCGCAATGAAGAAGAATTAAAGGTAACCATGGAGGACATTAAACAACATAGCTCCAATCCAGATATCTTCTACACCGTTTGTGACGTTACGAAGGAAGAGGATATTGCTCAATTATTTAAAGAAGCAGAAACTAAGCTTGGTGGAGTAGACATTTTAGTCAATAATGCTGGTGGCCCATCTCCAGGAGGATTCGGACAAGTAACCGATCAAGACTGGAAGGAAGCATTTGAAAAAAATCTGCTTAGCTATATACGTACCATTCGACAAGCTATTCCATTCATGCAAACACAAAAATTCGGCAGAATAGTAAACATTTCTTCGTCTTCTACTAAAGAAGTATTAGATGGTCTAATTTTGTCGAATACCTTCCGATTGGGTATGGTTGGTTTGTCGAAAAGTATTGCAAGAGAATATGGCAAGGATAATATTTTGATTAATACCGTTGGACCAGGGCGCATTCAAACAGATCGTGTAACAGAGCTAGATGAAATTGCAGCTAAAAAGCGTGATATAACCGTAGAAGATATGCGAGAAGGGTTTAAACAAATCATTCCAATGGGCAGATATGGAGAGCCTGCTGAATTTGCCAAGGTCATTACCTTTTTATGCTCTGAGGCAAATACTTATATGACAGGTCAAAGCCTAGTAATTGATGGTGGAATGTTGAAGGCATTATAGAATGAGGAAGAAGACTGGATGTTGTTCCAGTCTTTTTATATTGCATTTGGGACATAAAGAAAAATGCCCCCAACTACTAATTGGAGGCATTTTCTTTATTTTACTACCATTTTAATTTTGTTTTCTGATGGATCTTTCGTATAAAAAATTTCGTTTTCTTCAAGAACAGAAATGTTTTGTTCACGCAAATTTTTTACCGCTGTCTCTCTTGCTTCTATAGAAGGATAAATAATATTAAATGCCTCTAATCCAGTCATGCTTTCTGATGCTGGTTGTGCACCTGCTCCCGCCCAAGTATTCAAGCCGATATGGTGATGGTACTTTCCAGTAGACATAAATAAAGCGCCAGGATAAGGAGTAACTACTTCAAACCCCAATAACTCATAAAATTCTTTTGCATCTTCTATATCTACTACCTGTAAATGTATATGACCCATTACAGTTCCTTCGGGTAATCCATTCCATTCCGTGTTGGCACCTGCTGCTAGAATAGCTGGTGCATCGATTCCTAAAGTGTCCATAGCAACAGCACCTTTTTCCCATTTCCACTCTGTTTCTGGTCGATCACTATAAATCTCAATCCCATTTCCATCTGGATCATTTAAATACAGTGCTTCACTAACAAGGTGATCCCCCGCTCCAATACGAATACCATTTTCAGCAAAGAATCTTAAAACAGCTCCTAAATCCTCACGTCTTGGTAATAGTAGTGCGAAATGATAAAGCCCTGTTGTTTTAGGCTCTTTTGGCACTACGTTTTCTGGTTGTTCAATGGATAAAAGAGCAGTTTTCCCGTCAGCAGTTAGCCAAATTTTGCTTGCTTGTCTATCTAATACTTTAAAGCCGATTACTTCCTCGTAAAATTTAAGTGATTGCTCTAGGTTTGTTACCTTTAACTCTACAAGCTCGACATATGTAGAAGGTTTTTGGTGAAATTTCATAATTTATTTGCTCCTCTTTTTTAAGTTACTTTTCGTAAGTAATTATATTTTAATTACCTACTAAAGTCAACTTCTCTTTCGTGAAATAAATCACCTTTCCCGTCTTGGCTGTGAAGGTTTATGAGAAAGCTTACGTTTTGAACTCACTTTTCCTAAATTATGTAGTCATTTAGCGTAGCTCTTCCTGGAGAATAGTCTTTAAAAGCTATAAATTTCTGTAAGCGGTGATAAACTCTTCGTGAACGGTGATATTTTTCTCCGAACGGTGATAAAACCCCAGTAAGCGGTGATAAATCAAAAATGAAAGTTGGATCTCCCTCTTTTTACTAGCCATGCATTTCATTTATACTTCTTAAACAATTCTGGTCGATACCTTCTCCAACTTACCGGTCATAAATACCTGTGGACGGTCATATTTTTCTCCGAACGGTTATAAATCCTCCGTGAACGGTGATAAATCTCTCCGAACGGTAATAAAACCCCAGTAAGCGTTGATAAATAAAAATGTTGCCATGATCTTACTCTTTTTTATTATGCACATAGCCCACCTACATTATAAGAGCCACTAATCTCTTTAGATTAGCGGCTCTCTATTTATACTAGGGCAAACTTTTTTTCTTCGTATGCTTTGATTTGGTCTTCGTATTGGAAAGTTAGCGAGATTTCATCCCAACCGTTTAAAAGCATCTTCTTTTGGTAAGGGTCGATTGGGAATGAATACGAGACACCATCCTCACCCACTATTGTTTGCTCCTCTAAATTTACTTCTATTGAATAATTTTCTTTACTTAAGATGGCTTCTACTTCCTCTACAGTTAATTTAATAGGAAGAATGCCGTTTTTCATGCAGTTGTTGTAGAAAATATCTGCAAAGCTTGGTGCGATGACGACACGGAAGCCGTAGTCCAGGATCGCCCATGGGGCATGCTCACGTGAGGAGCCGCAGCCAAAGTTTTCATGAGCTACTAGAATAGTGGATTCCTTATAACGCTCGTCATTTAGGATAAAATCTGGACGTTCGTTTCCTTCTGCATCGAAGCGCCAATGGTAGAAAAGATATTTTCCGAATCCTGTGCGCTCGATTCTTTTAAGAAACTCTTTGGAAATAATTTGGTCTGTGTCAACGTTTTTTCTATTTAAAGGTGTAACGATACTATTGATTTCATTGATGGGCTCCATGTTTTTTCCTCCTTAAGCAGGCACTAGTTGAAATTTCCGAACGTCTACAATATGTCCCTCGATAGCTGCAGCAGCTGCCATAGCAGGACTCATGAGATGAGTTCGCGCTCCTGCTCCTTGTCGGCCTTCAAAGTTACGATTAGATGTGGATGCACAATGCTCTCCAGCGGGAACAATGTCATCATTCATCGCTAGACACATACTGCAGCCAGATTCACGCCATTCGAAGCCTGCTGCCTTGAAGATTTGGTCAATGCCTTCCTCTTCTGCCTGCTTCTTCACCGTTTGAGAGCCTGGTACTACAATAGCTGTGACGTTTGGATGAACCGTGCGCCCCTCTATTATTTTAGCTGCGTTGCGCAAGTCGCTTAAGCGAGCGTTCGTACAAGAACCGATAAAGACATTACTAATTTGAATGTCCGTCAATGGCATACCTTCCTGCAGTCCCATGTACGTAAGTGCTTTTTCATGTGCCTGCTGATCGGAAGCCTCTTGGAAATCTGTTTTATACGGAATGCTTTGGGACACTCCAGAGCCCATCGAAGGGTTTGTTCCCCAAGTGACAAACGGCTCGATTTCATCTGCATTGATTTCCACTGTTTTGTCGTAAGTAGCTTCTGGATCAGACGCCAAGGCTAGCCAGCGTGAAGCTTCCTGTTCAAATGCTTCACCTGTTGGGACGTATTCTCTGCCTCGTAAAAACTCGACTGTTGTCTCGTCTGGGCTAATCAAACCTGCTCTCGCTCCTGCTTCAATCGACATATTACAGATGGTCATGCGCTCCTCCATCGTAAGCTTCCGAATAGCTTCTCCGGTATATTCCACAATGTAGCCAGTTCCCATATCAATTCCGAACTTAGCGATGATCGCTAGGATAATATCCTTCGCTGTTACTCCTATACCGAGCTCACCATTCACTTTAATTTGCATCGTTTTTGGTTTAGCCTGCCAAAGAGTTTGAGTGGATAAAACATGCTCTACCTCACTTGTACCGATACCAAACGCGATGGCACCAAAGGCACCGTGTGTGGAGGTATGACTATCTCCACACACGATTGTTTTACCGGGCTGCGTTAAACCTAGCTCTGGTCCGATAATGTGAACAATGCCTTGGTCCGGATGTCCGATATTTGCTAATGGAACTCCGAACTCATCACAGTTTTGCTGTAATGTGTTAATTTGTTTACGGGCAATTTCATCTTTAATTTCTTTTTGATTTCTCGTTGGCACATTATGATCCATCGTTGCGAAGCAAAGGTCTGGGCGGCGTACTTTACGATTATTTAAGCGTAAGCCCTCAAACGCCTGGGGAGACGTTACCTCGTGAAGCAAATGAAGGTCGATATAGAGAAGGTCTGGTTTCCCCTCTTCCTCGTATACAATATGTTCATCCCAAATTTTCTCGATAATCGTTTTTGCCATGTAGTCCCTCTCCTTTTATACGTATGAATACATAATGCTTTCTGAAACAAATTCTGAATCTAATTCATCTAACACCTTGTCAGTCCATTCACTTGTGGATAAAACTCGCTTCCCGTTCGTCTGCAAGTCTCCTGTAAAGTAACCATCGTTTAGTACATTAAATACCGCTTCTTCGATGGCTGCAGCCTCTGTTTCCATTTGGAAAGCCTCGCGAATCATCATGGCAGCAGATAGAATGCATGCAGCAGGGTTCGCTTTATTTTGACCTGCAATGTCTGGCGCAGAGCCATGGACCGGTTCATAAAGTCCGAAGCCGTCACCCCGGGTACTAGCAGATGGTAGCATTCCTAGTGAGCCCGTGATCACAGACGCTTCATCGCTTAAAATATCTCCAAACATGTTTTCCGTTACAATGACATCAAAAGCACCTGGCTTAGTGATTAGCTTCATCGCTGTTGAATCGACTAGCATATGCTCTACTTCTACGTCCGGATAGCCTTGTTTTTTCTCTTCTACTATTTCTCTCCACAGCTTGCTGGAATCCAGTACATTTGCTTTGTCTACAGAGGCTAGCTTACCTCTTCGGCTCCGGGCAAGCTGGAATGCCGTGTCTACAATTCGCTCGATCTCAGAGCGAGTATAGACTAGAGTGTCCAATGCGTAATCATTTGTTTTCTTGCGAGGCTCTGCAAAATACAAGCCGCCTGTCAGCTCTCGAACTATTACCATGTCAACATTTTCTGCGATTTCCTTTTTAAGTGGAGAAGATTCTAGTAGAGCTGGAATAGCCTTCACTGGACGAATATTCGCATAAAGTCCGAAGTGCTTGCGAATTGCCAATAAACCTTTTTCAGGGCGTAAATGAGATGGGTTTTGATCCCATTTAGGTCCACCTACCGCACCTAATAGGATGGCATCACTATCACTGCACAAGCTGATCGTTTCTTCTGGCAGTGGATTTTGACAAGCATCAATTGCTGCTCCGCCGATTAACGCAAATTGCAGATTAAATGTATGATTATATCGCTTTGCAATTGTTTGAAGCACCTTTACCGCTGCCTCCGTTACTTCAGGACCGATTCCATCACCAGGTAATACCGTTATTGTTTTTTCCATCCCATTCACTCCCATTGTTTTATTTATTGAATAACTGCTACACGCTCTTTAAAATGTGCATTCATTAGTTGTCGATTGACTGCATTGATATACGCTCTTGCAGATGCCTTTAGTACATCCTGCGATGCATTTCTTCCGGAAGAGGTTGCTCCGTTATACGATAGATTGATCACTGCCTCACCTAGAGCATCTCGACCTTTTGAAACTGAGGAAACCCGATAATCCAAAATTCTTACCTCTCCATTTACTAGCTTTTCTAATGTGTTAAAGATCGCCTCTACCGCACCAGAACCGTTACCTTTGGCGGTAGTACTCTCACCAGTTGGCATCTTCACTGTGATGGATGCAGTCGGTACATTGTTTTCGTAGTTAATGACTAGTTCCTCTAATTCATAAACCTCAACTTCTCCACTACTTACTTGCTGATCTGTCAATAAAACAAATAGATCCTCATCGGATATTTCCTTTTTACGATCCGCAA
Organism: Psychrobacillus sp. BL-248-WT-3; assembly: GCF_012843435.1. GTDB lineage: Bacteria > Bacillota > Bacilli > Bacillales_A > Planococcaceae > Psychrobacillus. The sequence goes on along the minus strand of NZ_JABAFC010000004.1, from coordinate 137,703 downwards.
GCTTCTTAAATGCTGTAAAGGCTGCATTTAGCTTTTCATCGCTTAACTGGAAGCCCATTTGCACTGCACGACTAAAGAATGCGTGACGACCGGAATGCTTACCAAGCACTAGCTCGGTTGCTACATCTCCAATTAGCTCTGGGGTAATGATTTCATACGTTTCAGGGTTTTTAAGCATCCCATCCTGATGAATGCCGGATTCATGTGCAAAGGCATTTTTTCCGACGACTGCTTTGTTCGGCTGAATGACGACTCCTGTAAGCTTACTTACTAGCTGACTCGTACGCTTAGTTTCCTTTAGAACGATGCCGGATTCCGCTTGGTAATAATCGCTTCGAATATGCAACGCGACCGCAACTTCCTCTAGTGCTGCGTTTCCTGCACGTTCACCGATTCCATTGATCGTGCCCTCAACCTGTGTCGCTCCATTTTCAATGGCTGCAAGTGTGTTCGAAACAGCAAGACCTAGATCATCATGACAATGTGCAGAAAGCTTAACCTTCTCAATACCAGTAACATTCTCGGACAAATATCTAAACAAAGCACCATATTCAATCGGTGTTGCATAGCCCACTGTATCTGGGATATTGATCGTTGTAGCTCCGGCTTTAATGACTTCATTGATAATACGAACTAGAAAATCCTTGTCAGATCGTGTTGCATCCTCCGCAGACCATTGCACTAATGGAAAGTATTTACGTGCTAGCTTCACCGATTCTACTGCGATTTCTATAACCTGCTCCGGTGTTTTGTTGAGCTTGTATTGCATATGGATTGGCGATGTAGCGATAAATGTATGAAGGTGAGGCTGAACCCCTCCTCTTAATGCCTCCCAGGACGTTTCGATATCGCTTTTAATCGAACGAGCGAGACCAGTTACGACTGAATTTTTAACGGTGTTCGCTATTTGCTGAACTGCGTTGAAATCACCAGGTGACGAAGCAGGAAAGCCTGCCTCGATAATAGAAACTCCGAACTTCTCAAGCTGACGAGCGATCTCTAGCTTTTCCTGGGTGTTTAAGTTAATCCCAGCGGACTGCTCCCCATCTCTTAGTGTCGTGTCGAAAATATCAATTTTGGCCACTCGTCACCACTTCCTTCTTCGCTTTTTTTCCTTCATTGATAAATGGCATCATTTCTCGCAGCTGTGCACCTACCGTTTCGATTGGATGCTCTGCCTCTGCTTGTTTGATAGCATTGTATTTCGGACGTCCTGTTTCGTTCTCCTGAATCCATTCCTTCGCGAACTTACCGTTTTGGATGTCTGTTAATACATCCCTCATGCGGTCTTTAACTGACGAATCAATGATGCGTGGACCGGAAACGAAATCTCCCCACTCCGCTGTGTCTGAAATGGAAGAACGCATCGTCGCCATTCCTCCCTCGTACATCAGGTCAACGATCAGCTTTAACTCATGTAACGTTTCAAAGTATGCAAGCTCTGGCTGATAGCCTGCTTCTACTAATGTTTCGAAGCCTGCTTTTACGATCGCTGTTGTACTACCGCAAAGCACTGCTTGCTCTCCGAATAGATCGGTTTCTGTTTCTTCCTTGAACGTTGTTTCTAATACTCCAGCACGAGCAGCTCCAATGCCTTTTGCATAAGCCAAAGCTAAATCCTTTGCTTGCCCAGTTGCATCTTGATATACCGCAAATAAGCCAGGTACGCCTGCTCCAGATTCAAATGTACGGCGAACTAAATGCCCTGGTCCCTTTGGAGCTACTAAAAATACATCCACGTCTGATGGAGGAACGATTTGGTCGAAGTGAATATTAAAGCCGTGGGCGAATACTAACGCCTTGCCCGCTGTTAAAGCCGCTTCGATTTCTGCCTCATATACAGCTTTTTGTCGTTCATCAGGCAATAAAATCATGATTACGTCTGCTTTTTCTGCAGCCTCTTGCACCGAGTAAACGTCTTGCCCATCTTCTTTTGCCTGGTCAAATGATTTTCCAGCACGAATTCCTACAATCACGTTAAAGCCTGAATCCATTAAGTTTTGGGCATGTGCATGACCCTGTGATCCATACCCGATGATTGCAATTGTCTTTTCCTTTAAAGATCCTTCATTAATATCCCCGTTATAATACATTTTCGCCATTTTCATTTCCTCCTCAGATTGTTTGTTTTGTTATTGCAATATAGAAAGATAAGGTGCATTTGCGGCCTTTTGCGTTTCTCTTACAAAGGCAGTAACACCAGTTCTTGTTAATTCTTTAATGCCATAAGGCTTGACGAGCTCGATAAACGCATCTATTTTTTCTGGGTTTCCAGTGACCTGGAATGTAACAACATTTTTTCCTGTATCAATCGTTGAAGCTCGGAAAGGCTCTACTAAACTATTGATCTCCGCTCTTACAGAAGGTGGAGACACTACTTTTACTAATGCGAGCTCCCTAACTACTATTGATTTTTCTGTAATATCATTTACCTTCAGCACGTCTACTTGTTTTTGGAGCTGCTTTAACAGCTGTTCAAGCTTCTGTTCATCCTCTACGTTAACGACAAAGGTCATTTTAGAAATTTGAGGCTGCTCGGTGTGACCTACTGTGATGCTCTCAATATTGAATTGACGCTTCATCAGGAGACCAGTCACGCGATTAAGCACTCCACTTTGATTGATGACCGTGACCGTAATGATTCGTTTCATTCTGGCTTCACCCCGATCATTTCGTGTAATGCTGTGCCCGGGACAACCATTGGAAGGACACTTTCCTTTTGGACTACTCGGCAATCGATCAACACTGGCTCATCCGACTCAAGTGCTTCTTTTAATTGCACCTTTGCCTCTTCATATGTCTCGATTCTATATCCCTTAATATCGTAGGCAGCTGCGAGCTTGATAAAATCTGGCTGTACCGGGATTAAGGAGTGAGAATAACGTTCTCCGTGAAAAGTCTCCTGCCACTGTCGAACCATACCGAGTGCCTGATTGTTTAAAATAATGACCTTTACCGGTATACGCATTTCTTGGAGTAACGAGAGCTCCTGAAGTGTCATCTGGAATCCAGCATCTCCAACGATGGATACCACCTTCGCATCCGGCTTAGCTATTTGAGCTCCAATTGCTGCTGGGAAGCCAAATCCCATTGTCCCTAGACCACCTGAGGTCACCCAATTGTGCGGCTTTTGGAACTTGTAATACTGCGCTGTCCACATTTGATGCTGCCCGACATCAGTTGTCACAACTGCCTCTCCATTTGTGTATTCCTGCACTAGTTCTAAAACCTGCTGAGGAAGCAGCCCCCTATCTCCACTTGCATCATAGTGTAATGGGTATTGCTCTTGATTGACCTTTAAGCTCTCTAGCCAAGCGGCTGTGTTGCCATTTGGTGCATTTTGATGGAGTAGGGCCTCTAATGCCTCTTTCGCGTCCGCTACAATCGGTATTTCGGTTGGTACGTTTTTACCGATTTCCGCTGGATCTATATCGATATGAATTACTTTCGCGTTTGGAGCAAAGTAATTTAAATTCCCTGTTAAACGGTCATCGAATCTTGCTCCTATATTAATGAGTAGGTCGCATGTTTGGATGGCCATATTCGCTGTGTATGTCCCGTGCATACCGGCCATTCCTAGAAACAAAGGATGTGTTCCCTCGATACTACCTAGCCCTAGTAGCGTATTTGTAATCGGTATTTGGTATTTTTCCGCTAGCTCCTTTAGTTGTTCTGAGGCGTTTGCAAACAGCACTCCTGCTCCCGCTAATATTAATGGTTGCTTTGCGGTAGAGATTGCCTGCGCAGCCTTCTGAATTTGCAGGAAGTTCGGCGTAGTAGTTGGCTGGTAGCCTGGTAAATTAACTGCTTCCGTTTCCCCTTCCCTTGGGGTGAAAATACCTGTTGCTATATTTTTAGGTATATCGACGACTACTGGTCCTGGACGACCTGTGGAAGCAATGTGAAATGCTTCGTTCATAATTCTTGGGAAATCTGCTACATCCTTTACTTGGTAATTGTGCTTCGTAATTGGCTGTGTGATTCCAATGATGTCTGCCTCCTGGAAGGCATCTGTTCCGATAACGGTTGTGGCAACCTGCCCAGTAAATACGACTAATGGAATCGAGTCCATCATTGCATCTGCAATCCCTGTCACCACGTTTGTAGCACCAGGGCCAGAGGTTGCAATCACCACTCCGACTTTCCCAGACACTCGTGCATATCCTTCTGCTGCATGTATTGCTCCTTGCTCATGACGGGCAAGAATATGCTTAATCGGGTTTTTATGAAGTGCATCATAAATTGGTAAGACGGCACCACCTGGATATCCAAATACTACTTCCACCTGGTGCTTTTTTAGCGTCTCGATAAACACGTCTGCACCATTCTTTTCCGGGACAGCTATACTGGTCGCCGGCTCCTCTAACAATTGCTCCGCTTCTACAGTTAACTTCATCATCATTCCTCCTCTTCCTCAAATCGTCCAGTTTTTATCTAATAAAAAAGAAAAGAATTTCCTCCCACACAAAGAAACCATCGTTCTTTTGTATAGGGATGAAATTCTTTTCATGGTACCACCCTAATTCGTAGCGCAACCGCTACCTCGCAGACAAACGACATAGCATCGAACGTCCATTTTTAACGAGAGTAGCTTATTACTACACCCGGAAGTATCTAAAAGGGATAATCCCGTTCAACACCTCACTCCGAGGGGATGTCGCTAAAGGTTGTATTGCCGGCTCCCAGCATTACCGGCTCTCTGTGAATACAAAATTCCTTTAACTTTTGCCTCATCATAGATTTACAGCAATATTTATATTTTCATCACGCCACCTGTACTTGCAGATGTAACGAGCTTGGAATACCTTGCTAAATATCCTTTTTTAATCTTTGGTTCAAATGGTTGTAAATCTGCTCTTCTTCTAACGAGCTCTTCCTCACTCACCTGTAACTCTATCGTTCTATTAATAAGATCAATCGCGATTATGTCGCCATTTTCTACTAAAGCAATCGGTCCTCCGTCAGCAGCCTCTGGAGAGATATGTCCGATAGAAATTCCTCGGGAAGCACCTGAGAACCTTCCATCTGTAATCAGTGCCACCTTTGTTCCTAATCCACGACCTTGAATCGCAGATGTCGGTGCCAGCATTTCTGGCATTCCTGGACCACCTCTTGGACCCTCGTAGCGAATAACGACTACGTGACCTTCTCTGACCGTTCCATTATCAATAGCTTCTTGTGAAGCCTCCTGCGAATCAAAGACGATTGCCTCACCAGTGAATTCCTTAATAGAAGGATCGACCGCACCAACCTTGATGACTCCGCCCTCTGGTGCAATGTTTCCGAATAAGACGGATAACCCACCTACTGGACTATAAGGATTTTCTTTTCTTCTAATCACCTGCTCATTTTTAATCTCGCAGTCTTTCACATTTTCATAGAGTGACTTACCAGTAATCGTTAGTCGATCCGGGTGAACCGCTCCAGGTATTTCACAAAGCTCTTTTATAATGGCGCTGACTCCTCCAGCTAAGTGAACATCATGCATGGAGTAATCAGATGCTGGCATAATTTTAGATAAATAAGGAATTCGCTTAGCTACTTCATTTATTTCACTGACGTTATACTCAATTTCTGCCTCGTGAGCGATTGCTAACGTATGTAACACTGTATTGGTCGATCCGCCCATTGCCATATCAAGTGCAAATGCATCATCGATTGTTTCCTTCGTAATCAAATCTCGAGGCTTCACATCCTCCTTGACCATTCGGACAAGATGCTTTGCCGCCTCTCGAATCAGTTGGTGTCTCTCATCCGATGTAGCAACGATCGTACCATTACCAGGTAACGTAACACCTAGCATTTCCATTAAAGAGTTCATGGAGTTAGCCGTGAACATCCCGGAGCACGAGCCACATGTTGGACAAGCATTTTGTTCAATGTCTAAAAGCTGTTCGGCTGTCATCGAACCTGACTTATACGAGCCGACCCCTTCAAAAACAGAAGTAAGGGAAAGCTGCTTACCGTCTGCGGATACTCCTGCCTCCATTGGTCCTCCTGATACAAAAACCGATGGGACATTCGTTCTTACAGCAGCCATTAGCATTCCTGGAGTTATCTTGTCACAGTTCGGAATATAAAAGACTCCGTCAAACCAGTGCGCGTTAATAACAGTTTCAGCTGAATCTGCAATTAGCTCACGACTTGGAAGCGAATATCGCATTCCAATATGCCCCATCGCAATTCCATCGTCTACACCAATCGTGTTGAACTCGAATGGAATACCTCCTGCCTCTCGAATGGCATCCTTTACAACCTCTGCAAACTTATTAAGATGCATATGTCCTGGAATAATATCGATATACGAGTTACAGACACCGATAAACGGCTTATCTAAGTCTCTTGTTTTTACCCCCGTAGCGTAAAGTAAGCTACGATGTGGGGCTCGATCTACACCTTTTTTAATCATGTCACTTCTCATTTACATCGCCCCTATACTTTACCGCTTCAACGCGTTTGCCTGTGCAAAATTCGTAAATACCTGTTTAACTCACTTTGTGAATTTTCTTGCAATATTTAATATATTGAAGATATCATAACCCCTATAAACCTTAGAGTCAACCGTATTTCTTTAAATTTTCTGTTAGTTTTGAATATTCATTTATATTGTAATCGCTTACAATAGCGATATATCACATTTTGTATAAGGAAAAATTATTTTAAAATTTGTTTATACATAACATGATTGTGAGAGGCATATGTCTGGGGATTTGGGAAAAGAAGAGGGGATTCAAAAAAATATTTTTCCTATTAAGTAACACTGCAATTACTTTACTTCTAGGGAACACTCCTCCTACTTGCCAGTGGCTCTTTTTTTCTATCAACACTTACTTACGTTTGCGCAACACTTTCTTCATTTCCCGCAACTCTTTTATTTCCCGCAATACTTCTTCCCATTGGCGCAACACTTTGCCTGATTGGCGCAACACTTTCCTCATTTCCCGCAACTCTTTTATTTCCCGCAACTCTTTCCCTATTTCCCGCAATACTTCACCCGGTAGAACTTCGGCCATAGACCCCTACACTTAGCCACTTCTCTATATCATTGCTACAAAAAAAGACATCGTCACAATATGTGACAATGCCTTCTTTATGGGTTAACCCGATTTATTAGATTTTAAAATGGCTTACTTCACTTTGCAGTTTTTCTGCAAGAGTCGCCAATGTTTGTGCGTTTGTTGAAATTTCTTCGGTTGCTGCTAATTGCTGCTCGGTAGCTGCACTCGTATCACTTGCTCCCTCTGCTGCATGGTTTGCCAAGTTTTCTACTTCTTGAGCACTTTCAGTCACAGAGTTAGTCATTTCCTTAATATGTTCAATTGCTGTAGTAACTGTTGCAACTTTCACTGCAACTTCTTCTACACTGGACTCAATTTCATTAAACACATCTAATGATTCAGTTGTCTTAGAAAGACCATCCTCTACCTTGTCTCCACCTGTTGTGATCGCTTTAACTGCCTCAGATGATGCCGACTGGATTAGTTTAACCATGGATTCAATTTCAGAAGCAGAATTCTTGGATTGCTCAGCAAGCTTGCGTACTTCTTCTGCAACTACTGCGAAGCCTTTTCCATATTCGCCTGCACGAGCTGCTTCAATTGCAGCATTCAGCGCAAGTAGATTCGTTTGCTCTGAGATGTCCGTGATTAAAGCTGTAATGGACTGTATTTCATTGGAATGCTTAGCCATGTTATTCATAATTTCTGTTGTTTCTTTGAATGTTTCATGAATGGTGTTCATTTGACTTGCTACTCCAGATACTACTGTAGAGCCTTTGGTAACGAGCTTTTTCACGCCATCTGTTGCTTCCAGCATTTCTTTGTTGTTTTGTGAAATGTCTGATACGCCTTGTTGCATTTCAGACATAGATTGCACAGAGTTTTCAACATGCTTCACTTGCTCTTCACTTGCTGCCATTTGCTCCTCTGCAGATTTAGCAACCATTTGAGAGGATGCTAGGCTTTCCTCTGAGCTTGCAGACAGTTCTTCTGCATTAGCGGCAAGCTGCATAGAGGAATCGCGAACGTTAGAAACGATACGCTGTAAATCACTTGTCATTTTATTAAACGTAGTTGCCATTGCCCCAACTTCGTCTTTATTTTTAATAACGATTGGTTCTACTTTCAGGTTACCTTTTGCAATTTCCTCTAGTCCCTCTGTCACCTTGCGTATTGGAGCAGAAATACCTTTACTGATGAAATGAGAAACGAGTATACCTATAATAATACTTGAGATTACTAATATGATTATAAATAGGTTAACTTTATCATTATATGTATCTAATTCTTCTCTAGTCTGTAGCATATTTTTTTCTTGAATTTGTTTTAACTCACCTAAAATCGCCAAAGCATTGCCGTTAAGCTCGCTTGACTTTGCTGCATATTGTTCAAAGGGTTGATTGCTTTTTTTCAACGTGATTATTTTATCATTTGATTCAAAAAGCTGTACAGTCTCTGTTTGAAGATCCTTTAATAACTTTTGTGACTCTTCATCCTTTACAGATTCTATTAAAGCACGAGCTGCGACTGATCCCTTTTCTATTTCTTGATCAAATTTTTGGATAGCATCATCGGAACCAAACATAACGAACTCTAGTATAGCAGTCGCCATATCCTTTTGAATTACTTCAATTTCTGATACTAGATTAATCTTTTCAATATCCTTATCAATAATATCTTTATACTTATTTGCAAGGTCATAGGAAGTAAAAATAGAAGTAACACTTATAAAAACTAATAAAAGTAAAACAAATGAAAACCCGAACCACATTTTTTTGGAGATTGATAATTTCATTTTGGAACTCCTTTTCCGTAATTAGTATTTGGATACACACTAGTAAAAACGCACCTTTATAATTATAACTTTTAAAAGGTAATTTGACATAGATAAATGTACATATTTATTCCTAATGGCATAAAAAAGTTCTACACTTTTTAAATTAAGTATAGAACCTTTATACCTACATTTTAAAATGACTTATATTATCTTGTAATTTTTCTGCTAAATTTGCTAGAGATTGAGCATTAGACGTAATTTCACTATTGGAAGCAAGCTGTTGTTCTGTTGCTGCGCTAGTATCAGTAGCCCCTTGCGCTACAATCTCTGCGAGTCTTTGAACATCCCTTGAGCCCTCCGTGACAGTTTGGGCAATCGTTTGAATTTGTTTAATTGCACTAGAAACAGATTCTACTTTAAAGCCTACTTCTACTACTGCGGTTTCAATATGCTCAAATACATCTAAGGACTCTTTTGTTTTCGCTAATCCTTCTTTAACCTTGCCTTCTCCTGCTGTAATTGCACCCACTGCATTCTCGGTTGCCCCTTGGATCACTTTTACCATGTCCGCTATTTCAGATGCAGCATTTTTGGATTGCTCTGCAAGCTTTCGTACCTCGTCTGCAACGACCGCGAATCCTTTTCCATATTCTCCAGCTCGAGCTGCTTCAATCGCAGCGTTTAATGCAAGCAGATTTGTTTGCTCTGAGATTTGTGTAATAAGAGTAGTAATACCTTGAATATCACTAGAATGCTTCTCCATATCTCTCATATTGGTTGCTGTTTCATTAAACGTCTCATGAATAGTGCTCATCTGTTGTGCCACCGCCTCGATGACATCTGAGCCCTGTTTAACAAGCTTTCCGACATTATTAGCAGAATTAAGCATCTCACCATTACTAGAGGCAATTTCGTTCACTCCTTGTGAAAGCTCCGACATCCCTTCCATAGAAGTAGTCATATGGAGTACCTGCTGTTCACTGCTAGCCATTTGCTCATGAGCTGAGCTTGCTACCATTTGTGAGCTCGCTAAACTTTCCTCCGAACTGGCTGATAATTCTTCCGCATTAGCTGCAAGCTGCATAGACGTTTCCTGTACATTCGAAACAATCATACGGAGGTCTGCTGACATTTTGTTAAATGCTGAGGCCATTTCCCCAGCCTCGTCTTTGTTCTTAATCAGAATTGGCTCTACAAGCAGATTGCCCCCTGCAATTTCTGTAAGACCAGAAGTCACACGCTTAATCGGACGCGCTATACTTCTACCTATATAAAATGCAATCACTGCTCCGAGTATTGCCCCTGCGATCGTAATGCCCATGATAAATAAGTTTGCAGCACGCTCAAAATCATGTAGCTCATCCACTGTATTCGCCATATCCTTTTGAACCTGTTCCTCAATCTTGTCTAATATAGAAATCATATTATCGTTAACTGTTTTAACATCTTTGGTTAATGTATTTATTTGGCTTGGATCAATAAGAACTTGGTTAGATATTAGCTTCTCATTCGCTTCTGTAAACATCACATATTTTCTCTCATAATCCTCTATAAATGGCAAGGTGTCTTCTGATTTAAGTCCTAATTTGAGCTCATCCATCAGCTTTTTATTGGATTCTAGGTTTGTTCTAACAGCTTTTCGAGAAGCATCCGTCTTTGTTAATAAATAATCATAAAGATTTTCTGTAGTTTCATTTTGAGTCATCTTAATATCTTGGATGAGACTCACGTTTACAGAATCTACCTCAAGAATCTCTTTATATTTACTATTTGTTTCCTTCGATGCTAGGCTGCTAAAATAAGAAACTACCACCATTAATAGGATAATTGCAGAGAAGCCCAACCACATTTTTTTTGTAATGGTCCACTTCATAATCATTCTCCTGTCTTAATTACTTTTGAACAAATCGATTAAAGGAAACAAAATGCTCATTCCAGTACACATTATCGAGCTTTGTAATTTCTACTCCCTTAGATCCTGCATGGATGAATTGATTATCCCCTAAAAAGATTCCCATATGAGAGATTCCTTCTTTATATGTATTTTGAAAAAACACTAAATCTCCAGGGACCGGATTAGTCACCACAACACTATCCAAATAATAAGACTCACTGCTCTTACGTTCCATTTTTACACCAGCCTGATTATGTAGGAAGTATATAAACCCACTGCAATCAAACCCAGCCATCGTATTACCCGCATACAAATAAGGAATACCTTCCAAACGTTTAGCAAAATCAATGATTAGTGGGTAATAGGCATGTCCTTCACCTGAAATAATAGGTGCTGTAACTGGTGTCGCTACTGGAGCAGCTACCGTTTGAACAGGCTTTGTTGCTACAGGTGTTGTTTTAGCTGGGACAACCTTTGTGACACTTTTAACTGTGGCTGGTTTTTGTACAACAAGCTTTTGCTTAATATAAATATTATCCTTCGTCAGCTTGTTCCAAGTACGTAAATCAGCTACCGTTACTTTATGTAATTTAGCAACTTTTGTAAGGCTATCTCCCTTTTTCACCTCATACAGTGTACTTGCACTTGCATTTTCTGTAATAAAAAACAGCATAAAAGCTATAATCAGCACTTTCTTTCTCATACTTTAAACCCCCTTTCTGTTTATATCGGTAAAACTTTCGTAACATCCACAACTTTCAACAAAATATTACCTGGGAAATAAACACTCGTAAGTTATCAGAAAATATGTCATAATCATAAATGAATAACCATTCATTTAGACAAAGGGGATATGACTATGAATGAAACATGGGCACAAATCGAAAACACAATGAACAACAACCCGACACCAATCCAAAACCAAAACGTCCGCTACGAATTCCACCTATCTGGCGACGAGCCATCCGTTAAACAATTAGTCATCGCAGACGGTAGAGCATTTGTAACAGACGATACTTCTACTAAGGCTGATTGCACATTAAAATTAAGCTCAAAGGATTTTGTAAAGCTGATTAATGGAGATTTGAATAGTACTTCCGCGTTTATGTTCGGGAAGCTGAAGGTGGATGGAAGTATTGGTCTTGCTTTGAAGCTTGAGGGGTTGTTGAAAGAGTATAGTTTTCAAGGATAAAAAAATCCGGCGTAAGCAGATTTGCTTATGCCGGATTTTTTATTTTTTCTTATCGTAGAACGTACCATCTCTATTCACTTGCGAATAAGGATCCATATAAGCATGTATAGAAACTTTCTTTCTTTGCTGATCAGATATGTTCAATCGGATGTCTCTTAGTTGACCTTTCAGCTTCATAGCTAACTTTTCCTCTAAAGGAAGCAATCCTTTACCAAAAATCAGTTCTTCCTCCGTAAAGGGTGGTTGAATAGAAGGCTGAAGCTTTTCACGAATTTCAAGAGTTTTCTCCACTTGATCAACCAAATGATCTCTATTGTTTTCATCGTGATCATCTAATTCTATTAAGAGTTGCTCTGTGACATTCTTCCAAGCCTGTAAGCTATCTCGAATCATATTTCACCCGTCGAGCCATACTGTTTTTGGCGATTAATTTGAATGACCTGCTTCCATGTATCTCTAAATTCCATTGTATAGCCAATGACTTCATCTACCATTTCACTATCATTTTGGATATTAGCAGTTATTAAACGATTTAACATATAATCGTATAAAGAATACATAGATTCAGATACAGGAATAGACATATCTAGAGTGACTATAAGCTCACGAATTATATTTTGCGCTTTTTGAAGATTCGTGTTCTTGAGCTCAATATTATTTTCTTCTATTCCTTTTTTGGCTTGGTTTAAAAATTTCAAACACCCGTTGTAGAGCATCAATGTTAATTCACCTGGCGACGACTGAGTTACACTATTTTGTTGATATGCTTGATAGGCATTGTTTACTGCCATGAGAACACTCCTCTTATTTTATTACGGTTTAACTAAAGAATCCTGCGATAGATGCAGATTGACTATTGGCTCTGTTAATCGCATTTTCCATTGCAGTGAACTGCTTCCAGTAACGCGTTTCCACCATTTCCAAACGATTTTGTAATCGACTAATCTGATCATTAAAGTTATTAATTGTTCGCCCAATACTAAATGTATTATTAGCTGCACCGGTTAGTCCAGACTTATCCGTCAGCTTTGTTCTACTTTCAGAAATAGCAGTTCTCATTTGACTGACTAAACCCGCTTCTCCAGTAGTGGTGCTTGATTTGCCAAAGACCTCATAAACTCTATTTGGATCTGAACTGATAGCTTCTCTTAATTTAGTTTCATCTATCTCTAGCTTACCATTTGATAAATAGTCCTTGGAAGTAGAAATCCCTATATCACTTAAACGGATAGAACCCGATGAACCTTCTACTGTACCACTCAAAGTAGAGCGCATCTTCTGAAGCATATTACTAATGATTGGATCATTTTTAAGCGTACCACTTTTCGCTTTTTCTTCCCATAGTTCAATTTCCTTTTCTTTCATATCAGCCTTTTGTTCAGAAGAAAGAGGTGCATAATCACGATATTTAGTCTCGCGTAATTTTGTGTTTAACTGTTCGACCAATTTATTGTAATCATCTACAAATGTTTTAATAGAATCTACTATCTTATCCGTGTCTGGTGCAGAGCTGAATGTTACTGGATTGGAAGTAGTCTGTTTCAAAGATACTTCAAATCCATTGATTTGGAATGAATTGCCAGAACGCTCTGTTTTTAAGCCGTTAAAAGTAAAGATAGCATTCTGTCCTTCTTTTCCATTCGCTTGCGTATTATCACCATTAATTTTTAAAGTCTCTGCAAGATTACCACTAATTGCAATTTCTGGTCCATCTGCAACATTTCCAGAATTTTTTGCAGTTACGGCAATTTTCCCTGTAAAGGAGTCATAAAAAGCAGTAACTCCAGTTTCAGTGTTGATTTTCTTCAACACTGACTCTAAAGTATCATCCTCACCGAAATTTAAAGTTTTTGATTTATCGGCAGAAAACTTCCCATCCTTGTCAATTGCATTAATAGTTATAGAGTTAGATCCAGTTAACCCTAGGCTTTTTAAAGTTGCTTTTGTATCAATATTTTTCCCATCTACGGTAATTGCACTTGAACTTTGCAAAGTAGCTTGAGATGCTAATTGTTCCACAGAAATATTTCCAGAGAACTCAGAGGTTGCACTTGTACTTTTGATAGCAACTGCATCAGGCGAAGAAATATTAACAGTTTTCTCCATAAAAGTAGATTGTTTCATCATTGTATCAAATAATTTATTACTATAGTCATTAAGCTGACGGTTCACAGAACGATAATCATCTAATTGCCATTCTGTATATTGCTTTTTCTGAGTGACCTTATTCAATGAAGTTTTTTCAGCCTTCATCAGATCATTAATGATTGTTTCTGTGTCCATACCACTAGCTAATCCACCAATACGCATGAAATCACCATCCCTTATATTTTTTCGTCAACAAAAAATCCGACAAAATCTCGCATAGCTGCATACATATCCATCAATTTTTTAGATGGAATTTCACGTACAATTTCCTCTGTATTTGCATCGATCAATGTTACATAATAAGTATTTAGTTCTTCATGAAACTTAAAGCGAAGCTCAGTAGAAGTTGTTTCTAAAAACTTATTCATGCTATCTGTCATCTTTTTTGCTTTTTCAGAAGGTAAATTTAGTTGTTCGCCCTCTAGTGAAGCTTCAATAGTTTTATTTGGTGTAACATCTATTTGCTTCTCTGCTCCAGTTATTTTAGCGATAACATTCTTAGATAAACTCATAGCAGAATCAGAAATGTGATTTACCATGCGGATCTTGCCTCCTTATATTTATTAGCTTTAACAGTTATATCGGCTATATCCGTCTATATTTAATAGAAATCTATACGAAAAAACGCGCCCGAATAAATCGGACGCGTAAGTTTTAAAAAGATTAACGTAATAATTGAAGAACGCCCTGTGGCTGTTGGTTAGCTTGCGCAAGCATAGATTGAGCTGCTTGAGTAAGGATGTTGTTCTTTGTGAACTCCATCATTTCTTTAGCCATGTCAACGTCACGGATACGTGATTCTGCAGCAGTTAAGTTCTCAGATGCAGCTCCAAGGTTGTTAATAGTATGCTCTAAACGATTTTGGTTTGCACCAAGAGCAGAACGAGTAGTTGATACAGTATTAATTGCAGCATCAATAGCAGCAATATCAGTATCAAATTTAGCAGAAGTTCCATCAGGAGCGATACCGTCAACTGCTAAACCAGTTGAACTCATAGCTGTTCCAACAGCAATTTCTAATTGTTGTCCAGCATTAGCACCAATTTGCATATTAGCTGTTAAATTTCCGTCAAGAAGTTTCTTACCGTTAAATTCTGTACGTGAAGAAATTCCATCTAACTCAGCGTTAAGTTGTGTAATTTCTGCGTTGATAGCAGCTGAATCTTCAGGTTGAAGAGTTCCTCCGTTACCACCTTGAACGACTAATTCACGCATACGTTGAAGGATTGAATGAGTTTCATTCAATGCGCCTTCAGCAGTTTGGATTAAAGAAATAGCATCTTGTGAGTTTTTAGAAGCCATATCAAGACCACGGATTTGTCCACGCATTTTTTCAGAAATAGCTAGTCCAGCTGCGTCGTCTCCAGCACGGTTAATTTTTAAACCTGAAGATAACTTTTCCAAGTTTTTAGAAGCGTTAGCATTGTTAAAAGATAATTGACGATGTGTGTTGATAGCTGCGATATTGTGATTAATTCTCATTATAATTTCCTCCTTGAGTTGTGAGATCCACTTCCATGCGGATCTATATGTCTATTGTTTCATAGTTATTTAAATCGGCCGAACTTCAAATAACCTTGAACAATACTAATATCGTCATTACATTAATAATCTTTAATACTTTTTTGCAATAAAAAACATTTTATTATTTTAAATATCATTTATTTCCTATAAATAGTAAAATAAATAATTTCTAAAAAGAGAGTAAATTTGAGCATTTTATTCTATTTTATTAATTTAATAATATTTTTATTTGATTCTATTATTGATTTAATGTATTATTGATTTATAGTAATTAAAAATTATTAAAATATTTATTTTAGCATATGAGCATATTAACTCAATAAATATTTGATATTTTTATCAAAAAGTATAAACAATAAAAAAAAGCGACCGATATAAATATCGATCGCAATTAAAATATTAATTTAAATGAAAATTAACGAAGAAGTTGAAGAACTCCTTGAGGTTGTTGGTTAGCTTGTGCCAACATAGATTGTGCAGCTTGAGTTAAGATATTGTTCTTAGTGAACTCCATCATCTCTTTCGCCATATCAACGTCACGGATACGAGATTCCGCAGCTGTTAGGTTCTCAGAAGCGTTGTTCAAGTTATTAATAGTATGCTCTAAACGATTTTGATTTGCGCCAAGTTTAGATCGAGCAGCAGAAACTGTTTTGATTGCTGTGTCTACAAGCTCGATATCAATGTCAAATTGAGCACTAGTACCAGTTGGGGCAATAGCACTTACTCCTAAATCAGCTGCACTGAATCCTTTAGCTGTTTCTCCTTCAGCTACTGCAGCTCCTGTAATTGTCAAATTTAGTGTTTGTGATTTATTAGCACCAATTTGAAAGTCTTGAGCAAATGTACCATCTAATAATTTTTTACCATTAAATTCTGTACGTGTTGAAATTCCAGTTAATTCAGTGTTCAATTCAGCAATTTCATCTTTAATAGCTTGAAGATCTTCATTTGCTAATGTACCACCATTACCAGCCTGAACAACTAGTTCACGTTGGCGTTGTAGAATAGAGTGGGTTTCATTTAAAGCACCCTCTGCAGTTTGAATTAATGAGATGCCATCTTGAGAGTTCTTAGAAGCTTGGTCTAAACCTCGGATTTGACCACGCATTTTTTCTGAAATAGAAAGACCCGCTGCATCGTCACCTGCACGATTAATACGAAGTCCAGAAGATAATTTTTCTAGGTTTTTAGAAGCTTGTGTGTTGTTTGCTCCTAGTTGACGATGTGTGTTAAGCGCTGCGATGTTGTGATTGATTCTCATTTTAATTTTCCTCCCTGGAATAATTGTGCTCTACGTCCCTGTAGGCAATTATCAATAGATTATGTAACTTGGAAGTAGGGCCGGCACTCTGCTTCCTTGTTTACAATTAATGTATCGGAAGTTATTTTCCAATGTTAATAGATTTAGTAAAAAAATTCCTAAGAAATTTTTTCTTAGGAATTTTTTAGTATGTCTATATTTTTTAATACAGCTTCGGTATTAGATTCAGAGACGTCTTTTCTTAGCTCTCCCCTAACTACATCTATGCTTCTAGGAGCTTTAATTCCAACCTTCACTTGATCTCCTTTTACTTCTGTGATGACTATTTCTACATCTTCACCGATCCAAATGGTTTCTCCGACTTTTCTTGAAAGTATTAGCATGGGTTCACCCCTTTAAACTTTCTGCCGAGATGACGTGGCGAATAGAATATTCCTCGTTGTTTAAGATCACTTGCTTTGCTTTTTTATTTGTTGTATTTAAAACGATTGGAGCTTTCAAGTTAATTGTCGAACTCGCGATTGTTTCCTTCAAGGAAACGATTGTAAACACTGCTACCTCTTGTTCTTCTTTAATTTGAAGTGCCTTAACCATCGATTCCTCCAAATCAAAGCTATAATTTTCTACTATCGTATACGGATTTGTCACTATGAAAGCTAAAGCTTCCGTATGAACGGATTGTAATGCATGAAACGTAATATTCCCCTCTATAGGTAAAAGAACAAATTCTTTTTCCTCTTCAAATCCAGGAATCCCATACTCAAAGCCAATAATATCGGCTTTTTCTATTTCTACTTCCCCTAAATAAGCGGTTTTAATTTTCATTAATAAAACTCCTCACTTTTTCTTACATTTGTACATCAATTTTAATAGTTGGATTTTGTAGCATTTCTCCCATAACCTTACCTGGCTGATAGTCGTGGATTGGCTTATTAATTGTAGCATCAATTTTAGGTTTATTAGTTTCAAAGTTAATGTCCACACTTGCAGCTGTATAACTAGTTTTGACTGAGTTTACGCTTGGGACAAATTTAATGCCTAGTGGCTTCTTCTCCACGTTTGTATTTTGAGCAATAATAGATGCTAGGGCGTTTCCACCTTTATCTATACTTTTTAACTGCTGACCTTGACTTGCGCGTCTTGCAATCCCGTCCAAAACAGCCTGCTTACCTTTTTCAGCATAATTTCTAGTAGATTCAAGAGGACCAATCAAGCCTAAATCTCTTCTAGCCTGTGAAGAGTCTATTTGTAATTGGCCCTTTGTCGTCTCAATGGACAAAATAGCTGCTGGCTGTTGAATTTGCAATTCAGCCTTTGGCTGTTCAATGTACTGCTTCGGCTTTTCTATATTTAAACCTAGAATCGCTCTAGTAGTTTGAATTTGAATTTTAGGGAATTCCATTTGAAGTCTCCTTTAAAGAAAGCGTATGAACATAGTTGTCCATACGCTTGTATTCATTACCTTAAGAAATCTACCAAACTTGGTTGAATAATTCTGGCACCAACTGAAAGAGCTGCATTATGAATGGATTCCTGCGTAATCATTTCTGTGATTACCTTTTCATAATCAATATCCTCATTGTTAGATAGTTGCTTGGAAACTATTATTTCCTGAGAAGATAAACGGTTTTCCATCATCTCAACTCGGTTTTGGCGAGCACCAATGTCAGCTCTTTTTTCTAGTACACTATTTTGTTGTGTATTGATGTCTGTTAAATAACCACTGATTACCGTTTCAGAACTGCCGTCACCTAATGACGTTTCAATCTTACCGATCATTTCATCAATTCCACGAAATAAGTCAATACCATTCGTATTTACTTTTATTTCTACACCATCATATACTTCAATTTTAACATCCTTGTTTAACCCAGGTGTGGCTGTAAAATTAGTACCATCGTGTAAAGGAGATAATGTGTTTGTACCTGTAAAAAGGTACTTATCTCCAACCTTTGTATTTCCTAAGTCTTGAATTTGTTTACGTATTTGTGTTATTTCTACTTGAATTTTTTGGCGGTCTTCTGCCGTTTTAGAGCCATTCGCTGCATCAGTCACAAGCTCCTGAACACGAATAAGCGCTTGTCCAACATGATCCAAAGCATCGTCTGAGCTATCTAACCAGTTGTTCACTTCACCTAGGTTTCGTTGGTATTGCTCTACTTTGTTTAGATCTGTTCTATAGCCAATCCCTTTAATCGCTACAACAGGATCTTGGGAAGGTCTTGTAATTTTCTTACCTGTGTTAAGCTGATTTTGTAAATCACCCATCTTATTATAGCTGCTGGATAGATTACGTAGCATATTATTTGATAGCATTGATTGAGTTACGCGCATGTTATTGACCTCCTATTATAGTCCAACTCGGCCCATGCCGTTAATAATTTTGTCTAGCGTTTCATCTACAATCGTTATCATACGAGCATTCGCGTTGTACGCCTGCTGAAAAATAATCATATTAGTCATTTCCTCGTCTAAGGATACCGAGCTCTGAGAGGCACGATTATTTTCAACAGTAGATTTAATGGTCAATGAGTTAGTTGCAAGTCGAATAGCTTGTTCACCAGATACCCCTAGCTCACCTATAATCGATTGGTAATAGGTTTGGATAGTCGCTCCGTTCAAGCCTCCAGTACCAAGCGCACCAGCGATTGGTTTGGACTTCATATTCGCTAAAGCCTGTGCATTTTTCCCGTTACCTTCTTCTCCTGCAGCAGTAGAAGCACGGAATAAAGAAGAGTCGGTTTCATAAGCATCGATTACCTTAATATCTTTAGCACCATTTGTATATTCAAAGAAATTTGGGACGCCTGTATTTGCAGACATCGCATGACCACCTGCATGGATTTTATTAAACTCATCTGCAAATGCTTTCGCCAAGTCATCTAAATTTTTTAGCATATTTGGGTAAAATCCTGATTGATCTGCAACAGCACCATATCCATAGGAATCAATAAGAGAAAGCATTTTACCTCTATTTGCTTCTAAATCACCGTACTCTATCTCTGTAGCGCTACCATTTTTAGTAACTGTAAAGCTAGTAAACGGCTGGTAGCCTTCTGTATCCGTCATAGGGGTAGTTGTACCAGTGTTTGGAGTTAGGTTAGCAAACTCTTTACCGGTCACTAAACTTATAGGACCATTAGCTGTCTTAATAGAAATATTAACGGATCCTTCCGCTATCGATAATGCATTTCCCCCTGATTTATCAAAGGAGATGTCAATTGGGAAGTACTGGGATAGCTCATCAATTAAGACGTCACGTGTATCATATAAATCATTTGGCATGTAACCATTCGGTTCAATTGCTTGAATCTGCTCATTAATAGAAGATATTTGTTCCAGTATTGAATTTATATCGTTTGTAGATACGAGAATCTCATTTTTAAGATTTTCTTGAATATCTGTTAGCTGATTGCTCAAATAGTTAAAGGATTCGGCTACAGCAATACCTTTTTGGATAGCCACTTTTCGTGAGCTAGCATTTTCAGGGTTTGTACTTACATCCTGAAGGGACTTCCAAAACTGATCTAGAGACTCATTTAAGCCAAAGTCAGATGGCTCTGACATGATATCCTCCATCTGTGATATAGCGTTCGACTTAGATTCCCAATAACCGAGCTTAGTAGATTCTTGTCGATATTGGCGGTCAATAAAAGTATCACGGATTCTTTGCACCGATTGCGCCTGTACACCCGTTCCAATATGACCTGGTGTCTTTGGTGCATTTAGTCCTGTACCTGGATATCCTAAAGTAGCTTCCATGTTAACTCGTTGGCGAGAATAGCCAAGTGTGTTAGCGTTGGATACATTGTGTCCTGTTGTATAAAGAGCAGACTGCTGTGTGAACAGTCCTCGTTTACTTGCTTCTAGTCCCATAAATGTGGAGCGCATGGGTTAGCCTCCTTAAGCTTGTGAATCGAAGTATGATTTATCCTTGGAAGGGCCTTTTACTTCGTTCTTCGAGTAGTTTATTTGGTCTGGCTTTGGTCGTAGCATATCTAGCGTCATATTGACGAATTGTAGTGATTGGAATGTTAGCTTTTGGTTTAGGTCGTTTTGGTCTTTCAGTGTTCCTAATGTGAGAAGAAGCTGGTTTCGTGCAGCACTTAGCTGCTCCTTTTCTTTCTCGGTGTTGGTGTTTTCTAAGACATGGGCTACAGTTGGGTTGTCGATTGGAGCAATTCCTTTTGCTCGAAGGTAATCCGTTACCCCTAATTGACGCTGTTGCTCTAGCTGAGAAATACCGGCTACGTGCGCTTGCTCATCCTTGAGCAGCTTGTTAAGACTGTCCATGTCCCCCGTTTTGATTGCTTCTGTTTTTTTGTATGCAATGTCTAATAAACTTTTGTGAAGCATATTTAAGTTCGTTAGAGAGTGCAGAATATTTTCGATGGACATGCTCGGGTCTCCTTTAGATTTGATAATATTTTAAAATATTTGTAGCTAGCCGCTTCGCATCCACTTTGTAAGTGCCTGCTTCGATATCTGCTTTAATAGCTGCTACACGTTCCGCCTGTTCTACTTCCACTGGAGATTTCGTCTGCATGCTTTTTGCTGCGGATGAGATTTCTAATTGGTCAGCGGCCTGCTTCATCGTTTGCTGAGTTTTTCCTACTTGCATTTGATTACGTTGGTATGGATTGATTTGATTAACACCATGGTTGGTGATTTTCATATACATTCCCCTTTCGTTCATAAAATTGTCTATTGTTTATTTCGGTTTATTTTCGCGAGTGTTTAGAGTTCTTTTGAAGGAAATGATTGGAATAGGCAAAGAGTCTTATTATAAGAGCATCAGAAACTTTTTTTAAGCATATAGAACTACAAAAAAACTCCCACACTAGGTGAGAGTTATTTTTGATCCTTATAATAGACTGCTTCTTGGTTATTTACTTTGTCTCGGAATTCTTTTGCTGCATCGAACTGACGTAAACCTGACTTTAGCTCCTCTGTGCATTTCCCACAGAGCTTTCCTACTTGAGTCAATTTACCACAGCTGTCACAAGGATACCCAAGATTCGGGAACATCGCTGGCTGTAGTCTCCCTTTACGAACCCATTTATGTAAAAGTGACTCTTCCACTCCGGTTGCTTCTACAATACGTTTCACGGTAGCTGCACGATTTTCTCGTTTTCTTAGAAATCGATAAACAATCTCGTATTGCTTTTCTTCATTCATTGCACAAGGATTACATACTTCTCTTAACCCAGTATAGTTAAAAAACTCGCCACATGTCGGACAATTCTTTAGCTCTCCCATGACCATACCTCCACTATTTCTGCTCGTTATGTATTATATCGGCAGATTAGCCTTTTATTAAAGTGATGGCCTCCACGCTCGTTGCACCAGCATCTTCCAATAACTTGGCTGCCTGATGGACCGTTGCGCCAGTCGTGTATATATCATCAAATAAAATATAGTGTGTTGGTTCTACTTCGTGGATTAGTTCGAATAAAGTCTCAGCCTCCAAGCGTTCCTTTTTCGACTTTTTCCCTTGCTCGCTGGAATTAACTTTCGTAAGGAGATTTTGGAATGCTATGTCTGCATGGTTTAATAACTCCTCCACTTGAGAAAAGGTTCTTTCCTTTAACTTCTCTGGGTGCATTGGAATGGGGACTACTATTCCATGCATAGGTATTGCTTTTAATTCCCCTGCAAAAACATTAGCAAGTGCAACATCCTGTAGAAACTTATATTGGTGAAGATAGTCTTTCATCGCTTCATTATAAGTAAAAATGGAGGTCACTCGATCGACAGCCCCCTCGTATGTCGTTCCAATAAAATCTGAGAAATCAAATACCGTATCGGCTTTTTCAAATTTCTGCAAGCACCGGTCGCAGCAAGCACTCTCCGTTTCATAGAGAAATAACCTTCTCCAAGTGGCAGGAACCGTAAACTTACTGCCACAAATTAAACAAACGATAGCTCATTCCACCTTTCAATCTCGTCCTTTGCCTCATCCATCGCGTGACTGACCCCATGGTGAAAGAACACAATGTCACCATCAGGGTGGGAGCTTGAACGCCCTACTCTCCCGCTTATTTGAATTAGTGCGCTAGCAGTGAAAATGGCCTGTTCTGCTCCCACTACCGCAACATGAACATTTTCTATCGTTATCCCTCTCTCTAAAATCGTAGTGGTCAATAGCCCAGGTACTTTCTTTTCTCGAAGCTGCATCACTCGTTCTTTACGTTCTGGATGCTCTGCGTGAACCCTAGGCAGGTCTCCTGGGAATTGCTCAAGCATTTCTATCGTTGGCAGGAATACGAGAAATGGGATGTTGTTTTGGATGTTATCGTCTATCCATTGTTGCAGCTTTTTTGGTACCTTTCCCTTTTTTAATTGTTTCGTATACCCAAAAAGACTATCGAATCGTGGTACTGGCAAAGGATACCCGTGATAACGCATAGAGAGAATGGATTGGTTAGTTGTTTGAAGGGAATCTGTGGGCGTGGCAGTCACATAGTGAATAGCCGCTTCTGGCTTTCCTGCTTTGATAACCGCCTGCTGGAGCGTTTTGTCTGCGTAGTACGGAAAAGCATCCGCCTCATCTACAAAGACAACGTCAAACGCATGCTCGAAGCGATATAGCTGATGGGTTGTTGCTAATACTAATGTGGCAAAGCCTTCCTGGTCTGGGGCTCCTCCATAGAGTGCATGAATAATTGTTTTTGGGAATACCTTTTGGAATCGGGGAAACAGCTCTAAAATGACATCTGTTCTTGGCGCAGCAACACATACGCGTTTACCGGCCTGTAGAGAGGCATAGATCGACGGGAAGAGCAGCTCCGTTTTACCTGCTCCACAAACAGCATGCAAGAGGTGAGATTGATTGTTTTGGACACTTCGTAGAAGTTCCTCACTTGCCTTTTGCTGAAGTGGCGTTAGCTGACCGTTCCAGTTAAAAACGTCCTTTGTCGTTCCTTTCGCTGGCTCTTTTACCCACGTCATTAGCTCAGAACAGCTGCTAACTCGTCCCATGCGGATGCAATGGCGACAATAGGTACAGGTTTGATTACAACGGGAACATGGAAATGAGTAAAATAGGGATGGGTTTATGTTGTGGCATCGATTGCAGATGTACTTGTTTGATTGGAATATTGAGTGGGAATGTATTGTTTCAATTCCTGGCTTGAGGTGAATGTGGCCGCTGTGGATATGGTCGTCAATGACCTCGCGCGGAAATGATGTATGTGCGCGAAGCCATATTCGTCCAGTGAGAAATTGTTGTAATTGCTCGTTCATCATTACGACTCGACGTGGTACCAGCCTAGCCCCATGGATCCTTCTCCAAGGTGCGTACCGATAACCGGTCCAAAGTAGCTAATCGTAAATTCAACGTTTGGCATGATTGCCTCGAGAAGTATCTTCCATGCATTAGCCTCTTCTTCGTTGTTTGCATGAATGATAGTAGCCTTGATTTTATCGTATTTTTTAGCGTCTTCTTCTAGCATGTCTGCAATTCGCTTCATCGCTTTTTTGCGCGTACGAACTTTTTCAAAAGGAACGATGACTTTATTTTCAAAATGAAGGATTGGTTTCACTTGAAGAACTGAACCAATAACACGCTCAAAGCCATTTAGACGACCTCCGCGGTGAAGATGATCCAGGTTATCTACCATGAAATACGCACGCATGGATTGCTTCATTTTGTTCAGCTCTTGAAGAATTGCTTCAGGCGTTTCTCCTGCCTGTGCCATTTCGGCAGCACGTATTACGTAGAAGCCTTGTACCATACAGGAAATCTCTGTATCGAATGTGTGGACATCGATTCCTTCTACCATTCCACCCGCTTGTTCTGCTCCAGCTAATGTCCCGCTGATACCACTAGATAGATGAACCGAAATGATGGAGTCATAATCCTTCTCCAAATTTTCGAAGGTGGTTACGAAGTTTCCTAGAGACGGTTGTGAGGTTTTTGGAAGTGCTTTTTCATTTCTGATTTTATCGTAAAATTCTGTTGTATTAATATCTATTTCTTCTCTATAAGTCTCGTTTCCTATCACGACACTTAGAGGAACCATTTGAATATTCAAGCTTGCTCGTATTTCTTCAGGGATATACGCTGTGCTATCCGTTACTACTACCGTTTTCGTCATATAAGAAATCACTCTCCTAACTCTAGTTTACTTAATCTGGATAGGAAAAGAAAGCATAAAAAGACCCCAACCATGATATTTATCATATACGTTGGGGAAGTGGTTCATTATTCAGATGTTTCGCCTATGAAATAGACACTTGTTACCAACCATTTGCCTTCTTCCTTCGCAAAAACAGTCACCTGGCGACCATTTCGATCAAGCTTTGCACCTGACCCTGGCTCATGAAGGGCAATATGAAGATTAGAGTAAACCTGCGCCTCTTTATCATTATATTCGATAATAGTCACATCTTCGGCTGTACGTACCGTATCATAGTTTTCGAAGGTTTCGATTACCATCTTTTTATCGTCCTCATAGTTGAAGCCCTCTGGTTTTTTAGAGATTACACTCAGGTAACGGTCGATATTCTCTTCGTTAAATGCTTCGATATATTCGTTGAATGCATTTAATACTGCCGTTTTTTCCTTTTCAGGGACATTGGCTGCCTCTTCCACATTTCCGTCAGAAGACATTTCGAAGCCTACGTCTGATTTGTCCTTGACGCCGTGGTCTAGTGCTGATTCTGACTGTGATGGAGCACCATCATTTACAGATCCCGCCTCTGAATTTACTTCTTCTTTATCGTTACATGCAGCAAGTACTAGTGTAAGTGCCGCAAGAGTAAGTCCTTGTATTATAAGTCTCATCTGTTTCCCTCCTGCTGTTGGTTATTTTGTCATAGTTAGGACGAAAACTCAACGAATAAGTTTCGATATTCAAAATAATGAAATTTTCAGACGTTTGAAGTAAGATATATGTAGAATGGAGGTGAATAAGTTTATTGTACCCAACACAGAAGATTTTATTAAAAAGATTGTCATGTGAGCACGACCAATTTATGTTCGTGACAGAGGATATTCGGCGGAGTGAAGCAGGCGAGCGCGGTGAAGATCGGTTACTCGGGAAGCTCGAGGAATTAAGATTAGAAGGAAACTATCATGTATTTTCAAATGTTGGCTTGCTGTTAGAGGAATGGAAAATACAGATTGATTGCTTAATAGTGAGTGACCGCTGCTGTATGGTTATCGAGTCCAAAAACATGAACGGCAATTTGTATTTTAAAGACGAAGAGTTTTATAAAGAAGTAGACGGAATTGAAACTCCCTTTCCCAACCCCTATTTTCAATTAACGCGTCATATCCGCTTCCTAAAAGAATTTCTACGAGACGTGTGCCCCACCATGAAGGTGACCGGTGCCATCATCATGACCGCCAAGTCCAGTCGCATCCGCGAAAAACCCTCCAACTATCCAATTTTCAAACTAGAAAGCATGATCGAGAGAATCTATCAAATGCATGGTAATGGATTGGCCGAGCCAATTAAACTGGGTAAGTTTAATGAGATTGTTTCTTTAATCGCGAGAAGTCTATCACCATATGTCATGCCGCCTTTATGCGAGTATTATCGAATCGCTCCGGGAGATTTGGTGCGTGGAGTCGAGTGTCCAAGGTGTGGGGTTTTGGGGATGGAGCGGCACTACTCTACATGGAAATGTGGGAAGTGTGGGAAGACTGATCGAGGGGCTCATAAGGTAGCAATTAGAGAATACTTTTTACTAGTGAAATCCAGAATGACCGTTAAAGATTTCCAACATTTTTGTTTAGTAAACTCTCCCTATACAGCATCGAGGTTATTAAATAGTTTTACAAATATAGAAGGCCATGAAAATGGTCGGAAAAGATATTTTGTTTGGAAAGAATAAGATGGGGAGCGAGCAATTATTAGGGCATCACCTAGGTTTTGTGTTTGTGCAAGGTTTGTGCTCGTCTCCGCAAGGTTTGACTTCATCTCTGCAAGGTTCTATCTCGTCTCTGCAAGGTTCCCACTCATCACCGCAAGGTTCTAACACGTCTTCACAAGATTTTTTCGTTTGTGCAAGGTTTGTGCTCGTCTCCGCAAGGTTTGACTCCATCTCTGCAAAGTTCTATCTCGTCTCCGCAAGGTTCTCACTCATCTCTGCAAGGTTGTCTCCCGTTTCCGCAAGGTTCTTACCTGTGCCCTATAAATTCTGTTTCCCCAAAACCAAAAACCCCTCCAGCAAAAAAATCTGGAGGGGCATACATATTACACACGATATTAATCTATTATAGTATTATCGAACTTCAACCCATCCATTTTTGATGCCGGTTACTACGGCTTGGGTACGGTCATTTACGTTCATTTTTTGAAGAATGCTGGATACATGGTTTTTAACTGTTTTTTCGGAGATGAATAGTGTTTCTCCAATTGTACGGTTGCTTTGTCCGTCAGTTAGCAATTGTAGTACTTCGCATTCGCGCTTCGTTAATAAGTGGAATGGGCGACGGATTTCCGTTTGGTGGAAGTTTCCTTTGTTTTCGCGTTCACTTAGACGACGGAATTCTGATACTAGATTACGAGTTACTTTTGGATGTAAGTAAGAGCCGCCTTTAGCTACTACTTTGATCGCTGAAACGATTGCCACAGCATCCATTTCTTTTAACATATAGCCTAATGCACCAGTTTTCAATGCGTGAGATACGTAAGATTCATCATCATGGATAGAAAGCATGATTACTTTTGCATCTGGGAATTTTTCAATTAGTTCTTCTGTAGCGTCTACGCCGTTTTTGGTTGGCATGTTGATGTCCATTAACACTACGTCTGGTAAGTTTTGCTCATATAAGCGTAGAACGTCGTTGCCGTCGCTACCTTCTGCTACTACTTCAAATGAATCTTCAAAATCTAGTATTCTCTTTACTCCCTCACGGAAAAGTTGGTGATCATCTATAATGATAATTTTTGTCATTGGTCATTTCCTCCTATTAAAAAAACAGCTATAGTTTCTATTCCTCATTTATTGGAATACTAAACAAAATAGTAGTTCCATTTCCTGGGGTCGATAAAATTTTCATCGAACCCTCTAGTAAATCGACTCTCTCTTGCATACCGATCAAGCCGAATGATTTTTCTTTTACCACTTTTGGATCAAAACCGATTCCATTATCCTTTACGATAATGTTCATCTTATGTTTCACCCATTCTACCTTCACCCATGCTTCGGAAAACTGACCGTGTTTTAGTCCATTCGTCAGACATTCTTGGATTAAACGGAAAATGGCTACTTCAAATTTAGGCTGAATTCGTATTTCTTCTCCATATGTTTGAAAATGTATTTTCTTTGTGGGATTGTATTCTCCCGTAGTGGCAATGTATTTTCGGAGCGTCGGGATTAAACCTAGGTCATCTAGGGCCATTGGGCGTAAGTCATAAATAATGCGACGTACCTCCGAAAGTGCTTCGCGCACAGTGCTCTTCAATTCGATAATTTCCTTCATGGCCTCTTCTCCACCACGCTGCTGATACGTAAGATTGATTAAATCAGTTCTTAGTAACACGTTTGCTAGCATTTGGGCAGGACCATCATGGATTTCTCGTGAAAGGCGTTTTCTTTCTTCTTCTTGTGCTTCAATAATTTTCAGTGTAAAATCCTGTTTAATTTTTGCGTTTTCAAGTGCTTCTCCCACTTCCTTTAAATCTGAAGTAAGATAGTTGATGACAATGTTGACTTGATTGACAAGCTGGTCTGCACGTTCTATCATTTCTAATAGTCCTTGCAACCTTCTTTCTAGTTCATCTCTACGCTGTCTCAGTTGTTTTTCTTCATTACGTTTGATTAAAAGATTAATTTGAAGCTCATTTGCATTTTCGTAAGCGCTACGTACTTGCGGTTCATCGTATGAGTTAAAATTCTTCGAAACCTCTGCTAATCTATTACGAGCAAGTCTCGACTTTGCCTCAAGCGAGTCTCCTTCTAGAATGACAGCCTCAATGCTTCCGCGAATTATTTCTAACTCAACTTTCATTTCCTCGAAGCTTTGACGACTTTGTTCGCTTATAATAAATATATCCTTTTTCGAATGATCCATTACTTCGACCATTCGATCGAAAATAACATCTAACGATTGCAATTCAAGATTCTTGTTCGTCATCTGTTTTTTCTCCTTTAGACATTTAACATGAGTCTTCATTCATTTTTACTGACAAACTCTATTATAGCACTAATTAACTAAAATTAAATTAAAATTAGTTTACAAGTATGTTTCAAAGCATTTAGGAGGGAAATTTATTATGAGAAACAATTATCAAACAATTAAGGGATACGCACAAAGTGAAATTATTATTCAAAAGTCCCGATTTATAACTTATATACAACGAGCTGAGACAGAAGATGAAGCACAAGATTTTATTAATAGTATCAAACAAAAGCATAAAGATGCTAATCATAACTGTTCTGCTTACATAATTGGCGAGCATGATCACATTCAAAAAGCGAATGATGATGGCGAACCAAGTGGTACTGCTGGGGTTCCAATGCTTGAAGTCCTTAAGAAAAGATCACTTAAAGATACTGTTGTAGTGGTTACACGGTACTTTGGAGGCATTAAGCTTGGGGGTGGTGGCCTAATTCGGGCTTATAGTAAAGCGACTACGGAAGGCATCGAGGCAGCAGGCGAAGTAGAATGTCAGCTCCATCATTTAATGAAAATTTCTATAGATTATACCTGGCTAGGAAAAGTTGAAAATGAAATTAGAAACTCAGTCTATCCTCTAAAGGATATCGCTTACGCAGATTTAGTGGAAATATATGTATACACCAAAGCCGAAGATGAGTTAAAATTTTTAGAGTGGGTAACAGAAATAACAAACGGCCAGGCAAAAATCGACATTGTCGAAAAAGTATTTTTGGAGTTTGATGTCGTTTGATTTATAATTAGGTAGAGGAGTGATGGAAAAAGATGAAAAAATTCTCAATTTTACTCGTGTTACTATTCGGCTTAAGTATTGCTCCTGCAATTACTTTTGCAGCTGATTGTCCAGATAAAGTCACTTGGGATGGCGTTGAGCTGAAAAAAGGACAGATTGGTAGAGTGCTTATCCAACAGCCGACAACGATTTATAAAAACAATAACGGCAACTTTGAACCATTCCGAACAGTAAAGCCTGGAGATAATTATCGAGTCTATGCTAACAAGTCCACATATTACCACCTTGGTGGCGGATTAGTGATTAAGGACGATGCTTCGATTCTTTATCAGACACCATCTAAATCTAAACTTAGCCAATTAAATTGCACACCTGCTCCGACAACTTCTTTTATGATTAGCGATTCCATTTCAACAGTCACTAATAAGCTCGGTGCTGCGAAGAAAACTGTCGCTAACGAATTTGGAGCAATTACTGGGATATACCATAACAATTACGACAAATTTTATGCAATCAGTACACTTAGCAATAAAATATCTTCTTTATATACAAAGGATAAAAGCTTTCAAGTTAACGGAATTTCCGTTTCCAATACAATCAGTCAGCTCGAGAATAAATTTGGTAAAAGCTATGAAACAAGTGGAAATACGTACCCAGTAGAGATTATTACTTACTCTACACCAAAATATGAAGCAAACTTCTTCATAGACGTCCATAATGACAATAAAATCTCAGCTATTTACTTAGTAGACTACCAACTAATAAACAATAATCCAAATTTATATCCCAAAAAGTCTACAACACTAGAAACAGGCTACGAGAATCTTTTATTTGATTTAATCAATGCAGAAAGAAAAGCTCATGGCGTTCAAGTTTTACAATCGGCTCCAAAGGCAGCAGATGTAGCGCGCAAGCATAGTGCGGATATGGGCAAGAACGATTATTTTAATCATAATAATCTTAAAGGTGAGTCACCTTTTGACCGTTTAGAAAAAGGCGGCGTACAATTTAGAAATGCCGGAGAAAATATTGCGATGGGATACACGGATCCATATTTTGCTCATGAAGCATTAATGAATTCACTAGGTCATCGAAAAAATGTAATAAACACTGCCTACACCCATGTAGGAGTGGGTGTCTACTTTGTGAAATGGACACATGGCTCCATTCCTTATTACACTCAAAATTTTATAAAGCCTTAATAGCTAGTAGAGTGTAGACAAAGTCTCGTATTTTGGCTTTGTCTACACTCTTTTTAAATGACATCACGAATAACGAGGGAAATTATATGAAAAAAAATTTAGGAACCGCATTTGGTATATTAATAGTAATAGTTGGTGTTCTTGGCACACTTATTGTCTCCATGGCAGCAGAAATTGGAGTATTATTGCTAGTTGGCATTGAATATGATCATTGGTCGAATCTAATTTGGTTGATTTTCATTTATGGAGTTATTGAGTTCGTCATAATTATGTTTGTGGATGCTTTGATTGAAGGTAAATCGGAAAATCATCAGAAGTTCCATAAATTTTTTAGTTATATGATTGTATCATTTATACTCATTATGGCCGTTTCGTTTTTCCTAGATTCCATCTACTTGCCCGTAACGGGAGCTGTAATTTTCGCTATTGCTACAGCTGCAATATATTTATTGTTTAGCTTGTGGGATAAAAAGGATGTAAGCGAAGACTAGTAGAACTCTTATCATATTTCTTGTCCGAAACAGTAGGATAATTTATAGAATCACAAATGAGAAATAGCCGATTTTCGCTTTAGGCGGACGCTTTCCACGGGGTGAGCGATAAGCCATCACCCATCGCTAACGCGCGTGGTTGTGATGTCTTATCTGTCTCACTCATCCCGTTGGAGTCGCCGCCTGCCGCTACAATCGAAGAATAAGTAAATTCTTAAAGAAAATAATACTTTTATGTTAGAGATTACAAAATCTAAAGTTGTCATATCAGGGGTAAACTCTATATAATATGGCAAATTAGCATAGTATTGTCCCCCACATTGAAGTTTAATCAACCCCTAAGCGTTGCATAGTCTCATTCTTATTCATTTTGAAATAAAAAAGCAAGAACGTTGATTTCTCAACGTTCTTGCTTTTTTCGTTTTGTTAATATTTTTCAATCGTTACACCCTGATAGT
The DNA here is from genome assembly GCF_012843435.1 of Psychrobacillus sp. BL-248-WT-3. GTDB lineage: Bacteria > Bacillota > Bacilli > Bacillales_A > Planococcaceae > Psychrobacillus. Next base: position 105,889 of record NZ_JABAFC010000004.1, on the reverse strand, counting down.
AGTGCTTGAGTATGCGATCGTATGTCCAGCCAGCTTCTGCTCGTGCTTTGGCACCATATTGACTCATACCGATACGATGTCCGTAGCCTTTCCCGTTGACTGTCACAGATTGAATGCCTGTTTGAACAGTATCTGTGTTCACAGCACCGCTGCTAGTTTGAATGCTTACTGATCCTTCTGGAATCGTTACAATACCGTTAGCTGTTTGAACCGAAACACCAGTTAGTGAATCCACAGGAACTGTACCATTAGCCTGTTGAACAGTAATATCATTTACTCCCCCACCAGTTGGTTTTGTAAACGCAACGTCAAACCAGCTTGACTTCAAGGATTTGTTGCTTGCATCTAAGAAAACATTACGCATTACTGTTTCATTGCCTGTAATAGTTTTCTCTCCTGCCGAGGTTACAGCTGTTACGGCTGTTACTTCACCATTTGCTCCACCTTTTGTCAGCTTAATATCCAATAGCTGATCAGTCGGGCTAAAACCAAACTTCGTCAAAATATTAGATACTGGAATTTGAACAGACCAGTTCTTGTAAGGAGATTGTTCAATCGAATCATCGACTGATACAAACTGTGGTACCTGTGTAGAATTCCAGACATCACCAATATTCGCTGTTCTACCACCACTAGTAGAATAATAGTAAGCCTGTACAAGCTTACCTTTATATTTAACTACTAAATCCCTCGTAGCATCAACTGCTGCATTTGAGTTTTTGTGCTCGGATGTATAGCCTTTATACATTTGATCTTTAGTCGTGCTACTTAAAATACCAGCTTTGCTTAGCGTGTAGCTACGAGCTGCTACCGTTTGAGCTTTTAGCGCTTCTAAATGCCAAGATGCAGGAGACTCATTTGGAATAACTCCCTTTAAGTAGTTTTCTAAATCCAGTCTATTCACAATTTGTACATTGGATCCAGATTTAACTACATTGAAGCTTCCTCTATATTGCGTGCCGTTTGGTGTCTTTCCAAGTGGCTGCGAGACGACTGATGACAAAGTTGCGTCTTTAGCAGGGACCCAAGAGGATACCCCTTGTTCGTCCGTAATGGAGTACCAAAGCTCTCCATTCCCATTTGTAAACTCCGTTACATATTTTGCCCCTTGGAACGGTTGATAGGATTTTACAACCCCATAATCAGCGGTTGCACCCTTTCTGCCTTCAACAGGAGCTCTAAAAACAACTATTTTTTCATTTCCTGTCACAGCATGTAAGGCATAGCCTTGGGAAGAATACATAGATGCCCCCATTTGATAAATGGAAACCTCTCCATTCACCTGAGAAAACGTTATAGGTGTATCAGGCATTGCAAAGAACATTTCTTTGGTTGTAAGATTTTCTAACTTATATACACCATTTAAAGTCAAAGAAGTTGTAAAGGTATTGTGTACCTCGACTTGTATTTGCTTCGAATAGGTCTCCTGCTTGTATGCAAGTGCTGTATTGGCTGACGCAAAGCTTAATGAAACTGCCGCTAATACTGCTACAAATTTTTTATTCAATTATCTCACCTCAGTTAACGTACTTAGTACCCAACCTTTGTTTCCTTTTGGGGATTGAACATTGTACCACGTTTCACCTTTTGCATTTTTAAAAGAACTTATGTATTTTAAAGAAGTTCCTTTTACTACTAGTTCGATAGAAGCATAGCTAGTTGTAGCCCCTTTACGAATGTTTACTGCTTCTTTTGTAATGACAGCGCTTGGTGTTACATTACTTGGCTTTGTTGTTGTAACATCTCCAGAGTGAACCCACCCTTTTACAGTTGAAGATACTTCTACTCGGTACCATAGGTTTGCGCCCGTACCGTGCTGATCAATTACATTTAATGCTTTGTTTGCTGTAAATGTTGCAAGCACCTTGTAATTACGTGTAGCTCCGCTATGAACCTTCACGCTGCTAGCATTTGTATATACTACTGAAGGTAAAGTACCAGGTGTTGGTGCTTCAGGTGTTGATGGAATTGATGGAATTACTGTACCACCCTCTGAAACTGCTTTTTGCAGTAGATTAATCATTGCTTCCTGCTCAGCAACTTTTTTTTCTAAAATGGTTACTTTTGAATTTAACGGATTCAATTGAGATTGCACCCAATCAACCGAAGCTAATAGTAGATTAGAATTTGCCTTTGTAGAGGCTGGTGTATTAATTGCAATTAGAAAGCTTAAGCCTAAAACAACACCAATCGTTGTAAGTATTTTCTTTTTCATTTTTTGTCTTCCTTCCTATCTTTTTATTGTTTTATCGCTAGAAATGACTAATGACTAATGACCCAATATTTCGACAAAGAAATTATCCAAAAAAATGGCCGATATGTCCTAGGAATCATTCCTAGGAGTATTATCGGCACTATTTCCTATTACTTAACAATTATTGATTAAAGAAGTCTTGTAATCCTTTACGAATACCTACCGCAGCCTTTTTACGGAAAGCATCTGAAGCTAATAATGCCTCTTCAGAAGGATTAGAAAGGAAGGCAAGTTCTACTAATACCGATGGAATTTCATTCATACGGTTTACATAGAAGGATTGTTGTTTTACTCCTCGATTGTACGTACCAACCTCTTTCACAAGATTTGCTTGAACGCTCTTCGCTAACGTAAAGCTTTTAGGTCCATTAAAGTTGACAGATGTATTATAAAAAGTAGTTGTTCCTCTAGACGTTGACGTATAAGAATCTGCATGGATACTGATAAATGCATCATAATCAGAAGCATTAGCAATATCAGTTCTTTCTTTTAGTTCTAAAAATACATCGGTACTACGTGTTAAGGTTACTATCGCACCTGCTGCCTCTAGCTCTGCCTTCAAGAATTTAGCTGTGCCGAGGTTGACATCTTTCTCTCTAGTACCTTTAGGACCTACTGCTCCCGGATCCTTAGCTCCATGACCTGCATCAATAATGATTTTCTTACCAGCTAATCCTTTGGCAACTACCTTAATCGTTAACTCTTTATCGTAATCTCTTATTGTATAAGTATAGTTAGGATCAAAGGTAACAGTTAATACAGAGGTGCCGCCAGATACTTGATCTACCTTCATACTTTTTACTCCCTTTAATCCGGAAGCAATTGTATTAATACTAGATAGATTGCCGTTAATTTTTAATACATTTGCAGATGGCATTGTATAAGTTATCTTAAAATTAGTAGGTTTAGTCCATACTAAATAATTTTGTCCGTTTCGTACTTCCGTTCTACCATTAATAAGAGAGACCGGTGATGCATCGGAAACTAAAGATGATTGAATCCAACCGCGTTTTCCACTTTGCGTTTCTACGTTCAACCAGCTGTTTAAAGAACGTAAGATTCTTAAAGGAGAGCTAGCTGTGACAGACTCTACCTTTTTAGAGGTTGCACTTGCACTGCTATATACAGTAGATGCTTTTGTTGCATATTTTGTAGGAATGCTATCACTTACCTCAAAGTCAGGAATCCAGCCTTCTACTGCTCCTGCTTTAATATGTAACCAATTAGTCCCATCTGTACCGTTCACTTTATTTAGCACAGTAAAAGCTGTATTTATAGGGAGCCCCTTTAATACGGCGGAATTGAACTTACTGTCTGCATAAACTAAAGCATTAAATCGTTTAATAGTTCCAGTTTCTCCATTGCCAGGAGTGACTACTGGGGGCTCTATCGTACTATCTACAACGTTTACTACAGATTCATGAAGCCAAGCTTCCCCACTAGTTGTGCCAACCTTGTACCACTTTTCATTGTTTGTATCTAATGCATAATGGGTAGAGATAAAAGAGTCGTTTAATCTAGATTGAGTAACAACGTCATAAGACATATTAGGGCCTGAACGCATATTTGCTACAGAAACAGAAACTACTAGATTCGTATTTTGTTCTATAACTTGTCCATTATCCGGTGTTTCAGTTGGTGGAGCTTCTGGTGAAGTAGAAACACTATCGAATGCTTCCCCAGATATCCAGCCTTTTTTGCCCGTTGCATAAGTTACTTGATACCATTTTTCTTTTGTAGCATTTGTAAATTCCTGATGGACTGCTAGCTTTGTTCCTACATTAACAGTTGCCACAACTTTATAACTTTTAGTTGCCCCTGAATGTACAGTAGAAGCTTTCACAACTGTCTTAGAGTCACTTGTTGCTTCTTCAAAAGCAGTAGCTTGGATCCAACCTTTTTTCCCTGTTGCATAGGTTACTTGCATCCATTTTTCTTTAGCGGCATTTGTAAACTCTTGATGAACAGTTAATGTAGTGCCTGCTTTGACAGTAGCAACTGTGGCATAGCTTTTAGTTGCCCCTTTATGGACTGTCGATTGATTTACTACCTTCATAGAGGTACCAGTTTCTCCGTTAGTGGCACTAAGTAAAAATAATTCCGAAAGAACCCAGCCCTTTTTCCCTTGATATTCTACGTTAAACCAAACCTCTTTTTGAGCATTTGTAAAGCTGCCCAAAATTTTCAAAGAAGTACCAGTTGGAATAGTAGATAATAGTTTATAGGAAGTAGTGGCTCCACTTCTCATATTAGCTGCGGATTTCCCTATTTTTTGTGAAGAACCGACATAAGAATTTCCATTAACAGTCGAATTCCCCCCTACTGCACTTGAAACCTCTTTTACATAATCACTAATAACCCAACCGGTCATAGAATCGGCTTTCACTTTATACCATAATTCACCGCTAGCATTTGTAAAGCGGTCAATTATAGTAACTAGCTGTCCATTTTGGACTTTTCCAATGCTATTGTAGCTAGTTGTAGCACCTTTTCTTATATTGACGTTGTTGTTTGTAATTAAAGCTTTCGTAGATTGTTGAGTAGACGCAATTGCTGTGTTCGAGGCAGCATACGTATGAACTGTATCACTTGTCAGAAGATTAATGGGCAAAAGGACAGAAGTTGCTAAAACAGATGATGCGATTACTTTTTTCATTTTTTCCTCCCTGAAAACGTGTATTTTCTACATTTTAATCCAGAAAATGATAGAAAACAATCCAACAAATGTATTAATAGATGTGGAATTTCCTCTGGGAATAGAAAAAAGAGTAAAATGAGGAGTCCATATGGACTCCTCATTTTACTCTCCAATTGTTAAATCAGTTACTTTAGTTGATTTTTTTGAATCAGTTTGGGCATTATTACCGAAATCCTTTAAGTTTAGTTTTAGTTGCTCACTAAGTTCCTCTAAACCTTCTTCATCTGGAATGAAATAATAGACGCCTCTACGTGTATCATCTACCCCTTTAAGCTGAAGCTGCTCGATTGGTGAAGACTTAATCTTTTGGTATGTCTTAATTAGACCAAGATATTCAGAAGAAGGAATATTAGTTTTCACGTTATTTCCTATATCTTCAATCATATCATCTATTTTAGTAATGTTTGATATGCTCGTGCCTCTATCAATTATTTCTTTAATTACTTGCTTTTGTCTATTATTACGACCAATGTCACCTTGCGGATCACTTTTTCTCATACGTACATAAGCAAGAGCTTCGTTACCGTTAAGTTCCATAGGACCTTCTGTGTATGTTTTCCACTTTAAGCTACCTGTTAACTGTGCTTTAAATGTAAACGGCACCTCTACATCAATCCCGCCTACCGTATCAACGATATCTTCAAAGCCTTGGAAGTCTGTGGAAACATAGTAATCTATCGGAATATCTAACATTTCTTCAATTGTATTGATCGTATAGTTAATACCACCATTCGCGTAGGAATGGTTAATCTTATCGTTATACCCTAGGTCAGGAATATAAACTCTTGTATCACGTGGAATACTTACCATGGATATCTTATTTGTCTTAGGATTTACTGTTGCAACTAAAAGCACATCTGAACGGCCGTATTTAGCTTTTTCTTCATTCTCAATACCGGCCAATAAAATAGTAAACGCTGAATCTTCTGCCTTCGCATTGTCGAACTTCTCTATTGCCTCGTTTTGTTCTTCCTTTTCACGATCTAGTGGCTCATAGATTTTGTTAACAGCGTTCTTTGTCTGAAACGACAAATTAGTAGCAAATACGATAACTCCAGACAATAACACCATCGCAACGATCAGTACAGTATATAAAATTTTTCTTCTCGTCTTGTTTTTTCTCTTGTTTTGACGTGAAGTAGTCATAATAATTCCCTACTTTACTTTTAAATTTTATCTTACCAATTATACATAATTTAACGGATGGTGTATATCGTAAAGAATATTACTTTTGAGTAATATTTTGTAACAAGTCATTTACAATTGTAGTCCAGCTATATTCGTCTTCTGCTAATCGTCTACCGTTTTCTTCCATAGCTTTTCTATCATTTACCTTCATTTCTACAAATTCAAACATTTTTTCAGACATTGAGTCAACATTTTCTGGTTGAGCTACTAATCCTATATTATTTTCAGTAATGATTTTTGCACTTTCCCCTTTACCACAATATAGCACTGGTACTCCAGATGCTGCTGCAGGGAAAATTTTCGATGGACGTGCGCCCTCAAATAATTGTATGTCACGAAGTGGAACTATACTTACATCTGTTACTGAAAATAATTTTGGCATTTCCTTTAGAGGGAGATGTCCCAAAAACGTAGTGTTTTGTAAACCAAGCTCCTCTTTTAGCTTATGAAGCTTTTCTTCTTCTGGTCCTGCTCCTGCGATAAGAAAGTGAGCATGTGGAACAGTTTCCTGCATTCTTTTCGCTGCATACAAAATAAACTCAAGCCCTTGAGCGTATCCAAGGTTTCCTCCGTAGGCAAAAACAAACTTACCCTGTAGGCCAAACTTTTCTACATACTCTTCATTCTTTTCCTGAGGATAGAAGAACTTTGTATTAACCCCATTAGGTAATACAAATACTTTTTCCTCTGGCTGAGAGTGGTTAATGATGTACGATTTAATACCATCCGTGGCAGTAGCTATTTTCCAGGAATGCTTATAAAGAAAGGATTCAAGAATTTCTGCAAGCTTAATAAACATTTTATTTTTTACAAGCCCAAGCTTAACAGCCGACTCTGGCCAAACATCCGCTACGTTGAAAACGAACTTGGCTCCTTTTAGTTTTGCCCCAATTAACCCAGTCAATCCTAGAAAGATCGGTGGAGAATTGACAATAATAACGTCCACTTTACCTGTTTTCATTAACCCAAAGAACGAACTAAAGGTAAATGAAAAATAGGAAATAAGGCGTTTCCAAAACGAGCCCTTTTTAGATGGATAAATCCAAGTTCGGTGAACCGGGATGTCATCCCACTTTTCAAATTCATATTTTTTCCCTTTATATTCATCTGGAATAATTCCATGTGGATGATGAGGAAACGCGGTTACTACCTGAATATCATGTCCTTGAGCAAGTAATTCCTTACTTACTTCATACACACGAATTTGAGGTGCACCGGTTTCTGGTGGAAAATGTTGACATAAATATACAATACGCATCGCAATCACCGTTTAATCTTTCAATTTATTCTTCAAGTAAGCAAGTAATGGTTCTTTTAAATCGTCACGCTTTAATGCAAAGTCAAATGTTGCCTGCAAAAATCCAAACTTGTCTCCAACATCGTAACGCTTGCCTTCGAACATATAAGAATAGATGGATTCTTTTTTCAGTAAGGCATCAATAGCATCTGTAAGCTGAATTTCACCTTTTGCATCCGGCTGTACTTTTTCAAGTTCTTCAAATATGCCAGGAGTCAAAATATAGCGACCAACTATAGCCTGATTGGAAGGAGCATCTTCAACAGCAGGCTTCTCTACTAGTCGTTTAACTGAGTATAAGTTGTTTTCCGCTGCACTATAATCGACAATTCCATATTTGTTTACATCTTCACTTGGAACTTCATTTACGCCTAAAATACTGCTATGTACTTCCTCATACTTGGCAATCATTTGTTGAAGCGCTGGAACTTCTGAGTCGATGATGTCATCTGGAAGCAATACTGCGAATGGCTCGTTACCTATAAATTTCTTAGTACAAAGAATCGCATGTCCTAGTCCAAGTGGCTCTTTTTGTCTCATGTAATGAATATCCACTAAGTTAGAGATGTTTTCCACTTGTTCTAATAACTCTAGCTTGCCCGTATTTTTAAGCAATAGCTCCAATTCAATAGATTTATCAAAATGGTCTTCCATAGATTTTTTGTTTCGTCCAGTGACGATAATTATATCCTCAATACCAGAAGCAATAGCCTCTTCGATTATATATTGTAAATTTGGTTTGTCTACAATAGGAAGCATTTCTTTTGGCAATGCTTTTGTAGCTGGTAAAAACCGTGTACCAAAGCCCGCTGCAGGAATGACTGCTTTCTTAATCATATAATTCACCTTTTCTTCTATTAGAGGCAATTTAAACTTTTAAGCCTCTGTATATTTTTCATACAATGATAGCATGTAGTTGGCGTTATCAACCCAGCTGTAATTCTCTTTCACATGAGCTACTCCTGCTTTTCCCATACCCATTCGCAAATCATTGTTTTGAGCTAGTTTGATAAACGCAGCTGCCAGCTGATCTGGGCTTTCCTTATCAGTGACAATCCCAGTAACGTCCTTTACAACTACTTCCGGTAATCCTCCAACATTCGACACGACAACCGGCACGCCACAAGCCATAGCTTCTACTGCAGCTACTCCAAAGCTTTCGCTATCCTCCGTGGAAGGAACTGCAAAAATAGACATGCTACGAATAATAGCAGGAACCTCTGTATTTGGTACCTTTCCAGTAAATGTAGTGACATTAGAAATACCTAGCTGTACTGCTAACTCTTCATATTCTTTTCTTTGAGGGCCATCCCCAGTAATGAGTAGCTCTGAATTTGGATACTCTTTATGAAACATAGCGAAGCCTTTTACCAAATCAGCGATTCCATACTTGTCCTCTAATGCTTTTACCGTTCCAACAATGATTTTGTCATTACTTTCATTCGTTTCTATCGGATAGAATTTCTCCAAATCCACTCCAAACGGTGTCACATACACAGGACGATTCGTATAAAGATTCGTTTCCTTAGCCATGATATGACTTGTTGAACAGATAGCCGTTGCTTTACTTAACGTAAATCTCACAAGTTTCTCATTTAGCTTGTTCTTCTTTGGAAAATCAAAGATATCCTTGCCCCATACGGAAACAAAATGTACTTTATAATCCACAATCGCACCTAGCAATCCATAGCTGGAGATAAAATGAGAATGCAAAATGTCTGGATTCCACTCTTTTAGCATTTTCTTTAAAGCAGGCGCTGCTGCAATATAAGATGCTTTACCAGGTAACACTTTTGGTAATATTTCCGTAGGTACTTGATTTGCATTATCTTCAGAATAATGGTCCTTAAATGTAAAAACCTTCACATCTATACCTTTTGATTGGTAAAATAATGCCCATTTATGTGTATGAATAGACTTACTTGGAGCTAATACAGCTATTTTCATTTTTTATTACCTCCTATAAGTGCTTGTGCAGCCTGCTCGGCACGTGCATTCCAAGAATGTTGCTGTAAAAAGCTTTTATTAATATTTTGTTTGAACTGTAAATATTCAGGTTCAATAGCTAGCATACCTTTCACAAGTCCCTCAGCATCATCCTCGGCTATTACGCCGTATGGTCCCGACAATATAAAGTCTTCTTGTGCAGAGCAATTCGTTGCAACAATAGGCAAGCTCGCCGTTAAGTATTCTACTAATTTAATCGGAACTGCAAAGTCGTTGTAGGTGGATCTTTTACGAGGGATAAAAGCAAAGTCCACTTCCTCGTATAATGACTGAAGCTCAGCTCCACTCACATGCTTTAGCTCAATATATGGCTGTTTAATCTTATCTTTTTCCTCGTTACTAAGCTGAGTATACTCTTCTTCTCGACATACAATAACTAATTTACCTAGCACCTCGTTTTTATTTAGCAGGGCATAAGCATCCACGAGTGTCGGCAAGCCGTAGTCCTCGTTATTAATGCCTCCTACATAAATACCTTTAAACGGTTTTTGCATTTCCCGGTTGTTGTCATTCAACTCGGTAAAGCGACCTCCCGGTGGAAGAGCCATTTTGTTAGTTTTGATAGCTACATATTTACCCATAGCATCACTTGGAAGAAACAGTGTATGAACATACTTCTCATAGAATCTTTCTTCCATCCTATAAATAGTCTTCATAACCGTTTTTTTGATACCCTTCAAAGGATATAACTCATCGAATTTCCAATACACATCGCGGTAAAAAACACCTATCGGTACTTGAAGTCTCTTTAATGTTTTAAAAACATCCTTATCAATAATCCAGTCTTTTGGAATATGTCCCGGATCTGTTAACCATAAAGGAATCGTTTGATTTTCTGAATAACAAAACAATGTTTGCTCTTGTTTCTTTTCAGCAAGCATCTTATTCCATAATTGACGTCTCTCATTAGAGGTACCTGAAATAACAATAGTTTCTAAATTATTTTCAGTTGCATATTTTTCTATTGCCTTAATCATTTCAACGGGGCGAATTGCTGAACCACTCTTCGGATTAGTAGCAAGAGTAAAAGGATAATAAATTAAAATATTTTTCATTGTGGTGCTCCTTTTTTTCGTACTTTGCTTATTAGGAACGTCCATATAATATGGAAGTACTGTTCCAGAATAAACAATCCACCCAATACTACTGTCATTAATATCCACACTGGGTTAAAGAAAAAGTCAGCTACTCCTCCAACAAGTGTTCTTGGAAGATTAATCGTAAAGTAAACAAACAATGCTATAACCACTGGTGTTTTCGGTAAGCGTAAAAAGATGATATATAACACCTGTATAACGACTGCAATATAAATAATAGATATAATAACACCTAGATATCCAAACGAAGCAAAGGCTTCACCAAGGAAAATGGTATTAAGAACACCACCAGTACCCTTATCTACGTTTTCAGGAAACACATTCTCCATTACCATTCGTGCTGAACGTACTTGCTCGATATCGAAAATACCAGCAATAAAGGAAGGCAAGCCTTTTGCTTCTAAAAAGCTTAGAGAATGTGAGTACGTATCCAAATGTAAAAAGAATGGTGAAATTTGCGCCAGTATAATCCTGCCAATTGGGCCAGAGTTATGAGACAAGAAGCTTTCAATCTCTGTAACCCCTTGAATGGCCACATACATAACGATTAATAAAGCACTTCCTGCCAAAATATAACCGCTGATTCTCTTCCAATTGAGCTTTAACTTTTGTGTATATACACCAGCTAGAAGCAGCATGATGATATAAAAGAAAATTGGAGACTTAGCTAAGTCATAGGTAGAGATTAGGACGGATGAAATGAATAAAACAAAGAACAATACTTTCCAATATAATGCTCTCGATTTCGTAGTATATACAAATGCAATAATAGAAAGGACTGGAGTCAATGCGATACCGAATATATTCCGAATATACACATTCCCGCTGAAGCCTCTACTCGCATCAATTCTAAGCTTTGCAAGCTCTGATGTATTCCCCTTTAAAAGCTCCAATAAAGGAACATTCGCTGTCTTCAATAAGGTATAAGCAACTGCTAAAACAGATATAGCGGATAAAGCACCAAAAGCCAATCTAAAGATACGCTCATTCTTATCTACACTTGTACGAACGGGTTTTTGTAGATAGTTATTAAATTCTAGCTCCCCATTAAACCCAAAAATTCTACCTACAACTAACTGAGTTAGTGGGAATAAAATCATTAATAGTGTCAATAAAATAAAACCAATAATTCGATATTCCTCATGGTCCATTCTTTTGATCATATAGTAATCATCTATTCCTAAAGCTATTAACAATCCGCCAATATAACTGGAGATAAGGAAAGAATAATAATAAACAATAGAAATCATATTTGGCTTTACAAGAGAAAGGCTTCCAGAAACCTTTTTAAAAAGGTATGTGGAAGCCACCACAGTAAAGAGCCATATGCTAAATATTAACAATGCTCACACCTACTTTATTTACTTGAATATTCCTTTAGTAAAGCTAACACTTTTTCCGATGTTTTTCCATCACCGAAAACAGGAGTATAAGAAGGAGTTACTTCTTTTTTAACTGCGTCTACGATTTTGTTTGTATCTGTTCCAGTTAAGATATTTGCATCCTCTATTAATGTCTCTACCCATTCCGTTTGATCACGAACAGTAACACAAGGTACTTCTGCAAAGTATGCTTCTTTTTGAACGCCACCAGAATCTGTTACGATTTTTTTTGCGTTTGTTTCTAAGGAAAGCATATCTAAATAACCAACTGGATCTATAACTTGTAAATTAGGAATTTCATCTAGCTTAAAGCCATAATCCTCTAATTTTTTCTTAGTTCTTGGATGGATTGGCCAAACCTTTTTATCTTCGATTTGACGGAATGCATCTAAAATGGACTTCATACGGTCCACATCATCTGTATTTTCTGCACGGTGAATCGTAATTAGTAAGTAATCCTTTGGAGCGATCTTTTCAGTCTCTAAAATAGTAGATGTAGACTTAGCTAGTTCCTTATTGTATAGAACTGCATCATACATTACGTCTCCAATATTATACACGCCTGCGCTAATATTTTCGTTCGTTAAATTCTGGATAGCTGTCTCCGTTGGACAAAGTAACAACGTGGAAACATGGTCCGTTAAAATACGGTTAACTTCTTCAGGCATTCTCATATTGAAGCTGCGAAGACCTGCTTCGATATGAACAATAGGAATATGCAGTTTAGCAGCTGCAAGTGCTCCTGCTAATGTTGAGTTTGTATCACCATACACTAATAAGAAATCAGGATTTTCTTTTAAAATTATTTCTTCGATCTTAGCTAGCATTTCACCAGTTTGTTTACCATGGTTTCCTGAACCGATTCCTAAATGATAGTCAGGCTTTGGAATGTTTAATTCCTCGAAAAATATATCAGACATATTGGCATCATAATGCTGTCCAGTATGAACGATAAGCTCTGTTACTTCTTCACGAATGACACGTGAAACTGCTGCTGCTTTAATAAACTGAGGTCTTGCTCCTAAAATAGTTAGAACCTTCATTTTGTAATCTCCTTCATCATTTCAATCATGTCTTTTACGATAAACGAATTGATATTGTACGGATGCTCATACTTTTGTCCATTTCTTTTAAAAGTAAGAGACTGTACATACTGCTTGTAAGTCGGATAGATTCCGTACCACTCCATTGGCTCATCAAAATATTTACGATATAGATTTTTCTTTCTATATATTTTGCGTAGTAAAGGATAGAGAATACCATATTTATTTTTAAGTGAATTTTCTGGTCCTGGCTTTTGAGGCAATGGATAGAATTCCGGATACATTTGATGCAATGTATAATCATATAAATATTTTTTATATTTTAAATCCGCAGGGATTTTACTGAAAAAGTGGATTAAACGATCATCCCATAACGGAATGGACCAGCCTTGTCCAAAATATTCGTATACACGAACAGAATTAATGATAAATTTCGCTTGTCGTTCTCGCCAATTCCATTCATCAATTAAAGAAGTGACGCGTTCATTTGTATAATTGGAATACGCTTCAATATCCTGATACAATCCTTTACCGATGTCTGTTTCTGCATAGCTGTCTTTACCGGTTAGCTCCCATAATCGAAAATGCTTGTTCATTATAAAGGTTTGAATTTCACTCTTTTCAAATTGCTTGTCAACAATAGATTCATAAGGTAAATGTCCACCTGCCAGATAATCTAAGGAATGACCTGGTAAAAACACTGCGTCTTGTAACCCTTCTTCCTCAACCAGCAGCTTGGTGCTTGGGAAATCTTGAAGATGTGCTACCGAAACAGCATTACTAGAATACACGACATAGTCCTTCCATTCGTCAGACTTGTACATATCCTCCCACATCTTTTTATCATAGGCAAAGTATTTCCATTTTAAGCCCAGCTTATCAGCAATCTGTTTACTAACAGTTGACTCTCCGTTCCCTGGTCTTCCGTATGTAAATGCAATAATATTATCCTTCAACCCACGTTCTACCAATGCTAATGCGATTAATCGAGAGTCATACCCACCACTAAGTGGAATGACGATTTGACGATCCTTTAAACGACTTGCAAGATCATCAAATAAGTCATGAAATACTGTCTTTAACTCGTCTGCAAATGTATCGATTGGCTCTGTTTCTTTTGGAAGAACATACGAATAGTAGTAGGCCTGGACAGCCTTTTCCTGCAATGTAACATAAGAAACTGCAGGAACCTGGCTCCATTCCTTAAATAACGTCTTCTCTCTAAAAACAAATCCTGTGATTAGGAACTCTTCCTCTGCCTCTGGATTCATATTTAAGCCTTCCTGAGGCTGTATATAATCTTGGACAAGCCAGTTTCCTGACTGATCCTCCATATAAAATAATGGAATAGAACGCTTCATATCAGTTACCAGTTTTGTTTCTACTGGAGTTGTATAGATTAACGCATATTCCCCATTCCATTTGGCAAAGTCATTAGATGTTAAAATTTCTTCATTTATAATGCTAGCGAAGTTTTCATGGGTGACATATTGATTTTCATAATAGAAGTATCCTCTGAAAAACCCTTCATACCCGACACCTTTTATAGTATGAAAATCTTTATGCCTAAGGTTTGTTATACATTTTTTTGACATGCCTATCCCCCATTACTTTCTTTTTACAAAATACTTATCCATACGAACTAGTAGGACTAGAAGAATGAAAACAAGCCATACTCCTAAGATTAGCCAGCTATTTAAATCGTGTAATTGAATATATACAATTCCAAGAGTTGCAGCTATTAGCCATAAGATTGTCCAACCCATTTTTATACCTGAGAAGGGTACATAATATAGCTTTTGACTTTTACGGAATACCATAAATAAAGCGATACAATAGGCTGCTATATACGAAATAACTGTTCCCCATATATTGAGGTACGGCACAAAAACAAAATTCAATGCAACTGATACAATTGCAGCTATCCCAAATGCTATAGAAATATGTTTTGTTTGTTTAGAATAAAATATTCCAGTAGAAACAATCATATAGTAAAAGCTTAAAAATGTTGCGATTGAAATGGGTGCAACATATTGAAATGCAATTCTAAAGTTATCTGGCATTACTAAAATAATCCATGGCATAAATGTCGCTAAAGCTAAAACTCCAAAGCTGCCAATGATTAAAAATGCCGCATATAATGTTGCAAATAATTGGGGACTATCTTTTTTGTCCTTTAAAGACATAGAAAATGGTCTCCATGCTAGTTGTATACCGCTCGTCAATAGAGTTATAAAGGTTGCAAACTTAATAGCGGTCCCATAAATACCTACATCATCTAATGTCCCATATGCCCGTATAAAAAAGTTATTGGCATTCGCTATGATCCAAAAAGCTAAAGAGGCAGGCACTAGGGGAGCAGCGTAAACTAAGATTTTCTTTAAAATAGCTTTATCGTACAGTGGCTTTAAATACACTCGAACAGGCTTTATTAACACTAAGACGATAATAGCCACGCTGACTAAGCGAGCTACTAGTATCCCTTCTAATGAAGTCCATACAAACATTAAGAAAAGGACAGAAACTACTGCTATTAATAGCATTTTACCTATCGTCGTAAAGACTACTCTCTTCGTATGGAACTCATATCTTAAAATAGTTAAAACTAGTGTAATAATGGTATCTAAGCATAACGTACCTAATGCAATATAAAATAGCTGAGAATAGCCCGCTGATTCTAATATAAGAGCAGACAGCCAATCTCCCCCGATTAAAAATACTGCAAATAACAAGACAACTATTGATAAACGGAACGTCATAACCGAGCGAACGTACTTTTCCCGTGTGTCTTTATCTTTATACTCAAAGTAATAATAAGCTAACGCGGAGTCAGTACCAAATATTACGAGGAAAGTAAGCATAGATACCGTAGTATCTACCATCTGTAGCATTCCCACTAGCGATTCTTTTTCAAGATAATGTGCATATAAAGGGAATAGTATAAATGCGATTAGTTTAGTACCTACGTTCATAAATGCATAAAGGAGCGAATCCGCTCCTAAACGTTTTAACTGAGAGAACACTTAAAGAAGCTCCTCCTCAGGTACATTTTTCAAGAATTTTGCTGGGAAACCTTTTATAACAGTTTTCTCTTCTGTATCCTTTGTTACTATTGCTCCAGCTGCTACAAATGTTTCTTCTGCTATTGTTATACCAGGTAGAATAATAGACGCTCCACCTACACGAGCTCCACGTTTAACAATAGCTCCTTTAATCTTGTCGAAGCGTGCTTCCGTTCTTCCCATATAGTTATCATTTGTAGTTGTCACACATGGTGCGATAAATACATGATCTTCTAGAGTAGAATGAGCGGTGATATATGAATTCGATTGGATTTTAGTACGGTTACCGATCGTTACAAAGTTCTCAACTGTAACATTGCGACCAATGATAACAAAAGAACCAATTTCAACATCTTCTCGAACCGTTGCTAAATCAGCAATTAACGTACTCTCTCCGACTTTTGCTCCTCTATACACAATTGTATTAGCTCCAATTGTACATTCCTTGCCAAGCTCTAAAGGAGGAATTTCTTTCGTAATTTGCATTGTGCTTGTTTTGGCAGGCTTAGGCTGTTTGCCTACTACGGCACCATCATCGATGGTGGTACCATCACCAATGATGGTACCAGCGTGAATTGTTACACGATTGCCTATGCGAACGTTATCGCCAATCTTTGCTCCTTCTTCTATAACAGAAAAGTGTCCAACTGTCGTATTCTCGCCTAACTCAGCAGTTTCATGTATAAAATTCATCTTGTATCCCGCCCTTATAATTTAATATAGCGATTTGGAGTGTCAATTCCTTTAAACGCGTTACGAGTATCAAAAATAACTTTTGATTTTTGTGCAATATGAGCATAGTCAAAGCCAGTATGATCAGTAGCTAGGATAACTAGGTCAGCTGAATCTAACAACTCGTCTGTTAATTCCACAGTTTCATGTGTTTCTCCAGCAACTCTAAATGTAGTTACATGAGGATCAACTGTTTTGAAGTTAGCCCCTTGTTGTATTAATAGTTCTACTAATTTTAAAGATGGAGATTCGCGCATATCATCGATATCTTTTTTGTAAGCTACACCTAAAAGTACAACATTTGCATTTCTTAACGCTTTACCTTCATCATTTAAAATTTGCATTGCACGAGTAATTACATACTCAGGCATCGTATTGTTAATCTCACCAGCAAGCTCGATTAAGCGAGTGTGGTAGTTGTATTCTCTTGCTTTCCAAGTTAAGTAGAATGGGTCGATTGGAATACAGTGACCGCCTAATCCTGGGCCTGGGTAGAATGCCATAAAGCCGTATGGTTTTGTTTTAGCAGCATCGATTACTTCCCACACGTCAATTCCCATTTTCTCACAAAGAATAGCCATTTCGTTAGCTAGAGCGATGTTAATGTGACGGAATGTGTTTTCGAAAATTTTCTCCATCTCAGCGATAGCCGGACTAGAAACCTTATGCACGTCACCCTCTAATACATTGCTGTACATTGCAGCAGCTACTGTTGTACATTTTTCTGTAATACCACCAACTACCTTTGGTGTATTTTTTGTATTGAAGCTTTTATTACCTGGATCAATTCGTTCAGGTGAGTAAGCGATGAAAATATCTTCTCCTGTTACAAATCCTTTATCTTCTAATGCTTTTTTAATAATTTCTTCTGTTGTACCTGGATAAGTTGTTGACTCAAGAACTACTAGTGTACCTTTTTTAGCATATTTAGCAATTTCATTTACTGAGCTTTCAACATAAGAAGTATCAGGCTGTTGATAAATGTCTAATGGAGTCGGTACACAGATAGCAACTGCATCTACTGCACTAATTGAACCATAATCTGTAGAAGCAGTTAAATGACCTGATTCAACCATTTGTTTTAAGTCAACATCTACTACGTCACCAATATAGTTAATTCCTTCATTTACTTGTTGAACTTTAGATTCTTGTACATCAAATCCAATTACTTTATAGCCAGCTTTAGCTTTTTCAACCGCAAGTGGTAAACCAACATAACCTAAACCAACTACCCCAATAACTGCAGTGTGGTTTTCAATTTTTGCTAATAATTCTTCATAATATGTAGACATTTTATACTCTCCTTTTAATTGGTGCTGTTTTACTCTAGTAAAGACACCATCTTATCAATAAATGTTTCATGTTTTGGTACTTCAATTTTCTTTCACCCGAGTGCAAATGGGACAAGCGGTATCTGAGGAGCTGCCTCCTCACTCTTCTCCATTTGCCTGTCGGGGCAGACATAGGTGCTTACGCTTTTCTATACTTTCTAGCATCCAAAATATACTTCCACATAGATAGCGAAAGGATTGCTAATAAGATTCCTAAGATGAACCCTGCAATAGCTCCTTCTGTTCCATATGTTTTTGTTTGAGCTACTCTGGTTTCTCCAGCAACGCTTGGTTTTTCATAAGAAATGACGTCATTTCTTACTCTTTGTTCCGTAGCCAAAGCATTTGTTAAATCCATTTCAGCTGCAGATAATAAGGTAGTAAAGTTGTTAATTACCGTTACATTATCAGATTCAATTAATAATTTTTTATAATCTTCTATTGTGGTTTTTAATGTTTCAATACGCTCTGCTTGAATGCTCGCATATGTTTCAGTGCCACCAATTACTTTGTCATGTTGCTTCATTAATCCAGCTAATAATTGCTCATTAAACTGATTTAATTCATTCTTTACTTGTTCTTCAGTATCTCCATAGGTCTCTGTTTTTATGTAACTTCTAGTTGGGACAAAGACTTCTGTTTTCCCTGTAAAATGTTTGCCATACTGAGTCATGATATGATCGGGATTAGTTAGAGCCTCTAACTTTACAGATCCAGTAAAGACTGTGCTTTTTGCTACATACTTCCCATCTGATGGCACTAAAAAGGATGCACCATAACCTATTAAAGCTGCAACAACTGGGATGATGATGAACCAAATCTTTTTCCTCCAGAAAAATTCTAGAGAGTCATATAATCGATACGATTTATTTTCTGACATATCTCTTCTCCTTTAAACCCATTCATAAGGTAGTTAAAGGGAAACGTAACAAAACGTCTCCCTTTACTTTTTAATCATTATTTTCCAGAAAAGAAAGCAGCAATCTTTTCAACAACAAATTGCTGTTGCTCTTCTTTTAACTCAGGGAACATTGGTAAAGAAAGTGCCTCGTTTGCAGCTTTTTCTGCATTCGGGAAATCTCCTAGTTTATACCCTAAGCTTTCAAATACCGGTTGGATATGTAATGGTAGTGGATAATAAATCATTGTATCTACTCCATTTTCTTTTAAATAAGCTTGAAGCTCACCTCGACGCTCTGTCAAAATAGTATATTGGTGGAATACATGATGGAAACCTTCTACTTTTACAGGTGTCTTAATGTATTCTCCAACCTTTTCATTCAACAATTGAGTGTAAAAATCTGCATGAGCTCTACGTTGCTCACTCCAAGTGTCTAAATGAGGGAACTTAACATTTAATACTGCTGCTTGAAGCTCGTCCAGACGGCTATTATAACCAAGCACAGCATGATAATATTTCGGTTTACTACCGTGTACACGAATAACACGAGATTTCTCTGCGATATCATCATTATTGGTAACAACCATACCGCCATCACCGTAAGCTCCAAGATTTTTAGTCGGGAAGAAGCTATAAGTTGCTGCATCTCCTAATTCACCAACAGTAAAGTCACCTTGTTTAGCTCCAATTGCTTGTGCAGCATCCTCAATCACAATTAGGTTATGCTTGTCTGCAATTTTACGAATGCTCACCATATCAGCCATTTGACCATATAAGTGAACTGGAATAATTGCCTTCGTTTTGTCCGTAATATGCTTTTCTATCTCAGCTGGATCTATATTGAAAGAAACAGGGTCGATATCACAATAAACAGGTGTTGCACCGGCTCTGACGATTGCTCCACCAGTAGCAAAGAATGTAAATGGAGTTGTAATTACTTCATCTCCAGCACCTATACCTGCTGCTTGTAATGCAATATGAATTGCATCACTACCATTCCCACAACCAATCCCATGTGCCACATGGCTATATTCGGCAATATCCGCTTCTAGTTTTTTAACATTGCTTCCTAGAATGAAAACAGAGCTACTCATAACTCCGTCTAACGCTTCTAAAACTTCTGTTTTTAGCGATGCATATTGTTCCGATAAATCTAACATTGGTACTTTCATTTGTTTACACCAACCCTATATGAATTATTTAATATATGAAAAGCGCAACCCACCTTTTAAAGTGGTCTAGATAGTTTTTATCTACCTACTAGAGGGCTAATTACGCTTATACCCAACAACTTTTTGAAAAACAGAAATAATTGGTCGATATTCATCATTCACTAACCCAATTTTCTCAGCAACAATTTCAAATGCAATTAATATAAATAAAATAATAAAAATTGCCCAACGTAAAGTTAGTGTCTCAAATGTAATCGCTGATATACTAAATATCAAACCGAAACCATATATTACTAATACGGTATCACGATGAGACAAGCCAAGTGCAAGCAATCTATGATGCAAATGAGACTTATCTGCCACCGATATCGGCTTACGATTAACTAACCGTCGAATTATAGCGAAGGAAGTATCAAAAATTGGTACTCCTAAGATTAAAATAGGAACAACAAAACTAAATAATGTAACGCTTTTGAAAAGTCCTAATAACGAAAGGACAGCAATAGCGTATCCAAGGAACATGGAACCTGTATCACCCATAAAGATTTTTGCTGGGTGGAAATTATGAAATAAAAACCCAAGCGTACTCCCTAGTAAGATAAGAGACAATGTAAGTATTAACATTTTATCAGCAGAAAATGCTAAAAATGCAATACTTGCAAATACGATTGATGATATTCCAGCTGATAAGCCATCTAATCCGTCAATTAAGTTGATAGCGTTCGTAATAGCTAGAATCCAAAACAGTGTTACTATATAAGAGAAAATACCAAGTTCAAATACACCTAAAAAAGGAATATTTAAAACTTCAATTGTTAACCCACTACCCATAACAGCGCAAGCTGCTAATATTTGACCTAATAACTTAATTTTTGCAGAGATCTCATATTTATCGTCTATAATACCAAGCACGATAATAATCAGAGCACCTACAATAATTCCAGTAATCTTTGCTTCATACAATCCCGCAACGAAATAACCAACTGTTACTGCTATAAAAATTGCAAGTCCGCCTAAGCGAGGCATCACTTTTTGATGAACTTTTCTTTCAGAAGGTTTATCCACAGCCCCAATTATATGTGCAAACTTAATTACTAAAGGGGTAACTGCGATTGCCGTGGCCATAGATATGATAAAAGCAAGAAGTAATTTTATATCCAAAAATATCATCCTTGTTTTTTTATTTTCTTTTTAGCCGCTAGGTTCTACAAAATAGACGAACTAACGACATGAAAGTTTCTTCAATTAATGATTATACTATAAAACTAGCTTTGTAACCAAATTTAATATAAAGAAAGAAAAGACTGACTTTTCGCTTTAGTATGAGCAAAAATCAGTCCTTTCTATTCTTGTAAAAAGCTTTATTTTTTCTAGTACTATATTAGGAGAACTCAGGCCAGTTTACTTGTAAACTGTCTCCCTCAATCTTTTCTAAAGTACGGTACTTAAAGGGAAGAATTTCTTGCATCTCTGGTTCCTCTAATAAGATCTCTAAAGGTAATAGACTAAAGCTATCTTCTTCCTCTTGAATCATATAAGCCCCTACTACCTTACCATTTTCCTTCATGTTAATTCGCATAAAAGCTGGAAAATATAAATTATTATTTGATTGAATAATAGAGGATGCTAGTACAATATCTTTGCCGTCTTGAACTATGGAGTCCTGTTCAATTTTTTCAAAAACCTTTGCTGCCCAAGCCTGTCTTTTATAGAATCCTACTATTTTCTGAGCATTTCCTACAATATTGTTCTCTTTCCCTTTTTCCTCTGCAGCCATGTACTTCCCTCCAAAGTTTACCAAAATCCATACTTAATACGTTATCACACATTAAAATGCTTCGCAACACCTACTACTATATACTCATTTTAGTCTTTATATATAGCTTGAATGTCATCAATGATGATTTCACCATTTGCTTTTTTAGCATTTTCTGTTTGCATATAACGGACAGGAAGATCCATTTTCAATGGATAAGAAAGTCCAGCAGGAACATTCGCTGTAACAAATCTCCAATCGGTCCAAGTTACATTTTTATCAAAGTCCAATTGAACCGTTTTACCAGTAGCATCAACTACTTGAGATCTTAACCAGTTACCTTTACTGTCACCTTTAACCCACATTCCTATTTTCTTTAACGGTGTGCTAATTGTAAGGTTCGTTTTAGCATTAATATAAGCTCCTGAAGTACCAGTCGTGTCTTTAAAATCATAGGTTAACTTGATAGCCTTTGACCCATCTCTATCATTAGCAACGGACGTCACGGAAACACTTTTAGCTTTGTCACTAGTAGCTTCATAGTTAAAGATACCTTTGTTAAATGACTCTAAAATAGTTGGTGCGACCTCACCTACAATGACAGGAATAGTTAAAGACTTATTTCCGTATTTTACATTAATCGTTCCAATTCCATCTTTGTTTGGTGCTGTGTACTTACCATTCGCTTGAACAGTCCCTACAGTACTACTAAATGTAAATGCACTAGCATCCGTTAAAACTGCTTGTCCATTTTTAATCCCACTTACGGAAAGCTGAACGGCTTGCCCTTTCGCTAATTGCAAATAATTTTCGGATGCTTTAATACTGTCTATCGTGTTTGTGACTCTCAACTGTATATTTGTAGTCTTACCTTCATAAGTAACCATTCCTGCATAAGTCCCTGGTTTTGCATTGACAACCTGCTTACCGTTTACAGAAGACAATATAGTAGAAGTAACTTTTCCATTTCCTGAAATTGCAACTGGGTTCATATACTGGTCAAGCCCTTTTACAGGAACTGATAGATTAGTATAGGTCGCCCCTTGAAATACTTCAAGTACGTTAGATGCTGGAGAAATAGTTACCGCAGGACCTGTTTTATACGTACTAACAAAGAGTAGTGAGTTGGCTACCGAGCGCTCGTATCCATCGGAAGGAGTATTGGCTACCGTCACTTTTGTGTTACCAAGCTCTCTTACTACTACCGTAGAGGAACCACCACCATCAAAGGTCATCGCATAGTTAGCTCCAAGATCTTTCATCAGCTTTGCAGTATTTTGTAAGGAAAGCCCCTTACTTTGAGTAGTTCTTCCATCAATTACAGCAGTGAATAGACTACCATCTTTTCGAACTCCAACAGCTGTTCTTGGTGCAACACCTGCTACTTTAATCGTTTGTAGTACGCCGTTTTTTACTAAATGATATCTACCACTTACAGCCTCTCGAACATCATTCCATTCGGCTGGAGTAAATTTAGTAGATATTTCAATTTGGTCACCTACATTAATTCCCTTTAGGAAATCGCTAGCAAAATGATGACCTGACAAAATAATTTCATTCGTATTTAAAGCAGCATTTCCAACACCAGATATCACTTCGGTAACCGTACCAGCAAGTGTTTCACCACCGTTTAGCTTACCTGAGTCGATTTTCACACGAACTTCTGTGCCAAGCTCGTTAGTGCTTGTTGTTGGAGCAAAGTCTCTAGTATAGACAACGAGATGATCTGCTAATCTCTTTCTATTAACCGAATTAATAGGATAGGATGTCCCATTTACAGAAAGGTTCATAGAAACTTGAGGAGCACCAATGATAGCTTTCTTATTAGAAGTAATCCCAAGTACAGCTAAGTCGCTTAACGCAGTTTGCGGTGTAGCTACAATAGATCCATCAATCATCATTAAATCTACTGGCTGACCTGTTTTATCAAAATAATCGCCGTTAACGCCTGCTACAACATGATAAGAATCATTTTGCGGAACACTATTTGCTTGTGAGGAAGTTGTTTCAAACCCAACTACTTGATCCTTCGCAAGCTCTGCCTTCATTTGTATATTGGAAGTTTTTCCATCGTAGTCAATGACAAAAAGCTTTTGAGCCCCTAGTGCCCCATCAATGTCTATCAGTTTTTTTCTTACTCCGGGAGCAATTTGAGTAATAGCCTGAGCAGCTACTTTACCAATGGATAGAGTAGGGATAGCTTCTTTTGGAAATAAGTTAGAAGCAGGAGTCCCTACAGGGGGGGTAACTGTTGACCCACCCTGAGCATTCTCCAATTCTCGAAGCTTAGCTTTAGACGGTGTTTTATAATCTACATACCCCGCCATTTTAGTAATATACATTCCGCCACCAAGCCCATATTGTCCACCATAAAGATTGTCATAGCGATAGACACGGTATTGCTCTCCTGGTTTTAGAATTCTCTCAAATACTAAACCATCTGATGTTCGTTTCCATAGGTTGATCGGTTTTACTACTTTAATTTTTCCCACTTGACCTGGAACCATTAAAATACCGTCCCAATACACTTTCGTTGCTTGCGCTTCTACTTGACTTGGTTGGAATAGTGAACTCGTGACCACTGCAAAAACGACAAAAAGGTATAGCAATTTTCGTTTCATTTAATTAAATCTCCTTCATTTCCCAGCTGATTCAGCTTGTTTTCCACGATTTTTCTCAATCGTGTATCTCCATAGATTACTTCCATCGTAGTAATAGAGGTTACCGTTTAAGTCCTGTTCCAGTCCATAAACTCCTTTATCCTTTAACCATTCAACTTTTAAACTATCTATTGTTACACGGAACAACTTACCTTCAACACTTCCATAAATGTAGCCATCTACACCCTCTAATATTTGTGCATTACGGAATCGACCTGATATTAATGGTAATAACTCAACTGTCTCGATATCAGTCCATTCATCCTTGTATTTAAAGAGCTTTCCATCAGCCATTCCCCATACATAATTCTCTTTATCTACTATTAAACTAGTAATCATACTTGAGCTAAATGGTAGGTGAATATATTTTTTATCCTCTGGATCAAAACGATTAAAATAGAACAGTCTCGCTCCTCTAGGATTTACTTGTTGGTTAGCATGGATAGACGTACCGCCAAACACTTGCGTTCCTCTGCTAACTAATGAAACAATACTTTGGTTATAAATGTAGTTCTCGAAAATCTCTGTTTTTTTAGTGGTAGTATCATAAAAAACTAATGCTCCTCCACCAACACTAGTGTCTGGAAGAGTACCTAGGATGATTTCTTTCCCTTTATTATATGGAGCGACTGCAGTAGAGCGCTCTTGCCCATGTGAGCTCATTCTAATCACTTCTGCTGGATTTCCAGTCCCCCATGGAATCGCACGATCATATACTAATAGTCTAGCGAGAGGATATGCACCAATATAAAGCTTGTTATTAATCTCGAACATAGACTCCACTTGGCTTATGTTACGATATAATTCCTTATTCCCCGTTGCAACGTTATAAACGCCAAGGCCCCCGGACATATAACCATTTGCATAAATATGTTTTCCATCTGAGCTAGATGCTAAAGTGTAAAGCTCAACCGGCTGCTCCGGCAAATTGAAATTGTGGTATTGCATTTCACCTGTTTGTGGGTTGTACTCAAAAACTTGACCTAGGTTATCAACCATACCTGATAAAATCCATTCTTTTGGTTCTTCAACTTGTTCCTCGGGAGTTTCTTCCAAAGTGTCCTCCCCAGTTGAACCTCCCCCTTCTTCAAAAGGAGTTTCGATGATTGGTGTAGTTGGTTTAGGAATAATCAACTCTGTATTTTTTACACCAGATTCTACTTTAGGTGCAGTAACTGCGCCTGGAACAGTATTTTCACTTTCATCCCCTGTTCCTTCCTCGTTCGGAAGCTTAGGATTCTTCACGATAAAGTCTAGATTAATAGCTTCCGTTCCTTTAGGCAGATAAACACCAAGTTCGGTATGCATTTTTGTCTCGAACTCATATTTAATCAATTGTTGCCCTTTTGTATAGTAGATGCCCTCTCCATTTGGAGAAACTGCTGATACGGTTTTAGAGCTCAATTCAAATTCATCCACTATTTTAAGTGTTTTACGGTCAAAAATAACAGCCATATTTGAAGGATGTAATCTAGCAATAATATAATTATCCGTTAAAACTAAGTCCTGTGCATATTTTTCAGACATGTATTTTGCTGGCAAAAATGAAGTGAAATTTTTTGTGTTCGGCTTTTTTACTAATAAATCCATTGGAGAACCAATAGAAACGTAAATTTCATCTTTATCTTCATCAGCAACGATAGCTTTCACGAATTCTTTTCGTTTTCGAATTTGACCAAATTCCTCTATTTCTTTTGTTTCTGTATCAAATGCCACTAACGAACCACCATAAGCCGAACCTGCATACACTTTATTGCCGGATACGATTAAATCTTGAATAGATGTATCACTCTTATTGGAAAAAATCGCTCCATGCTTTTCAAATACTTCCTCGTTCGGATCATAGCTATAAAGTACGCTCGATACTGATCCACCAACCCATAGCTTCCCATTTTCATCTACATCCAAGCCCCATGCACTTTTCGAATCTTCTAACGTAAACGTATGTAAGATTTCTTTAGACTTATAATCCACGACAACAAGTGCCGCTGGAGAGCCATGCATGATGTAGTAAATAAAGTAGTCGCCCTCGTTATTTGCTGCAATTTTAGAGGATACAGCGGAAGCTTTAAAAATCATTGGTCCTAAATTTTCGTAGCCTTCCTCTATTACTTCTTCTACTGGCTTTTCTTCTATTATATCGTCCAGCCATTCCTCCGAGTTATCGACCTCTAGTTTTTCTTCGACAACATCTTTAATACCTTCTATTCCTTGTTGCTCTTTTACTTCTACCATTGGCTTTTTGACTATCTCTTCTGCGTGAACACTACTCATCGGCGCTGCTAAAACCATAGCAAGCATTGCTGTACTAATTTTTTTCAACATTCTAACCCCTTTCATATCTATACTAACTTTAACATGATATGGAAACTTTTTAAATATAATCATGTAACTAAATTGTAATCATAGCTATTTATATAGTAAATGCTACCACTTATGATTCATGATATAATAGTATTGGAAATAAAAGATAGGAGATTAGACATGTTACAATCTATTAAAAAAATGATTTCAGGAGAAGTCATAGAGCTAAATCAGCTAAAAAAAATTGTAAATAAAATAAATGCCCTAGAAGATTCATTCACTCAAAAAAATGATGAAGAGCTACAAGCATATACAAATATTTTTCGTGAGAAGCTTAACGAGGGAATATCACCAGAGGAGCTAATTATTGAAGCATTTGCTGTCGTTCGAGAGGCCTCTAAACGTGTGCTTGGAATGAGACATTATGATTCTCAGCTGATGGGAGGAGCTGTTCTAACACAATCTCAAATTGCCCAAATGCAAACGGGAGAAGGTAAAACGTTAGTGGCTACCCTACCAGCTTACGTGATGGCTGCTTACGGAAAAGGAACACATATCATTACCGCGAACGAATACTTGGCTACTCGAGATTATGAACAAATGAAGCCCCTTTTTGAATTTCTTGGTCTTTCCGTTGGACTTAATGTAGCTGGACTGGAAAAAGAGGAAAAGCAAGCTGCTTACCTTTGTGATATTACATACGGAACAGGGACAGAGTTTGGTTTCGACTATTTAAGAGACCATATGATCCAACGAGAAGATGAGCGCGTACAAAGACCGCTTTTCTACGCATTAATCGATGAAGTAGATAGCATTTTAATAGACGAAGCAAGGACACCTTTAATCATTGCAGGTAAGTCTAACGCAAGCTTAAATCTCTTCCCTGTGATGCAGATGGTAGTAAAATCGTTTGAGGACAAAAGAGAATACGATTATTACCCAGAAACAAAACAAATTGTATTGTTAGATGAAGGTGCAGATCGTCTAGAAGAGGCCTTTGGAATCGATAATGTATATGATCGCGAACATAGAGAGTTTCTTCATATAGCAATGCAGACGCTTCGCGCAAAAGTAGTTATGAGAAAAGATGTCGACTATATTGTGAAGGACGATAAAATACAAATCGTTGACCAGTACACAGGACGTATAATGGAAGGCAGAACATATAGCGATGGCCTTCATCAAGCAATAGAGGCTAAAGAGAAGGTTTCGATCAAAGAAGAGAACAATACACAGGCATCTGTTACCATTCAACATTATTTCCGTTTGTATAGTCATATCTCTGGAATGACTGGCAGTGCTATGCCTTCACGCGATGAATTTTGGGAGACTTATAATTTAAGAGTCACAGAGATTCCTACGAACAAACCAAACAAGCGAATTGATATGGAGACTGTTGTCTATTTATCCTCTGAAGATAAAATGAAGAAAATTGTTGCTGAAACTAAAAAGCACCACGAAGTTGGGCGTCCTGTTTTAATTGGGACCACCTCTATTGAGCAATCAGAGAAGCTATCCAATTTCTTTAAAGAGGAAGGCTTGAAACACAATATTTTAAATGCTAAAACAGAGGAAGATGAAGCAGAGCTTATTTCTAATGCAGGTCAAATGCATAAAATTATGCTAGCTACTAATATGGCAGGCCGAGGAACGGATATTCTTTTAGGCGAAGGTGTAGCAGAGCTTGGTGGTTTGCATATTATCGGAACCGAGCTTCACAGTAGTGCTCGTATTGATATGCAATTACGGGGACGTAGTGGTCGCCAAGGTGACCCAGGCAGCACACAGTTTATCGTTTCCTTAGACGACGAGCTATTCTACTACTATGATGAAGAAGAATTCGCTAAGTATAAAAAGAAAGTAAAAACGGATGAAAGTGGTTTAATAATTTCCCCTAACCCAACTAAATTTGTTTACAATGTACAAAAGGTTATTGAAGGAATGCATTTCTCAAGTAGATCACACTTACTAAAATTAGATGATGTAAACAATGATCAGCAAAAAGTGATTTATAATTATCGTGAAAAAGCATTGAAACTGGAAAACATGCAATCACTCATTCAAATTGCTATACAGGAACGCTTAAATTACTTCTTAAAGGATATGTTAGAAATGGATGCAGCGGGGGAAACTGCTTTGCACCAGGAAGTGATTGATGAAATTAAAATAATCGGCACGCTTACTACCACGGAGCCAATCGATTACTCTAACTTCACTGCGGAAAGTAAGGAACAATTACAAAAAGAACTAAATGTTGTTTACCGAATGGCGTTAGATGAACTAGAGAATGATGTAGATGAAGATACTTGGAAGGACATCCAA
Organism: Psychrobacillus sp. BL-248-WT-3; assembly: GCF_012843435.1. Taxonomy (GTDB): domain Bacteria; phylum Bacillota; class Bacilli; order Bacillales_A; family Planococcaceae; genus Psychrobacillus. The sequence continues at coordinate 76,683 of NZ_JABAFC010000004.1, read as the reverse complement.
AGCATTTACATTGAAACGTTAGACAGATACTGGATTTCTCATTTAGGAAACTTACACCACTTGAGAGAAGGTATTTCCGTTCGCGGCTACGGACAAGAAGATCCTTATAGACTATATTCATTTGATGCATTAGACATGTTCAATCATATGCTGAACTCCTTTTTCCGAGATATCAGCCGATACTTTCTACAGGTTAATAGCTCTAAAATTGAAGAGTAAGACTAATTTTCTCATAAAGACTGCAGCAAATTCGTGCTGCAGTTTTATGAGTTTTTTTTAGTCTATATTTGCATAAAAAGGAGCTAGGCAAGATAAAGAGGAAGCCTGAATAGAAATATGTCCATTTGTTTTCCAAAATTAAAGATTAAGTCATTGTTCGTGTTCTTCTGTAACAATAGGATTTTGCAAATGATTCAAACAAGAAAAAATTTCCGAGGAAATAAAGCTACATTTAGAAAAGCATTAAAAATTCTATAAACAACATATATGCATGCTCAAAAAGGATTGTCATAAAACACACAACTGCTAGGTGTATTTTATGACAATCCTTATCACTCTCTCCATTGAAAACGAATCTTTCCACCACTCCTCAATTGGGAGATCTTCCATAAATCTTCGTCTGCTATTTTCCCCATGGTAGCATATCCACCAACCGTATGTGCATCTGCCATTAAAACAACCGGCTGACCATTATTAGTAATTTGAATAGTACCAAACTGGGTTGCCTCCGATAGAATATCGCCCTTAGAGACGAACTTTAGCTCAGGGCCATCTAAATAATATCCCATCCGATTCCCAGCCTTATATGTATAAATCGAATTAAAAAAAGTATCAATACTGCTCGTTTCAAATAAAACCACATGTGGACTTCCCCAAACATTAACAGTTACATCATTTTCATAAGTAGGAATAAGAGACGGTATTAATCGAGAGCGTTTGTTTGTATACGAAGTATCCCTCCCATATAAAATCATGTTTGGCTTCAGTACATATCCAATATCTGCTCTTGGATATGCTGAACTACTGTTCATCACCTCGTCCGCAAAAAATCCTCCTTGCGGAATTATGTAAGCAATACTTCCTTTACTTGGACTATTAAAGGATAGGATTTGACCTTTGATGACTAGAAAGGATTTCCACAGCTCCACGGGGTTTCCATCTAGCGTAGCTTCAAGATCCGCCCCACTGATGACCAATTTATGAGTATCTAACACTTCCAGTGATAAACCACCTAAAAATAGTTCTAACGCTAGAGAATTGGGAGAGTTAGATACAATTTTATTCCCCATTTGAAATGCATATTTATCCATTGGCCCAGCAACAGGCATCCCAAATTTCCGATACCCTGGTCTGCCCGAGTCCTGATAGGATGCGTAAACCCCCTCTTTTATGACTTTAAAAAGCGCCTTCATATTCCTAGCTCCAAAGATTCGATTTTCACTTTGTTTTCCTCTAATACTTTTCTAACTTTCCTAACAATTGCTGAAACATTTTTGCCGTCGCCATGAAAACATAAGGTATTTGCATGCATTCTTATCACATTACCAGATTTGGTCTTTACCTGTTGATCTTTTACGATTCGCAAAACCTGTGTAATAATCTCTTCATCAGTTGTCAAAATAGCATTTGGCTCTGTTCGGTTAACTAGCTGCCCATCCTCATCATAAAGGCGATCAGCAAAAGCCTCCTGTGCAGTTTGAAGACCTATCATTTTTCCCGCCTCTATTAGTTCACTGTTGCATAACCCATATAAAATCAAGTCTGGTTCCATATCAAACGTCGCCTGCGCAATTGCTTTAGCAACAGAGGAATCTTTTGCAGCCATATTGTAAAGAGCACCATGTGGCTTTACATGCCTAAGTCGTACATGATGAAGCTGACAGAAAGCCTTTAAAGCCCCAACTTGATAGATAACCATCTCATAGATTTCTTCGGGTGACATTATCATATTCCTACGTCCAAATCCTTGCAGGTCTGGAAATCCTGGGTGAGCACCAATGCATAAATTATTTTTCTTAGCTTCCTGGACTGTTCGGTTCATTACCGAAAAATCTCCCGCGTGGAATCCACAAGCAATGTTAGCTGAAGTAATCACTTTAAATAATTCCTGGTCTTCCCCTACGCTAAAGGCTCCAAAGCTTTCCCCTACATCCGCATTTATATCAATTGTTATCATTTAGACAACTCCTCTACAAAACGTTTCATAGCAAGAGAATCTTGTTTTAACTCACTAGCTATCTCTTCATATTCATGTATTGAAATGGGAAAAAATCTAATTAAATCTCTTGCTCTTAATAGAAAATGGTCATTTCTAAAAGCCGAATAGATTTCCATTGGTGTTCTTCCAATAATGTTCCATCCTCCTGGTGATTCTAAGGGATAAATGCCTGTTTGATTTCCTCCAATTCCAACAGAGCCTTTTGGTACTATACTTCTAGGCTTGTCTAGGCGAGAAATGCAAAGGCTTTTATGTAACTCTCCTAAATAAGGAAAACCGGGTAAAAATCCAATCATATATACGGTATATAATGGTTGTGTGTGAAGCTGAATAATCTGTTTGGAAGAAAGACCATTTAAAGAAGCTATTCTATCCATATCTAACGAATACGGCTCCTCGTAACAGACAGGAATATGTACTAATCTAGACGGTATTTTTTCTGAAGCTAAATTTTTATGCTGCCATTTGAATAAGAATCCCTTAATATCAACTTTGTCTAATGCCGACGAATCAATAAAAAACACCGTAATTGTATGATAGCTTGGCACCACCTCCTCTATAAGATGATTCCATTCTAATGAAACCATTTCAGCAAAGAAATGTACCTGACTCCATACTTCTTGACTTATAGTCTCTTCAAAACTAAAACGTAAAGTCCTCTCCCCTGTTCTAAAAAAAGTTGGCATTTCAATTGTCATGATGTTCTAGCACACCAATACAAGTGATAATACTATTTTTCAAGTCCTCATGAGACCAGCTCGGAATCTTCCCGTGTGCAATCGCTAGTTCATGAGATGCCGGAATATGGATGAATCCCGAAATCAGTTTGTTATTGGACTTCTGTGCATAATGTAATGCTTCATACATGACATTATTACAAAGGTAGGTTCCTGCTGTATTAGAAATTTCAGCAGGAAAACCATTTTGGATTAGCTTTTCCACCATTTTTCGAATTGGCAACGTAGAGAAATAACCTGGTTCTCCGTTTGCCTGGATCACTTCATCAACAGGCCTATTTCCTTTGTTATCTGCATCCCCATCTTGTACATTGATAGCAACTCTCTCGGGAGTAATTTTATACCTGCCAGCTGCTAAGCCTAAAGATATGTGTACGTCTGGCTTTTCTGCTTCCAGTAATTGAAGTAGCTCCTTACCAGACGCACGAAAATCTACCGGTAGGATTTTACCAACAATCCTATGACCATTAATCTCTAAACCATTTAACTGTTCCACAATTTTCATAGTTGGATTGACAGTAAGCTGTAAAAACGGTTCAAATCCTGTTAATAATAATGTTTTCATTCTATTCCTCCTATTGATTCTATTTATTTATTTGAATTTTCATATCATTCATTTTAACATTCTTGGAATATAAAATAACAACCAACAAGTTTTCTCTCGTTGGTTGTTTGAATAAAATAGTTAGTAAGGAGTAAAAATATCGACAATTTTCCATTCCTTATTTTCTTTTTTCAATAGATATACGTTTATAATAGTTTCCTTTTTGTTTCCTGTAGTAGCAAGGTCCTCAACTTCCACATAGGCATAGCCACTAATGATGGAGTAGACATAAACGTTTAACAGTTCGAATTTTGTATCATTTTCATTGAAGGAAGTCTGGATATCCTCTTTTAAAAATTCATAGTCTGGAAAATCCTTACCGTATAACGAGAAGACTCCCGTTACATCTTTTTTATTGATCAGTTGGTTCATTTGACCAAAATAAATGTTGAAGTCTTTTTCTTGTGCAACAAAATTTATATCCTTTCGCATGACCTTGCTATATTCTTCAAATAGTCGATAATACATCGTATCATCTTTAATGGATTCTAAAGTTAAAAACAACTCGTTTAGAATGGAGTCTTGCTTGGTTTTCTTTTGAATAGCCTGGTCCAGCTTAGTTATTAAGCCTTTCGCTATCTTTGCAGATTTTACATTAAGTAGCATCTGTTCAGCAGGACTCTTATATTGAGCAATAAAAGCTTCACGTGTTGACTTACCATAAACTCTATAAAGAAGCTTTCCTTGCTTTCTAATTTCCTCTGATAATGCATGATAGGCAGTTTCCGTAAGCTTAGAGCTTGGATCCTTTCTATACTCTTGCTGTAGAGTGTTAGCCAGCTTCTGAATTTTATTGCCGGACGTAATAGCATCCACATACCCCATGGAGCGTTTATAATGGATTCCAGCTGTTTCTTCTAATTTTTTTTCTAATTCTGCCCTTTTAGCTGAATCACTTATCGAGGAAATCTCTTTTTGTGCCGCTAGATAAGCAGATTTAGTTGAATTGAATACCTTCATATCAGGAGTTTTAATAGACTGGGTATGTTCAATAGAAATTTGCCATTTTAAAGCGGTTGCTTCTTTCTCCGCTCTCTGAACTAGAGCTTCCGCTTTTGTTAAAGACGCTGCCTGTACATTCGCTACGGGACCGAGTATAACACTACTAAAAATTCCAAGTGCAAGTGAATACGTAATTACTTTTTTCATTGTATTCTCCATTTCGTCATGTAATAGAATTCATTGGGACTGAATTTTTTCTATAAAACGTTCTAAACGATTTAAACCCTCTTCTAATACGGCCATGGAATAAGCATAGGAAATTCGAATATAGCCTTCTCCATAAGGTGTAAAGGTACTGCCAGGAACTACCGCTACTCCACCTTCATGTAGTAGCTTCGTTGCAAAATCAAAAGATTTCATACCTAAACGTTCTATGGAAGGAAAAATATAAAATGCACCATTCGGCTTAATGACAGGAAGACCCATCTTTAACAAGCGATCATATACATAGTCACGTCTTGTTACATACTCAATATTCATTGCGCTTGGGATATCCTTGGAATTGGTTAAAGCCTCTAGTGCACCGTACTGTGATGGCAAAGAAGCACAAATAGAATTGTAAAGATGTACTTTTAACACATGCTCCATAATTTTCTCAGGACCTAATATGAATCCAATCCTCCAGCCAGTCATCGAATGCGACTTAGAAACCCCATGGATATAAAATAATTTGTCTCGCAGCTCCGGATAGGAAGCAAACGAAACATGCTCTCCTAAAAATGTATTCTCACTATAAATTTCATCGGAGACAATATAAACCTCTTTATCCTTTAACATTTCCACTAGCTGATCCATTACCTGCTTTTCGATAACCATGCCAGTAGGGTTTGAAGGATTATTAAACAAAATAGCCTTCGTTTTATCTGTAATAAGCTTCTCTAATTCATCTGCTGAAGGCTGTAGACCTGTATTAGTTGTATCTAAATAAACGATCTTAGCGCCACAAAATTTAATAACAGGTTCATAGCCCGAGTATATCGGAGCCGGCAATATAACCTCGTCGCCTTCTTCTAAAATAGTTCGAAAAACTGTATCGATAGCTTCACTCGCACCGTTTGTGATGACAATTTCTTTAGTTGGGTTGTAGGAAAAACCATATTTATCTGTAAAAAAATTATTAACAGCTTCTCTTAACTCTATTAACCCAGCATTGTGAGAATAACCAGTCAAATCATTTTGAATAGCGTGTATTCCTGCATCCTTCACTGCCTGTGGAGTAGGGAAATCTGGTTGTCCTATTGTTAGATTAACTGCATTTGGGAAATTAACTAGCTGGTTCGAGAACTGACGAATACCAGGTTGTTCAAGTGCTATCGCACGTGGGTTAAGTTGTAAAGACATATAATTACCCTTCTTTCACAATTATTTATTACTTAGAATACTCGGAAGCCATAAAGATAAACTCGGTAAGAAGGTGATAAGGATTAAGCAAACAATCATGCTGAACAAAAATGGGATAATGGCCATTACTATTCTTTCAAACTTCACATTACCAACACTAGAAGCTACAAATAGGTTTACTCCAAGAGGTGGTGTGATAAAACCAATTGCTAAGTTAGCAACTAATATTACCCCAAAATGAATGGGGTCGACACCGACTGCAATAACAATCGGCAAAAGAATTGGTGTTAGGATGACTAAAGCAGATATTGTATCGATAAACATTCCTACTATTAATAGTATGATATTAATAGCTAGTAAAATGACAATTGGATTGGTAGATAATTCAGTCAAGAAAGAAGAAATATCATTGGGCACCTGTTCTAAAGTCATGAAATATGCAAAGGATACGGAAAGACCAATAATAATCATCGTAGTAGCATTAATAACGACTGCTTCACGGAAGCATTCAAATACCGATTTCCACGTAAGCTCCTTGTAAACAAACAAGCCGATAATTAAAGCGTAGACTACTGCAACTACTGCAGCTTCCGTTGGCGAAAAGAAGCCCCCATAAATCCCACCCAAAATAATAACTGGGATAAGCAATGCCCACTTGGCATCGTATGTAGCTTTTAACACATCCTTAAACGAGAAGCGTGCACTTCCCTCGGACTTATAGCCACGTTTTTTAGCAATAACATACGCAGTGATCATTAAACCTATACCAATAATAATACCTGGTAATATCCCTGCTAGGAACATGCTTCCTACAGATACACTTCCTATTACCCCATACAACACAAATGGAATACTAGGTGGAATAATTACGCCTATAGATCCTGCTGAAGCAGATACAGAAGCCGCGAACCCGCCGTCATACTTTTTGTTTTTCATTTCAGGAATCATAAAACCACCAATTGCTGCTACCGTTGCAGGTCCTGATCCCGAAATAGCGGCAAAAAACATGGATGCTACTATGGTTACTAAAGACAATCCCCCTACTACCCAACCTACTAAAGCAGTAGCTACGTCCAGCAATCTTTTGGAAACTCCCCCTTTACTCATTAATACTCCAGCTAGCATAAAGAAAGGGATTGCTAATAGCGGGAATGAATCCAAGGATGTAAAAGCTTTTTGGGCTATAATACCGAGTGGAAGATTAGAACCGAAATAAATGGCAACTAGTGCAGAAACACCTAAGGAGATGGCGATGGGAACTCCGATTAATAGGCAGATAAACAAAGTACCGAACAAAAGAGCTACCGTCATAGCATAATCTCCTCATCCTTTGGTTTGTCGTAATTGCCTTGTATTACTTCTTTTACTTGAATGACTAACCGAATAGCCATCCCAATCCCACCAAGTGGTATAGCTAAATATGGAATCCAAATTGGTATTTGCATAGCTGGAGCCAGCTGTCCATGATTAATACTACTTAAAACAAGTTCTGTACCAAACACAGCTAAAAACAGTGCCATTACAAACCAAATTACTATCGATAAAATCTCAAGCTCCTGACGAAAAACGCCGTGGAAGCGGGTGATAAATGCTTCCACACGAATGTGCTGTCTTAACTTAACTGCATAACTTGCACCTATCCATACTTGAAATATATGAATATACCGAGCCATTTCTTCGGTCCAGCTTGGTGCGGAGGAGAAGACATATCGGCCTATTACTTGACCAAAAATAAGAGCTACCATTAAACCAAGGGAAAGTACTAGCATTATTTCTTCGAACCTTGCAAATTTCTTTAGCATATACATTTCACCCCTGTTTTATTATTGGTTGTTTGCTTCCTCTGCCATTTTGACAAGATCTTCCCCGATTTCAGATACATATTTATCATAAACTGATTGAGTTGCGTCCTTGAATTCGTTACGTTGCTCTTCCGTCAATTCATTTACTTTCATACCTTCCTGCTTCAATTTCTCAAGAAATTCTACATCTTGCTTTTGGGCAATTTCACGTTGCTCTGTTCGATACTCTTCAGAAGCAGTTTGCACTAGCTCCTGCAAATCGTCTGGTAAACTATTAAAGAAGTCATTGTTCATCAACAAAATAGTTGCAGCATAGACGTGGCTAGTTAAAGTTAGGTATTCCTGAACCTCGTAAAACTTGTTTGTATAATATAAAGAAATGGGTGATTCCATTGCTTCATATGTATTTTGTTGCAGTGCCGTGTATAATTCCCCAAAAGCAAATGGAGAGGCATTGGCACCAAAAGCTTTAAATGTGTCTGTATGTACCGGATTTTCTAGTGTGCGATACTTTAAACCCTTTAAATCGGCTATTCCTTCTATCGGTCCCTCATTATTAGACATATGACGGAATCCATTTTCAGCAAAAACAAGTCCCTTCATATCATTGCTCTCTAATTCCGCAAGCAGCTGATCTCCTAATTCTCCATCAAGCGCACGATATGCCGCATCATGATCATTAAACAAAAATGGCAAGTCAAAAACCATAAACTTTTTATTGAAAGAAGCTAATGGCGCAACCGCTGGAATAGTCATTTCAATATTACCTAACTGTACCGCTTCAATTCCTTCTCGGTCGGAAGGATACAATTGACCATTTGCATATAGTTCAACTTTTAAACGTCCATCCGATTCTTTCTCCAATTTTTCTTTAAAAGACTTAGCAGCTAGATGAGTAGATTGCTCCTCCGATACTAAGTATGCAATTCGAAGTGTATATTGATCTTGCTCCTCCCCTGAGCTAGACGTTGACGTATTTGTAGATGGTCTTCCACATGCGCTTAACGTAAGTAAAGTGATCAGTAGTATAGCTAATAATTTTTTCATTTCTTTTCCTCCTCATTGAAATATAATAAAAATCTTCTTTCTACATTATCTAGGTGAATTGCCATAAGTTGTTTAGCCAAATCATTATCTTGTACTCTCAGTGCCCGTACTATCTCTTCATGCTCATAATAAGCCTCCTCTGCGCTGACCTCTAATGTATTGGAAAGAATCAGAAAAGCACGATTACTTCCAGCATTAGCATCATTTATCAGTTCACCCAGCTTTCTGTTGGGTCCTATACTTCCAATCAGCAAATGAAACTGTTGATCTAAGTCGTTAAACGTGTTGTATCTTTCTTCTTTAATGGAAGTTAATTGCTCCACAAGATTTTCTTCTAGTGCACACAATACCTCCTCGGAAATATAATTTGCATTTTGGTCAATATTATATATTTCTAATAATCTACGTATTTCCATATAGTGTAGCCCGTCTTCTTTTGTAAAGGTTGCTACAATAGCCGGTTTAGCCTTATTTACTTCTACTAGACCCTCAGCTGCTAATCTTTTTAAAGCTTCACGCAGGGGAGTTCGACTAATCCCTAAATCTAACGCTAGCTTTTCTTCCGGTAATTCTTCCTGCTGCGCTAGTTTTCCACTAATGATAGCGTCCTTTAATGCATTAAACGCTTGATCAGCTAAAGATTCTTTTGGAGAAAGCTTTTTCAAAATAATTTCTCCTTCCTGTATACTGTATACATGAATAATATATTATGTTAATATTATTGTAAATAAATATTTTGAATTTTTAGATATACAGGAGGATTGTCATTTATGGAAGCACATCTATTTGACCAATTTGAAGAGGTACTAGGAAAAGAGAAAATAAGTAAAAGTGAATCAGAATTATATAGACATAGTCGAGATGAATCCTCCCACCCTTTTGTGGAGCCAGATTTTGTATTGTTCCCGGATAGTGTAGAGGACATTGTGACCGTTCTTAAAATAGCTAATGAACATAAAGTACCTGTTACTCCATATGGCGCTGGTTCTGGCCTTGAAGGTCAAGCTATTCCAATTCACAAGGGGATTTCTATTAGTTTTGATAATATGAAAAAAATAATAGAATTTAATCCTGAGGATATGATGGTTACTGTGGAGCCAGGTATCACTCGTCTACAGCTAAACCATTTTGTTAATAAGCACGGTCTATACTTTCCAATTGATCCTGGTGCTGATGCCTCCATTGGAGGGATGGTCGCAAATAATGCAAGTGGAACGACCGCTGTACGATACGGCTCAATGAGAGATCAAATTTTAGATTTAGAAGTTGTTCTAGCAAATGGTACCGTTATTCATACAGGATCCAAGGCAAAAAAATCTTCCTCAGGCTATAACTTAAATGGAATTATGGCTGGATCAGAAGGAACGTTAGGAGTAATTACAAAGGTTACTTTAAAACTCCACGGTATTCCAGAGAAAGTGATTGCTGCTCGTTGTACATTTGAAACACCTGGGAGCTGTGCAGAAGCTGCTCAAGCAGTTTTATCGTGTGGGATTCCGGTACTTAGAATGGAATTAGTAGATGCTGAAAGTATAAAACAAGTAAATGTATATGGGGATTATGGATTCCCAGAAGAGCACTCTCTATTCTTTGAATTTGCAGGTACTCCGAATATCGTGGAAGAAGAAGCAACAGTAGTTGAAGAGTTAATGAAGGATTTAGGATGCAGCAATTGGGAGCGCGCCAATTCCCCAAAAGACCGAGCTGACATTTGGAAGGCTCGTCATGAGCTCTCTTATGCCTATAAGCATATTAAAGGAAAAGATAACACTGGAGCTGACGCATGTGTGCCTATCTCTAAGCTAGCAGAAATGGTCGTTTTTGGTCGCACGCTAATAGAGGAAAGTGGTCTCCTAGGTGGCGTCTTCGGACATGTTGGTGATGGTAATTTCCACACGATGGTCATGTACGACCCTAACGATACAACAGAAGTAGCAAAAGCCAAGTATACAAATGATCAGATTGCTTTAAAAGCAATAGACTTAGGTGGCAGTTGTACAGGGGAGCACGGAGTTGGAGTCGGTAAAATGAAATACCAGCTTAAGGAGCATGGTGAGGCAGTGGAGCTAATGAAGTCTATTAAATTATTATTTGATCCAAATGGAATTTTAAACCCTGGGAAAATATTTATTTAGTTCTTCGTATTTTTATGTAATAACACGAATAATTAGTAGAAAGTAGTAATATATGCTTTCGAGTAAATTTAAAAGGACTGCTCAGTTTAATTCACTGTGCAGTCCTTTTTTTAAAATTAATATACCTTATCTCCATTAAAAATGGAGTTTTTCACAACGACATAATCTACATTACGAATAGCGTCCAATTTGTTTCCGCCTGCATACGAAATGGAAGATTGTAAATCCTGCTCCATTTCTCTTAAAGTATCCTCAAGATGTCCTTTATGCTCGACGAACATTTTTTTACCTTCGACGTTTTTCTTCTCGCCTTTTTGAAATTCAGAAGCAGATCCGAAGTATTCTTTAAAACGTTTTCCATCTTTTTCAATCGTAACTCCAGGAGATTCCTCATGACCAGCAAAAAGTGAACCGACCATTACCATGGATGCACCAAATCGAACAGATTTAGCTATATCGCCATGTGTACGAATACCGCCATCCGCTATGATTGGTTTACTAGCAGCTTTTGCACACCAGCGTAATGCAGCTAACTGCCATCCACCAGTTCCAAAGCCTGTTTTAATCTTTGTAATACAAACCTTACCTGGTCCAATCCCAACTTTAGTAGCGTCTGCTCCAGCATTTTCTAACTCCCGTACAGCCTCTGGAGTTCCTACATTTCCTGCAATCACAAAGCTTTTTGGCAAATAACTTTTAATATGCTTAATCATATTAATCACGGCATTAGAATGACCATGTGCAATATCTATTGTAATAAATTCAGGCACTAATGACTTGCTCGCTAATTCCTCTATGAAATGATATTCTTCCTCTTTGACACCGACACTTATCGAAGCAATCAAGCCTTTAGATTGCATATCCTTAATAAAATCTATACGCTTTTCTGGCTGAAATCGGTGCATGATATAAAAGTATCCTTTTTCAGCTAAATACAAAGCTATTTTTTCGTCTATAATTGTTTGCATGTTTGCAGGGACTACCGGTAATTTAAATTTATACCCACCTAACGAAACTGTCGTATCACATTCCGAACGACTGTTAACCACACATTTCGCAGGAATTAATTGAATATCCTCATAATCAAATACGTTTTCCACGCCTCAACACTCCCAAACACGAATATTTATATTAAAAACTAAGGTAATTGTTCGCCCATTTGATAATTTACATGATTTCTCCACTCTTGTCAAAGACTTTTAGAGAAAAACATGAATATTAGGAACGAAGACATAGGAGCATTTGTATGAAAGGGCATGAAAATAACGTGAAGGAGCGATATATAGTAAATAAAAAGGTTTATAACTAACCCGTAAATCAAATAGTGCCTACTCGTGTGAATTAAGAAATTATTTTGTAGACAGGCACGAGCGGAATCCATTACTAATCTATTTCATATGTTAAGAGAGAGGAGGTTTTTATTATGTTGCCAGCTATACTATTACAGTTTGCTTACCTATTTATTTTTATATGGTCAGTAGCTATGCTAGTACAAGACTTTCAAGGGACACAAAAAAACTGGTTAACGGTTTTATTGCACATATCTGTAGCAATCGTATCCCTCAACTATTTACTTGTGTCACTCGGCGTAAGTATTTAGCAATTGTAAAGAATCCTGTTTACCTAAGCGTAAACAGGATTCTTTTTTTCTTCATCAATAAAACTTAGCTCCTATAAGTTATTAAAAGACTTTAGTCATTTTATTTTCTATAAAGTTTCGCTTTATTTACATAGAAAAATTATGAAATTGATGCCACTAAAATTCATCTATACTAGAGATATTTTCAACAAATAAAGAGTAACTAATTAGCAGTAAGGGTAAAGTATTTAATATCATTTAAAGACAGAAAGTGGGATGTTCATGTCGTCACAATGTCACAATAGATTATCCAAAGAAAAATCTCCCTATTTACTTCAGCATGCCAATAATCCTGTTGATTGGTTTCCATGGGGAGAGGAAGCTTTTGAAAAAGCTCACAAGGAAAACAAGCCTCTGTTTGTAAGCATTGGCTATAGTACATGCCACTGGTGTCACGTAATGGAAAGAGAATCGTTCAAGGATCAAGAGGTCGCTGACATATTAAATAAGCATTTCATATCGATTAAAGTAGATCGTGAAGAAAGACCGGATATTGACTCGATATATATGACTATTTGTCAAATGCTAACTGGAGAAAGCGGCTGGCCACTCCATGTTTTTCTAACGCCTGACCAAAAGCCTTTTTACGCGGGAACCTATTTTCCAAAGGAACAAAAATACGGGAAACCCGGACTGTTAGATTTATTGCCTCGCTTACATAAAGCATATGAAAATGAATTTGATCAACTAGAAGAAGTAAGTGAAAAACTAATAGAAGCCTTTCAAGTAACTAATACAACTAACAACCATACAGCTATAGAGCCAAATATAATAGAAACTGCCTTTCATCAGTTAGCTGGTATGTTCGATTCTCAGCACGGAGGCTTCGGTAAAGAACCTAAGTTTCCCTCCCCTCTACAGCTGCTCTTTTTAATGAGGTATTATCATGAAACTAATGAGGATGATGCCCTTCATATGGTTGAAATTACATTGGACGGTATTGCTCGTGGTGGAATTTCCGATCATCTTGGTGGTGGATTTGCTAGATACTCAACGGATGAAATGTGGCTTACTCCACATTTTGAGAAAATGCTCTACGACCAGGCATTACTTTTAATGGCATATACGGAGGCTTATCAAATTACTAGAATCCCTCAGTATGAAGAAGTCGTATACAACACTGTTAAATTTGTTGAACGAGAAATGACTCATCCCGAAGGTCCATTCTATTCTGCAATTGATGCGGACAGTGAAGGTGAAGAAGGAACTTATTATGTTTGGTCTTTTCAGGAAGTAATACAAGTCTTGGGTGAGGATGAAGGTACACTTTTTGCAAGATCCTATGATATTACAGAAGAAGGTAATTTTGATGGAAGAAATATACCTAATTTAATCTATACTGATATTGCTTCTATTCTAGAGGAATTTAATATATCGGAGGATGAATTGGAAGAACGATTAGATGCTTCTAAAGCTATTCTATTAGAGCATCGTCAGAACAGGCCCTACCCACATATTGACGACAAAATAATTACCTCATGGAATGGATTAATGGCTGCCGCTCTCGCCAAAGCTGGAGCAGCTTTTACGAATCCTCACTTTATAAGCTCTGCAAAAAGAGCTTTGCAATTTATTGAAAATCATCTTATTAAGGAAAACGTTTTATACGCAACTTATAGAGATGGTGAAGCGAAGAACGTTGCTTATTTGGATGATTATGCAAATTTGTTGTGGGCATATGTTGAGCTTTATGAAGCAACGGATGAGGAAGAGTATTTAGAGAAGGCAAAACAGATAGCCTCAGAGATCATGGACAACTTTAAAGATGAAGTAAATGGTGGATTTTATTTTACGAGTACGCGTGGAGAAAAACTAATTGTTCGAGAAAAAATAATTATGGATCAAATTATTCCTGCTGGGAACGGGACAATCGCTTGGCAGTTTTGGAGGTTAGCTAAAATTACCGACAATCCAGACATGCTTCAACTAGCTGAAAATACTATTTCCACTTTTGCAGAGGAAATTACACTTTATCCTACCTCTCTATTGTCTTCGCTAATGGCATTCCAGACATTAAATAGCAAAGGAAGAGAAATTAAGTTAATTGGTAACCCAATAAGCGATATCTTAAAGGTGCTTCAGACAACATATAGACCGTTTGATATTTGGTCAACCACAGCGCCTTTAGAAACCTTGTCGGTAGAAATTTGTCAAAATAATAGTTGCCATGCACCACTTAAAGATATAGAAAAAGTCATTAAAGAAATAACATAAATAAATTCCAAGGAGAAGACATCAAGAGTGGTCTTCTTTTTTGGGTATGTGAATATACATCTCAATCAGCTTTACTTTTTCACTCAACTCAATTAAAGCTCGCATTATTTGTTGCTGGTCGATTTTTGTCATGCTAGTTTGATGCACCATTTGTTCTACTGACTTTTCCACATGAATTATACTTTTATTCATTCCATCTACAAAATGTTGAACCGACATTAATAGACCTCCTTCTTTTTTATTATTTTACTCTATCTACTTTTTTCTGCAATTTTCAGAATTAAATATATATCGTGATTATGACATAATGCGATGATATACGCATAAATAATAGAATTTTAGCCTCAATTTACAGAACGAAATTTTTTTTTGGACTTTTTTCTTTTCCACTAGAATATATTGAAGTAAAAGTTGAGAGGGGATATTGGTTGAGCTCAAATTCAAATCCTGTTGATTCTAATGAAATGAAAAGAAGGCAAGATTTAGATGAAATTGCCTCCCTTAATATGATTGGAGAAGGCTGTCCATTTTTTGACGAAGAAGAAAAAATAGTTCAGGAGAAAAAAGAGAATAAATAACTATCCCCCACCATACGTGGGGTTTTTTATTGGGTTGTGCGGAAATGCAGTTGTGAAATTTTTATGAACTTGATTGGATTAGCTAAAACCGTTGACTTAAAACATAAATCAATCAACTTTCTCCTATAAATAAGAATATTCTGTACCTTATGGTTTGTGTCCTTTATAAAAAAAGGATTTTATATATATACATTGATATACACTATTTAAAACTCCTATCTAAAAAAAGTAATTGTAATGAATGGAATATTATGATAAATTAAGCATTATCAGAAATTGAAGCTTAACCTTCAAACGACATAAAAAATAACGCCTTAACTTCAAAAGGAGAACCCCGTGCAATTACAAAATCTTATCCGTGAAAATTTTGTTACTATGTCTAAAAGCCAAAAAAAAATGGCTACTTATGTATTAGATCATCCTCGGGATATAGCGCTTTGTTCGGCTGCCGAATTAGGAGGAAGAATAGGAATAAGTGAATCTACTGTTATTCGATTTTCCTATACACTTGGCTTTTCCGGTTATGTAGAACTTCAAAAGCTTATGCGTGAACATTATTTTATCAACGAATCCTCAACCAGTCCTTACCAATACACAGAAATTGAATTATCTAAGGAAGAAAGCTTTCATAGACAAGTCATGGAAAAAGATATTCAATCTATTCAAGCTACTATGGACCAAATAGATGCCGCATCTTATTACGCAGCCGTACAAAGACTTTCAAAGGCAAAATCAATATATGTATTAGGCCTTCGTACCTCCTACCCTGCCGCCAATTGGCTTTCCTTTTCAATTGGTTTAGTAAAAGAAAATGTTCACTTTATGAGACCGGACACAGAAGATGTGATTAGGACCATTGCTAGCATGAATTCAAATTCGGTAGTAATTATTATATCGTTTCACCGTTATTTGAAAGAAACGCTTCAAATTGCAGAATTAGTTAGAAAGCAAAAGGCTTATATTATTGGCATAAGTGATTCTATGCTTGCCCCTATACATGAATATAGCGATGTGTTATTCCCAGTATCTACACAAAACAAGTCAACCTTTGATGCCGTTGCACCTTTGTTTTCTTTTATGAATGCTATTGTTTCAGGGTTAATAGTGGAACAAAAGGATGCCTTTAAAAATAGACAGCTGATGTATCAAAGTATCCCAAGTCATTTTCTTTTTGAAGGTGCCGATGAAAATTCTTAATTTTAGTAGGATATCAATGAAATTAAGTATAAAAAGTGGTAGATTAAGAGTAAGAAAGCGGAGGATAATCGATGCCGGAGAATACAAAGTTTACACAGCCTTTTCACATTGACTTTACAGAAAATAATTATCCTGTCTTAATCGAGCCACGCATATTTGTACCGACTGAGGAAGCTTATGAAGTGCCAATTCCTCAACTGATTCAAGAAATGCGGGTCACAGAGCCTGATCTAGCATTAAAATGGGACCTTCAGATTAGAAAAATCATACAAACTCTATTCATTGAAAATTATTCCATAATTGCTGTTCGTAAAACTAACGAACCGGTGAATTATTATCAGTTTATAAAAAAAATGAAATAACCTCCCAATTAAGGAGCTCTATAAAAATGATTATAAAAAAAGTAAAATTACATCATCTAAATATGACGATGAAAAATTCGTTTGTAACAAGCTTTGGCAGTATACAGGAGAAGCCTTTTTTATTAGTCGAAGTTATGGACGAAAGTGGAAATACCGGCTGGGGTGAGTCTACCGCCTTTCATGCCCCTTGGTATAACGAGGAAACCTTTCAAACTAATTTACATATTATAAAGGATTTCTTAATCCCGTTACTATTAAATAGGAATATAAATCACCCAGATGAAGTGTCTGCTATATTTTCCCCTATTCGTAAAAACAATATGGCTAAGGCTGCGATAGAAGGTGCTGTTTGGGATCTTTACGCAAAAAGAAATAGTCTTCCTTTATCTCAAGCACTTGGTGGGACCTTCAAAAATATCGAAGTGGGAGTCAGCATTGGCTTACAAAAGAGTTCTGATGAACTTATAAGTGTCGTAAAGAATTACGTGCAGGCAGGGTATAAACGTATTAAAGTGAAAATTAAACCCGGAAGCGATATTTCTTTAATCTCTGCTCTAAGAGAAGCGTTTCCCGAATTACCTTTAATGGCAGATGCTAATTCAGCCTATACCTTAGATGACATAGAAATATTTAGGCAGCTTGATCAATATAATCTTTTAATGATCGAGCAGCCTTTAGGTTACGATGATATAGTTGACCACTCAAAACTTCAACGAGAAATTAAAACACCTATTTGCTTAGACGAAAGCATCCTGTCACTTGAAGATGTAAAGAAAGCCATAGAATTAGGTAGCGCTAAAGTTATTAATATAAAAATAAGTCGCGTCGGGGGACTTACAGAAGCAAAAAAAATTCATGACTATTGCTTAGAAAAAAATATACCAGTTTGGTGTGGTGGAATGCTGGAGGCTGGTATTGGTCGTGCACATAATATTGCACTTGCCTCATTACCTAACTTTACGTTTCCGGGAGACACATCGAGTTCATCCCGTTATTGGGAGGAGGATATTATTACTCCTGAAGTCGTTGCCAAGGATGGATATATTACAGTGCCGACAGGCTATGGGATAGGCTACGAGCCGAACTTAGAATCTATAAAGAAGTTCACCGAGAATTTGTGGGAATTTAAAGCCTAGAAAATATCTTCATTTAAAAAAGGGCTGTAAGTGCAAACTACACTTACAGCCCTTTTGTCATGTGTTTTTCGATGATTCTTCGACAAACAATCCTTTTTAAAAAATATTACGTATACTTGTTCCCTCCTACTTATTCTCATCTAAAAAGAGGGTGGGACAAAACTCTACTCAAAAATAAAAAGCCTCGAAAATTTTACGACCTTGTAAATTTTTCGAGGCTACTATTCAAATATACCTGTAGTTATTTTCCGTTACAGTGGACGCTTTCCGGGGGCACGGCTTCAATCTCCTCGTCGCTTCGCTCCTGCGAGGCTTTCAGCTCGTGCTATTCCCCCAGGAGTCGCCACCTCCACTTCAAACAACTAAAATTGAAAGGTTTCTTACAAGAAATTGTGCGGACCTTTAAAATGAAGTAAAAACATGAAATCGAGTTTCCGTTTCATGTTTTTTAATTTATAGACTAGTTACGTCCCAGCCTCCTTGAAAAAAGTTAAGACTATTTTTTTACATCTACAATTCTACCTTCTATTTCTGTAGGTATTTTATCAAGGGATTCAAACTGTTCTCTTAAATTTTCCCAATCAGAAAGACCTAAGTCAGTTACTTTACCAGCTTTATAAATTTTCTCGAAAACATCGTAGCTGTCTCCACCCTTAGCTGTAAACGCATTGGTAGCAATTACATAAGTCTCTGTATCCTTCACGTCTACTAATTTACCATCAGCACCAAAGTATTTAATAGAAACAACTCTTTCACCCGCTGGCTTCGATGAGTCAAATTCTACCTTACCTCCAGCAACGTGTAAGAATCCTCCATTTTCCTTTGGATATGATTTAAAGCTGATCTCAAATGCAGCCTTCAGGTCAGCACCACTGATTTCCATTGTCGCTAATGTATTACCGAAAGGAAGTACCGTAATTACGTCACCAACAGTGATTGGTCCTGCTTTAATATCTGAACGAATTCCTCCACCATTTTGAAGTGCCATGATTACTTTGGCATCATACTTTTTAGCTTTTGCTAACATTCCATCTGTAATTATATTGCCGAGGATCGTTTCATTTTTACGTACGCTTGACTGTGAATCATCACCACTTAGGCGAGGATTTTCTAAATCTTTATCTGTAGTTACTCCAATTTCTTTTGATTCAACTTCTTTAACTATCGTGGAGTACTTTTCGATAAGCTTAAGGGCTTCCTCATCATCTTTTTGATCTTTTATCGGTATTAAAGCACCTTCATGAGCTATTACTTTACCATCTTTATCGAAGTCTACCTCTAAAGTGCCTAGGAATTCGCTATATTGATATGCTTGCACAATCACGGTAGGATCTTTCTCAACACCCTTACTGTCTTTATTAACAATCACAGGCTTGTCCAGCTGTGTATGACTGTGTCCACCAACAATTACATCGATTCCTGTGACAGCGGCTGCTAGCATCAAATCATTATCTACTGCGGGGTTGTCATCGTAACCAATATGAGTAACTGCCATTACTTTGTTAATTCCTTGTTTTTCAAACTCATCTACCATCGTTTGAGCTGCTTTAATGTAGTCTGTAAATTTCACTTTTTCTGGACTTGAAATTCCTTCTGTTTCAGCAGTCGTTAAACCAAAGATACCAACTTTTTGACCGTTAATTTCCTTTACGATACCGCTGTAGATTTGTCCATTTTTAGGGTCCGATGATACTTTTACATTAAATAGCCCATTGAATAAATCATCTTGAGAGAAGTCTACGTTGGAGCTAACAAATGGGAAATTGGATTTCTCGATAAACTCTTTTAAAGCTTTATGTCCCTCAGGAGAAGATCCTAAATCAAATTCGTGGTTACCAAACGTCATCACATCATAGTTCATCAGATTCATCATTTCTACGTCTGCTTGTCCCTTGAATTCGTTAAAGTATAGTGTACCAGTCAATACATCTCCTGCATCTACAAGTAGCGCATCTGGATGCAACGTTCTATATTCTTTCACTGCCGTAACACGTTTTGGACCTTTTTCTACGTGGCCATGTGTATCATTGACATGCATAACAGATAGAGTGAAGTCTGCATCTACATGATCTGCTAATGCATGAACCATCTCTAAAAGCTGTTTAACTGCAGGAAGGTCCTTGTCACTTGGTAGTCTGTCAAGAAGTGGCTGGATTGTTTCAATTACTTTATTTGCTTCCTCTGTTTTATCTGCAGTCAGTAATGCCTGCGCTTGCTTAACCTTCATATAAACGGTCACCGGAACCATCAATTCGTTTCTTACTTCATTAGCTGGATCCTTGTATTGAGTTAGCAATAGATGACGAGCATCTCTTCCAGTAAAACGATAAAGAATTGCAGTTCTTGTTTTTAATTGGGCAGAAAGCTTGTGATAGCCTTTCTCAATTTTTTCCCAGTCGTTACCCGCTTCAGCAGCTTCAATTTCTTTCATAATTGGTGTTAAATATTTGTCTGCATAGTTATAAGCATCGATATAAGGAATAAGTCCTTTTGTCACTCGTTCAGCATATAATTCATCTAAGCTTTTTAAAAGAGCAGATTTATTTTTTACATTCGATTTATTAATTTCATTTCTTGCTTTTTGATAATTGGCTTTAGCTTTGTTTAAAATAGGATATAGTTCTTGGCTCGTTGCCAGTTTTCCAGCTTGAGCAGGTGTACTATAAGAATAGGATGCTTGTTTGATGTCTTTTCTGGCATTATCTACTACCTGTTGAAAAGATGTACTTGCGAAGGAAATGTTTGAAGCTGAGAATAATGATGTAGCCACGATTGCTGCTACAGCAGTCTGTTTAATTTTTTTGTTTCTCATGTCTTACCTCCTAATATGATATGTATAAATGCTCCTACTAATAGATTCATATACTACTAAAAGTTATCTCAATTCGACTATTTACGCAAGACATTTTCTAATTATTTTAAAAAAGGTAAAAATAGTGATTATTTGCATTTGGAGTATGAGGTTATTTGTCCTACTTGCACGAAAAAAGGTGTTATATGCTATAATTAATTATCACAATAGAGATAGGAGTATCATCATGTTAAAAGATATTTTTATGACATTATCAGAAAACCAAGTATTAAATGGGGCCGCTAAAAAGTATGGTTTAAAAATGGGTGCCCAACATGTTGTAGCTGGGACTAATATCGAAGAAACGATGGAAAGTATTAAAAAGCTTAATGCTCAAGGTATCTCTTGTACGGTAGATAATTTAGGCGAATTTGTCTTTGAAAAAGAAGAGGCTTTAGAAGCAAAAGCTCAAATTATCGCAGTGATTGAAGCAATAGAGGAACATCAAGTTGATGCTCATATCTCATTAAAACCATCCCAATTAGGATTGGATATAGATTATGATTTTGCTTTACAAAATTTAAAAGATATTATTGCAGTCGCAAAAAAATATAATACATTCATTAATATTGATATGGAATCTAACAAACATTTACAGCCTTCCTTTGACATATTGGACGAGCTATCTAAGGAATACGACCAAGTTGGAACAGTTATCCAAGCATACTTCTTTAGAGCAGCTGAAGATATTCAAAAGTATAAAAACTTCCGTCTACGTATTGTAAAAGGAGCTTACAAAGAACCTGCAGACGTAGCTTATCAAACAAAAGAGGAAATTGACCAAAATTATATAGAGCTAATTGAATGGCACTTATTAAATGGTAAATTTACTTCTATCGCAACACATGATCATAATGTCATCAATCATATCAAGCAATTTATAATTGATAATAATATTTCACATGATAAATTTGAGTTCCAAATGCTATATGGTTTCCGTACGGATATGCAGTTACAGCTAGCAAAAGAAGGCTTTAACTTCTGCACATATGTACCATTCGGAAAAGACTGGTACGGTTACTTCATGAGACGTCTTGCTGAACGCCCTGCAAACATGAATCTTGTCGTAAAACAAGTGTTTAACAAAAAAACGAACACTATGATCGGTCTTGCAGCAGGTGCATTTGCCCTAGGAAGATTGACAAAAAGAAAGAAATAATACTGCATAAGGCATACTATTCAATGAATAAAAGCTTTGTTGTAGTGACTATAAACATAAACAAAGGAACTTTCGAATGGCTATTAAGAACATAAATAGATGACGAAATTGGGTTGGTGTCATTTTTTAGCTTTGTTTATGCGAGTAAATGTTTTTAATGCTTTATCGATGCTAAAGCAGTTTCATTTATTGATTAGAGCACCAGACGGCGACTCCTACGGGATGAGTGAGACAGATCAGACATCACAACCACGCGCGTAAGCGATGGGTGATGGCTTATCGCTCACCCCGAGGAAAGCGTCTGGCTGGGGCGAAAATCAATTCTACTCTCTGATCTTTGCATCATAAATCAACCCTACCCTTCAACATAGCCTAAATAATAAACCGTGAAATCAGTAACTTGATTTCACGGTTTTTTATTCATAGCCAATATTAGACTTAGACTTCGTTACGGCTGTCCTCCTGCAATTGACAAATACCCTTTAATGTAGGAAGAGCAGGTATTCCGCCTCTTTTTGTAGCAGCTAATGCTCCTGCCGCATTAGCAAAGAGCACACTAGATTTTAGCTTGTCTATATTCAAATTCTCCATATTAGACTCTGCTAAAATTTTGTATAGTAAAGCCCCACAGAAAGCATCTCCTGATCCGGTTGTATCAATTGCTTCTACTACATATGATGGAATCATTTCTGTTTTATCCTTATATCTAAAAAAGCATCCTTTCTCGCCCAAAGTCACCAAAATCAATGGAATTCCATAGTTTCTACTTAATAGTTTAGTTCCATTTTCATAGTCCATTGTGTCAGTTAAAAAGTGAAGCTCTTCTTCAGATACCTTTAATATGTCTGCAAAGTACATGCTATCAGAGATGACTTTCTTCGCTTCACTTAGATCGTCCCATAGACTTTCACGCAAATTTGGGTCGAAAGAAATAAGCAAGCCCTTTTCTTTAGCATATTTCAGTGCACTAATAGTAGCTTGTCTCGAAGGTTCACTAGTCATGGAAACGGAGCCAAAATGAAATAACTTTGCTTTGTCAATTAATTCATAGTTCACTTCTTTTTCCTCTAAAGTAATATCAGCACCTGGTTTACGGTAAAAACTAAAAGAACGGTCTCCATCCGGATGGAGATGAATAAAGGCCAAGGTCGTGTTGAATTGTCCAGTTGTCACTACACCAGTCGTATCTACATGATTAGATACTAAAGTTTCCTTAAGAAACGTCCCAAAATCATCTGCCCCTACTTTACCGATAAAGGATGTTTTTAGCCCTAATTTACTAAGCATAACCAATACGTTCGCTGGAGCTCCACCCGGATTTCTTTCAAATAATGTATTTTTATTGTCGGATTGTCCATAGGGTGTAAAGTCGATTAATATCTCACCTAATGCTACCACGTCATACATATGTGTAATCACCTCTATTAGAGTATTGTAAACTATGAAATATAGCTCTGTTTCATCGATTAAATAAAGGATATACTATTTTCCAAAAAAGTTAAAATGTAAATAAAAACACCTCATTCTACGGGGATGGTAGAATGAGGTGTTTTTTCCTTGTTATCGCTCAAGGTATATTTAATACGCCGTAAGTTTTTTGCCTTCGTACTTCCACATCGTTTTATCGCTCGTGTGTTAGATATCCCCGATTATACTAAGTTGGAGAAAGAGCTCCTTCAAAACTCGTTCAACAACATTAAAGATAATTTTTCTATATATTCATCATATCTGAACTAAATGAGAATACACAGAGAGTTTTATTAGAAATTGATGAGAATTTTTATTCCCATGTTACTGATAATATTTTTCCAGAGATTGCATGTACCTGGATCGTCGCTTTTGTTTTTTTATCCTTACTATCCTTCGAGTTACCATCTGCGGTTTGCATCACTATTAAATAGTAGCCACCTTCATTTGTTTTTATAAAGGAATTGCTATCCACGGTTCCCTTGTATTGTTGCTGTGCTATTTTAGTTGCTTGCTCCGGAGTAATTAACACGGTAGCAGTACTTTCCTGCTTCGCTTCGTCAGGTTTTTTGGTTTCAGTTTGTGTTTTATTGTTACTAGTAGAGCTAGCGTCTGGCTCTTCCTTTTTAGCTTCCTCTTTTTTCGGTTCTTCTGTCTTGCTAGTCTCTGTCTTAGTAGATTCTACCTTTACAGGCTCCACTTTGGAGGTTTCATTTTTAGTTTCCGTCTTGCTTATATCTGTTTTGGTTGGTTCTGTTTTAGAAGAGTCTGTTTTAATACCTTCTATAGAGTCAGCTGCAGCCTCTGCCTTAGCATCAGCCTTGCCCTCATCGGACTTGGCAACCTCCACTTTGACTGGTTCCTTTTTAACTTCCTCTGTTTTCACAGGCTCAGTTTTCAGGACATCCTTTATTGCATTTTTAATTACTTCTGTGATTGGCTTGTCTACTTTAGAATCACTTAACTTTTCTTGGATTGAAGAAGTGGCTGAAATACTAGACTTAATCAACTTCATTTCAGTCGCTTGAGCGGTTTCTACTTTATTAACCATGCTCATTGAGTCCTCTTTTACCTGTATTTGCGTAATGGGACTCATTTCTACTACAATGTTATTGTTAGTTTCTTTTTTACGTATATTACTAGTTAATGGATATTCCCTAACTTCAAAAGTATCACTATATGTGGCGAATTCCGATTGCTCAACAGGCTGAGAAATACCTGTTAACATATATTCATTCGTCTGCTCCATTGTGTAAATATCTCCATTTGTAGAGTTAACCTCTACTAAATAAACAGAGCCACCTTTTGTAATAACAGCCTTATATACATTTTCTTTTAACGTTATATCAGTTACCTCTGCATCATACAATTGCTCTAGCTGGGAACGAACATCATTCTCTGACATAAATTGCCTGTTCGTTTGGGTAACATTAAACAAAAACCCAGTGCCTACAATGACGATCACTGACACAAAAATCAATGTATATTTTTTGATTTTAGTAAATTTCATTCATGCTTCCCTCCCCCCAATTCTATTTTAAAAGACAAACATTAAAAATTGATGAGAATTGGAGTTTTTGGAATAAAAATATAAATAGTAGTGCCAAACCCAATTGTGCTATCTATTTCCAATTCGAGAGATAAACGGTTGGCAATCTCTTTTGCAATGGACAATCCAAGACCAGTTCCACCTGTTTTCCTATTTCGATCCTCGTCGACACGATAAAATCGGTCAAAGATATAATCAAGATCTTTTTTAGGAATACCGTTCCCATAGTCTAAAATTGCGACCACTGTATGATTTTCTTCCTCGGTAATCGTTGTCTTAATTTCTTTTTCGCTGTATTTCCTCGCATTATCTAGAATAATAAAAAGAAGCTGTGTTAGCTGCTCCATATCCGTGTTCACGTAGACAGGGCCATCACCTTTTAATATAAATTTACGATTATAAGCAGTGCGCATAGATTGCAAGGTATTTTCCACCAGCTCATATAAATCAATTGTTTCCGACTTTTGAGTATGCTGTCCATTCCCTTTAGCTAGTAACAACATTTGAGAAATCATCTCTTTCATTCTTGCCGTCTCATGAATGATTGCATTTACCGATTCCTCTGCAATTGCTTTATCTTTGAAGCCATGACGAGACAATAGCTTTGCATAGCTTTCGATGACAGTGAGTGGCGTTTTTAATTCATGTGAAGCATCAGAAACAAACTGCTCCTGCTTATTGTAGTTTTCCTCTAGCTGCTCCATCATTTCATTAAACGCTATTCCCATCTGAGTCATTTCGTCTTTACGATTTTTACTTAACTCTATTTTTTGATATTTTCCTGACATCCTGCTTTGGGACATGGTTTTAATTAATTTATTTATAGGTTTAGTAATGATATTACCTAAAGTGACACTTGAAATTGTCATAAGGAGCATCCCTATTATAGTTACCCCTATTAAGGTCCAACGAAGGAATTTTAAATTTTTATCTACCTCCACAAGCTGTTTAAGCGTATGGATCTCAACAACTTCGCCATTTTGCCATATGACTGGCTTTGTTATAGTTAGGACGGGGACACCTCGAAAATAACCTGAGGTATATCGCTCTCCATTCTCTAACTCCGGTTTATAATCTTTCATCTCTTCGATTGACTCTACAAAGACGATAGACTCACCCTTGGCGTTGATCACTCTAATTCCTCCATTAGGAGGGATAAAAGCACGTAAAATAGTAGCTGGATCGTCATCCGCTCCCATTTTACTGAGAGCGCCAACCAGCTCATCCACTTCATTATTCAACTGATTATACTCGGTATCGAAAGCCATTGACTCAAATATAAAATAGATACCTATATTCATTAACCCTAAAATTACTAGCGTTAAAAATGTAGAGAAAAGATGAATTTTTGCTTTAAGCTTCATTTTTCAGCTCCTTCAAAACATATCCCACGCCTCTTACGGTTTGAATGAAAGAAGAACAATTTTTCTCCTCTAATTTTTTTCGTACATATCTTATGTAAACGTCCACAATATTTGTATCTCCATAATAATCAAAGCCCCACACAGCGTCTAAAAGTTGTTCCCTTGATAACACTTGGTTAGGATGCTTTATTAAGTAAAGTAGTAAATCATACTCTCGTGGCGTCAAATTGACTTGTTCCCCATCATTAGTAATCTCTCTCGTTTGCTCATTTAAAGTAATAGAATGGAAAACATGAACATGAATATTGTCTACTTGATCTGGTGCAGAAGCAGAGGATTTATTGAAACGAATGGCTGACCGCACACGAGCAAGAAGCTCTTCAATTTCAAACGGCTTCGTCACATAATCGTTTGCCCCTAAATCCAATCCCTTCACCTTGTCCTCCAGCCCGCTCTTTGCAGTCAATAAAATAACTGGAGTTTTAGCCTCTGTTGCTCTAATTCTCCTTAATACATCTAACCCATTTAATCCTGGCAGCATCAAATCTAACAGCACAAGATCCCAGGGCTTTTCTCTATATTTAATAAGGCCATCTGTACCTGTATAAGCGATCTCGACAGAATACCCCTCGAATTCCAGCTCTAATTGTAGAACACGAGCAATATTTTCCTCATCCTCTATAATTAATATCTGCTCTTTCATACGGAATCCCCCTCTTTATGGCTATTTTAACACAATATACCGACCAAATTATACACATTACAGAATCATTACAGGTGCCTGGCACCTGTAATGTACCGATAACAAATCGCTATAATTTTATTTTGAACTCGATTTTAAGCGATAAAACAAGAATTTAATCAAATATTATCTATAAAAATCAAATTATTGTGAATATTGCATAATTTCCATTATTGTACATTTTATAGGTTTATAGTATGTTTGTTAAAAGAATAGATGGAGGTTAGAAAAATGGGGAGAATGCGGAGGATTTGGCAGCCAGAGATTTATTATCACGTGACAATGAGAGGCAATAATCGACAGAATATTTTCTTGAACGAGGGAGATGTTTCTCTCTTTTTCCGTGCTTTACAACGTACATATAAAAAATCGAATTTCATAATTATTGCTTACTGTATTATGAATAATCATTACCACCTTTTGATCCGCTCCCCTGAGACACCACTTTCGGAAGTGATGTTATCCATCAACAAGACTTACTCAGAATACTTCAAACGTAAATATAATTATTTTGGACAACTCTATGAAACCAGATTTTTTTCCAGTATGGTTTCCGACCCTATAGGCTTATTAAATGTCAGTAGTTACATTCATCAAAACCCTTTAACGACTTCCAAGGCTATGGCCAATAAGATGGAATACTATCCTTATAGTTCGTTTCAATATTACTTTTTCGATAAAAAGTGTGACTATCCTTTTGTAAACACCGAGTTGCTTCCCAATTTAATAAAAAACTACCCTGATATTAAAGATAGAACCTACGTAGCTTATTGTGAAAATTTTCGGATTAAGCAAGATTTACATTTTGACTACGAGATTCCTACTAATTAAATTAATTGGATGTACAACGTGTGAATAATGGAGACAGTGGTACCAACCTGCAAAGACATGCTTTCCTACCAGAACCATCTCATGTCCTTCATTAAACGAGCTGTAAATTGCAACAAGTTTATAACATCAGTTTATTTTAAAGAAAAGAATCGCTCCTATTCTTAACCTAGGAGCGATTCACACTTTTATTTTAGTTCTGTAACCCAGCCAAAAGGATCTTCCACTGTGCCACTTTGGATGCCAGTCAATGTATCATATAATTTCTTAGATAACTCACCAGTTTCTCCGTTATTTACATAGAATAGCTCGCCTTTCCAGCGAAGCTCGCCAATTGGAGAAATAACTGCAGCAGTCCCTGTTCCGAACGCTTCTTCTAGCTTACCGTTTAAATAAGCTTCTCTAACTTCCTCCATTGACACCTTGCGTTCCGCTACTGGCACACCCCAATATTTTAATAGCTCGATAATGGATTTTCTAGTAATGCCATCTAGAATAGAACCGTTTAAGGCTGGAGTAACAACCTCTCCATCTATTTTAAAGAAAACATTCATGCTTCCTACTTCTTCAATATACTTTCGTTCAATTCCATCTAGCCATAATACTTGCGAGTAACCCTCTCTATCAGCCACTTCCTGTGCCTTTAAGCTAGAAGCATAATTACCAGCTGTTTTAGCCATTCCTGTACCACCCGCCACTGCACGAACGTATTCACTTTCTACTAATATTTTCACAGGATGGATACCTTCTTTATAATAAGAGCCAACGGGCGACATAATAATCATAAAGCTGTAAGTCTTAGATGGAGAAACACCTAAATGTGCTTCAGTCCCAATCATAAATGGTCGGATATATAAAGATGTTCCTGGTTCATTTGGAATCCATTCCTTATCAATCTCTAGCAGCTCTTTCAATGCTTCCATAGCAAACTCTTCATCTATTTGAGGCATACTAAGTCGATCGCAGGAAATATTCATACGTTTCATGTTTTGTTCTGGTCGAAATAAACGAACTACACCATCCTTAGACAAATACGCTTTCATGCCTTCAAATACCGTTTGCCCATAATGTAATATAGTTGCAGAAGGGTCTAACGTAATCGGTTGATAAGGGACAATCCGATGATCATGCCATCCAATGCCTGTTGTATAGTCTGCAATAAACATATGATCTGTAAATTTAGTACCAAAGGCAAGTTGGCCGGCAGGTGTTTTCTCATTTTTTATTTCATTTTCTGTAAACTTGATTTTTACACTGTTCATGTTGTATTACCCCTATCAATTTAATTATTTAGTAAATTGCAACTTTTATAACTGTGCAATATATTATATGCAATTATACTCCTTTTCTCAAAATTGAAAACACCTTTTTTAGAAAATTTTCTAAAAATTTTGTGTATTTTTAACTCTACTTTTCATTTTTGTAAATTTAAAGGAATTATATCTTAATATCCCTTTAAATAAACCGATAAATAAGTATAGTAAAATACCAAAAGATAGGAGGTTTATATGTGTTTAGAAACGCTCTATACATATCAAGCTTATTACTAATCATAAGCACCATTTTTTCTTCTGTTCCTGCGAATGCTTCTTCCACGGTTAACGGACTTTTCTTAAAAACCATATATGAAGAAGTAACCCTTGAGGACAAGACAACCGAGAAAAGACTCTCACAAGTAATATTAATCAATGAACAAGGAAAAGAAGTAAGGCTAACCATTGATAAATATACCCCTTTGTACATCAACTCGACGCCTACTACAATTGGTGCATTTAAGGAAGGCTTGTGGGTGGAAGCGATTGTGGATGGCCAATCAGTTCAAGAGCTTAACGGATTCACATACATCGAGCAAGGATCTCTTGAGAACAACAAATCTGAAGCAATCGGACAAAGCCTTACAGGAACTGTCAATGAAATTGATAAAGGTGCTAAGTATATCGCTATCAATCTCAAAGATAAAAAATCAACGAGATTTTATTTAGACGAGGACACAGAAATATATAAAGATAATAAAATCGTAGACTTAAGCGTTTTATATGTGGGAGACCGCATAAAACTGAAAACATCAGAGCATGACACGAATACTTTGTCCTCCATCGAAATAACTACAGACGGTATCAAAGTAGAAAATATATACAAAGGTGTTATTCAGCAAATTGATTCAAAACAAAATAAGTTAGTTATTAAAAATGAAAAGGCATTTATTAATTGGAACTGGAGAAACTCAACTAATACTGCCATGAATTCCAAGAGCTTTACAGATAAGACACCTATTTTCCTCGGCACTAAAAAGATTGATAAAAGTCAGCTTCGTAATTATCGAAACAACGAGATTTACTACGTAACGGTAAAGCAGTCTGGGAAAGAAATCATTCAGAAAATGATTATAAAAAAGACAAATGAACGGACGCTACATGAAAGCCTATACGGTCTAGATACAAAGAATAAAAATATCAAATTAACTAATTACGGAACCATTCCATATCATAGCGGAACTATTATTATTAGAAACGGACGATTAGTAGATCCGACAGCACTTCAGCAGAGCGGTAAAGCATTTGTTATTGCAAACGGTGCTTCGTCTAACCAATATGCAAATGTCATCCATATTACTAACGATGGATTTCAAAGCGCTAACTTAGCAGATTATCAATTATACTTTGGTCAAATAAATTACACGAATCAGTATCAGCTTTCACTATCCAATCCTCAGGTTTTGTCTAATAACTATTGGTACTCCACTGGGAATGCTAGCTTCAGCTTTAGCAATGATACGGTAGTTACAGAGGATTATAATAACTTAACAAAGGATTTCACTTATAGTAATGGAAAATATGGTTACTTCTATGTAAAAGATAACCACATAATTGCATCTAAAATAGTCGGCTATTCCACACCGGACTATTCTGTTTCCATCGGTCGATATAATCCAATCCATTGGAATCCTAATACATTAAGTATAAAAGACGTTAGTGAGCACTATAATAGCGACTGGCTAGCAGCTTATCAGCGTAACTATATAGATTTATCGAATACAATGCTCATCAAAGAAGGAAGAATAATTAAATCCAGCGATTTGAAGAAGAACGATCGACTCTACATGATTCATAATGGTTACTATCAAGCAAAAATAATTTTAGTAGATTAACTGCTCAGGGTATGTACATGCATACCCTCCATTACATAGAGAAAGAGGTAAATAGGATACATATGAAAAATCAACTTATAAAAAAGACGATTGTTACCCTGATGGCTTTATTCCTTATACTAAACTTAGGGACAAATGAAGCTAGCGCGAAGGTTCCAGATTTTAATGGTGGCATTTTAGACGAGTATTCTTATGAAGAGGTATTTTTTCTAAACGGCTCTCCAATTACATTTACAGGGAAAGCAACCGTCTCTGAAAAAGAAAGTAAAAACCAATTAACTTCTACTTATAAATTTAATTTAAGTAATCAATATGGAGATAAGTTAACAAGAAGCGTCGTCTACGTTACTAATTTAACTACTCATGTTAAAAAAAATCAAACTACGGCTCAAACTACAGTTAAAAGCTACTCCGAAAAAGTAACTTTAGCTGATAAATCGACATTTACCTTAGATGATTATCAATTTTCTCAAGGTTCGGTTATCGATAACCGCCCAGCAACTGATTATTATTCGGGGAATATAATTGCAAGAAAGATTTATAAGCGTAGTCAAAAAATCGACAGAGAAACAATTAATGATTTAATTACTGTTTATATGGAAGGAAATAATGTTGGCTACAAAAATTTCTGGGGCTCCACTGACACTCAGTTGATTGACTACGAAATAGATTCCCCACAAGGGACTTCATTTGTAACTAGCAAGGTTTCGGACAGTAAATCTAGAGTATTAGAATACGAGAAGCATATCCCCTCCCTATCTAGCTTTGTAGGTGGTCACTCAGTTGTAAGCAAGTCAAACATGGTAGCAGAGTATGATTATCAGATTCCGTTTAATCCATACAACACAACAGGGACTGCATACATCAATAAAGATAAAACACCAACTATCGAAAGACTTATTGTCCCTAAGTTTCGTGATATTGAAAAGCATTGGTCCAAGCCAAATATTGAAAAACTATATTCTTTAGGTATTTTTGATGAAACAAGTAACTTCTTCTCTCCTGATGCAGCAATGAAAAAAGACCTTTTCACTGTAGCTGTGGCTAAAGCTGTAGACTTGCGTGTACTAGAAGAAAAACCAAAAAACAAGAAGAATATACGAAAAGCATTATTTTCAGATTTAGATATTAATGATCCGAACTATGTATATATTGAAAGCGCACTAAATAAAGAAATTGTAACTCCAGTGAATGCTGACATATTTGGAGCAAATAAATCTATCACTAGAGCAGAGGCAGTAACTATTATTATTCGCTCTCTTGGATTAGAGGGACGTGCACCAACCCCTGGTTACACAACGAAGTTTATTGACGACAACAAAATACCAAAATTAGCAAAGGATAGTATCTATGTCGCAAGTGAACTAGGTCTAATTGATCCAGATAGAAAAAATCGCATCAACCCTAACGAAGTCCTTACAAGAGGAAAAGCATCACAGCTACTTGTTAGATATATGAACTTCCTTGAATCTGACCTAAAACAAAACTATCGCGATGACATGATTAATTTCAACTAAACTCAAAACCCCATCTAAACACCGGCGAATGCACCGGTTCTAGATGGGGTTTTTCACTTGATTGAAAATAATGTTACAGGTGCCTGGCACCTGTAACATAGGTGACCTAGACATACCTGTAACATATTACACAAATATAAACCAAAGGATTGCTGTAACGATGATTGTTGTAATACCTTGGAGTAGAGTTGCCATTGTTTGTGCTTTGTACGCATCAGTAACCTTCATGCCGCTAAATTGGGTCACTACCCAGAAATAGCTGTCATTTACATGGCTCACTGTCATCGCTCCTGCTCCTACCGCCATAACAACTAGCGCTAACGGTAATGCACCCTCTATACCTAGAGTTGGTAACATTGGCGCTACTAGTGATGAAGTAATAACTAGAGCAGCTGTTGAGGAGCCTTGTGCTGTTTTAAGAGCTGCCGCAATAAGGAATGGTACTAGTAAGAATAATGCTCCGTTAGCCAATACCCCTAAGTCCATTTCCTGTAGAAGCTCTGCTACTCCAGAGTTTTTAATAACTGTACCAAACGCTCCTCCTGCACCGGTGATTAATAAAATTGGTGCTGCTTCCTTAAGGCTTTCACCAATCCAACCAGACAGCGTTTTTTCACTAATTTCAGGTAGCAATAAGAAGGAAGCTAATACACCGAACAATAGTGCCACAGTTGGAGAACCAAGGAATCTCAAGAAATTCGTTAATCCTGATTCATCGCCAACTAACGCTGCAACTGAGCCCGTGCCGATTAATAAAATTGGTAGTACGATTGGTAAAAAAGCTTTAAAGGTAGATGGCATTTTCCCAAAGGATTTAATAACCTCTTCATAATCCAGTGCATCTTCCTGATCCGCTGGCACGTCTATTTTCGTCCCAACCTTCACGGCCCATAAATAACCTACGATAGTGGCAGGAATTGCTACAAACAAACCGACCAAAATTATAGTTCCAAGATAATCTGTTGCTCCAATATTCCCTGCTGCTGCGATTGGTCCAGGAGTTGGAGGCACTAATGTGTGCGTTGCATAAAGTCCTGTAGACAAAGCTACTGCCATAGATGCTACCTTGACCTTCGCACGTTTTGCTAATGACTTTTGTAAACTTGATAAAATAATAAATCCAGAATCACAAAATACAGGTATTGATACGATAAACCCTATGATGGACATGGCAAGCTGCGGTCTTTTTTCACCTAGAATACGAAGGACAACCTCTGCCATTCGGTAAGCTCCACCAGACTTTTCAAGAATAACCCCTATGATTGTTCCAGCAACAATTACAATCCCGATACTCGTCATCAAACCGCCAAAGCCAGAGTTAACATTCTCTACAACAGTTAGCAGCGGCATACCAGAAGCAATACCTACAAAGAAGGCACTGATTAATAGAGCCAAAAAGGGATGTAGCTTGAACACTGCAGTTGCCACTACAACAAAAACAACTCCTAACAAAATAACTAAAAACAACATGACCTTACACCTCTTCCTTTAGAATGGCTTGCATTATTTCCTTAGTTCTTACAGTTAAATAATGAATCGGGTCTTTTAAGGATTCTTCCACACTTACTGAATGGTCTACTATACTAACAAGCTTAGAAAAATAGGTAGACAAGTCTACTTTACTTTCTTTCTCTATAAAGCCCGAGAGCAATATAACGGGAATTCCTCTTTTATTTGCAGCAACAGCAACTCCCATCGGAGCCTTACCAGAGAGAGTTTGTCTGTCCGTTTTACCTTCTCCTGTAATGACGAGGTCTGCATCCTCTAAGTGCTTTTCAAATTGAATGGACTCCATGACAACTTCTATACCTGGCTTTAATTGGACAGGAAATAAAGCAAGAAAAGCACCTCCAAGTCCTCCAGCTGCACCCGCACCTGGCATCTGATGCACCCTAATACCTTTCACTTCAGCTATTTTATTTGCAAGGTTCTTTAAACCATTCTCTAGCTGGTCCTCCATTTGTGGAGTTACCCCTTTTTGTGGACCAAACACAGCCGTAGCTCCATTTTTGCCTAATAAAGGATTATCCACATCACAAGCTAGTATGAACTGTGAACTTTGAATTCGCTTATCCATTCGACTGATATCTATCTCTTCCAGATTTACAAGAGAGCCTCCCCCAGCTTGTATTTCTTCTTTTACTTTATTCCTAAATTCAACCCCTAATGCACGTAGCATCCCTGCCCCGCCATCATTCGTTGCACTCCCCCCTATTCCAACAATAAACTTCCGGAATCCTTGATCGAGCGCGTGACGAATCAGTTCACCTGTACCAAACGTTGATGTCTTTAGCGGATTTCTTTCAGCTTGCGACAATAGAGTCAAACCAGAAGCTCTCGCCATTTCAATGACACAAGTCTCTTTGTCTCCTAACACCCCATAAACCGCCTCTATTTGTTTTCCTAACGGGTCTTGAACGGTTGCAGTTACAAATGTTCCACCAGTTGCAATGACAAGGGGTTCAAGCGTTCCTTCCCCACCATCTGCTACAGGTAGTAATACAGTTTCAATAGATGGATCAACCTCATGAATCGCGTTGGAAACAGCCCTAGCAACCTCAGTTGCTGACAATGAACCCTTGTAAGAGTCAGGACTAATAACAATTTTCATATATTCTCTCCTCCGATTAAAGCGCTTACAAAGATTATATTGCAAAGAAAAAATGATTACATTATACTTATTGTATAATTTAACTGTATTATAACAGCTAGTTTTTTATACATTGAGGTGATTCAATTGATAACCAAGCAATTAGCCGAACAAATAGTACAGCAAACTATGCTTCGTCTTCATAGAAATATTAACGTTATGCAGACAAACGGAGTCATACTTGCCTCTGGCGACGAGCTAAGAGTAAATCATATACATGAAGGTGCTATTGAAGTAGCTAAAACTAAGTCCCCACTAAGGATTACAAAGGATAATAATCATCTTTTTCCCCGAACAAAGTGTGGCATTAATTTACCTATATTCTATCAAAATGAAATAGTCGGAATCATTGGAGTAACGGGAGAACCAGCCGACTTGGAGGAGATAGCAACACTTCTCCAGTTAACAACTGAAATGATGGTCCATCAAGCATTGATAGTCTCCGAGAGAGAATGGAAGCGGAAAATACAAGAGCTCGTCTTCGAAGAATTAATGAGTGGACAGCCAATCCAGAAATATTTACAGGAAAGGCTCAACAAAATAGGCTTTCAAAACAAAGCCCCATTTTATGCAATGATGCTTGAGGTAGATCCAGAGTCTTCCTCTTATCAAAATATTATTCAGGAAATAGAATACTATCTAGAAACAGATTCTATATTAGTCGGTCATTACCAAGCGAGCGAGCATTTTATTTTAATTTCTGGCTTGGATAAAACAACATTCACTCGCAAAGTTACCTTATTAGCAGAAAAACTAAAGAAATATTATTCTCTTTCCATTGGGCTAGGGAGAGAAGTGCAATTATTAGAGCAAGTCCATTATGCCTACCGAACAGCCAAGCTCGCGCTTCAATACGGGAATCCTAACAAGCCAGTCATTTCCTTCGAGGAGGTAGAAATTTACTCTCTGTTTAAAAACAAAGATTCCTTTGAGGTTCAAACCTATACAAAAAAAATGCTAGAGCCACTGGATATTAAACTACAAACTACCTTGCAGAAATATTTTGATTGCAGTCTTCAGCTCTCTACTTGTGCTGAGGAACTTGGGATTCATCGCCACACCCTCACCTACCGTTTAAACAAAATAGCACAAGTAACAGGTTATAATCCTACTAACTTTCAGGATGCCCTAGCACTTCAGTTAGCTTTGTTATTAAAAAAGACTATGTTAAAGAGTAGGGTTGATTTATGATACAAAGAAATCTTAGATCAGAGAGTAGAATTGATTGTTCGCACCAGCCGGACGCTTTCCTCGGGGTGAGCGATAAGCCCCCACCCATCGCTTACGCGCGTGGTTGTGAGGTCTTATCTGTCTCACTCATCCCGTAGGAGTCGCCGTCTGGTGCTCCAATCAATAAATGGAGCAGCTATAGCATCGATAAAGCGCTAATAAATTTACAAGCATAAACAAAGCTGAAAAACTATCACCAACACCTATTTCATCATCTTTTTAATATTCTTAATAGCCATTTGAAAGTTCCTTTGTTTATGTTAACAGTCACTATAAAAAAGAATTGTTTGTCAAAATCAACCAATAACATTAACAAAGCTTTCAAAAACTAGAAATTTACATTTCAACGAAAAAACCGTTTCAGCTCATTAGCCGAAACGGTTACATTATTTATATTTTATTATTTTTTAGCTACTTGAACGTTAGCAACTTTTTTAGCGCCTACGTATTTTTTACCCCAGTAATAAGGATCATTAATTTTATCGATTCTTACACCTTTTGATGATGAAGCATGAATGAATTGGCCATTCCCGATAAACATTCCAACATGTGAAACACCTTTTCCAGTCGTATTGAAGAATACTAAATCCCCAACTGCTAGTTTAGCTTTTTTTACTGGCGTTCCTTTACTGTACATTCCAGCAGCAGTTCTCGGAAGAGAGACACCTTTACCTTTGTACACGTACCCAATAAATCCAGAGCAATCAAATCCTGCCTTCGTTGTGCCACCATAACGATATTTAGTTCCAATTAGACTTTTCGCACTTGATACTATTTCGTTGGATTTTACAGAGCTAGCTGCTTCTGTATTTCCCGCAAATGTTCCCATGGCTAAAACTAGAGTTAGTGTTAAGATCGTGATTAGTTTTTTAAACAAAGAAGTCAATTTTGATGTTCCCCCAAAGAAGTATTGAAAAATTTCTCTATTTTTTCTCGTTAAAAATTTCTCTATACCCATACTAACACGGTTTAAACATTAGTGATTTTACAGTTGTGTAACAATAAGATTACAAGCCGAAAAATATACTAAGACTCTCCTCCCGTTTTAAATTTGAATAAATAAGTACAATATGCCTAATTTATTAGCATGAATTATAATATTCTTATTATTTTCCTCTATCTATCCATAGGATATATGTGTTATAAATAGAGGGTTAACTATTATTTGCCAAAAAAGAATAGGAGATTACTATTGTGAAACTGAAATGGAAAAATACACTTACTCTACATCTCGGGACAATTATCGTCGGGGTAATGATTGTTATGCTTACGATTACTTCTGTAGCTACTTATAAAACTGCCTATGGCGAACTTTACAAAGCAGCTGGGATTGAAGCATATGGTTGTGCTAATATTACTACTGGTTTAATTACACCTGAAGATATTAATAAAATACTTGCTGGAGACACTGCTGCCGTTAAAAGCGTAGGTGAGCAGCTAAACTGGACTACTGCTCATAAAGATATTTTTGAGACACAATATATAATTGACTTAGAAGGAAACCTATTAGCTACTGATGATAACTTAAAAGAAACTGGTTTTAATGCAGGAGATCAATTTTACATAGATCAAGAAGCGATTGATATGCTTGTCAAGATGGGACACCCTACCTACTCAGAAAGCTATGAGTACGCTGGGATGAATCGTTTGTCTGGCTATGCTCCAATTTTCGAGGATCATGACCCCTCGAAAAAAATTGTTGCTATTAGTGTAATAGATTTTAATGCGGACATCGTCTCTGAAAGAACATGGGATGTAGTTAGTAAAGGATTACTATTAAGTATTATTCCTTTATTGTTAGCATCTATAGTTACTCTTCTTTTAATTAGAAGAAAAACAAAGCCTTTATCTGTTTTGATTGCTCATGCTGAAGAGATTGCTAAAGGAAACTTATCCGTTAAAGACACAAATTTTTCAAGCAAGGATGAGGTTGGAAACTTAAGTAGGACGCTTGATACACTTGCTGGTAACTTACGTACGATGATTGGAACGATTCAAAACACTTCCTCCCAATTAATGAAAAATGCAGAAGAAACTACAGCCTCTTTGATTGAAATGAAGGAAGCAGCGCATCAGATCGCCAATAATATGAGCGAAAATGTTGCATCTATATCAACGGGTACTGCATCTGCTGAAAGCTCAACCGTTATCTTAAATAATTTAGCTACCGGCCTACAGCATTCAAAGGAAACTGCGGACCAGTGCTCGGTACAATCGATGACCACTATGCAGATTGCTCAAGAAGGCCTCAAGAAAGCCGAAGAAACTAGTCGAGACATGAATAAAATAAGAAATGCTTCCATTGAAACTAGCGCAATGATTGTGAAGCTCGACGAAGCAACTAATAAAATACAGCAAATTACTGGGTCCATCGCCGGCATAGCAGCTCAAACAAATCTACTGGCACTTAATGCCTCTATAGAAGCAGCTCGTGCTGGTGAGCATGGAAAAGGATTTGCAGTTGTAGCAGAAGAAGTTCGCAAGCTAGCAGAACAGTCTAACTTAGAGGTTAAACAAGTAGAAGAAATCGTAAAAGAGATAACGGAAAACATCTCACACGTAGTAACCTCTACGGACACCAGCACCAAACTAATCGAAACTGGAAATGCAACCGTTCAGCAAACTTCTCAATCTTTACAGAATATCTCTACAGCTGTCGGGAAGACAGTAGAGGAAATCTCAAGGATATCTAAGATGACAACTGAGGAAGCTGCTAACTCGAAGCAAGTAGTAGATCTTATCGAAAATCTAACTGAATCTATAAGAGAAATTGAACAAGTGACTACAACCATTTCAGCCGTAACAGAAGAAACCTCTGCCTCTATAGACGAGATTTCACAGCATTCCGCTGAAACATCCGAAGTAGCACAACAACTTCACAACCTCATAAACAAATTTAAACTCTAACGATTACTTACTTATATTATTACAAGTGCCTGGCACCTGTAATATATATGGCACCTGTAATATATTTTCAGAAGACACAAAAATAGACGCCCCGTTAGAGGAGCGTCTATTTTTTTATTTGTATAAGCTTTTAATAAGGGTTTCTAGCATTACTGGCATTTCAACAAAAGCACTGTCTATATGTAGTCTTTCTGTTTTTTGGTGAGGGTCCTTGCCAAATGGGCCCACGTTAAGCACTGGTCCTTTTAATTTTGCCATATCTTCGAATGGGATATCATAGGTATCTCCCCACACTGGTGTATTGCTTTCAAATGCTGTCCAGCCGTTACCATCGTCCTCATAATTTACATAACTCAAATCACATATTCCATTAAAATAATGGATTTGCTTAATTGTGTTATTAAAGGTTTGTGCAGATTGCTTCATTAGCTCCACCGCTTCTATAATCAGTGGATCCTTGGATGTGTTAACCGCTGGATAATATGGTGGAGCAAAGAGCAACACGGTAGCTGGTGAAAGCTCCTGGCATTGAATCATGAGGTTATCTACTATTCGAAGTGATTTTTCACGATCGTCCCATTCCTCTTCCTCAAGTACTTCTTGCTTAAGTCTTTGAACTTCCTCTATCCCTAATTTTTTATTGGCATACGCAAGCAGCTCGTCATATTTCAAAACTCTGACCTGTCCAATTCCTTGGACCTGCTCCCTTTCACAAATTTTTTGATAGGTTTTATTTAAAGCGTCCATTGCCTCATTCGCAACCTGTTCAAACAGATCCATAATGTCAGAAGCAGTTCTTCTTAATAAAAACACGT
Organism: Psychrobacillus sp. BL-248-WT-3; assembly: GCF_012843435.1. Taxonomy (GTDB): domain Bacteria; phylum Bacillota; class Bacilli; order Bacillales_A; family Planococcaceae; genus Psychrobacillus. The sequence continues at coordinate 36,444 of NZ_JABAFC010000004.1, read as the reverse complement.
TGTACAAAGCAACTGCTCGGTACGGTGTCTGCGTTGAATAAGACATTTTCAAATCCTTTTGCTGTAAAGAAACTGGCAACGGAGTACTTTCTCCAAGGTCATGCTCTGTAAATATAGGGTTATATTCCATTCGCTGTGTTAAGAAAGAAGCAATATAGTTAGCCGTCATCCCTTTCATCGGCTCTCCTACATGAGTTTCCTTTCCGTAAAACAGCGCAGCGGGCATAATTTTACCGATCGTACCAGAATAGATATACTCGTCAATATCCTTTGGCACCTGTGAAAACGAAGGTTCACTATTTAAAAACAGCTTATATGATAAATTAAACTCTTCACGAATTCGTACTAGCTGAGTAACAGCCGCACGCATACCAGCAGAGTTTACCTCTTCATCCGGTACACTTGTAAGAATTAAATTAATTGGCCATTCTTCCACAGTAGCTTTTTCAATCAACTGCATATGTAAGGCTAATCCCATCTTCATATCCATCGTTCCACGGCCAAACAAATACTTGCCGGTCGCCAAATCTTCCTGAGCATCTTCTGGTAGCTCACTAGGATTCTCCATTAACTTTCTAGTTAACTCCTCCGGAAAATAAGCTAAAGGCTCCAAAGTACCATATTCTTCTGTCTGCACAGTATCGAAATGACTAATAAGAACAACCGTTTCTGTTGCAGAAGGATGCTTATATAAAGCCGTCACTACCTGTCTTCCCAAGCCTGCATCATGAAGCTGGAGCTGACTCGGATGAGTTTGAAAATATTCAAGCTCTCGAATCTTCTCTATTAACTTAGGCGCAAACTCCCTTTCTCCATCCGTTAACGTAATACTATTCCAGCTCACAAGCTCACACAATAATTCACGCAGTCGATCTGGCGTATCCCATAAAAGCTTATTCATACTAATCCTCCTAACAAAATATTTTTTATATTTATATAGTTTATTTTACATTATTTCAAGTGCCTGGCACCTGTAATATTTCATCCATAAATATACAAAAAAAGGTCAATGCAAATTGACCTTTTCCAGAATTCCTTATAATTTTTTCCATTCTTCTTCTAGCCATTCTAAGCCTTTTTCACCTTCATACGCATCATATACATCGATACGCATTCTTTTTAGCTTAGTTAAGTAGTCGTCAATCGTATGATCTTTTGGTAAGCTCTTTTTCACACGAACAAATACTTTATTTGCTCCTTTTACCAATTCGAATTTTTTACGCTTTGGTAATACGACATCTTCCCCTAACTCAAGCAATGAGCGATATGCTTCTTCTTGAATTTGAAAAACTGGGTCATGGTCTAATCTTACTTTTAGTATATCAATCACTTGGCTTGTATTATAATTTCCCAACTCTTCAACAGCACTTAAACGAGTTCTCCAGCTTCCAGTACGGTTAGCTGCTTTTTTAAGATCCTCATAGTTTTCTGGTAACTCATTTTTTATAGACTTTTTACTCAATCAATTCATACTCCTTTAAATTTCATCTTAAACACATTATGTTTGTCCATTAATTATATACTATGTGCTCATTAAAACCTATTTTTTATATTTACCTTAAAAAAGCAATTAAATAATACTGTATAATTCCCAATTATATCGTAATTAATACATATAAATGATACAATTTCAAAAAGGAGGTGATTGGTTGAAAAACGTCGATGAAATAAAAAAATATAAATTTTTATTGTCCTTTCACGATGGCCATCAACTATTATTTGAAACAAACACAGACATTAGAACAGCAGAGCGCGAATACATAAATGGTGGAATGTTCGTGGAAACTGAAAATAAATACACTATCAATTTAAACCAAGTAGCAAGAATTCAAGTCAAAAAACAACGATAATGAAGCACCGTTCCTCTGTCCTAATAATTATGAGTTTTTAAAATCAACCCTCAAAATAAAATACATTTCCCTTAAAAGCAAAACGCACCCCTATTTAAAAACGGATGCGTTTTTTATATGCTTTTTTATGATATGTTACAGGTGCCAGGCACCTGTAACATAGTGTTATGCCTCTATCCTTGGTTTTCTTCTTCGCTCAGTTTTTTGTTCTCCTATGGAGTAAAGGTAACCTCGCTCACTAAAGTTAAAACTCTTATACTTACACTTACAATATAAAATGATTAGCTGCTCCGGTAAGACTGCTATCATTGCGTAAAATACAATCATGCCCAAAACAAGGATACCCGGAGTACTGCTGTCGTAGTAATTAGAGTTATGAGAGATCCACTTCGTTATAAGTATAAATACAGCTCCCCCTATTAATACTACTTTAGGAACAAACGACATGTTTGCTAGTTCGTTTCTTTGCTCTTCTTTTTTGGAGCCTTTTCGATAGTGACCTTTTTTAAGCAATACATAATAACGTGCCATTATAATAATAAAGAATAAGAGTGCTACTGCTAAAATAACGCAGGCAATTTGCATTAATGTATCCGCATTGTTTGTCATTCCCTCGTCCTCCAAACCTATAGTAAATAGGGAAATAATCAGGAATGGAATAGTACCGACATTATGGGAAACCAAAATGGAAAGTGCGTACTGTATCCTTTCACTTCTTTTATAAACAAACGGGATAGAATACACAATACTCAACCCTATTAAACCAACAGTAAGCCAAAAATGTATGTTAATTATCTCCTCTTTAAACGGAAAAAGAGAGTAAGGTGCTGCTAAATAATAATTTAAGGCAAACATTAACGCTTGTAAAAAAATACCTAGTATTAATACAACACTAATACTTTCTCTACTTTGGCGACCAGATTCTAACGGTTCCCTTAATACTTCAAAATCTTCCTCCCTTAATTGGCCCCTCATTTACTAGTCAACTCCTAATCTCTTTGCTAAGCTTCTTCCCTCGTTTTCTCTTAAGCATTTGATCTCCTACAGAATACAAGTAGCCTCGCTCATTAAAATTGAAGCTTTTGTATTTATACTTACAATATAAGATGACTAACTGCTCAGGTAGGACAAACAGCATGACAAAAAAGAGACCGATACCAATCGTAATGATTAAAACAGAGTCTATATTAAACTCAGGCATTACTCTTACAACATATTGCATAATGAGCACTATAATTAAACCAAAGACAACAGCAGGAAAAATTAGAAGAGTAGTATTTTTTTCTAGTTGACCTCTAATCTGATCCTTCTTGCTTCCCTTTCTATAATGTCCTTTTTTCAATAAAATATAAAATCTTATACATGTAGCGAAGAAGACCAAGAAACCACAGCTAAGGATAAGATATGTAACCTTGAGCAATTTTTCTGCACTTACCACTTCTCCCCCTGTATCCTCTCCAATTAAAAATAGGGCACAGATAAACAAAGAGAAGGATAATAAATTTTGCGAAACTAATATAGAGACTAAATACTGAATTCTATCAAACTTTCTATAAACTATTGGTATAGCAAAAACAAGCGACAGTATAATTAAAGCAACTGTAAAATATAAATGAATCTCTATAATTTTCTCTTTATAAGGAAACACTGTATTTGGACCAACCATGAAATATTCTAATAAAAATACTAAGGCTTGTAGAAAAACTGTTATAAATAATATTGCCCCTAAACTTCCTGGACTTTGTCTACCAGATTCTAACGGTCCCCTTAATACTTCAAAATCTTCCTCCCTTAATCTACCCATTAGTCTTTCTAAACTCCCCATTCATTTTTAAGCCTCTATCCCTCGTTTTCTTTTAACCTTTTGATCCTCACTAGAATACAAATAGCCTCGTTCATTAAAATTAAAGCTCTTATATTTATACTTACAATATAAGATGACTAGCTGCTCGGGTAATATGAACATCATTACGAAAAATGCAAGGATTCCCCCAATAATGATAGCAATAGTGTTACTGTCATCGTAATTGGAGTTTTTGGAGATGTACTGAATTACAAATACTAGTCCAATTCCACCTACTATTGCGCCTGGAAGAAAGGACATAGATTCTAATTTACTTCTTTGTTCATCTTTTTTAGAGCCTTTTCGATAATGACCTTTCTTTAGCAAAATATAAAAACGGATAAACGTAACTATAAATATTAAAATTCCTATAGCCAAAATAATATAGGTGATTTGCAATAAAGAGTCTTTATTCGTGTTTATGCCCCCATTTTCCATCCCTATTAAAAACAAGGATACAAGTAAAAAAGGAATGGATGACATATTTTGTGTAACAATAATTGAAATTAGATATTGTATTCTTCCGCTTCTGTTATAAACATAGGGAAGGGAATAAAGCACACATAATCCAATTAAGACGGCAGTAAGCCAAAAATAAAAATTCATTATCTCTTCCTTATTTGGAAATGTGGTAACGTCCTTCACCATAAAATAGAGTAAAGCAAACATTAATGCTTGTATAAAAATACCTAGTATTAATGCAAATCCAAGACTTCCTGGACTCTGTCTGCCAGATTCTAACGGTCCTCTTAAAACTGCAAAATCTTCCTCCCTTAATCTACCCATTAGTTTAATGAGTCAACTCCATTCATTTATTAAGCTTCTATCCCTCGTTTTCTTTTAACCTTTTGATCCTCACTGGAATACAAATAGCCTCGCTCATTAAAATTAAAACTCTTATATCTATACTTACAATATAAGATGACTAGTTGTTCTGGTAAAATGAACATCATCACAAAAAAGGTGAGGATGCCCCCTACAATGAGAATAGCAAAATTAGAATCATCGAAAGCTGAATTTTTAGCAAGATACTGTATAACAAATACTACTCCAACTCCACCTGCAATAGCACCTGGAAGAAATGACATAGATTCTAATTTACTTCTTTGTTCATCCTTTTTAGAGCCCTTACGATATTGGCCTTTTTTAAGCAAAATATAAAAACGTATAAATGTGGAGATTAGAATAAATAAACCTAGGGATAAAATAACATACGTAACCATTAACAAAGATTTTGTACTAGTTATTGCCCCCCCGTATGTAGACCCTAATAAAAACAGGGACAATAGTAAAAAAGGGAATGTAGACATATTATGCGTAACAAGGATACTCAGTAAATATTGGATTCTACTACTTTTTCTATATACTGCAGGTATGGAGTAAATAATAGAAAATACACTTAGAATTATAGTCAACCATAAATGAACACTTAAAATTTTCTCATGATTAGGGAATAAAGTCTCTCCCTTTGTCAAATATGAGAGGACTCCATACAGTAGTGATTGTAAAAATATACTTATTATTAAAACAAAACTAATATTGCTTGGACTCTGTCTGCCCGATTCCAACGGTCCCCTCAATACTGAAAAATCTTCTTCTACTAATCTCATCTTAAACCCACACTTTCTTTAGCGGAACCATCCTTTAATATGATCCATAGCAGATTTTCCGCCCTCTTTCTTACTAGTCAATGCTATATTAGCAAGTATCCCTAAACCTACACCAATAGCAGTTCCAACACCTGGAATAGGAATCGCAACTGTGAAACCTACGGTAAATGCAGTCTGGACTGCTCCACCAACCGCAGTCTCTACAGCTGTGTCAACTGTTGCTCTGGCGGCTGCTTTCCCACCACTAAGCCCTTCACTTTTAGCTGTATTATAATTACTAAAATAATTGGCTGCTGCTCCTATTGGTCCTAATGCTTTGGTTACGCCTTTAAGTCCAGGTTGAGCCATTCCTTTAATGTCTACAATATCCTTAAAAGACTTTCCTATTCCTTTTGCTGTAGCGGTACCAACAGTTTTAGCTTTTTCAACGCTAGTAGCCTTGTCATTCCAATATGCAAGATTAGGATGTTTTTTTAATACCTCATCCCCGGTAGTTGACCACCCACTAGAATTTGGTTTTTGTGTGGCATACTTTAAATCCGTAGTATTATTTATTGCTTTTTCGTGATGTTTTTTACTCCATTTTTTATCTCCCTTAGGAAGACCTTTGTTAAAGTCTCTAAGTGCTTCAGCATCAGGAACTACTTTTAAATGCTTCAATGCTTCACCGTTTGCCTGAATCTTATGTGTATACTTTCCTGTTTTCGAGTCATATACACGTGAAGTTCTTAACACTCCTTTTTTACCGGCTTGATACATACCATAACTTGATACTAGACCAGTAGTAGCAGTATTAATACGTTTTAGGAGCCCTACTTCCTCTTTAATCTTATCCACATCACTTTTGGTATTAGCCACGTCATTTGGGTCACTGGACTGATCCTTATCCTCTACATGTTCTAAGGATGGGTCTTGGGTATCTAGTTCGGTTTTAAGGGGGTGTTCCGCCGTATAGTCCTTCCATACATCCGCCTGGAAATCTATGTCTGATAGTCCATCATTCATCATGCCCTCAATGTCTAATAACCATTGTTCCATACTTAATAAATCCTTTTCAACAAAAAGGAGATTATTCGTTTGAGTCATATCAAATTCACATAAATCCGAAACCGTTAGATCTCTCTTTTTTCGAGAATCATTAACGCCTTGCTGTACTTCACTATCGTTTAAATGTGGGAGCGCAACAATATCAGATACCTGATCCATAATAGAATTAGACTCGTCTGTAAGTGATTCTGTAATTTTAGAAATGGCGGTTAGTCCCTCTTCCACTTCTCCCTCTAAAAATGTTTGCTTAATATAACCATTTGGATCTGGCTCTAACCCCTCTAAAGCTAGCTTCATCTGAGAAAGCCTTTCCTTAAATCCTGTTTGAAATATCGTAAAAAACTGAAGGAAAGGGATGTGACAATCGTTGTAAAATGCACGAATGGTATTTCCACCCTGACCCTTTAAATGATCCTCCATTGCGACGAGACCGCTGATTGTCTTTTGAATTTGCTGCATTTCCTGTTCTACCCGTGTGAGCATATCTGTGTTTCGCTGTATACCGTCTTGAAAAGGACGAACATCAAGGACTTTCATAAGGATACCTCCACTAATCAGTGTTATATTTTCTATCCAAAACATCGATAGTCATTACGCTTAGATTTTAGTTGGTATGTTACAGGTGCCTGGCACCTGTAACATACCAACTAAAAAAATAATGATTATAGTACACCTAGACTCATTTCTACGAAGCTTTTTTCGGAGTTATGCATTTGTTTCATTTGGACAAAAATGGGTGTTTTTTGTGTTAGCTGCTTCTGCTCTGCATAGCCAAATAGCTCCCAGTATTTTTCCTGTGATTTTATGTCGAAGTCATGCATAATTCTAGTCATTAGCAGATTGTCTACAAGAAAATAGCTGCTAAACAAGACCGCCTCTTCCTCAGGCACAGAGAAGTATTTTTCTTCAATAGGCAGGAAGATTTGTGCAGTCATTACCTCTGCGGTAGGGTCACTAATGATTGAGAAGAACATAGTTCCTGTAGGCGTGTAATTATACTTCTCTAAAATTTGGATAAAATCGGCAATAGCTAAGTCAATTTCTTCAGGGAGAAAATTATAAAGCTTAGAAGCTACATTCCGATAGGCAATTTGATGGTTCGCTACTATCATTTTTCAGCCCCCTGCCCTATTACAGGTACATATAAATCAATAATAAATTCACCGTAAACATCTAACAGGACACAATAATAGTTATCTTCTAGCTCTATGTCATTTTCTATTGCATAGGATTTTACTTTGTCATAGGCTGCCGTGAAATCTACTTCCTGCTCTGCTTGTCTTAATAGCAGGGCCTTTTCAACCTCTAAGTGCTCGATAAATGAAAAATGAGCATCTTCATTTAATACGACTGCTGTACTTATTGGTAAATAGTAATTAAATAAACCAGTTTCTGCATCGTTATCGTACTCTTTATAGGAAAAAAAGATAGGCCCATTTTTGTACACTTCATTATTTAGCGTAAAGTTTTCCAACTCGAATATTCCTTCTTGCCAATTTTCTTTTTTATCTTTTACTTGAAAGGAAAGCACATTGTCAAATAGCAAAGAACATAATTCAATTCCCATGGATGATCACTCTTTCGTCTGATTATTTTAAAGGTTTCTCGAATTTCAAACGTATATTAAGATACTAAATCTCATATTTTTTCTGGAGGTACCGTAATAATGAAATTAACTAAAATATGTAAATGTATCAAAAGAAATGAAAAATAGACTTAGCATATTTAAAATTTCTAACCGCTCTTTTTCTAAAAAAGAGACACTCTTCTGCTTATAGAAGAGCCTCTCCTATTGTCAATGTTAATTCGCTAGCATCTTATGTCCACCTGACCCATTTATACCAGTAGAAATTGTCTCATCGGTCTCTTTCATAAACTCAACCGAACTAGTAGTTGTAAGGATATTTTCTCCTAATAACTGTTGATATTTAATTAACAAAGTTTCTAGATTTACGGAGAGCTCATTTAACTTAGTAGCCACATCTAGCACATTTCCTTCAATTGGCGCCTCTTTTGTAGGATTTAACGCTTCATTTGAGGCTGTCATTTGCTCTAATTGGTTCTCTACATCCGCATAAACAATTTTTATTTCCTCTGACATATACATACACCCCCGCTATTATTTCATATTGTTAGCCGCTTCCTCAGCTAAAAGCCGATCAATAGTCGCTTGGATACTAACTATCTCTGCTTGAAGTTCAGCAATTTTTGCGGCAATTGCATCAAATACAGCACTAAATTGAGTTCCTATAATCTCTAAATACGGTTGACGTATTCCCGATTCACGAATATCATCAAAGGCTGTCGCAAGCGTCCCATGCCAAGTAGTAGGAGTAAGCTCCGGTTCCTTACATTTAGGTTCATTGGACTGAAATTCTCCCTGCTTCCCTGTGAGAGAAGCTTGACACGCATTTAACCTAGCTATCTTCGCTTTAACTTCTGCTAGCTTCATATACCAATACATAATCAAATTAATTCACCCTCCCTTATACCCTTCTTCTTTTTTGGAGTACGGTTTGACGTTTGTGCGAGCTTTGGCAAAAATACTACAAAGAGAATAATAATCCCACTGGCTATAATCAATAGGAAAACAAGTGTGAGCAGGTTGCCATTTGAACTTCCTTCTTGCTGTTGCTGTGAGAAGTTCCCTTTTGTTCTTGTCTCTTTCTCCCCAGAAGTGAAAAGCTTTAATTCTAAGGAGCGTGCTGCCACCGTACTATTCTCACCTCTTTCATCACTTAGGAAAAGGAAAGATGAGTCAGTACGATTAGGCAGCTTCTTCCTACCATCAAAATATATATCAAACTGCTTAATAGGAATCGTGTTTTTCATTTCTGTTTTCTTCACATCATGTAGATAATCGGTATTTTTCTTAAATTCTAGCTTTTCATATAACAAAGGCTCTAATTCATCGATTGTTTTATTTTCATCTGCTAGCACTACTCCACTTTTAGGAAAACAGAGTAGCGCTGTACAGAGGACCACTAAAATGACCTTTTTAGCCTTCATACGCTTCATCTACTGTCGTAGCGTTTTGGCCATTGTTCTTGCTTACAAAATAGGATACTACTAGCATTATGATTGCTATAACACCTGTAATGATTACTCCTATCGTAAAGTTTGTTTCAGCCTCATATTTTATTGAAAGATACACGTTGGATAAAATATCAGGTACGTTCACATCTGGCACTGCTAAAATCAGCAGTGGAATAATGTAAATACACATAAGTACTATTCCAGCTAGCCACCCGGCTGCCTGACCAAACTCTAATGCCGCTCGAACAATGGATGCACTTGCTAATAGTAATAGCACCGTAAATATCGTCCATTGAATGGCACGATCGTCATTTAAGATGTACATATTAATACTGTATAGGCTAATAATAATCCCAACTAAAAGAGATAAGATGATTGTCATTGCTATACGAAGTCCAACTGCCCCATCCTTTAATTGATACGTAAAGTAACCTATTAGTAGACTACTAATCAGTAGAACGATAAATAAGATAACTGGTGGAACCTTTTGTCCTTCCTCTGAGACAGCAGCAGCTCCTTTTACTCCTAGCGGATTCACAAAATGGTTAAATGCATAACCATTTTCCTGTCCATCTACATAAGTGTTTGCTAGGAAGCTTTGTATGTCCCCATCAAAATCAGACATAGCATCCACGTTTATCTCCCATTTGTTACTAAACTCATCAGATGTAGTTTTAATGTTATCTGCTTTTGCGTGCAATTCATTTGCGTAATTTACCAAGTTATTCTGACGGTCCGATAACGTATTCATCATTTGACTAAGAGAAACTAGCTGATTACTTACATTTTGTTGACTGGATGCAACTTCTCCCTCACCTACTGTTTGCTGAGGTTCTGCACCTAACATAGTAGCTGGGTTTTGAATTTGCTGCAGCAATACATTCGCCTGCTTATCAATCGTATCTAAATCATTTAGTAACGATAAATGCTGCCCTTCCACTGTTTCTCTTTGACCGGACATAATAGCAGCAAAGGTTGTGCTTAAATCGGTCATTCCTAATTGAGTTTCCGGTATACTTTCTTCTACTGCAGTCCAGCCTTCTAATTCTATTTCATTAACATCTACCACATTTTTAAGTAAGGCTGTTAAAATTTCGTCTTCTAGCAGGGCATCCTTGTTGGTGCTTTCCCCTCCTTCATTCAACGTATATTCAAACTGCTCTAAAGTTGCATAATAGGACAATAAAGAGCTTAGCTCTGTATTGGTAACTCTTTTACTAAATAACTCTTGTAATCTAGTTTTCTGTTCGGCTGTTAGATTAGCATGAGTCAATAATGCTTCTTCTTTTTGACTAATCTCCAACCCTATCCTTACCGTATCAGCCGGGTAGGTGTCTATAATTTGCTGCACGGATTGATATTCCCTGTATACGGCCTGATAATCTGTTAAAAGACTTGTATATTCCTTAGCAGCAGTAGCATAATCATTTGTTCCTTCTTGATTGGAACTGCTCCACACGTTTTCTTTTTGAGAAATAAGCGCGGTGACATTTGTCAATTCACCTTGTAGCTGATCCAAATCAGTTAACAATGTAGACTCTGGATCTGTTTCAGCTATTTTTGTTTTTAAAGACTGTAGAGCTGTAAGGATTTCATTAACCTTTGTACGCTCCTCCTCTAAAGTAGGAAGAAGTGTCCCTGTTTTTGCTGCAGCCTTTTGTTCCATTTCTGTACCGATTGGAACTAGTTGCTGTGGATCAGTTCCAACATCCATTATCCCTAGTACAGCAGTACCGTTCTTTCTTGCCTCAATTCCTTTTTCTAAGCTTGCAAGCACCGAGTAGTTATAGCGATCGATTGCAGTTTTTTGAACGACAAGTAAGTCATTAAGCTGGCGATCTACCTCACTTTTTCGGAGCTCAGACAATGCATTGAACTTCTCCTGGTTGGCATCTATAATATTGTTCACTTTGTAAATTTCATCATTTAACTTTTCGTTGCTATCTTCTAGCTGCTGAACAGTTTTATTGAAATGCTCTGCTTGAGAAGCGGCAGCAACCTTTATCTTTGCAAGACTGTCATCTTGGACTTGTCTTAAAATTTCTTTTTGACTATCCTGGAACGTTTTATATTGCTGGACGTAGCTGATAAATCCAGTCATTTGGTTTCCGAAAGTTTCCGCATTTTCAATCCTTGCAGCGTGAGAATTATTAGCTGAACTCATTGTTGAAAGTAATCCAGCCATCTGTTCCTTTTGTCGTTTCATTTCTTCAGCAAGTGTTTCAGATTCCGGCTTATAGTAAGCTGACATCGTCGATAGAAACTCAGTTTCCTTACCTAATATATTCGCAAATTCCTTTTTAATATGATCCATTTCCTGTGCTACGTATGTCCAATAAAGAGTAGACACCTTTTCATTTACACGATTGGTAGCTGACTCGATCTCATGCAGCACTCTCTCTTTTCGTAGCCCAGCCTTTTGTGAATGCACCTTATAAGAGAATTCTGCTCTTTCCGGATTTTGCTGATCATAAGACATTACATTGGAAGAAAAATTAGAAGGGATATAAACGATGGCCTCATACTGATTAGACTTCAACCCATTTTCAGCTGCCCCTCGGCCGACTACCTTCCATTCATATGGTGAATCGGTAGCTAGTATCGTCACTACCTCTACCCCCATGTCAATACTTTCCTGACCTTTTATGATCCCCTGATCCTCATTGACAATGGCAATAACTCTTTTATTTGGATTGTCTAAATCTAATATGCTGACCCCCATCAGCTGAAAGAACAAAATAGGGAGAGCTAATATTAGAACAATCCCAGCAACTATTTTCCATAATCCCGTTCCCTTTAAATTTTTCATTGGGTGATCTTCCTCTCCATCTTACATAACGGAATTAACACCTTTGTGGCGTTTCCATTGAATACGTAATGCGCATAACCTAAAGGCAGTTCTGCCTCTTTTCTTTCATAAGGTACTGTATACAGCGTTTGCTCTGATTTTTTCATAAATACTAATCCTTGTCTTACGAGCTTCAATTCATTCGTAAATGCATCGAAGCCTTTTGTAATTTCTGAGTTGTTAGCCGATATAATCACATTAAAGCCTAGATGAGTATATTTTTTCATTAGCTTAGATAGACGATCCTGAATGCCTACATCTGCGAGCTGTAAAAATCTTGTATAGCCATCAATGATGAAATAGGCAGGGACGATTGTTGGTGATTGTCCGTTTTGCAAGCTTTCTAGATAGCTACTTTCCACTTCTACATAATGTTGCTCCACGTTGGTAATCCAATCTATCAATCGATCTTTCGTTTCTAAGTAGTCTACTTTTGGTTCGTCTGAGAATGCTGCTAAACCTCGATCAAATGAATCAAAGATAGCAATAAAGCCATTCTCCGTTTCTAAAAATTGATGTAATAACCACTTAATCGTATTCGTTTTACCTCTTTGAACCGGACCAATCAGCATTAGATGACGATTTTTATTAAAGTTAATTGGAATCGTTCTAACTGTTTCTTCATCTAAGCCAAGCTGTACTATTCCAGGCATTATGTCATCCTCTAAATAGTCTTGGAAGTTGTCGCTGTTTAACTCAAGCGGCAGCATTGGAATTGGCTTTGGTGCAGGCATATCTGCATAAGCACTCTTCAATGCTTGCACTTTTGACTTAATAGATTCTAAAATCTCGAAATCGTCTACTCCATGTGCTGGGAGGAATAATTGTGCAAACTTCGCTTCTTCTTTTTTAATAATCGCTCTACCTGGGAAAGGCTCTAAGTCAAATGGAACTCTTCCAATGACACCATACGACTCTGTGCTATCCATTAAATAATGGACTATTTTAGTTCTTAAATTGTTCATGAGTGATTGTCTAATGGACTGTACTCTTGTTGCAGATACAAGCAGATGAATACCTAATGATTGTCCATCTCGACCAAACTGGATGAGCTGTGCCTCTAGCTCTTCCATTTCCTCACGCACAATATCATAGTTATCCACTACTATGTAAATAAGAGGTAATGGAGATTCTGATACTTTATTGTACATATGGATATTACTCACTTCAGCCAATTGGAAAGCTATCTTTCTGTTAGATATCTCATCCTTTATTATATTTATAAGCTTATCTCGTTTTAACTCCTCATCCATCGTAAAGTAATCAGCTGTATGTGGCAGTTGCCTCATAGGAAGAAGAGATCCATTTCCATAATCTAAAATGTAAAGGTGAGCCTCGGCAGGGCTTAGATTGTCTGCTATACCTAGTAAGAGTCTTAATAATGTATAAGATTTCCCATAACCTGAGGAACCAAAGATTCCTACATTCCCGTCCTTCTTCCATTCGTAATAAATTGGATTTTGCGCCTGTTTTTCTGGTTCATCTATCATTCCAAGTAGGAAGGCATCCTCCATTTCTTCTATATGCTTGGACTGAGTAATCCTTAAAGCCAAAGGTGGCAGCCATGGACTTTGGAGCTTTTGGATAGCCATTTCTTCTTGGGTTTGAGCAATTTTAGCAGTCACTGCCTCAATTTCTGTCATTTTACTCTTTTTCTTACTTACCTTCGTTTCAATGCCCGTTAGTGGAATTAGCCCTAAATCAGTGACAATTGCAATGTCCTCTTCTCCTTCTAACGTTTCTTCCATATACGGCGCACCACTCCAAGCAGATTGGAACAGCTCGTAGACCTCATTATTTCCTACCTGCAAATATCCTCTACCTGTCACGGTAATGGAAGCTGCATCACTATTTTTGAGAATTTCCTTACTATCGTTCGCATCCTGAACCTTCAGGGCTACTCGGAAACGGGCATTACTCCAAATTTGCTCATCAATAATTCCGCCGGGTTTTTGAGTAGCAAGGATTAGATGTACTCCTAAGCTACGTCCAATACGAGCAGTACTTACTAGCTCCCGTATAAATTCTGGCTCCTCACTCTTTAACTCTGCGAACTCATCAGAGATAAGAAAAAGATGTGGAAGTGGTTCAAGAGAAAGACCGTTTTTATACAGCGTTGTATAGTCATCGATATGAGCAACCTCATACCGATCAAATAAGCGCTGTCTACGTTTAAGCTCACTATTGATAGATGTTAAGGCACGCATACTAAAGTTTTTACTACCTTCAATATTCGTTATTGTTCCTAACAGATGAGGGATTTTCTTGAACGGCTGTGCCATTCCCCCTCCTTTATAATCGATAAGTAAAAACGCAACCTCATGCGGATGAAAATGAACCGCAAGTGATAAAATATATGTTTGAAGAAATTCACTTTTCCCTGATCCAGTTGTACCAGCCAGCAATCCATGAGGGCCATGTGCTTTTTCATGTAGATTTAAGTGAACAAGCTCTTTTTTCCCTTTGAGCCCTATCGGAACTGCAAGAGATTTAGCTGATTCATTTGTCTTCCAATATTGTTGAACAGGAACGTCTTCTACGTCCTTTACCTCAAACATTTCTAAAAAGCTAACTGAATTGGGAATCGAATTTTTCATACCTATTTGGTGATTCAATGTTCGCAGCATACGAGAGAATCGCTCATTAGTTGTAGCGTCGTAGTCATCCAAATAGAAGGGTCTGTTTACAGCCTTACCTTCCTCTATTAAAATATCTCCTTCACGATCATTTACATATCGAACGAGTGTATGAACATTCTCGGTCATCCGTTCCTCAGCCGATTCAGCAAAAATTACCGAGAAACCTAATTCTTTTGTATTCTTTTTCTCTAAGTATTCCATGATGACATGTTCTGCTATTAAAGATGTATCCGAAATGATAAATACTAGATGAGGGGTAAATCTTACTTTCCCTTTCATCTCATCCACATCTCTTTCCCGAATTATTTCGTAAAGTGAGGACAACAACTGATCACGAGTTTCCTCATTATGGATTAAGCCTTTCGCATGCATGTTTGGAAGTGTGGAATGAGGGAGCCACTTCATCCATTCATAGTCCTTGTATTCTTTGTGATTAAAAATATTAATCACACGAATATCATGATAGCTATGAGCAAAGGCTAGCTGTCCAATTATTTGTTGAAGCTCCCGTTTGACCACATTTTCCTTACCGATCAATCCTAAAATACCTTGATGTAAATCGGTTGTTATTGGTGCAGATTGGATGGTTTGATATACCTTTTCCATTCTTTGCGCCTCTTCTAGTAGGTCGTCCACTTCTCTGTTTGCTAAATCCCCAGAGCTAAGCTTTATTTCATAGCTTGATGGGACATCCCCAATGCCTAATCTAAATTGCAGAAAGTCATGGCTTTCTAAACTTTTCTCCCAAATCCGTCCCGATAACTCCTCTGTCATTATCTTCATTTTTTCAAAGGATGGATAATGATACTCGAGCACAAACTTTTGCTTTTCCGATAAGCCATCCAGCTCTTCTCGTAAATTTGCCATATAGGCCGCATAAACTCTTCTTCGCTTCGCTTCGTTTTCTTTTCTCTTTTTACGTTCCTTAAAGAAATTAATTGTAGATGTAACAAGGACAGCCATGAACATCGTGATCGATATGATGACAAATACCCCTCGTGGAACAAAAATGGTAATCGTTCCAATAGCGATTAGCATGACAAGCGGTAGTGCAATCGTCATCAATAATCCTCGACCTGCTGCATCACTTTCCTGAGCAGGAAAGGAGATAGATACTTTATCCTCTGGTAAGTCATAAATCATTCGAGGTGTTCTTCTATATTCTGGGTACATAGCATATCTTTCCGTTTTCGGTAATTCTATTTCAGGTAGCGGGCTTATATATTCCTTACTTGTCACTATTTCGATTAAATCTCTTTGAACCAGTTTAATCTCCATAAATGCCCATTGTAGTACATCGCCGAGCTGAATAATTTGGTTAGTACCGCAACGTTTTCCGTTTAGATATAAAGGACATGCAAAATCCTTTTTGATAATCCAGCCATCATTGATTTTATTGAAAGAGAAGTGACCAGTCTCCACTTCAGGGAACATAATATTCGTACGATGAAAGGTTGCTTGTTCCTCATGACTGTCGAATGACACTTCGTTTGTATAATCAATAAAATAAGTTTTTGTCTGAACCGGTAAAGAAGATACGAACACTTTTAAGATCTTATCTCTCTGCTCAATTGCAAGACCACTTTCTTCTGTCAACACTCCCAATTCCTGTGCCCCGTCGTGAAGGACTAATTGATTTTCCTTATTTTCAATCCTTATTTCTCCAAAAAGAAAAGGGAAACTTTGGACGGTCACATCATGCTCTATAGCAGGGCCAATGGTTAGTGTTGTAAACTCTCTTTGTTTTATCTCTAATCGTTGATAATCTTCTCCATAAAATACCCATAGCTGTAACAACCTGAACACCCTCTTTCGTACCCTGATAGTTTATTAAAATAGCCAAATAATAAGTGAGTAGTTTCTAACATCAATTAGCTGCGTTTTCTTCAGCTGCTGGCGTTTCTGGTGCAGCTGGTGGTGCTTCGGTTGCAGCTGGTGTTTCCGGAGTCGCAGGTGCTGGTGTTTCTGCTGGTGCGGTTTCTGATACTGGTGGTGCGGCCTCCGGTTTCGCTGTTTCAGTTTTTGCTTTTTTTTCTGCTTCTATTTTCTGTGCTTCTTCCTCAGCCTCTTTTTCAGCTTCCTCAGCTTCAAGCATTAGCTTTTCAAATTCCTCTACCTCTTGGTCAATTTCATTCAGAAGAATTTGCATTTCTTCACCAGTAAGGTCTTTGTCTGCTTTAACTTCCTCGCGTCTTTTTAGTAACCCAAAGGTAATTAGCTCTCCGTCCTCCATCGCTCTTGCAATGTCAACAGCATCTTCTGCCTCACCTCGACCTAGGTGAATCCAATATTTCAAGTACTCTGCATCTGTTTGAAGGGTTATATTAGATAACACATTTTTCTTTTGTTCTTCGTCTAATCTTTCATTAGTAACCGATGCGTACGCTAACTCATAAAGAACAATGTAGGGCATCCCTTTTACCGAATAAGGTTCTAATAAGGTCACTACCTGACTATAATTTTGTCCTAGAAAGTATTCATGGCTAAGTGTATAGGCTTCGTTCTTTGGCTTTTCATGTACAAAATAAATGATAGTAAAAATGATTGCAGGAAGAATTAGAATGCCAAGTCCGATTGCTAAGTATTTAGTCCACTTCCATTTCTTTCTTGGTAGCTTGATATTGCCCATTTCTACGATTTCAAGCTGTTCCATTTTTTCTGTAATATAGTCCAATAGAGCTTGGCTATCCTTCATACCCATGATGGTAGCTCCAACTTCCTTGAGCTCTAATATTTCGGAGTACTTTAAGTACTCTTCAAAGGTGAATGAATTGTCTATGGCTGCTGCTACCACTGCTTTTGTTTCAAGCCAGAGCCTATCTTCATCTGTTTCATACGGAGGTAAACTTCCTAATACACCATAGTAAAGAAACATTGGATCCAAAGCCTTGCTAAAGATTATATTTTCCGGGCATACTATTAGGTTTAGTCGGGGATAAGGGTGAGAGTAAACCTTTTCTACTAGCTGATAACCTAGCATCCACCTAGATTTTTCTTCTTCTCGATGAATGTCTCTAAAACGCATATGGTCTTTTGGAATCTCGGCTTGAACGATTAATTCGTCGTCAGTAATAACAATCTCCTTAGAGATCTTTGGGTTAACTTCTTTTAGGAAGATTATTTCCTCGGTACGCTTAAAAGCAACTCTTTCCTTTTGAAATACAAAGGTGGTTTTATTGGCTTCCTCATTAATTTCCGCACCCGTACGATTTTTCAAATATGTATATGGTCTATCTTTAAGTTTGGTTTTTGTTTTGCTCATATCTTTCTGTTTAGGGGCCATGTCCATTTCTCCTTCAAATGATTTCAATTCGGTCGCCGGTCGTAATGCCGCATTCAGACATTGTTAAATGCCCAGGGAATAATTTATCCTTGTTTACCACGCGTATCCAATGACCCTCACGCTTTGGGTTGGAAATGGAAGCGGCCTGCCACGCAATATCAATCATCTTTTTCATCGTGTAGTAATCAGATAGTCGGAGGTCAATAACTTTCCCGTTATACTTTGAAAGGTCAACTGTAATTTCTATATACAAAATGTAACACCTCTCCTAAAGAGTGTAAGCTTGCTTAAAATAGTTGAAAATGAAGGAAAAGCGCCTTCCAATATGGAATGACGCTCTATATATTACATCCTGAACAATACTCCAAGTTACCCTCTGATTTGGCTTGCAATTTGTTGATCTGCATCTTGTAGAGCTTGACCAGTGCGGCTTAACTGTACGCTAACTTCACTTAATAGCTCACGCATATCATTGAAATGTGGCTTAAGTCTTTCATATTGTTCAGCAAAGGCTGCACTAGAAGCACCTTCCCACATAGATTGCAATTCACCGATCATACCGTCCAAACGACCGATTTGAGAAGCAACCTCACTTGACTCATGACTGTAACGTGATGCCATTGCATCCAACTCAGCTGGTGTTACGCGAATAATTCCTGACATTTCATACATCTCCCTTTTGTTTAGTATTTTGATGAATTTATAAAATAACTGTGAGAGCTAACTACAAGATGAACTTGCCGTTCCTTCACAGATACTTCCAACACTTTACTTCTTTTACCAAATACATTACAAATATTTTACAGAAAATATTTGTTAATGGATATTTTTTACTTTTAATATACTTCTAACTATTTATTTTACTAAAAAAACCATTTACTATAGCCATATCCCCCTATTTGGTAATCTCTAAACCTATTACCTTATATTTTTTTTAGAGATTAAAAGGAGTTTAAGTCCATTGCCTAATATAATAAATAACATTCTCAAACTAAGTAGTCAAAGCATCCAAAAAAATCAAAAAATAACCTTAGAACTAAACGCTCATAGACTTTTGTCCCGTTAATTTAATATTTTAAATTTAATAATATATTTTTACTCTAGATAATTTATTATCCAAACTAAAATATCAATAATTTATCATTCTTAACATAAACCGATTATTTTGACCCATCTTTTGTAATATTGCATCTGCCAAATATCTTAGTTCGAAGATACTTGAACTCATAATAACTTTCCTCAAAATTTTCTTCCAACTATCGATTCCATTACAAAAACATTACAGAAAATATTAAAAACATCATTATAAATACCATTTTTATTTGTTCAATGCTAAGTTCGATAAGCTTAATATGTTACAGGTGTCTCGTATCTCACAGGTGCCAAGTATGTTACAGGTGCCAGGCACCTGTAACATACTTGCACATAAAAAAACCACAATCCATGGTGGATGTGGTTTTGTATTTTAATACGTATAGAAGCCTCTGCCTGTTTTTCTGCCTAGCTTGCCGGCTCTAACATATTTTCTTAAGAGTGGTGCAACTCGATATTTGGTGTCTCCCGTTTCTTCAAATAATGTCTCTGCTACTGATAAAAGTGTGTCTAACCCGATAAGATCAGCTAGAGCTAGTGGTCCAATTGGTTGGTTTGTTCCTAGCACCATCCCTTTATCTATATCTTCGGCAGAAGCTATACCTTCTCCTAGAACAAAGATTGCTTCATTGATCATTGGAACTAATATACGATTTACGACGAATAACGGAGCATCTAATATAGTAATGCTTTCTTTACCGCTGTCTTCTACTAGTTTTTTTACGATATCATATGTTTCATCACTAGTTTCAGAGCCTTTTATGATTTCTACTAATTTCATGACTGGCACAGGATTAAAGAAATGCATCCCAATGACACGATCAGGTCTCCCAGTTGCGGATCCTATTTCCGTAATACTTAAACCAGAGGTATTGGAAGCTAAAATGGTTTTTGGGTCACAAATTGCATCCAGTTCAGCAAAGACTCTTTTCTTAATATCCCGATTTTCTAATATAGCCTCTATTACTATATCAAGTCCTGCTAGTTTGGTTTTATCAGTAGTGAACGTAATTCTGCTTAGTACCCGCCCAATCTCACTAAACTCTTTATTTTCCTTTTTATAAAGCCTCCATAAATTAGCATCGATTGTAGATGCCGCTGTTCTTAGTATTTCGTTATCAATATCACAAAGCGTGACCTCATGTCCCGCTGAAGCCATTACTTGTGCAATGCCATTTCCCATGGTACCTGCACCTAATACACCAATTTTCATCATGATAACCTCCTAAAAACTCTTAGATGTTCTTTGTAATCCTTATTCCCTCATTATTCTTTTTGACACATATCTAGCTTCAATTATCAGAATATTATCTAATAATAACATTATACTTCCTATTCCATTAGTTATCTAGAGAAACATGTAAATTATGGTTTAAAAGTAAAATTGATTGCTCCAGAGTATAAATAACTACTTAAATAATAGACGAACACTATCCATCAATAAAAATTATGTAAAACGTCTACCACTAATAATCCAATTAAATAGCTCTAAAAAAGACTTCTACTTTTAAAAAAAGTAAAAGTCCTATACTAAATTAATTTACATTCTCTATAATGACGGCAATTCCCTGGCCACCACCAATACAAAGACTTGCGACTCCATATTTTAACCCTCTTCTCTTAAGCTCATATGCTAAAGAAAGGAAGACACGAGTACCACTTGCCCCAACTGGATGACCTAGTGCAATTGCTCCTCCATTGACATTTGTTTTGTCTCTATCTAATCCTAACTCCTTTTCTACCGCTAAATACTGAGAGGCAAAGGCTTCATTTACTTCTATTAAATCTATTTCCTCTAACGTCATTTCTGCACGAGCAAGTGCTTGTTTAATTGCGGGTACGGGACCAATCCCCATAATGGATGGATCAACGCCCGCTATCCCCCACGAGATAATCTTAGCTAAAGGCTTAAGCTCATGCTTCTCCACGGCCTCACCGCTTGCTATAATAACCGAAGCCGCTCCATCATTAATACCACTAGCATTACCCGCCGTCACGGTTCCATTTTGCATAAAGGAAGGCTTAAGGGATGCCAGTTTTTCCTGAGTAACTTCACCCTTAATATGCTCATCCTGATTCACCATTATAGTTCTCTTCCTAGAAGGAACCTCTACAGCTACTATTTCCTCTGCAAATCTTCCCGATTCCTGTGCATGAGCTGCTCGTTTTTGGCTAAGTAAGGCAAACTCGTCCTGCTCTTCTCGAGGTGAGCTATATTGCTCTGCTAGCTTCTCAGCAGTCATCCCCATGCCACTTCCTATATACTCATCCGTTAACGTGCTAAGCACCATATCCTCATACTTCATTGTCCCCATCTTACTACCACCAAATCTAGCAGTAAAATTTGCATAGGGAGACATCGACATATTTTCAGCTCCACCTGCGAGAACAATATTCGCTTCGCCTAACAAGATCATTTGAGCACCAGATACAATTGATTGACAGCCTGAGCCACATAAGCGATTAACATTCATCGCTGGAACCTCTACTGGTATACCTGCCTTCAATCCGATATGACGTGAAAGGAAAGCTGCGTTCGTGCTAGAATGAATGACGTTTCCATATATGACATGATCGATTTGATCCGGCCCGACTCCAGATCGTTCCATTGCCTCTCTTGCTGTTGCTGCACCTAAGTCATCTGCTTTAACTTGGGCAAAGGATCCTCCAAAGCTCGTAAATGCCGTCCTTGCTCCGTCTATTAAATATACTGTTTTCATCCACTATTCCTCCTAACTGTTTCGAAGAGAATTCTTTAAAACCTTTCCACTCGCATTTCTAGGAAGGCTTTCCATAAAGTCGACCTCTACTGGCATTTTAAATTTTGCCAAACGTTTAGAACAAAATGCCAATATTTCTTCCTCCGTTATCTCATTTCCATCTTTTAAAACAACAAACGCCTTAGGCACTTCCCCATACACTGTGTGAGGGACTCCAACAACTGCCGCCTCTAGCAGCTCGGGAATTTGATAGAGAACTTCTTCCACCTCCACGGGATAAACGTTCTCTCCGCCTCGGATAATCATATCCTTCTTTCGATCGACAATATAAAGGAGGCCATCTTCATCAAACCTACCTAAATCTCCGCTATATAACCAACCATTTTGGATTGCCCGATTCGTTTCCTCCTCGTTCTTTAAATAACCTTTCATCACCTGAGGACCCTTCACGACAATTTCTCCTACCTGGCCATGTGGTAACTGATCTCCAAACTCATCAACCACTTGAACTTCTGTCTTCGGTAGTGGTTCTCCTACAGACCCGACCTTATCTAGTGCAAAATGGTCCTTTAAGGTTGTTGCTGCCGGAGAATTCTCTGTTTGACCATAGAGATTTTGAACCTTTACATTTGGGAATAAAGATTTCACCTTTCGAACGAGCTCATAAGGCATTGGAGCTGCACCATAAGTCAATAGCCTCAAACTTGGAAGCTCTATTTGTTTAATCTTTGACGTGTTCAATAAAATACTGTACATCGCAGGTACTCCAAAAAATATAGTAATTTTCTCTTGCTCCATTGTAGTCAACGCCTGCTCCGGAGAAAATGCCTCCTCTATGACAATTGTCCCTCCCGCATAAATTACTGGAATACTAAACACATGACTCGCTGCGCAATGAAATAGCGGTGCAACAATCTGCATTCGATCCCTTTCATTCAAATCCATTGCTTCTCCCCATATTTGTGCGGTCGCATATACATTTTGAGCAGAAAGCATGACCCCTTTTGGCTTCCCAGTTGTGCCAGACGTATAAAAAATGACGCTTGTCTGTTGTTCATTTATAGCGACTTCATTCATTACTAAGCTTGAATCTGCAAATATAGCCTCTAGTGTGTTATCCCCACCAACCTGTATGGTGTGTAAAAACCCTTCAAATGTCTCCGGTATTTCATACAATACAGGTTCCAATCGAACATCATAAACGAGTGTCTTCGCCTCCGAATGCTTGAATATATATTCAATTTCAGGTGCAGCAAGCTTTGTATTAACCGGCATAACAGTAAAACCACCGAGCTGACATGCATAATAACAGATTAAAAAGTAATCCGAGTTATTTAAATATAGGGCTATAACATCCTCTTGTTGATAGCCCTTTGCTTGAAAAAAGCCAGCAAGCCGTTTTGCTTTTTCATAAAATGCGGAATAAGTAATCTCTCTTCCATTGAATTGCGTAATAATGTGATTAGGTCGCTCTTTTACATGTGATGCCAATTGTTCAGTAATTAACATAATAACCAATCTCCTTTTTAATTGATTAAGCTCACTTCATTACCTTCAATAAATAATCACTATAAATTTGTTGCAATTCTGCTAGAGATTTATCTCCAGCCTTCTTATACCATTGCTGAATCCAATTTAGAGCACCCAATAGCATCATTCGCACAATTTTAGGTTCATTAATATTGAAATCTCCACATTCTATACCAGCAAGAATTACTCGGTCGAACCAGCCCTCATACTCATTTCTTTTCTTTAAGATGGGATGAAGGTGATCCGTTGAAAATGTTTCATCCGGCTTAATGATCATGTTAAAGGATTCCTTTTCCTTTACTGCATATTTCACATGAATAGCAATCATTTGGCGAAGTCTTACTTCATTGGAAACGTTGGAATGAAAAGCCTCGCGAAGCTCGTCAATTGCCTGCTCAAGTACAAGCTCATGACATCGGAAGATCAAATCCTCCTTATTCCTAAAATAATAGTAGAGTGACCCCTTCGTCATTTGAAGCTCTGCTGCGATTTCTTCCATCGTCGCTCGCTGATGTCCCTTTTCATTCATGATCTTCACTGCAGAAAGTATAATTTCCTCTTTCTTTTTCGTAATTTTATTTGGTGAGATTGCCAAAAGGATTACCTCCTTGCGCATTTACAACTCTAGCTTTTTAGCAATAATCGTCTTCATAATCTCAGTGGTACCTGCGTAAATACTTGCTACGGGAATGTCCCGATATCTTCTAGCAATCTCGTACTCTTCCATATACCCGTAGCCCCCATGCAAATGTAAGCATTCCGCAGCCACTCGCTTTGCCATTTCACTAATCCACCATTTGGCCATCGCCACTTCCTTCACTAAATCCTCTCCAGCGATGTGACGAGCAGTTAATGAGTTAATATAAGTTCTCCCGATATCAATTTCCGTTGCCATTTCAGCTATTTTAAACTGGGTATTTTGAAACTTACTGATGGACTGACCAAATGCTTTTCTATTCTTTATGTAATCTAGTGTGATTCGAAGCATTTCCTCCGCTTCTACCTGACATTGAATAGCTACAATCAGCCGTTCCTGCTGAAGGTTTTGCATTAAATAATAAAAACCTTTGCCTTCCTCCCCTAATAAATTATCTACTGGGACTCGAACGTCCTCAAATATCAACTCACCAGTATCACCACTATGAATACCAATTTTATCGAGCTTCTTCCCATGCTTGAACCCTTCCATGCCTTTTTCCACGACAAGCAAGCTGATGCCTCGATGCGCGGGCTGTGCGGTAGGGTCCGTCTTACAAACGATAATTGCAAAGTCAGCAATCGTCCCATTCGTTATAAACGTCTTTTCTCCATTTAAAATATAATAATCTCCATCGCGACGAGCTGTTGTTTTAATACCCGCCAAATCAGATCCTGCACCCGGTTCCGTCATACCTATAGCATTGATAAGCTCCCCAGTAACGCAACGTGGCAGCCACCTTTGCTTTTGTTCCTCTGTTCCAAGCTCCGCAATGTAAGGGCTTACAATATCCGAGTGAAGACACATACCACTTGCCAACCCTTGACCAACACGCTCTAGCTCCTCCGTTAAAACCATGGAATACGAGAAATCTAACCCTAAACCACCATAAGCCTCATCAACCCATGGACACAAAAAGCCATTCTCCCCCATCTTCAGCCAAAACGAACGAGGAATTTCTCGCTTCGTCTCCCACTCCTCATAAAAAGGATATGCCTCCTTATCAAGCATTCTCCTTAAAGACTTCCGAAATAGCTCATGCTCCTCTGTCAAAAACGCAGCCTTCACCAACATCCCCTCCTTACTTAATTCAGAAAATTGTTACTATTAACAATTATACAATCCAAACAAACAAAATAAAACTAAAAATTGAACGCCGTTTAAATTTTTTAAAATTACAGAAAGATTGCAGGTGCCTGGCACCTGCAATCTTTCTGTAATCAATTCTCTTACCTTAGTGACGTAAAAACACCCTAGCAACTTGCAAGCTAGGGTGTCTGTGTATTATTTATTTCTGTTATCGTCGTCATTTGAAGGAAGATCATCATATGGATGTAAATCATCTGTTGACGGGATGTTATATCCAGTGCTCGGTGAATCCTCTTCATGAGCTGCATCCATAGGGTTTTCTGTAGGAGTATCTACCCCATTTTGTGGTTCGAAGTCTCCGACTGGTTTAACCTCATCGATATGTGGCCCTTTTCCTCTTCTTAAACTTTTTTCTGCTTCTGAAGAATCACGAAAATTTTCTTTAAATGATTCTTTCATTCCCTTAGCTTCCGCTTTATATCTTTCCTTTGAAACGTCTGCGTCCTCAATGCTTTTTTCCATTTTACTTAAATAACGAGCTGCGTGCTCACGTCCACCTAAACCAAACGCTAGACCGAACGCTAAAGCAACTCCACCTAAGATTAGGATAAATGCAGAGTTAATGATGGCTGCTGCAATACCTAACTGACTTAATGCCATGAAAAATGCAAAGGCTAAGATAGCGTACTTAGCAACGTAACGTAGGAAATGCGGAGTACCTGATGAATGCTTCATAACGCTTCCTACTAATTTCTCTACTAAACTTGCTAACCAGAATCCTACTGCCAATATAACAACTGCCGCAAGGACATGTGGTAAATAAGCAAATATCGCTGTTCCAAGAGTAACCATAAACTCTAGTTCTAACACTTGTAGAGCTTCCACTACAAACAATAAAATAATAAACACTTGAACGATAGTACCAATTATTGCTGCAAAGGAAGGCGCGGATCCTCCAGTGGAAGCGAAGCCCATTTTACCAAATATCGAGTTGATGCCAAGGTTCTGTAGTAAAGTAACAACCACATCTTTAACCCACTTAGCAACAACAATACCTACAAGCACTAATACTATTGCTACGAAAATCTTAGGCAGCATTGCTAGAATATTATTTAACATTGCAATTGCTGGTTGTGAAATGCCTTGTAAATCTAAAATTTCCAATGCAGTAATGGAAACCGGAATAATGATTAATACAAATACAACGATTCCTACAATCTTAGAAAGACTCGTACCTTCGATAAAACTAGAAAGCTTCATTTTATCTGCAAGCTTATCTGCTCCTGCAGCCTGTAGAAACTTCTCTACTAATGTACGCACAAGCTTAGCTACAAACCAACCAATTGCAAACACGATTGCAGCTGATACTAGCTTAGGTATGAAATTAAAGAAGCTAGCAAGCATACCTTCCAAAGGTCCACTTAATCCATCAATTCCAAGCGCGTTTAGTACTGCCGGAATGAACAAAAGAAAGATTAAATAATATGCCACATTTGCAGCAGTATCTGTCCATTTAACTTGGTCTACCTTGGAAGGGTCTCCCCCGGTTTTCATAATGTATTTATTTAGACTAAATCTATTTCCAGTCATCTTAATAACTTTTTTAACAAGCGTAGCTAGAACCCATGCAAACAATAAGATGAGACCAGCTTTCAAAATGTTTAGCACACCACCTGTAATCCCTGAATACATAGAGACAAATGGAGATACTAAATTACCCATATTTAAAATAGAAAAGAACAGGATAAATGCAAAGATCAATACAATAAAGAAAACTACCTTACTAAGAATTTTCTCTACTGACCACTCACCCTTAATATTGCCAAGTCTTTCATTGACACGGTACTTCCTTAA
Organism: Psychrobacillus sp. BL-248-WT-3; assembly: GCF_012843435.1. Classification (GTDB taxonomy): domain Bacteria; phylum Bacillota; class Bacilli; order Bacillales_A; family Planococcaceae; genus Psychrobacillus. The sequence goes on along the minus strand of NZ_JABAFC010000004.1, from coordinate 9,306 downwards.
AAGCTTAAAGGTAGCATTTTCTAGTAGCTTAGCTACAAAAAAACCTATTAATAAGACCAATAATGCTAATAAAAGCTCTGGTAAAAAGTGAAGGGTGTTCCTCCAATATAATTCATCAAACATTCCATGTCCTCCTTTGTTTTATAAATGTTCCCAACCTCCATCTACCCCTCCTACGATTCTTCTAAACTAAAGAATTTATCAAAAGGGGAATATTCAGCCTGACACATGCAAATCAAATATCCTATATACTTCCTATTTTTAGGCCCTTTGATTTACGAAATTTCACTTGCACTTTTACTAATAAAAGAAAAAATAGCTATTCTAATCATCATTAAGCTCGCGAAGATTCAATTTCGCTCGCTATGCGCTATTTTATTTGAGAAATTCCTTTGTACTTTTTTCTACAATCCTATTTTTGGCATAAATAAAAACTGTAGTAGCTCTATGCCACCACAGCTCTATGAAAGAAGCTAAAGTTATATTGCGACTTACTTATTATTTATACTTTCTATCGCTTGCTTTACACTACCAAAGGTTTGGAAGGAACTAAAATCGATTCCTGCCTGGACGATAACCATGGAAAGATTAGGTCGGATACCGGTGAACAACACATGAATGCCAAGCAGCTCTAATACATTATGAATGGTGAAAATATGCTGAGCAATTTCCTCGTCAATTGTTAGAATACCTGAAAAATCAATGATTAAAAAATCAATGTCCATGTCAGGAATGGTAGGCAATACATAGGTCAACAAATGCTGTACTCTAATATAATCTATAGACCCAACAAGAGGAAGAACTGCTACTCCATGTTGAATTGGTACGATCGGAGCGCTCAAATCGTTGATTGCTCTTTGATGCTCTATAATCATTTGCTCCCTATGGTCCTCATAGACATGCATTTTATTAACCATCCATACATCAAACAAGTAACTAATTTGACTGTTGATGCTTACAATGCTTTCTGAGGTTACATGTAACGACAAACAAATTTCATTCAGATATTCTAAAAAAATAGTTCTACTTTTAACAGTAGTCGCGATATGGGTAGAAAAGCTTGAAAAATTAGCGATTTCATCACTTCGTACTTCATTGATCCAATGAGCTAATTCCTCTTCAGCGATATTTTTAGGTTTATTAAGCGCTGCTCCTAAAATAGATATAAGTTCTTGATTTCTTTTTTTCGTTGTTATATATGATTCAATATTTATATTTTCATCCATGCTTTGTGCTTCCGCAACAACACGTTTGGTTAGCTCTTCTCCAATTGTTTCTGCATTTTTTACAAGGTACTCACTCACAGTTAAAATTTCATTCATTTATTTACACACCTTTTAAGAAGATTTCGTGGCGATTGCTAGCTCTGTTCGATTGATCTGATGATGAGATGCATTCCAAACAGCTTTCCCGTCTCCGACTAAAAAGACCTGTGGTGACTCATGCTTAACGCCCAAGTCACTCTCCATTTCATTTGAAACCGATCTGCTCTCCCTCACCTTAACTAAATACTTCTCTAATGGCGTGTCAAATGATTCAAATTCTCGAAAAGCCCTCGCACTAATTGGGCAAGTAGTACTGTGTTTTAAAACTAAAATCTTCTGGGCATCAGAAAGCTTTAATACATCTTTCCATTCATCAACACTCGTAATTTCCTTATAACCCTTCACAAAAATCACCCTACCCTTTCATCATTCTCCATACCCTATACGCTACCCATTAAACCAATATTACACATCAACATCATTATTATCATATTACAGGTGCCTGGCACCTGTAATAATGATGATGATCTATTGGTTCCATCCTAGCTACTAAAAGTAGTATTATCCCACTTTTAGGAAAATATTTGTTTAACGTATATTATATTTGGATATTAAAAGAGTAAGTACAAGAACATCAAGGAAGGAGCAACATGATGATAAATAAAAAAAGAGCGTTAATAATTACATCCATTCTTTCAACTACATTCTTATTAGGAGCTTGCAATGATAACAACGATGAGAATGATGAAAATGTATTGAAATCCGACGTAGTTGAGCCAAACCCAGTTGATGATTCTGCACAAGTTGTTACTAATCCTGAAACAGACTATGGCTTCCAGGAATTCACTTTAATTATCGATACTCCAGACAACGAAGATGCTGTCATTGTAGAGTATAAATTGGACTCATCTTCAGCAGTTTATAAAAATATGCATACTGCTGTAAACGCAGAAGGTGAAGGAGCAGCTGAAACACTTGATCCTATCTTTAAAGACCTAAATTTAACGAAAGAAATGAATACGGAGGATGTAGTAGAAGAGGTTTCCAAAGCATTTGAAGTAGAAGACTTCACTGCGTTTAACCTAGACATCCAATATGATGATGGTGAAACAAAAAATTACGCAGTCAACTAAAACACTAAAGGCCAAAGCGATTTAACTAATCGCTATGGCCTTTTTTATTTCCTCTGAAATGTTACAGGTGCCAGGCACCTGTAACATTTCAGACACCACTAACATTTTAGACATTAGTAACATCTCATCCACACTTGTCCCACGTTATCGGTCTTCAAGTCTGGCGCAAAGTATTCCAAACACTGTACCTAGTGCTGCTCCAGCTAGTACTTCTACTGGTTGGTGGCCTAGTAATTCCTTTAGTTCCTCTTCTCTTTTTACAACCTCAAAGCTAGGGAAATTACCAGATAGAGCTACAACGTTTTCTTCTAAATCGTTCACTAGCTGAGCGATTTCTCCAGTATGGCGTCTAATACCTTGTGCATCGTACATAACAATTGCTCCAAACACAACTGCTAATGCTGTTTCCGTGTGGCGTGTGCCTCTGTTTGCTGCTACATATGAAGCTAGAGCTGCTACACCTGCTGAATGAGAGCTTGGCATTCCACCAGTTGTAAATGCTTGTTTTAAATCCCATTCGCCAGTTATTTTTTTATGGGTAAACACCTTTAATCCTTGAGCCAATCCAATTGCTGATAACGCCGTTATAATCCCTTTATTCATCTTCGCCATCTTCTACCTCCATTGTTCTATGTATTTTGTCCAATTAAATATACCTTATTAAAATACCCAATAACTAGCATAATAACCTTACTTTCTTTAAGTAACCAACACTTCTTACATTAACGAAGCTTCCCTATTCTAATAAAATCGTGCCTTTACCTCCAAATAATAAAAAATCTCTTTAAGACCACGTGGCCCTAAAGAGATTCTTTCATTCAAATTATATTATAGTTCCTCTTCCTCTACTGCGTCAGGTGCATCCGGTGCCGCGAAAACCACTTGCAAGCCTACCTCTAAGCGTTGGGCTGGAGTGCTGTTAGACACTTCAATTGGCAGCTTAAAGAACTGGCTAGTTAACGAAACGGTTCCAGGCTTTTTGTAGCTAGTGAACTGGAATGGACGCACATCCCATGTAATCGCTACTGTATGCACTTCCCCATCCGAATCAATAATAGTTGTTTGCTTCGGCAATTGAGCTAGGAAATCATCATACGTAATATCTGCAGGAACGGTTAAAGTCTCTAATGGACTAATGGTTTCGAGAGTTACCTCAGACGATACAACAATTTTCACATATGCAGTTTTCCCTTTCGTAATCACCAATGGATTAGTATCTGCGTTGTAAATTGTTTCTTTATAGGCTTCCCCAAGCTCAATATGACTTACACTCATCGAATCCGATGTATCAAAATGAATAGTATAAGAACCTTCAGGAATATCCTTCATTTGATACACATGTTTTTGATTACTCGGTGTAGTGCCTACTTGATACACTTTATTTGTCTTTTTGTTTTTCAAGCTAAAATTACTAATGTTTGTAAAATCAATTTTATTCATAGAGGATGTACTATCTTTGTATAAGCTAATATGCGAGTTGCTTTTTTCTGGCTCTGGAAATATGACTTGAATAGTCATTTCCAGACGTTGTGCTGGCGTACTATTAGATACCTCTAAAGGTAAATTAAAGAATTCACTAGATAAAGTTCTAGTTCCTGGCTTCGTGTAATTTTCAAACTGGAATGGGCGCACATCCCATTTCAATGGAACGGTGTGCTCCTGTCCTCTTGAATCTACAATTTTACCTTGCTTTGGTAGTGCAGCTACAAAATCATCATAAGAAATATCGTAAGGTACTGTTAGATTTTCCAACGGTTTAATTTCCTGTAAAGTGATTTCCGACTTTAAAATGATTTTCACATAGGTTGTTTTATCCTTCGTAATGACTAGAGGATTACTAGCAGGATCATAAATCGTTTCCTTATATGAATCCCCAAGTTGAATGCTATGGACTTGGAACACGTCTGGTGCGTTAAACTCGATCGTATAAGTTCCTGTCGGAAGATCCTTCATCTGATACACATTCTTTTGGTTGTTCGGTGTAGTTCCTACGTTATAAATTTTGTTCGTTTCTTTATTTTTTAAAGCAAAATTCGAAATGGTCGTAAAGTCAATCTTAGATGAGGTACTGTCCTTGAATAAGCTAATTTGTGAAAGTCCTTTGTCCAAATTGACTTTAGCTTTAACCGTAAGCTCTATAGAATGCTCTACCTTTGTTCCGTCTGTTCTTGTAAGTAGCATTACCACTGTCCCTGACTTATCCGATTGCCCAATTTCAGGCTGTACAATTTTCCCATCTACAACCATTCCTTCAGGTGTAGACAATAAAGTCACCGTATAATCCTCGCCAATTAAAGCAGAAATTTTATTAACTAAAATATCTCCTTCGACTAGTTCTCCAATTGCTGACGGTGTAATTTTTGCAGCCTCTTGTTCAGCAGCTTTTAAATCAGCTGCTTCTATCGTCAGCTTAGCAGAATTAGTAACCAATGCCTTCTGCTTGTCCGTTAGTTTATTATATTCAGTTAGTGCAACGGTAACTGCTTGCTTATACTGTTTTGCACTAGACTCTTTATTAATTTGATCGATTAGCTCTACAACTTTTGCAGCGATTTTCTTATCTTCCTTAGCTGCTTTTAATGCCATTAAAGCATTCTCTGCATCCACTAATCTAGTTATATCTACTAGCTTCTTCTGTTTTGCTGTTAGCTTTTCATAAGTGGCACGAACCACCTTGATCACTTTTTCATCACTTTCCTCCACCTTTGAAGCGGGCGGCACTACATAAAGCATCGCCATAAATAATTTTGCAACAGTTTGATCAATGATTGAACTTAAAAAAGGAGATTTAATAGAAGTCTTTTTCGCATTTTCTATTTGGATCTGAGCCTTTTCAACCGTTTCAAGTGGAGATGCATAAGCTGCCCCCACAAACGAATTCGAAAGAAGTGATATTACTAACACGATTGCCACAACTAATTTTTTCATAAGCTTCCGATTCCCCCTATTTTTATATAAATCTTTTTAAAATATTTTGCTGCTAAACCATTTCATTCAGCCGCAATATTTTCCAAAGATATACATATTATTTTCAATTCTATCTATCAGTCTATTTAATTTCAAGAAAATTTAGTTTATTGAATATCAGTTTATGATTCTATAGTCCTTCTATTTTATTTGCTAATTCTACAAGAAATAACAAATTATTATTTTATAAGTCATATTTTTAATTTTTTAATTTTAAAAATAGTTAACATTATTTGTATTTCTTAAATTTTATTCCATAAAAAGGGTTAATAAGATTCGAACGTCCTCATACTGATATCAGTTAACTAAAGAAAGGAAGCTGGTCTTATGGACACAAAAATTAAAAGTAAAGCTACAGAACAAAATAGATGGCATTACACAGCCATACTTCTTTTATTGTTAGCTATTTGTGATAGCTTTATCACCCACTTTGGTTTAAGCAACGGATATATAGAAGAAGCCAATCCACTGATGCGTTATATGTATGAAACGAGCATCCTTGGTTTTTTTTCGATTAAAATTATCTTACCGATTTTATTCATATTGATAATTACAAAATTAAAGCCAAATGCCTTTTTACAGTTACTTATAGCGGGAGCACTATTCCTATATGCCTTCGTCTTGTTCAAGCATATTTATTGGATATATGTACTCTTCATTGCTTAAAAAAATCCAGCAACTACCTAGCTGCTGGATTTAACTTATAGCGAGTTTTCTCTTCCCTTTCCCATTTTTGTAACAAAGGAAAAGGATCATATGCCCATTCTGTGCGACCATTGTATTTATACATTCCATAATGAAGATGTGGAGCAAACTTACCAGCAGTCCCTTTTTTTCCATATCCAGAGCTGCCTACATAACCAATGACTGTCCCAGGTTCAACAATTTTCCCTTCCTCGATTCCTTTAGCAAATCCTGAAAGATGAGCATAATAATGATAAGTATTGTTCACGTCTCTAATACCAATTCGCCAGCCACCGTAGTCATTCCAGCCCTTGGTTTCCACTATACCGTATGTTGCCGATTTTACTGGAACACCGCTATAGGCAAAAAGATCAGTGCCCTCATGCATTCGTCGTCCACCCCAGCCGCGCTTATCTCCCCAAGTACTGCGATAACTATAATTGTGGCTGATGGCAAGCACAAACGCCCGCTTATCCAGATTTAATACCTCATAGGTCTTATAAATCTTTGCATTTGTCAATATTTGTTTCACCGTTAGATCTTTGTCATAATATCGCTTTAAAGCCTTTTCAAAATCCTTCTCTGAATGAACTTGGGGGCTTAAATATTGGACAAGCGTGAACATGACATCCTCATCATTTTGGCGATCCGCAATTCCATCATTATCGCCATCTCTTCCTTGACCCTCAAAATAAGAAATGGTTGTCAGATTAGTGTCGTCTCCAAGCGGATTAAGCGGCCCTACCCAAAAATCATCCGTAAATTGTACGGCAACAACACCATCTCGCTCAGGCAGATCTTTCCTTACCTCCTGTATATTCCGCTCATATTGGTCCACTGCAGCCAAATAATACCATGGTAACGTATCCGTGGAGTACTTTATATAGTATTCCATCCGCTTATCTAGAATTTGCTCGCGCGTAAGCTCTTCGGCAGCCGAAGCCTCGGAGGCAAAAAATAGACATAGAAAGCCGACAGACATTATTTTAATAAGCAAGCGCATGAATGTTTTACCTCCTTTTTAATTCTTTCATTAGTTTTCCCAAACGAATCAAAATCATGAATGAGATTTAAGCTTTTGAGCAAAATAAAAACGACCGCCTATTGAAAAGACAGTCGTTTACTTGAATTTTTACATGCTTCAATAAATCCTTTAAATATCGCCTCGGATGAATCATCTCCAGTTGTGACTAAGCATTCTGGATGCCATTGAATACCAATAACAAAGGAATGATGTTGACTTTCAAATGCTTCAATAACTCCGTCGCTTGCAATACCCGAAATTTGATAGCCCTGTGGAATTTTACGCACCGCCTGATGATGAAAGCTATTTACTTTAATGCGGTCCTTTCCAATAATATGCTTTAACACAGTTCCTTCTCCGAGTTGCACAAAATGAGAAGCATGAGTACGTGGAGCTTTTTGATCATGCTGAAGTAAGGTTGTTTCGATTTGACCATAAATATCCTGATACATATCTCCACCAGCTGCAATACTCATAATCTGAGCACCTCGGCATAGACCTAAAATTGGTTTATTTTGCTCCAGCATTTTTTTAATAAGCTCAATTTCAAATTCATCTCGTTCTGGGACAATACTTCCGAGACTTCTATGTGGTTCTTCGCCGAAAAGTGTCGGGTCAATATCTCCTCCACCTGTTAAAAGTAAACCATCTATTAAGTTTGCAATAGAATCTATCAATTCAGTCTCCATATTCGGCAATACGATTGGAACACCTCCAAATCTTGTTACCGCGTGAATGTTATCTGTAGGGACGGAAAGTACAAGCTCCGTTAAATTAGATGAAACACCGATAATTGGTTTCATAGAAACCTCCTTAATATTTTCCTGTATTATACAATTAATTTTGAATTTAGTAAATAATATGAAATTTTAATTTTATTGGATTGCTCGCATATTTAAGAAGTTTTGGTAAGCGAACCCTTTCACCTCATCCTCTGAAAAGCTTTTTAATAGCTCATTGATCAAGACTGGAAAATCGGAGGAATTATGAAGGCCATTTGTGTAAAAGTCCATTCCATCAAAATCAGACCCAAGCCCAATTTGCTTTACGCCGCCTAAAGAACACAGATGATCTATATGCTTAATAAGCTCTGGAATTTCAGCAGTCTGGTTCCCGTTAATAAAAGGAGGATAAAAAACTACATGGATATGCCCACCACGTGCAAACATCGCTTTAACTTGGTCATCATTCAAATTTCTTGGGTGCTCACATATGGCAGCAGAATTGGAATGCGAAGCAAAAGGATACTCAGCAAGATTCATCACATCCCAAAATCCTTTCTCACTTAAATGAGAGACATCTGTCAAAACACCATACTCATTATTTAAAAGCACTACCTCCTTACCAAAAAGCGTAAGCCCTCCACCTCTCGGCTCACCTGCTCCGTCTGCACATAAATTAGCATTATTCCATGTTAGCCCTATAGATAGCACACCTAACCTGTAAAGCTGACGAAGCTTCATCAAATCATTTCCAAATGCATCAGCACCCTCCAATGCTAAAATCGCTCCAATTTCTCCATCCTTTAAACTTTTTAAATCCTCCCATTTCTTTATATGCTTCATTCTCGGATTTTTTCCCAACACCTCTGTATAAAACAAGTCTATTTGCTCCAAGGCATATAACCATTTCTGGTCATCCGGCACATTCGGAAATATAAAAACTGCAAAAAACTGCACAAGAACATCGCCCTCTATCAACCGCACCATATTCGTTTCCAACTCCGGTGCATCAGCAAAGCTTAAAGGATTTACCTTGTATATTCTTCCTTGCTTAGCTAGCTGTAGCTTCAAAAGCGCATCACAATGCGTATCTACTATTTTCAATTAATTTTCACTCCTTCTTATCGTCATCACGTTGGTCTGTTTCTAATTGGGAAGATAAACCTTGCTAGTGTTTGGCCCAATTGTCGGTTCATTTAGCTAATCGGTCGGTTTTGTGCCATAATCGGTCGGTTCTTCCACATAATCGGTCGGTCGCCCTGAATTATCGGTCGGTTTTGCCACATAATCGGTCGGTTACCCCGAATAATCGGTCGGTTTTGCCATATAATCGGTCGGTCACCCCGAATAATCGGTCGGTTCTTCCATATAATCGGTCGGTCACCCCGAATTATCGGTCGGTTCTTTCATATAATCGGTCGGTCACCCCGAATTATCGGTCGGTTCTTCCACATAATCGGTCGGTCGCCCTGAATTATCGGTCGGTTTTGCCACATAATCGGTCGGTTACC